>NZ_CAJHBI010000005.1 GCF_904846605.1 Psychrobacter sp. 72-O-c
GCGAGCAGTTAGAAAGACTTGTGCTTTTTCTAAGAAACTCGACAATCACTTTAAAACGTTCAATATGCTGTTCTTTTATATCAATTATGGTTATGTCTAATGCCAGCATACTTTTTGAAACACCACCTATTATCTTAATAGTTTAATGAATTGTTTTGAAAGCTGATTTAACTGGTGCAGCTTGTTTGAACGGTATTAAAGCCAATGTTCAATTAGTGTGGAAAATTAGCAAGGGAACCTCATGGGTCCCCCTACTACGTTCTCAATGTTCACAATAACAGAAACCCATTAATCCCTGTTAGCTGTCTGCTTTTTATTTCTACCAACTACTTCTCAGCTTTATCTAAATCAATAGACACTGAGTTGATACAATAGCGCATGCCAGTGGTCTCACGTGGGCCGTCAGGAAAGACGTGACCTAAATGCGCACCACAATTGCTACAGGTCACCTCAGTACGGCGCATACCCAAAGAGTCATCGACATGTTCATCAATAGCGCTCTTGTCTACGCCTTGGTCAAAACTAGGCCAGCCGCAACCGGCATCAAACTTGCTATCAGCATCAAATAAGTTCGCGCCGCAGCCTTTGCAACGGTATACACCTTTATCTTCAGTATCGTTATAAACGCCAGTGTATGGACGCTCTGTGCCCTTCTCACGCATCACATGATATTCATCGGCGCTAAGGCGCTGCTTCCAGTCAGCTTCGGTAAGTTGAGCGATCTCTTCTTTGTTAAGTTGATTGTCTTGCATGAGTAATCCTTGTTTAGTTGTTTAGTTGTTTATTATCTAATCTGCTATGACAGTCATACCGCTATCCGTTTACGAATTTATCGTTAATAATTTATGACAGCGATGCGCTTTATCTGTTGGTTATAAGTCAATATTCAAGACCCAATACCCGCATTTATTGATATCGTCATACAGTATGATAGAGAAGTAAGATATAGCAATTGCCTCTAACTATGCAATGAATAGACGCTGATTTTTACCAAACCTACACGTGGTTAGCTAGCCCATGTTTGAGGGCTTAACAGTTTCTGAAGACCACCTATAAGTTGACATTTAGGTATAGCTAAATCTAAGAATAACGTTTCATACTATTTGTGCGATTGCTTAACTTATGGGATTGGTTAACTCGGTAGGGCTGATTCTAATAATAGCCTCAACCTAGAGCTTCGACTTTAGATATCTAGACTCTAAGAAGCCTTGAGAAGTTAATTAGGTTGGTATTAAAGCCAGTTAACACTAATAAAATGCAAGAATAACTTGCAAAATACTTTCTATGAAATACTTGCATTCAAGCTAAAAATGCAATAATATCTTGCATTAGGTAACTCATTGATTCAACTATTCAACACTATATTTATTAGATACTAACTTATTGAAATAAAGGGCTTCGATAATTATGGATAAGGATCAAAGCAAACAGAAACAAGCTGAACGCTTAGTAAAGCTACGTCGCGATAAGGGACTGACTGCTGAGAAATTGGCCCAAGCAATGACAGAAGCTGGTGCAAAGGTCAGCCGCGGTGCTATCTCTAATTGGGAACGTGGCACTAATGGTATCGTCTCCTCAAAGCTCCCTACTCTGGCGAGAATCTTAGGTTGTAGCGAAGGCTATCTGTTACGCGGCGACCATCATACTGACATTGTCGCTGATACTAATCTGAATGCCCAACAAAGCAACGTCCTAAGCAAAAACGTCACTGGTGCTGAATCAACAGATGCAAAACCTGCTAATGCTAATAACAGTCAAACTAAACCACCAGCCAATAAGTCAACAACCACAACTAGTACCCGTACAGACTCACAAAATAATACTATGGATGGTAACTCTATGAGTGCATTGAAAAAATCCGATAAATTACAAAATGTCTGCTATGACATTCGTGGTCCGTTACTACAAACTGCCAATAAAATGGAAGCGGAAGGTCAGAAAATCTTAAAGCTCAATGTGGGCAACCCAGCTCCTTTTGGCCTTGAGGCACCGCATGAGATTCTCCGTGATGTGGCTATGAACTTGCCTGAGGCCACTGGTTACTCAGACTCGCAAGGAATCTTTGCAGCGCGTAAAGCAGTATTGCAATATTATCAAGCAAAAGGGTTACTGTCTGCGGTCGACGTACGTGACGTGTATTTGGGTAACGGCGTTTCTGAGCTGATTGTCATGACTATGCAAGCACTTATGAATGACGGTGATGAGATATTGATTCCCATGCCAGATTATCCGCTATGGACAGCAGCAGCCAACCTAGCTGGGGGTACAGCGGTACATTATCGCTGTAATGAAGAGGACAATTGGCATCCTGATATTGAGGATATCAAATCAAAAATTACCAGTAAAACTAAAGGTATTGTGGTCATTAATCCCAATAACCCCACGGGCGCTCTCTACTCAGACGACCTTCTTAAACAAATTATCGAAGTGGCTATAGAACATGATTTAATCATCATGGCTGATGAGATTTATGATCGCGTCCTTTATGATAATGCGGTTCATACGCCAATGAGCACTTTGACTGACGAGGTACTCGTCCTATCATACAATGGACTATCAAAATCACATCGTATCGCTGGATTCCGCGCGGGCTGGATGATGGTGTCGGGCAAAAAACAGCACGCTACGGACTTTATTGAAGGCTTAGATATGCTTGCTTCCATGCGCCTATGCTCCAACGTGCTCGGACAATATGCAATCCAAACAGCGATGGGTGGCTATCAAAGTATGCGAGATCTGACCTCGGAGAAAGGCCGTCTCTATAAGCAGCGTGAATTGGCTATCTCTCGTCTAAATGCGATTCCAGGTATTTCTTGTACTATGCCCCAAGGCGCGTTTTATTGCTTTCCAAAGATGGATCCTGCCGTTTATCCCGTCAAAGACGACATGCAGTTTATGATGGAGTTGTTACTTGAAGAAAAAGTACTCATGGTACAAGGTACAGGCTTTAACTGGGATGCGCCCGATCACTTTCGTGTGGTGTTCTTACCCAATCTTCATGAATTAGAAGATGCGATGGATCGCTTGGATCGCTTCTTTGCGAAGAAACGCCAACAGTTTGGTACCGATTAAACCTTAACTCTAAACACAAAAGAACGCTTATCAGCATGAGGCCGATAAGCGTTCTTCTTGTTTCTAGGACGCGATGCGTTATCGTTAAGGTTTGAGACATTCAAAATCGAATCAATGCACTTTTGAAGATTTAAGAGATCATTTAAAAAACTTGTTTTAATATCATATAACTAATCGCTGACAGCGAGGCTGCGACAGGCAAGGTGATTATCCATGCCAGTCCAATAGGCTTCATTAATGCCCAATTGGTATCTCTATTAACGATACCAATGCCTAAAACGGCACCAACTAGTGTATGGGTGCTTGATACCGGTAGGCCCATAGTAGATGCGCCCATCACCACGGCAGCCGCTGCCAGCTCGGCTGAAAAACCAGATGCGGGGTGCATCTTGGCCAAATTAGTACCGACCGTCTGAATGACCTCTTTACCAATGAACCAAAGACCGACGACAAGCGCCACACCAAAGGTTAACATTACTGGTGTTGGTACCGCAGCTTGTGTGGCCATAGTATTGGTACGGATAACATCCATAATCGCGGCAAAAGGGCCAACCGCGTTGGCGATATCGTTCGAACCATGACTGAACGCAAACGCCGATGCGGTAAATACTTGCATCCAGCTGAACATAATAAACGTGGCTTTAGTGAGGTCTTCTTTGTGCTTACCACGAATGCTTTTAGTGTAAATGAAAGTGGCGAGCCAAATCAATGCCCCTACCATACCCATAAACAAAAAGCCGTGCAGGGTTGTGATGTTACTATTGACGTTCTTGAGCCCTTTAAAGACGACTAACGCGGTCATCACTACCCCGCCCATCGCAGCGATAATAGGTACCCATTTTTTGAGTGCTTTTAGGGTATCTAAACCATTACGCTCATGCTCAATCTTATAAAGGTTTTGGTAATAGTCAGTCTCTAGATCCTCAAGCGTACAGTCGTCATCTTTATAGATGTCTTGATCACGCAGCATCGCTGAGGTGTATGACAATTGTAGTGACTCTGACAACCCATCGAAGAATTCTTTATGATCTTTCTTTAAGTTTTTCTTATCTGTTTTTAGCTCAGCAATATGGGCTTCAGTCTTATCGTTATAATCAATGATATTCTTTTTGATTTGACCATATAGCAAATAGGCCAGTACACCGCCTAATAGTGGCGACAGTACCCACGATATAGCGATTTGTCCTACCGTCGTCCAATTGACTGTTGACAGCGCTGTCTCAGTGCCGCCCAAATCAAAACCAAGGACAATCGAGCTGCCGATCACACCACCAATAATGGAATGCGTAGTTGAGACAGGTAAGCCCCTACGAGTGGCAAATAATAGCCAAAATGCAGCTGCAATCAATGCGGAGAGCATGACATAGATAAATTGATTGGGCGACACGGCTAAGCCGTCTAAATCAACGATGCCTTTGCGAATGGTATCGGTAACTGCACCGCCAGCAAGCACAGCCCCTGATACTTCAAATATCGCCGCCACTCCTAACGCTTGCGGAATGGTCAAAGTACCGGCACCTACTGAGGTACCAAACGAATTGGCGACATCATTACCACCAATGTTGAATGCCATGAAAATACCAAACGCGGTGGCCAACACAAATAGCATCGTCTGTTGATGCATGGTGTAATCAAGTCCCCACCATAAAAAATAGCCGGTCATTGCAATCAGTAAAATGGCAAAAAATAGATTCATTCTCATAGTGCCAACTTGTTTGGTCGGCTCTGTAGAACTGCTGCTAATACCCATAGGTTAATACGCCCTGCGTAAGCTTATTGAAGAATTATGCGATTGATAACGCGGCCATTTTTGATGCTGTGTCAATCATTTGACACAGCATCAAAAATGGCCGCATGATTTTTCTTAAAATAAAACATGGAACGACAGTGTTGAACTATTTTTTCAAGTGCTATTTTTAAATAATAATCTTAAATTATGGCTTTAAAATATGATAATAAACTACAGTTCCGAATACGAGACTGGTTTTTGGATATGGTATTAACGCTGATTAAACGTTTGCTTGAGAGGTGTTGACAAGATTTATAATCTGCATCTATTCCACCTCGTACAGAAGACAAAATATTATTAAGCCGCAAGTAAAATGACTAAATTCGTTGATTTAATCATCTTGCGGCTTAAGCATTCCATTATATCTGTGAGCATTTATGACAACCAACAGTAAACTCCGTTCGCGTCTGCCATCACGCGCCTATTATATTAAATAAATGAGCATAATGCATGATGATACTGCGAAATTTGTAACCGTAAATGTATGGCTCTAATATCACTCTAATAATGCCCAGTCGGTTAGACTTTATACGAGAATAACGCTCCTGCTTGTTATCCGCCCTATTATGAGTATTCGCAGTGAATTGTCAAAGACAATCGTATAAATTATTGATATTTAGAGATTCTATTTTTAACAGTTAGGATTTTCACGGTTAGTTTTAACTCTCAGAAAATTTCGATAGTTGCTTGATGGCATGATCTAAAACCTCTAAACGCGCGCTGCGCTTATCATTGGTCGCAATCACACACCACGGAGTCGTTTCCGTATCGGTACGCGCCAGCATATCAGCAGCAGATTGCACATAGTCTGACCACTTATCACGGTTGCGCCAATCATCATCCGTTAATTTAAATTTTTTGTGCGGGGTCTCACTGCGATCTTCAAAGCGATCTAACTGCTCTTCTTTATCAATAGCCAGCCAATACTTAATCACTAGGGTTCCTGCCGCTACCAAATCCGCCTCAAAGCGATTGATCTCGTCATAAGCACGCTGCCACTCGACATCATCAGCAAACTGCTCAATTCGCTCAACCAAAACCCTGCCATACCAAGTACGATCAAAGATAGCGATTCGGCTAATGCGGTCAGTTTGCTCGTTGGGCAGTCGTGTCCAGAAGCGCCACAAATATGGATGCTGTAGCTCATAAAGCATTGGCGCGCCAATATTATAAACCTGATATTCCCGTGGATCTAGAGGCGCAACTAGCCTTTTAATGGCTCCGCCTTTGCCTGCCGCGTCCATACCTTCAAATGCAAAGACCACATGGCGACCATCACGATCACGTAGCAACTCAGCAAGTTTGGCTTGCTTGGCATCCAGTTGTTCATGATAGTCTGACTTATCCATATCAGGATCATCAATATCTTTCAGTATCTTGGGTATCTTTACAGGCTCAAATTCTACAGAATTTTGTACATTTTTCTGCTTATCGTCTAAAGGTTTATTGTCAACATCTTTAAAGGTGTCAGATAGGGGTACTTTACTACTTGCTAGCGCGTCTTGCATCGCCTGTAGCACTTCATGGCAAAAGCTGGTTGCTGCTTGTGATTTGTCACAACCATCGATAATGACCCAGTCATCTTGTTGTTGTAGTAGTGTGGTAGCGACGTGATTGAATTGCGCTATAACCTCAGCTTTATTCCAGTCAACCTGATACAAAAATTGCGGATCTGCTTTCTCATCATTTAACCGCTGTTGTAAGGTCTCGGCATCAACATGAAACCAGCATTTTAGCAGCTTAGTTTGGTTGGCCTCTAGGTCACGCTCAAATGCTTGTAGCTCAATTAATTGCTGTTTTAAATAAACTTGCCACTTAGCAACAGGTAGCGCTTGCGATTCATCTGACGATTTATTTTTAGACTTTTTATTGGACTCTTTATTGCCATTTTCATCTTCACTATCCGTTGCCATACGCATGACGTTATATAACAAATCAGCATACCAATTACCAAAATACACCATCACATCGCCATGACGCGGCATTGCTTTGGTATGCGCCTGCCAGATTGGTTGATAAGCTAACGGTGGATAACCGATAGTCGCTTCAACTTTTAATAATCGCGGGTCGACCCACTGCCGCAACTGCTTGACTGCCGTACCTTTACCTGCCTGCTCCATACCATTAACCAACACCAGCAGCCCAGTAGGCTTGTTGCTGGTGGGCGGAGACTGTTGTCGCGTTGCTTTCAAGGCGAATTGTGCGGTCACCAACGCTAACCTAAGCGCATCTTGGTCCATTGCGAACTGACTTAAAGGGTTAGGCGTTAAGCGCTGATCAACCACTTCTCGGTTAAACTGGTCGCTCACCGCTTGCGGCAGCTGCTGCCTTTTAGACGAAGGTTTATCTTGATTATTCTTAGACATATTTAGACTCATCTTATTTTTATGTAATATATTCATTAATTATTATATTGACTTAATGTTGGCTTAATAATAATAGCGCCCATTTAACTCGTAGATAACGCTACTATGTAACAGTTTGATATTTGTATTCTGCTTTACTTTCTTTTAAGGTAGCGTATTATCTGCTGATATATGCGCTGATATACAGCTACTTATTAACTTTCATCCCTTCACTACTGAGCTAGCTCTACTTAAAGCGCTTAACTAAGATATGTAATACTGTGTCTTTGGATAGCGGTTGATATTTAATTATATAGGATTCCAAGCCATGTCTGCTTTATCAGATCTACAACACCATTTGACGCGTTATTGGGCGCTGCTTTGCCACCAAGATGCAGAGCTTGATACCAAGCTTAATGCCGTGCAAGCATGGCAACGGGCGCGTATTCAACGTAGCCATAGTGCGCTATTTGAGCAGCCAAAAAATCAACCTATGGCAAAATATTTTCTCACCCAATTATATGGGGGTGATGAGTTCAAGAAGTTGGCCGAACAGCTAGCACGTATCCTACCTAAGGCAAAAAAGCTTGAGCGTCTCGCCAAGGAATCGGCATTAGAAACAGGCAGTATGGCTATTCAGGCTTCTATTTTAGCGATTGAGTTGGATTTGCATTTGGCTGAATGGTTGGTTGATAAAGACCTGCCAGTTAATGAAGACAACATGCTTGCTGCCTACCGCGCTGTCGATGAAGATGACGCGCGCCGCACCCAAATCAATAACCTCAAGGATGTCTGTTATCGTACTGATAAGTATCTTAATTCGTTTGTGCTAAAAAGAGCTTTCGCTCTTGCTAAAGGCACCGCCTATCGACATAACTATCAGCCGCTATACGACTTCATTGATGCCGGCTTCATTGCCATGAAACCACTTAAAAGTGTCAGCAGCTTTATTGATCCCTTTTGCGAGCGCGAATTGATGATTATTGATCAAGTACACGCATCGGGTAATGACGGCAAGATAACCGCGTTTGGTGTATCATAGCCCAATCACTATTACTCAATAACACTAGCAAAAAAGCTGACTTTGACGACTGAACATACCCATAAAAACAAGTAACAGGACTATTTCATGACCGATACTTCAAATAATAATCTGAGTAACAATCTAGGTGACAATTTAGATAAAAGCGGCGCTCATCCTGACCCTAAGCCTACTTCACACGGTCATATCCAAGATAAGTTGGTCAAAGACAGCATAGCCCATAGTCAAGATATCAGTGCCAAAGCGCAAGCACGCCAAAGCCCTGTGATTAAAGCTGCGACAGAAAACGACAGTAATGCTGATTTTACTCAGGTCCAAGACCTACCAACAGGAACACCACAAGGTCAACAAACAACCATGCTAAATAGTAGTGCTAATAAAAGCACCAACACCAACTCAAGCGACACTCAGACACAAGCTGCAAAACAAGCTGCTTTTAATCAACGTGATGATATCAATAATCCGCATACATCTGATACTGATGGCGCAGAAGAGACCCACTTTGGTTATAAGACTGTTAATAAATCAGAAAAACAAGCCCGCGTAGCTGACGTCTTTACCTCAGTGGCGAAAAAATACGACATTATGAATGACTTAATGTCTTTTGGTGTCCATCGCTTATGGAAGCGCTATGCCATCAGCTTATCGGGCGTTCGTGCCGGCCAGCATGTGCTTGATATTGCTGGCGGTACAGGTGATTTAGCGAAAGTGTTTAGCCGTGAAGTAGGTCGCAGCGGTAAAGTGGTGCTATCTGATATCAATGCTGCAATGTTAGAAGTGGGCCGTGAGCGCTTGATTAATGCAGGTTGTAACAATGTCGATTTCGTATTGGCCAATGCAGAAACGCTGGCGCCATTCGATGATAATAGCTTTGACTTGTTGACTATCAGCTTTGGTCTGCGTAATGTTACTGATAAAGAAGCTGCATTGCGCGCTATGTATCGCGTGCTTAAACCAGGTGGTCGCTTATTGATATTGGAGTTCTCAAAACCTGTCTTTGAGCCGTTATCAAAAGCCTATGACTTATACTCTTTTACTGCGCTGCCGATGATGGGTAAACTGGTGGCCAACGATTCAGAAAGCTATAAATATTTGGCCGAGTCTATTCGCATGCATCCTGATCAGCAGACTTTAAAGCAGATGATGGAGCAAGCTGGCTTTGAGAACTGTGATTATCACAACCTAACTGCCGGAATCGTTGCGGTACATCGTGGCTTTAAAGCGTAATGCTAAAATAAAAGCTAATAGCGCTCATAAAGAATATCGGTTATAAAAACAGACCCTGATTGAATGTTTGCCCCATTTCCACGTGCTTAAATAATATGCGAGAGTCTTATGCTGACTGTATTACTTTTGGCCGGTGCCGAAAAGCTGATTAATATTGCCATTGCAAGTGATGAGATCACTCAAGCGGGTCTTACGCCTCTTGCTGGTAAAGTGTTACGTCTCAATATGATCATGCCTGAGATTCATTTGGATATTTTATTCAATCAAGAGCGTCTGCGTTTTGAGCCAGTGACCACCGACAGTGTATTTGAGAAACGAGGTCAACGTGATGATGAAAATCAACAAGCCAATCTCGATATTTCACGTATTGGTCATAGCAGTCCAGACTGCACTATTTCAGTTGATAATCCTGCGCAATTATTGAACCTAATGCGCGGTGCCGAAGGCAATTTACCAATTGCGGGTGATTATAAAGTACTGATGCAGCTCAAACAGTTGGTAGCAGGCTTTGATCCTGATGTTGCCGGACAGCTTGAGCCTTTGATTGGTAAACCGATGGCCAGCCAGCTACAACTGCTTATCTCCCAACTCAAAGGGAGCTTTCGCCATAGCGCCAAGCGTGCCTTTGACGATATGAGTGACTGGGCAAATGACGTATCAGGTAATAGCGTCCCCGACCCTACTGAAAAAGCGCAAGCCGATGATCTAAAGCAGCAAATATTACAACTGCGGGCTGACGTTGAGCGCGAAGAGGCAAGACTGGCGGCCATTAAGGCAGAACAGGCGCGCTTAACGCAACAACAATAGCCATAACAAACCGTTTTATTCGCGTATTTATCTATAGTGGCTGTTTAGCATAAATATTTTGGCGTCACTATTCAGCTTAGAAACACTATATTAGAGTATTTACTGCCTATGCTATTATCTCATCGCGCCCGTCTACTTGAGCTTTGGCGTATTGCCGCAAGCTACCGCATTGATACCCACTTTTCTGTTGAGGACGCGCCGCAGCTACAACCTCTTGTGCGTCTAATTCGTCTACATCCAGCGGCTTGGGGTAAAAAACATCAGCCAAATGCTATTAAATACGCATTAGAAGACATGGGTACATTATTCTTAAAGCTCGGCCAACTGCTCTCTACGCGTCGTGACTTAGTACCCCCTGAAATCATCGAACAGTTGATTCAGCTACAAGATAAAGTTAAGCCGTTCGACGTTGATATTGCTATCACTCAAATTCAAGACCCCAAACATGGTCTCGGCCAGTCTATTGAGACTTTATTTGCACGTTTCGATATTAAGCCTTTAGCGGCTGCCTCTATTGCTCAAGTACATACCGCTGCTCTAAATGATGGTCGTGAAGTAGTGGTAAAAGTGGTTCGCCCTGATATTCGCACTACTATCATTGCAGACTTTGAGTTGCTGCGCGAGTTAGCCGACTGGGTATCCGCACGAGTAGAAGCGGCACGCGCGGTACATATTATCGATATTGTCGAAGACTATCGGCAAGTGATGCTCAATGAATTAGATTTGAACCTTGAGGCAGAAAACACCACTCAGATGCGCAATAACTTTTTAGGTTCAGCACTAATGTATGTGCCCGAAGTCTATGACGCGTCCAAAAATGTCATGGTGATGGAGCGTATTCAGGGTGTTCCGATTTCACAAGTACAACTCTTTGACCAACTCGGCTACGATCGCGCTGCCCTCGCAGAAAAAGGCTTAACCATATTTTTTACCCAGGTCTTTCGTGATAACTTTTTTCATGCCGATATGCATCCGGGTAATGTGTTTGTAGAGACCCCTCCGGTCACAACGCTCACGGCTGATATGGAAGCCATTGATCTCGGACATGAGCCACGTTATATCGGTCTTGATTGCGCCATCATGGGGACGTTATCAAAAGACGATCAGCTGATTGTAGCGCGGATGCTACTGGCAGTGATGAATAACAACTTTACCGCTGTGGTCGATATTGTTAGCCGTGCAGGCTGGATACCACCCAATAGCGATAAACATGCTTTAATGCGCGATATGAGCCGTACCGTTGGCCCTATGCTACAAAAATCTATTAATGAGATAGATTTTGCCGGTGTATTAATGCAAATTTTGGATATTGCCCGCCGCCATCATATGAGTATTCCGCCGCAATTGATGCTGCTACTTAAAACTTTAGTTCACGTTGAGGGACTAGGACGCGACTTGTATCCCGATTTAGATATTTGGTCATTAGCTAAGCCCATTTTAAGCAGTTGGATTAAAGAACAGTTGGATCCGACGCGTAATTTACAACAGCTACGTGCGCAGCTGCCAGAAATTTTATTGTCCGCAACTGACATTCCAAAATTGCTTGATCAAAGCTTACAAAGTCTAGCCTCTCAAGGCTCGCGGCAAGACAGTCAACTGCGTGAAATCCAACAGATACGCGCTGACATGCTCAATGATCGCCGCCGTGACTGGATAGCACTAGCAGGATTTGGGCTGTTTATTGCCATTGCCACTCAAGTTATCGGTTGGCTCTCACCTGTCTTTTATATTTTGGCCATGCTGACAGTGATTTGGCGGATTTTCGCTTAAAGCTTCTAACATTCAGTGATTAGCCATTCTCTACCTCTACTGAGGAAAGCACTACTAGAAAAATAAAAAACCTACTATTGAAGCTTCAATAGTAGGTTTTTTATTAGGCTCGAGACAAAAATAATTACATCTGATCAATAGCCATTTGCGTCAGCACACGTCCGCGCGCTGTCCGTAACACATATCCTTGCTGAATCAAATACGGCTCAATCACGTCTTCAAGCGTTCCGCGATCTTCAGCCATAGCTGCTGCTATCGCTTCAACTCCCGCAGGACCGCCATCAAAGCGTTCCTGTAAAATCTCAATATAACGCCGATCTAAATGATCTAAACCACGCCGATCGACCGCTAGCATATCAAGGGCACTACCAGCTATGTCACCATTAATTCGGCCATCCCCTCGCACTTGAGCATAATCACGTACACGGCGCAACAAGCGGTTGGCAATCCTTGGTGTACCACGAGCTCGGCGAGCAATTTCGACCGCGCCATCCTCACTCATAGGAACGCGCATCAGACGTGCTGCGCGGCTGACAATGGTAGTCAAATCCGCAATGTTATAAAACTCCAGACGCTGGACAATACCGAAGCGATCACGCAACGGCGAGGTTAACAATCCTGCTCGTGTGGTTGCGGCCACTAAGGTAAATGGCGGCAAATCAAGCTTAATAGAGCGTGCCGCTGGCCCTTCACCAATCATAATATCCAGCTGAAAATCTTCCATCGCTGGATAGAGTATCTCTTCGATAACCGGACTTAAACGATGAATTTCATCGATAAAAAGTATATCGCCCGCTTCTAAGTTAGTTAGCATCGCCGCCAAGTCTCCTGCACGCTCTAGTACAGGTCCAGAAGTTGAGCGTAGATTACCGCCCATCTCACGGGCAATAATATTGGCAAGGGTGGTTTTACCTAATCCAGGTGGACCAAAGATAAGAGTATGATCCAGCGCTTCATCGCGCGCACGTGCCGCTTCAATGAAGACTTCCATCTGCTCACACACGACCGGCTGACCGATATACTCAGCCAGTGAGGCGGGACGAATGTTAGCATCAGGCGCGTCACCTGCCCCTTCTAAGGGATTTATCAAGCGATCTTGCGTCATATATTTTATCGTTATATTAAGGGCAGAGATAATAAAAAGAGAGTAATAGCATAACTAAACCAATTCGATAAGTCATGCGAAAACAACATAAAGTAAAAGACAGCATAAAAATAAGCGACAACTGGTGTCGCTTAAATATAAGCACGGCTCATTTGACGACAACAGTAAAGGTTAAAAAAACACCCCTTAGAAGCCAGAGAGCTGCTGGAGTGTCGCCTTTAATAACCCTTGCGTGTCTTCAAAAACAGTACCGTTACTCTTCGCAGCTTTAATGGCTTGTTGGGCTTCTTTTTCTTTGTACCCTAAGCTGATTAGCGCCCCTTCTACCTCAGCAATGATACTGCCTTCAAGATCGAGAACTGGCGGCTGAGTGGCAAATTCCAAATTACTATTATCAACTTCGATATTTTTGAGCTTGTCTTTTAGCTCAATCAATAAACGCTGAGCGGTTTTTTTACCGATACCGGGAATACGCATCAACGCCGTTTCTGACTCTTGATCGACATGCATCTTTAACTCTGCAGCCGACATAGCCGATAACATGGCCAGCGCCATTTTAGCGCCGACCCCGTTGATCTTGATCAATTGCCGAAAGACATCACGCTCTTTACGATCGATAAAACCAAACAGTAGCTGCGCGTCTTCACGGACATGCAAATGCGTCCAAATCCTCGCGGGCTCATCTACGCGTAACTGGCAAAATGAGGGCAATGGCAGCTCAATATCATAACCTACTCCAGAGGTGGTCATGACACAAGCGGTTGGTGCCATTAAATACTGCACCTGCCCAGTAATCAGTCCTATCATAATCATCACCTATCATAAATAATAAAATGAGCTGCTGTTAGGTTAAGCGGTTTGTCTTTATTAATTTACTAATAAAAATTGACCATATTTTCAAGACTGATCGGACGGATTTTATCCGCTTGACCCGCAGAGCCAAAGGCTTCAAAGCGATTGCTACAAATATCAGACATTGCAACCATTGAAGCTTTGAAATATTTACGAGGATCAAAGTCGCTAGGATTGTGCGCTAAATACTGACGAATAGCACCTGTTGAGGCTAAACGTAAATCGGTATCAATATTGACCTTACGTACGCCATGCTTAATCGCTTCAACGATTTGTTCAACCGGTACGCCATAAGTTTCGCCAATATCCCCACCGTATTCGTTGATGACTTTTAGCCACTCTTGCGGTACTGATGAAGAACCGTGCATCACCAGATGAGTATTCGGAATGCGAGCATGAATTTCTTTTACCCGCTCAATAGATAAAATATCGCCAGTTGGTGGCCGGGTAAACTTATAAGCACCATGGCTGGTACCAATAGCTATCGCTAGGGCATCAACGTTGGTATCTTTCACAAACTGCTCTGCTTCGTCAGCGCTAGTCAATAGTTGCTCATGACCCAGCACGCCTTCGGCGCCAGAACCGTCTTCTTCACCAGCCATGCCAGTCTCAAGACTACCCAAACAGCCAATCTCACCTTCTACAGAAACGCCGCAAGCGTGGGCTAACTTAACCACTTCGCGCGTGACGCTGGCATTATAATCATAATCCATGGGTGTTTTACCGTCTTCACCAAGCGAGCCATCCATCATTACTGATGAAAATCCAAGCTGAATTGAACGCTGACAAACCCCAGGTGACATGCCATGATCTTGGTGCATTACCACTGGAATATGTGGCCACTCTTCAATGGCAGCACTAATTAAATGACGTAGAAACGCTGATCCTGCATAGCCGCGTGCGCCGGCACTAGCTTGAACAATTACTGGGGAATTACAAGCGTCAGCAGCCATCATAATCGCCCGCATTTGCTCTAAGTTGTTCACATTAAAAGCAGGAACACCGTAGTTGTGCTCAGCGGCGTGATCTAAAAGTTGACGTAAGGAGATTAGGGCCATAACACGCTCTCTGATTGGATTTTGAAAATTGTTTTAAGTACAGGGTTTTTAAATATGAGTTTTTGCAGAAATTACCCAAAAATCCCTGCTTTGATACAGTGGTATCGCTATAAGTTAATAAAAGACTTCATGGTCTTTGATAGTCATCATTTATTAAAAGCAATACGCGGTGATTATAGCAAAATTTGCCACCCCTTCGCAGCTGTTGTCAGCCTATTTGTTTGTCTGGCACGTTTTTTTGTTATAGTCGCTTTACTTCAAAACAGCCGCAGGTGATTATTAGCGTATCTATTTCATTAAGTATTAACTATAGGTGCTTAAATCCGTTACTTAAGTTAATCCCTCGAACAAATTGTAAAAACCACAGGATGACAAACACAAAAAAGCCTTGGAATTGCCAAGGCTTTTTAGGTTTTAAGGCGTTAACTTTTCAGTAAAATTACAACTTAGTACTACTGATTAGTACTGTTGATCTGCTGGAACATCTTCTTCTGCATTGTTTGCTACATCAGATGCGCCATCAGCAACAGAATTAGCGCCATCAGCGACTACTTCAGCTGTATTTACAACTGCGGTGTTAGCACCATCGGCAATTGCTTCACCAGTATTTACGACTGCACCAGCAGCAACAGCGCCAGCAGTTTCTGCGCCATCGGCAAGTTCAGTGCCAGCATTTTGTGCTGCAATTTCGGCTTCAGTAGTAGCTGCTTCAGTGTTGGCGGCGATATCATCACCAGCCGACTCAGCAGTATCTTCAGCTTGTTGAGCGGTATCTTCCGCTTGTTCTTCAGTTTGTTGGCTACATGCAGTGACTGCGAAAGTACCAGCAAGCACGCTAGCAAGTAACAAATGACGTTTTAACATAGTAAACCTCTTGTAAATAATGCATGTCAAAATACATGGTGGCGCTATTTTATAGAGTGCAAATAAGACATGCAATAACAATCTTTATTATATTAACAAATAATAACGACTTAATAATGAACAACTTAATAATGGCTGTTAATTATCGAATTTTAGATTGATAAGCCAATTGTGACAGCCGCTATACGAGTTTTATAGCCTAACTTAGATACCTAGCGAAAGTTGTACACCTAATGTTACTGAAACATTATATTGCAGTATAGCTAGTGGCGTTAGAATCTATCAGCCGTCAATTTGTAAGGCTGCTACTGCTGGTAAGGTTTTACCTTCTACAAACTCTAAGAACGCCCCACCGCCCGTTGACATGTAACTTACGCCGTCGGCCACTTGATACTTATCAATCGCTGCTAATGTATCGCCGCCACCTGCAATCGAGAAGCCGTCGCTATCCTTGACCGCTGTTGCCACAATCTGGGTGCCGGCGCCAAAGGCATCCACTTCAAAAACGCCAACCGGGCCATTCCATAAAATGGTTTTCGCGTTGGCAATGGCTTCCGCTAATAGTTCGGCACTTTGCGGCGCAATATCTAATATCATGTCATGCTCGCCGATAGCGTCAACGGATTTAACAGTGGCGGCCGTCTGTTGTAATGAGCCGATAAAGTCTGCAAAGTCAATGTCATTTTTATCAGCAACTACGACATATTCAGGCAATAAAATATCCGTTTTTTTCATAATCTGACGTGCAGTATCAACTAAGTCCGGTTCATACAGAGACGCGCCGACACTATGACCCTCAGCCGCTAAGAAAGTATTGGCAATACCGCCACCAACGATAATTTGCGTACAAACTTCAGCCAAACTATGTAGGACTTCAAGCTTAGTAGATACTTTTGAGCCGCCAACAATAGCCAACATCGGCTGCGCTGGAGTCTCTAAGGCTTTACTTAGGGCATCAAGCTCAGCGGCCAATAAAGGCCCTGCGCAAACGTTTTTATTTGCTCTACGCATTGCTTGGGTAACGCCCTCGGTTGAAGCTTGCGCGCGATGAGCGGTGCCAAAAGCATCCATGACAAACACATCGCATAAGTCAGCATATATTTGAGCCAACGCAGAATCGTTTATTTTTTCACCTTTATTAAAGCGAACATTTTCCAACAAGACCAACTCACCCGCTTTTACTGATACGCCTTGAGTAAGATACTCACTATTAAGAGTTACTGGCTGCGCTAATTGCACCCCAAGCTTCTCGGTTAAGTAGTCAGCAACTGGCGCCAGCGAATATTGCACCTCAGGGTTACCTTCGGTTGGACGGCCTAAATGCGAGCATACAATTACTGCTGCTCCTTTATCCAGCGCCATCCTAATGGTAGGCAAACTGGCTTGTAGGCGCGCATCACTGGTGATCTTACCGTCTTTAATAGGCACATTTAAGTCTTCACGAATCAATACCACTTTACCAGCTAAAGCCAGCTCACTCATACGCAAAAAATTCATTACCTGCTCCTATACTGGGTCTCAATCTATTCATTAGTTTGTGGTGTTTTATCTTAGTTAAGTGATCGTTATAAATAGTAGTCTACTTAGATGAGTTTTCATTGTTAGCTTTTTTATAGACATCGTTTATCAAAAATATTGGGTCGCAAACAATAGCCGCTGCATTCTATCAGCTTTCTAGCAAAATTCTATAGACAACGCGCTATAAATTTTCGGCGTGGGCATAGCATAACGACCAATTTGCCAAGCCATCATTAAACTTGAAGCAATAAAAGTTTGTCGTCAGAGATATTTCGCTCAAGATGAATTAAAAAACCAGTAACATTTTGTGGTGGTACTCGGCCCCTACCGCCCTTATGCTAGAACAGTAGAGAATAACAACAGTCCATTAAACAACGATTTATTAAAGAGCTATCAGGAGATTACTATGAGCGTTGACTTAGATGCTGCCAAACAAACACTATTAAAACTTAAAGAAGAATATGAGACCCGCATTGCTAAAATAAAGCATGATATCCAAAATCCGCAGGATGATCTTAATAAAGACTGGGAAGATCAAGCGATTTCTATTCGTCAAAACGATACACGCCAGCTACTCGCGGCAGAAGCACACCAAAACCTTATTTATATTGAAAATGCGCTAAGCCATATCGAAAATGGTACTTACGGAGAATGTGAAGTGTGCGGTAAACAAATACAAGAACAACGTTTGCAAGCCGTGCCTTACGCTACCTTATGTATGGAACATGCTGAATAAATAAGTAGTCTGTAAGACAAGGATTATCTTATAATTTACCAGTCAAGCGCGCATCGATTTGCGCGCTTTTCGATTATTAGGATTTAGATTTTAATCGTTAAAAAACCCTCGTTAAACAATATGCCAATCAGTTAAAGCTTGCTGCCATTGCTGACAACGCTTAGCAATCATATCAACAGGTAAATCCATAATATCGCCCACTATCGCAATATAAGTAATTGGTAAGCCTGCCAACTGTGAAATATTCTCCGCAGTTAAACCACCAATCACACACATATCCATGCTTTTATTAACAGCTTCTTGGCAGCCATCGATAAGCTGCTGACGAGAAATGGTCTTGGCATTAGGTTTGGTAGTGGAAGTAAATACTGCCCCCATTGCCGCATAGCTTGCACCGTCACTTTGCGCTTCTTTTACTAGAGCGATATCACCCTGACAAGTACGGCCAATAATTTGCTCGGGCGCCAACTGCTGTTTTGCTTGATTGACACTGCCATCTTGCTGCCCTAGATGTACGCCAACCCCAAGCTTAACTGCCAATGTAATGTCATCATTTATTACTACCGGAACACCATACTCTCTAGCTAGCATAACGATTTGCACCGCTTCGTTATATAACGTTGCCTGCCCGTTTGGCATTGCTAACACTTGCTTGCGCCGGATTTGTAGCAATCCTATTAATCCTGTCGCTAAAGCAGTCTCCAGCTTGCGATAAAGCAGATCAAACTCGTCGTCGTTAGTAAGTAAGTACAACTTAGGCACAGGTATAAGCGTTCGTAAAGCAGTCATATGAATATCCTTAAGCTCAAAACACAAAAAAGGCCGTTATATCATATAACAGCCTTTCTATTTATTTTATAGCACATGCTTTATAACATAGGCTGCATCGTCAATATTGATCACCGCTTTGTGCAATTAGACCGTACGGCGAGTCGCTAAGCTACTTAAGATATTTTTGGCATCACCCCAGCGCGTTGCTGAACTGTTCGCGCCTAGAATAACGATAATGGCCGGACGATTGTTGACGCGAGTCTCCATGACCACACAACGTCCTGCTTCATTGATAAAGCCAGTTTTTGAGATACCAATTGGATAGTCACCTGAGCGAACTAGGCTGCTGGTATTGTTCGCTTTATAGGTACGGTTACCACTAGAATTGTTAGCAACAAAGAAGTCATAGCTTTTAGTAGTCGTAAAACGGCGAATCACATCGTAGTTGCCCGCAGCGCGTACCATTTTCACTAAATCATTTGATGAGGCAACGTTACGCTTATCAAGACCGGTTGGATCACCGAAAAAAGCACTACTCATGCCCAATTCTTGAGCTTTACGATTCATCGCACGCATAAAGGCACTATAGCCACCCGGATAATTACGCGCTAAACTTTTTGCAGCTGGGTTTTCTGATTTCATCAACGACATTAATAACAACTCAGCACGATTCATGCGATCGCCTGATTTAAGATTCGAGCTGGCGCGTTTAGGACCGACGAAATCTTCTGGATCGAGCGTAATTTCCTCACGCATATCGAGCCCAGCATCTAAAACAACTATAGCTGTCATCAGTTTAGTGATACTTGCCATTGGACGTGAGGAATCTGCGTTTTTTTCGTAGATAGATTCGCCCGTTTCTAAATCAATCACTGCTACGCTGCGTGAGTCGGTACTGATAGGCAACATACTGCTACTGCCAAAACTACCGCGGTAGGTCGTGTTATAGCTATTGCTACTGCTGCCAAAACTGTTAGCATTAGTAACGTTGGTCGTGCCATAGCCATTATCAACTTTCTTGATAGGAGAACTAGGAGTCTTATACATAATATTACGGGCTTCCGACAAGCTATCGGCACCGCCCCAGCTCACGCGGGCATTAGTAGTGGCTTCAGAGCTACCATTAATAGTAAGGGCTGCTTGTGCAACACTGCCCAAACTCAACGAAATCAGTGCAGCGATTAATTGCTGTTTGGTTAATGGTAGTTGCTTCATTCTTCCCCCTGCTGTTGATATCACGTCAGTTACGAATCATTTGACGTCGATAACATACATAGCGTTTATAGATGTGTTTTTAGAGACTCACATAGAGTTTTTGTATTTTTAGTGTATCATGATTTGCTTTCAAGTTTTATCTCCTAAATCAATTTCATTCCGTTTGTTTAATTTTTTCAATTTTTGCTACATTTGCTTTGGTTTCTAGCAATATTGGTTAACAATATAGCAATATAAGGTGATTTCTGACTTTATGTGCTTATGATTAGGTTCTCTTAGTGTAAAGTGAGCAACACCATTGCGATAGTCACACTCAGTATGTAAAACTGTACTTATACCAAGCATGCAATTGTCTGCAGTGACTTGACGTTAATAATACACCTTTCATTTTGTCAGATAGTAAAGAGTATAACTATGATTCGAGTATTGGTAGTAGATGATCATGATCTGGTGCGGATGGGCATTAGTCGTATGTTAGCTGACAGTGCTGATATCGAAGTAGTGGGCGAAGCAGACAGCGGCGATATGGCGATTAAACTGGCCAAACAGCTGCGGCCTGATGTGGTTCTACTTGATGTTAATATGCCCAACATTGGCGGGCTTGAAGCAACCAAACGCTTGGTTCAGCTGGACATGGGTATCAAAATTTTGGCAGTAAGTAGTATGTCTGCCCAGCCTTATCCATCAATGCTGCTAAAAGCTGGGGTAAATGGTTATATTACTAAAGGCACCCCGCTTGATGAGATGTTGCTAGCAGTCAAAAAAATCTATAAAGGCGGACGTTATTTTAGCCAAGATGTCGCCGAGCAGCTCGCCGAAATCCTACTATCAGATAATGCCGCCTCGCCTTTCGACTTGTTAAGTGATCGCGAAAAACAAGTGGCAATGATGGTGGTCAATTGTCAAAGCCCACAGCAAATTGCGGATCAGTTGTTTGTTAGTGTCAAAACTATCAATACTTATCGCTACCGTATTTATGAAAAAGTCAGTGTCGATAGTGATGTTAAATTGACCCATTTGGCTATTCGGCATGGTTTAATTCAACCGTAGACTAGATTTTTGGCACCGGATTTTTAATTCTGTATTTTCAATGCGTAGCTCTGGCATTTTACTGTCAAAATGTAGCTGAATTTACTTTCTATATTCAGCTTAGATATTAGGCCGTATTGAGCACTTAGTATCTACTTTTACCTTTTCGGTCAATTTATGAAATCTGCTACTAAAACCATCACCGCTATCACTAAATATTTTCAACAAGGTGATACATTACCCCCACCGCAGTTACGCCGAATCGGGCTAATTTATAGCAGTTATCGGCTTATTGTCAGTATATTTTTTATGCTGATGGTTTATATCACCACCAGAACCGATAGTAGCTTACTACTGCCAAGCTTATTACAACAAACTGTCCTTAGTTTTTATGTACTACTCAGCTTAATTCTGCTGGGGTTGTTTTATGTGGCCACCAAACAACAGTTACAGCGGCAACTGGCTTTTGGACTGGCGCTAGATGTGATTATCTTAAGCCTACTGCTTTATACTAACGGAGCTCCTGATCTACAGCTCACCATGTTATACATGGTGGTAGTGGCGGCAAGCTTTATGCTACTGAATGGTTCACAAGCGCTCATTATCACCTTGCTCGCCATTATTTTTGTTATTTATCAACAGTTTTTCTATGCCATCGCCAATAGTATGAGTTTGACCAACTTAGGTGATGCGTTACTAATATCAGCAAGCTTTTTGGCAGTAGGATTTCTCAGCTGGTCCATCTCACAGCGCTTGGTACACGTTGAAAAGGTGGCAGCACACCATGCCAAAGAGGTCGAACGACTCAACGACATCAACCAAGAAGTCATCAGTCAAATGATCAGCGGCGTCATAGTAATTGATAGACAACATATTGTCTTAGCCAACCTCGCCGCTTATCAGTTACTCAGTATCCCTAAACACTCGCTGGCATCCCTTACTGACAACCCTATTATTGATAGCAGCACTAGCAAAACAGCTGCCGAAACTGCAGCAGACTCTGACAGCCTCTCTAACGCTCAGTCCAAACAGGCACAAAATCAGAATAAGGGTGAGCAGAACCACTCTGATATCAGTCTTTTATCTGACTTTCAACAGCAGCTCGGCGAGCAACATCCGCAACTACTTAATGGCTGCTTGTCAGTAGCAACGGGTCAGTCACGAGCCTTTATTTATGAGTTGCCGGCAGCGGCGAGCGCTTCGGTGGTTGGTAAGCTGCGCGTACAGATTATCCCTTTAAAGGACCAAAGTCAGTTGGTGATGTTAGAGGACCTACGCCGTGAACAGGCCAGTGCTCAACAATTAAAGTTGGCATCTCTTGGACAGTTAACTGCCAGCATTGCTCATGAAATAAGAAATCCTCTAGCGGCTATCTCACAAGCCAGCCAACTATTAATGGAAGATGTGGTAGAAAATGTCACGGACAATGACAGTAATATTGATAGAAGCAGTGATATAACTGACAACCATGAGCTCTATAAAATGATTTTTGCACAAACCAAACGCGTTAATCGCATTATTGAGGACGTTCTAAAACTATCACGGCAGCAAACACCCAACCAACAAACGCTAGCTCTGGCTGAGTGGATGCCGCTATTTCTGAATAATCACTTTCAAGATCATGATATTTTCTTACATATGCGCACGCAACCTGTCATACAATTTGACACTCACCAATTAGAACAGATTTTGATTAATCTGATTAATAATGGTTTACGTCATAGTAGTTACGCCCATCCTCATGCTTATGTGGAGATCGAAATTTATCATGCTGAGAACGATGTTATAATTGATGTTTTAGATGGTGGTTCTGGCGTTAGTTCTGCTAATTTGAACCGTTTATTTGATCTGTTTTTTACTACTGCTGAGTCAGGCACAGGTTTGGGGTTATATTTATCTCAATCATTTTGTGAAGCCAATCAAGCCCGTTTACTTTATATTCCTGAGCATGAAAAAACCTGCTTTCGTGTCATTGCGCCTGTTGCCGATAATAAAACTGCCAACAGCCCCTTCTCTTTATGAGCAGTTTTAATGAGCAGGCTCAACGAATAAACAAAGCACTATCCCATAATGCGCTTAAAAAACCTACTGCTGATACGAACATAGCGCTAATTTATAGCCATACCTTTTACCAATACTTTTTAATACGCCGCCTTTTAAAACCTTGTATCAATTGCACACCATGAACAAAATGAGATTATGTATGAAAAAAACCGCGCTAGTCGTCGATGATGAAGTAGATTTATGCCGGCTGATGCAAATCACCCTAACTAAGATGGGCATCAAAAGCGATGTCGCTTATACTTTATCGCAAGCAAAAATATACTGGCAAGACAATGCCTATGATTTTTGCTTAACTGATTTAAACCTACCTGATGGTTCAGGTCTAGAATTGGTCAAGCAAATTAGTAATAGCTCTAGCACTCCAGTAGCTGTCATTACTGCACACGGTAGTATGGATTTGGCTATTGAGGCACTCAAGCTTGGGGCTTTTGATTTTGTGAATAAGCCTCTTGAGTTACCACGTTTACGCCAGCTGGTTACAAATGCCCTAAAGGTTATTCATCAGGACAACGATAAAAAAACCACTCCTGAAAGCTCGCCTGAGCAGCAGATCTTAGACAGCCGTCTGATTGGTGACTCAGCAGTGATGCATACTCTTAAAAACACCATTTTAAAACTGGCGCGCTCGCAAGCCCCTGTATTTCTGTCAGGTGCTTCAGGAACGGGTAAAGAAGTGGTGGCAAGACTGATTCATGATTTGAGTCCGCGCCGAGATGGCAGCTTTGTGCCCGTAAACTGTGGCGCAATACCTTCAGAATTGATGGAATCAGAGTTTTTCGGCCATAAAAAAGGCAGCTTTACTGGTGCAGTCGCTGATAAAAAAGGATTGTTTCAGCAGGCTAATGGGGGTACGTTGTTTTTGGATGAGTTGGCAGACTTGCCATTAGCAATGCAGGTAAAACTGCTGCGCGCCATTCAGGAAAAAACTGTACGCGCTATCGGTGATACCAAAGAAGTGCCAGTAGACATTCGTATCTTATCAGCGACTCATAAAGACTTAGACCAGCTGGTACAAAGTGGCGCATTTCGACAAGACTTATACTATCGTATCAACGTTATTGAGCTTAAGCTGCCCACCCTCAATGCCCGTCGTGATGACATCCCAGTGTTAGCCCAGCATTTTTTGGCATTGATTGCCAAGGAGTGGCAACTTGATACATCGCCAACATTGACAGCGGATGCTTGCCAGCGCTTGCAGCACCATGATTTCGCCGGTAACGTCCGCGAGCTGCGTAACCTACTTGAGCGCGCGGTAACCTTAGCTGAAACAGCAACAATTGACGTCAGTCATCTAGGGCTAGCTGAAATTGATGTCAATCATAAGGTTCTAACACATCATGAGAAAGCTACTAATGATGAACATGCCGAAGCTAATCTTGACGTGGCTGACGAACCCGTAGTTGAGCCAATCTCGAATAAGGATAAAAACGCCCCAACGACGGCAAAAACAGCAACTGGGCCGACGGCAACCAACTTACATCCTTACCGTACCAGCACTCAGCACTACCCTTCACACATTCAACGCTCAACTACTAACGCCCCAGAAAATACTGATGAAACAGACAAACGGCGTGAACAAGGGTTATTTATCGAGAAAACGAACAGTCAGTCGTCATTAGTAAGCGCTTCTGAGGCCGATTTGCCGAAAAAAGGGCTAGAAGCTTATCTGCAAGATCAAGAAAAGCGCTTGATTATTACTGCGCTTAAACAGACTGACTGGAATAAAACCCAAGCTGCTGAGCTACTAGGCACCACTTTTCGTTCATTGCGCTATCGGATGAAAAAATTAGATATTGCTGAAGATCAACACGGTGAGTAGTGTTTGGCTAAAAAATTACAACTCTGGTAATAAAGCTTTAAACAGACTCTGTTATTGGGTTATGGGTATTAATTTATGGACATTAGATTGTTGAAGTTTATGACTAAGCTTCTTTATTGAACATCATTTTTTATTAAACATTGTTTTTTATTAACAGTTATTAGGCCGTATTAGTTACTTGGTATCGATTTTTCAACAGCACTTGCTTTGGAAGTATCCTTTTTTACAAAGCGTATGCCCGAAGTGCGCTCTTGCTGGCTTAATAGATCAAGCGCCTGCTGCTCCCACGTATTCTCACTACCCGATAAAGTCATATCAGGCTGTACACCGATTTTATCTATCTTTTTACCCGCAGCTGTTAGGTAATGGGCGACCGTTAATTTGACCGCTTGTTCCTCATTAAGCGGTATTACTGATTGTACTGACCCTTTGCCGTAACTGACCTCGCCCACAATAGTCGCACGCTTTTGTGCCTGTAAGCTGCTTGCCAACACTTCCGCTGCTGATGCCGAATAGCGGTTCTGTAGGATGACAACCGGCAGGGGTTTAAGTACTGCAGTGCCTTGGGTGGACAAGGTTTGCAGGGGGCTTTGGCGACCTTTTACTTTTACCACATCGGTATCCGTCATAAACAAGCTGGCTATTTGTACCGCTGAAGCCAGAACGCCGCCTGGATTATCCCGCATATCTAATAATATACCTGAAACCGGAGCATTTAGACTAACAAGGCTCTGTAAGATTTGTTCACGGCTGTTATTTTGAAAGGCCGGTAATCTAATAATAGCAATACCATCAACAAGACGCGTCTCAATAATCTGAGGATGGTTATTATTACGTTGCAAAGTAGTGGTATGCTTACGGCGACCTGCTTCTGAGGTAATAACATCGACTTGCGTACCTGCAATACCGGTGAGCAACTGCTTAATATCATTGGATTGCTTATTGTCATCAAGCTTGAACTCATCAATTTGATGCAAATAATCACCAACAGCGATACCTTTTTTATCAGCAGGCGAATCAGTAATCACATCGGTAATGACCCAATATCCTACCTCTGGTTGATAAGTGGCTGTCAGCCCGACATCACCGACATCACCTTGAGTAAAAGCGCGTAGATTCTCATAAGCTTCAGCATCTAAAAACTCAGCATGACTATCAAGCTTGGTCAGCAAGCCACTCATAGCATTATTGAACAACTCTTCATCATTGACCGCATCAACGTACTCACGCCGAACTAGGTCCACCACCGCGACAAAGGTCTTTAGGGTCTCAGGTGAAATCGCTTTCAAAGAGACATGGGCGACCTCAGCTGGAATATCAGTATTTATATCATTTGAATTATTGTAGTCCAGATCGTCAGTTACAGCGCTCGCATCAGGGACGTTATCTATCCAATCATCAGTCTGGTCAGCAGCATCTAATCCGTCGGCTATATCCGTTAAATTATCAGCCCCATTCGATGACGGGACTTCATCACTTTTTAGACTTATAAGCTGTATACCTGCTGTGGGGCTGCTGGCACTAGTATCGACAGGCGCTATAGTAGCCGCTTGAGCGTACAAGCTAACGCTACCTATCCCAAGCAGAGCAATCATAAACGCAGGCTTAAAAACAGCAGGCTTTATAGCTACTGGCATAATCAGTTTGTTTGGTCGTTTAAAAGCTGATAGACGCATAAAAGGACTCATCTAAAATAGGAAAGCATATAAGCTTATTGTCATAAGATTATTAGCAAGTAATAGAGTATAAGATAGCATTAAGAGGATATTAATCACTAGGACATTATTGCAAGTGGCTTTATCTCCGGTGATAGTATTTCAAGTAATAGTATTATGCGTGGCAAGAATACTGTTGACAGTATTAAAAATTAATTAGACAAAGCTTACCGTATAAAAAAGGGAAGGATAATAATTGCCCTTCCCTTCTTTTTCACTTCCTTTTCCCTTCCTTTATTAGCCACTAACCCGTCGGCAAAAAAGCCTTAAAACAACTTTAAGTCAACCCTAAAATCAGGATATCAAGATGCTGGAATGAGTAAATTTTCTCCAGTCATCTCAGCTGGTGGCTCAAGGTTCATCAGTGCCAAAATGGTAGGGGCCACGTCACTAAGCTTACCGCCGCTACGTACTTGTACCTTTTGCTCACCGACATAAATCAAGGGCACATGCTCAGTGGTATGTTGGGTATGTACCTGACCACTGTCGTAATCTTGCATTTGCTCACAGTTGCCATGATCGGCAGTAATCAACATATCGCCACCAGCTGCGCGTACTGCGGTCTCAATTCGACCCACACACACATCTAGCGCTTCTACTGCTTGCACCGCCGCATCAAAGATACCCGTGTGGCCGACCATATCACCATTCGCATAGTTCACGATCAATACGTCGTGTTTGCCTGACTCAATAGCTGCTACCAGTTTATCGGTCACTTCAGGGGCGCTCATTTCAGGTTGTAAGTCATAAGTCGCTACATCAGGAGACGGTACTAAAATACGCTCCTCTCCTTCATATTCTGTCTCGCGACCGCCACTAAAGAAGAACGTCACGTGGGCATACTTTTCAGTCTCAGCGATACGCAGCTGCGTTTTGCCTTTATCCTGCAAGTACTCGCCCAGCGTATTGCTCAATGACGCTGGATAATAGGCAATACTAGTCTTTGCATTATCGGCTAAAACATCTGAGTACTTAGTCAACATCACAAAGGCAGCAAGTTTAGGACGTTTATGACGGGCAAAACCTGAAAACTCATGATCTGGTAAGACGAACGCTTGCGCAAGCTCACGAGCACGGTCAGCACGAAAGTTCATAAAAATCAGCGCATCATTATCGTTAACGGTATAGGGCGTCTCGTCTCGTCCAATCACAACAGTAGGACTAATAAACTCATCGGTCTCACGCGCTTTGTAGGCCGCTTGGACCGCTCCATCGGCACGGGTTGATAGACGATCCGCTTTACCTTCGGTAATTAATTCATAAGCTTTTTGCACTCGGTCCCAACGATTGTCACGATCCATCGCATAGTAGCGCCCAATGATACTAGCAATCTGTACCCGACCTTCATAGTGGGCATTGAGCTTGTTCACATATTCACGCAACCGGTTAATATATTTATCCGAAGACTTAGGCGGAGTATCGCGACCATCTAAAAAACAATGGACAAAGACTTTTTTTGCGCCATGGACTAGTGCTGAGTGACACATGGCTTCGATATGGTCTTGATGCGAATGGACGCCACCATCAGACAATAAACCCATAATATGCACATTGCCGCCCAACTCGTTAGCCGCGTTTACTGCACCCACTAACGCTTCGTTTTTATAGAACTCACGGTCAATAAGCTCACTTGAGATACGAGTTGAGTCTTGATAGAGAACCCGACCGGCGCCTAGGTTCATATGCCCGACTTCTGAGTTACCAAACTGTCCCTCTGGTAGACCTACATCTTCTCCTGATGCTGAAATCAGCCCGTGCGGATATTGCTGATAAATCTTATCTAGATTTGGCATATTGGCGGCAACGATGGCATTGTCTTTTTCGTCTTCACGATGCCCAAAGCCATCCAATATCATTAAGACATGCGGCACTTTTTTATTTTGCTTATTATTAGGCTGGGCCTGACTGTCGTTAAGTGACTCTGATTGTTGCTGCATACTGGTCATAGATTACCGCTCCTCAAGTGAATGAACGCCTATAGTGCTATAGTAGGATGATGAAAGCCCTCTATACTACCACAAATCTCAAAATAGCCGAAAACTCGACATTTTTAGGCATGCTCTTAGTACTTTCACCTGTTACTTCTATCCTTATAAATTAAAAATAAAATGATTATTGATATGACGTGTAGATCTGTAAAGCAAACTTGCAATCAGTGATTTCATTAGTTAATATAGATTTATTCTGGAGTGTTGGCTAGTAGATGTTATTCCCTGAGCCGATAACGTTATACCTGGATACGCTACCTATTGCTTCATTGTGTATGCCTGCACCGCTTGCGGTGTTTCAGGAAACCTACCGA
The DNA here is from genome assembly GCF_904846605.1 of Psychrobacter sp. 72-O-c. Classification (GTDB taxonomy): domain Bacteria; phylum Pseudomonadota; class Gammaproteobacteria; order Pseudomonadales; family Moraxellaceae; genus Psychrobacter. The sequence goes on from NZ_CAJHBI010000005.1 coordinate 29,101, forward strand.
GGTGATGACGTATCCGTCCTGAACTTCACGGTTCATGGGTCACCATCTTACGGCGGCACTCCGGTTGTTAATTTCGATGCTAACCAATTTTAGTTATCATCACTAAAAGGCCCTTTTCGTCAATGACGAAAGGGGCCTTTTTTTCTGTCAATTTCAACCAAACCACAATGATTAAAAAAACCAGGCGACTAATAAATAACGAAAGCTTTTTTAAATTAGTCGCCACTTTACTAAAACTATAATCTACTCATCATTGGCAGATTTCGTAATTTTTTTCACATCTTTAGGGATATTTTTAGCGGTACCGTCAACAGTCGTATGCTGTTTAAAAACATCACCAAATGGGCTTTTTTGCTGTTTACCAAAAGGATTTTGGCTGCCCATATCACCTGTTCCACCGAATGGGTTTTGTCCGCCCATGCCACCAGCGCCGCCAAATGGATTTTGTCCACCCATCTGCTTGGCCATCATTTCCATCATTTTTTGCTGATTATTCATGACGTAGTTATTGGCTATGTCTTTCAGCTTCTTTTGCACAGGCGGTAATACCACCAGTAACGCAAGCAAATCACTAATTACCCCTGGGATAAGCAGTAGAATACCTGCCGCTGCCATCGCAACACTTTTGATCATGGTCGACTCTTGCGGCCGCGCCGAAGGGTTCGTCATTCCGCCCGCTTTCATTTGCTGCGCCATGGGATTAAGAGCGGCCATACCTTTGCGAATAAAGGAAATACCAATAACAGCGGCGATAATAAACCAAATGAATACCCACCAGCCACTAACAAACTGGGCAATCAAGTACCACAGCAGCATCTCGATAATAAACCAAACGATGGCAATACCAACTATCTGACCCATAAAGTGTCGTCCTATAAAATTAAAACTAAAGATATTAAAGCTAAGAATTAAATGTTAAGCAAATTAAAATGCTTAACTTATGATGTATATGGGGATGGCTTGTTATACTATCAAACTTACGGCTGTTTTTTAAGCTAAAAAAGCATATAGCAGCAACATGGAATACTGAAACGGAATACTATGGCAATTATTATTGGAATTGATCCCGGCTCGCGTATGACCGGTTATGGCATCGTCCAACAAACAGGCGATAAGCTGACTTATATTGATGCCGGTACCATTCGCACAGAAACCAAAGAAATGCCTGAGCGTCTTAAGCGCATTTTTAATGGCTTAACTCGCATTGCTCAACATCATATGAAATATTCTGATGAACCTATTTATACCGCTGTTGAACAAGTATTTATGGCAGCAAACCCGGACTCTGCACTTAAGCTGGGGCAAGCACGAGGCGCAGCCATTGCAGCTTTAGTGGCTTTAGATTTAGAGGTCTCAGAATATACTGCGCGCCAGATCAAGCAAGCGGTTTGTGGCTATGGCGCGGCGGCCAAAGAACAAGTTCAAGAAATGGTCTGCCGAATACTAGCGCTGGATGTAGTGCCCCAGGAAGATGCCGCTGACGGTCTTGCCTGCGCAATCTGTCACGCACATTCAAGCCACTCTATGAATAAGCTGCTGCTTAACAGTGGTATGAGCGGACGTGGCGCCACTAAGAAAAAAGGCCGCTGGCGTTTAACAGAAAAAGATTTAAATAATCGACGTTGAGGTTGTACATACTCAGCTTGCTCTCTTTTGGACTCTGTATGTTAAAAACAGGATAGTAACTTAAGTGTTATTTTCGATCACGGTATCTAACACGTAGGCATATTCTGCATCAGAGCCTTCTGCTGATATATCATCGGTGTCTAAATTATAACGGTGCAAACGCAGCACCTCTTCCTGTGTGCTGTCATGCTGATAGCCATCTATAGTGCCTGTAAACAGCGCCCATTCACCCTCGCTAGTTTTTATACCTTGATCATCATAAGTGACGGGGCTCACTTGCAGACACATTTTTGCACTGTTATCGGTACAAGGTTTAGTTTCAGAACTTACGGCCCAAAATATAGTCTCACCTTTAGTATTATACTTCGCTTGAGCAGTTAGCCTACCCTTCCAAACCAAAGTAGTCGAATCACCTGTGACTTGCGTCAACATTGGCTGCTCACCCTCTACTAAACTTAGCTGACTATCGCCATATATCAGCTTGTTTAAGCGGTTTTCGGCCGTATTGAGATCGCCACATGACATTTTAGTGCCCATACTCTCTTCGGCAGTTAAAGCTTGACCCTGTAGGTTATAAGCGGCGCTCATGGTATTACAGCCGACACTATAGTTGATGGTATTTTGGCCTTGATACTTGTTAAAATTCAAGGTGACTTGATCTTTGATAGTCATTAATAAAGGTAGTGGTTGGGAGGCGCTATCAGTTGCAGTAGCTAATGTCCAACGGTGGCGAGCAAGGTCATTAATCATCTGCTGCTCAGCGGTCTGCTCATTTTTTATAGTCTCATCCACTGTCACGTTGGGGTTTAAGGTGGTATCAGTGGTCTCGCCGGCCGTATCGGCAGTTTTCTGTGCGTCATTCTCGGTAGGTGACGAAGCGTTTTGGCAAGCACTTAACGCGACACTGACCATCAGCAAACTTGGCAATAATGCTAATGTTAAAATTGGTTTCATAGTAGTTATACCTTACCTATAGAGTTACAAATAAGAGTTTTAAATCAATAAATTCCGGAATAGTTTTTATAGTCGATTTAACATAAAAGAGAGGCACTCATAGCAACGTGCGATTGGCTATCGAGAGCAATAACTTAGACAAGTATTGAAGAACGCCCACAATAAAAAACAGCAAAAAAATACAGCACAAGACCTTTTTTAACCTCTTGTACTACATTTAAATCTGTTCTATTAACAATATTAGTAAAAAACAACTATTTAATAACTATAACCCTGATAACGTCAGCTTTTGTAACGAAGTGTTTGGTTTTATAGTTTGAATATTTAATATAGTTGACAATATAGTCAAGATATTCATAGCTTATGACTATTGGTAAGATTGGCCATTTATCAGACCAGCTATAAAACCAAGAGTGGATCACTAACGATATTATTAGTGACCCACTCTTAGTTTTTAAATAGGTTTGTAAGTACAACAAACCACTTACTTGTCTTGCTCACTTTCGGTAGTAGGTTTGGCTTTACCCATTTTCTTCACACTAAAGCGCTCATGCATCATCGCATAGAAACGCGCGAGGTTTTCTCCGTGTTCAGTAGGGTTTACTTTTAATAATTTGCCAAAATCTAACCCTAAATACAATACAATATCTGCAAAACTCAACTGGTCGCCGACTAAGTATTCACGACTTTCTAAAATAATTTCAAAGTATGCCAAAGCTTTAACAGCACGCGCGATAGAAGGTGCTACAAACTCTGGTACTTGCTCAACTCGCTGAGCTTTGGAAGGGTGACTGTGTTGAAATGCCAGCATCAAGTTATACAACACTTCAAACTCAGCGACACGGCGCATGGCACAGACTTGAGCACGCTGCACCACATCATTACCCATGACCGAACGCTCACCATAGACGCGATCAAGATATTCACAAACGGCCTGTGAGTCATTCAGTACCGTGCCGTCATCAAGCGTCAGTACCGGCACCGTCTGCATGGGGTTCATAGCAGTGAACGCATCTGAGAACTGCTCACCAGCAGCAAAGTCGATATCGACTACATCAAGGTCATCCATATTATCGATATCAATACCTTTTGAAGCCAGTAAAATAATGGCTTTGCGCGCATTGGGGGCGGTACGAGTTACGTATAATTTTTTCACAACAAACTCCTTGTAAGGGTGATCAAGCAGCGACTTAGCACTGATAGATTTTTATCATAGCAAAACCTTACCAACCCTTGTGAAGAGAATAGTAAAAAGTCCCATAACTTTAGGTTATAGGACTCTATATTATGGGACTTTAGGTAACAACGATAATATCGACTTCTATACCATACGTCTTGAGACTTGGTTATTTATTGGGCGCAGGTGTCGTGCGCAAATAAGGCTTAATTTCCGTATGACCTTTAGGATAATTGGCTGCGATATCTTCGTTTTTGACACTAGGTGGAATGATAACGTCATCGCCTTCTTTCCAGTCGACAGGAGTCGCGACATTATACTCATCAGACAGTTGCATGGCATCAATTACTCGTACGATTTCATCGAAGTTACGACCACAACTGGCAGGATAGGTAAGCGTCAAACGTACTTTCTTTTTAGGATCAATAATGAATACGCTTCTGACCGTAGCGGTATTATCGGCATTCGGGTGAATCATGTCATATAGATCGGCTACTTTACGATCCGAATCAGCGATGATAGGGAAATTCACGGCTGTGCCTTGAGTCTCTTCAATATCACTAACCCAGCCTTTATGATCTTCTAAGCCGTCTACTGATAGCGCGATAGGCTTAACATTGCGTTTTTGGAACTCACCACCTAATGCTGCGGTACGGCCAAGCTCAGTAGTACATACTGGCGTATAATCAGCAGGATGTGAGAAGAAAACTACCCAGCTATCCCCTGCCCAATCGTAAAAATTGATATCGCCATCTGTAGTGCTGGCGTCAAAATTTGGTGCGCTATCGCCTAAACGTAAATGTGCCATGCTTAATTCCTTATTTATAGTAGTTTTGAGCGCTGATGTCGACGCTAATGTCGAAATGTATCATTGCGCTATATTATTGTCGTCGACGTGCTCAGCTATTAGTTAATAACTTAATGAATAACTCAACAAATAACTAGAGCCACGTCATTAGAAAGCTCATTTCATCTTAACAAACTGGTTATGAATGTCTTGTGACGGATTGTAATGCTGTTATTCCATTTTCAGATAAGTGAATAAGCTCAAGTAACTTTGTCTTATGCCTAAGTTTATGCTTATGGCTTACACTATCATGCCTGCATCCCACAAACAAAACTCACCGAATTTTCCGCGTTTGCTGGTGCCGCCCGCAACACTACCGGCATCGGTCAATACCAACTCCCCCTCTTTTTCTTCTAAATAACCCATTTCAAGCAGCTTGTCATTTAACTCTTGGGTTTTTAATCCCAGCTCCTTAGCAAGCTTCGCTGTGGTCAATTTAGAATAGCTAGGCTTTGCAATGTCTTCTGCTGCTTTATCAGTCGTAACAGAGACAGGACTGACTGTTTTGTCATCAGATGTGGCGACCTTTTCAAACGACATCCGTACTTCATCACTGATACGAATAATGCGCTGGGCTTCATCGTAGGTATCAGCATATAGCTTCGTATCTTCATTACGATAAATCAGAACACCCATCTCATTGTTATTCACTTGGCTAAACTCATAGAGATTGAGACTGGTAATGATGCATTCGTTTTCATTAAGATAGCATTTGGCATGTAAATTCTTACAAAAGCTAGTACGGATAAAGGTTAAGTTTTTAAGCCAGTTAATCTCTTCTGGTTGTAGGTCATTTTTTCCATAGACAATTCGAATATCGATTTTTAACCGGTTGCGGTCTTCTAACAGCTCCTTAATGCGGTCATTAAGCTTTAGATAGGGGCTAATAATAATCAGGCGATCGGACGCATTTTTAATTAACTCTTCTAGATGATAAGTCGTGCCACTGCTATTCAGAAACTTTGCCATTGGTATGTCCTCAAATTTACGGTTTATAATTATTACTAATGATCACTTATTGAATAATTTATTATTTTTCATAAAAAAGCCCATCTCTAGCGTACTAGAAATGGGCATGCTTGCAAACCACTATTGTTCAGTATTATTTTAGAATATTAAACTCTATAAGTAATACTCTTTGATAGACTAAGCGGGCTTATAACTATCACGTAAGCTAACGATTTGGTTAAATACTGGCTTCTCGTTACTATGCTCGATAGCATCACTAATAAAGTAGCCTTCACGCTCAAACTGAAAACGCGTGCCAGCATCGGCATGAGCCAATGACGGTTCAACCACTGCGTTAAGCTCAGTCAAAGAATTGGGATTTAGCGCGCCATGAACATCGCTCACGCTACCGGGGTCTTCGACGTTAAACAGCGGCTCATATAAGCGCACGGTAGCTGGAATACCTTGACTGGCCGACACCCAATGAATCACACCTTTCACTTTACGGCCTTCAGGATTGTTACCCAAGGTAGTAGGATCAATAGTCGCTTTTAGCTCAATAACCTTACCATTATCATCAGTAATATGTTCGGTCACTGCTAAAATATAAGTATTACGCAGACGGATCTCAGTTTTTTCTGGTGACAAACGTTTGTAGCCTGCTGGCGGCTCAATCTCATAGTCACCTTGGTCGATATAAAGTGTTTCAGTAAAGGGGATTTCACGCTCACCCATATCGATGACGTTCGGATGGTTAGGCTGCGTTAACCATAAAGTTTGTGCAGTGTCATCCCAGCGCCCATTAACACTATCAGCCTTTTGCGACTCCCAGCTACTGACCGCCTCGCTAAAGTTAGTAATAGTCACTTTTAAAGGTTTAAGTACGGCCATTCCACGCGCGGTAGTGTCATCTAACGACTGACGAATGCTAAATTCAAGCAAACGCATATCGACCACACCATCCGCTTTGGCGATACCAACACGATTACAGAAATCACGTAGCCCTTCAGGGGTATAGCCACGACGGCGCATGCCAGCAACCGTTGGCATGCGAGGATCATCCCAACCATCAACGATACCTTCATCAACCAACTGCTTCAACTTACGCTTACTGGTCAAAGTATGATCCACATTCAGACGTGAAAATTCATATTGATGCGGCGGTTGCTCAAAGCCAATTTTATTGACAATCCAATCATAAAACGGGCGATGGTCTTCAAACTCTAACGTACATAGCGAATGAGTAATACCTTCAAGCGCATCTGATAAGGGATGAGCAAAATCATACATCGGATAAATGCACCATTTATTACCCGTCTGATGATGCTCTTGATGCATCACACGATAAATAATGGGGTCGCGCATATTCATGTTGGCATCAGACATATCAATCTTGGCGCGCAATACTGCTTTACCATCGGCATATTTACCGTTTTTCATGTCATCGAATAACTTTAAATTGTCTGCAACACTAGCATCACGCTGCGGAGACGCAGTACCCGCTTCTTTAAACGAGCCACGATTGTCTTTTATTTGCTCAGGCGTTTGCAAGTCAACGTACGCATCACCCTGTTCAATCAGTTGGACTGCCCACGCATGCAATTGATCAAAGTAGCTTGACGCATGTAACGCCTCGCCTGCCCACTCAAAACCCAACCACTGTAAATCTTTTTTGATATTATCAATGTAGTCCTGTTTCTCAGCCGTTGGGTTAGTGTCGTCATAACGCAAATGGCAAATACCGCCAAACTCTTCAGCAACGCCGAAGTTTAAGCAAATTGATTTCACATGGCCAAGATGCAAGTAGCCATTTGGCTCGGGTGGAAAGCGCGTCACTATCTGTTCATATTTTTGCGCATTGACATCATCACGAATGATATTACGAATAAAGTCGTTTTTTTGTTCGGTAGTGTTTGAGTGCTCACTCATGGAACATTGCTCCTAACGCAATTTATCAGATTAGGGTACGCGCCAACACGTACCATAGGAAGTTCAAAAATTAATAAGAAAATATAGTCGGTTCATTTCAAAAACGGATACAGTGTGCTTATATAGCATAGCGTGTCTATTTTATCTGGTACAAACTATATTGATAAATCATAAAGTTGCGTTATTCTATCAGGTTTCACGAATGCATTAACAGCCTGATACATGACAGGCGACAAAAAAGCCGTTAGACTAACCATAATATTAACTCACCACAGTGCCAATTCAGGTGCTGCAATTAGAAAGGAACACAACATGGTAGATATGCCAGTAGTAGAACTCGAAACCACTATGGGTGCGATCGTTATCGAACTTAACGAAGAAAAAGCCCCAAAAACCGTAGAAAACTTCTTAAACTACGTCAAATCTGGTCATTATGACGGAACTATCTTTCATCGTATTATCGACGGCTTTATGATTCAAGGCGGCGGTATGGATGCAGATATGAATGAAAAAGGCACCAATGCTCCCATCGAAAACGAAGCCGATAATGGTCTAAAAAATGAAGCTGGCACGCTTGCTATGGCGCGTACCCAAGACCCACACTCAGCAACCAGCCAGTTCTTTGTTAACGTAAAAGACAATGACTTCCTAAACCATACTGGTAAAAATGCCCAAGGTTGGGGTTATACCGTCTTTGGTAAAGTGACTAGCGGTATGGACGTTATCGAAAAAATGAGAGGCGTTCCTACTGGTCGTTTCGGCATGCATGCTGATGTGCCAAAAGAAGCGGTTATCATCAATTCAGCAACTATCGTTTCTAAATAAGTAGTTACTGAATAAGTACTTTCTAAATAAATAGCCAGCAATCATTTAAGGTTATGATAAATGCAAAATTTCAATCATCTGATAACAACCCGTCCCCATGAGGTACGGCAATTATTAATCAGCGACTTGCATTTATCGCCTGAAGAGCCTGCCTTAGTGCAGGCTTTTTTGGCGCTGCTTGATGACTGTCTAGCTTTGCCTGCACTCAAGCGTTTATTTATCTTGGGCGATTGGTTTGAGGTGTGGCTGGGTGATGATGCCTATTTAACATTATCAGAAGATGAGCGCCAAACTCATTGGCTAACACCACTGATTGCTAAGCTGAAACAACTACGTATAGACGGTTGTGAGATTTTAGTGATGCATGGCAACCGAGATTTTTTATTAGGCCAGCCATTTTGCAACCTATTCGGTGGCGAGATGATTTATGAACCTTATGCGTTGTCTGTCGGACAGCAAAGCTACCGTTTAGAACATGGCGATGCGCTATGTACCGATGATAAAAAATATCAGTTTTTCCGCAGAATAATGCGTCATCGTTTGACCCAGTGGTACTTACTAAATAAATCGTTAGAAAAACGTCTGGCAATCGCTGATAAGATGCGACAAAAAAGTCATGAAAATAATACCACTAAAGCTGCCTATATCATGGATGTGAATGAAGCTTCAGTGAACAAAGCGCTTTATAAATTTGACGCGCTGCTACATGGTCATACTCATCGTCCGGAGATTCATCGGAGCGATGAAGGCAAAAGCCGTTATGTGCTTGGTGATTGGCGACTGCTCGATCAAGAAACGCGCCAACCTAAAGTTAGCGCCGTTATTGGGGCAATTACCACAGATATAGAGGCAAATATTGACAGCAATACTAATAACGCCATCTTTGGATTAGTTGAGTTTAAATTTTTGGTGTAACGTAACCCACCGCTTGATGATATTAGAAAATCCTATTTAAAGGATTTTCCTTGCAAGTCTAACAAAGCAGTGTTTTGTTTTGACGACTTTCAGGTGTAGGGTGTGCTCTGCGCAACGCTTGTTGGTCATAATCTCGTTATTGGTGCGCAGAGCGCACCCTACGCAACTATAAAAAAAACATTAAAAAAGGGTCTGTTGACTATTCAACAGACCCTTTTCTTTTACTGGCTAATCTTAATAGCAGGATTAAGCGTTTAAGACCGCCTAGTTTAATTTAATTTAGTCCTGCGACATTAACTTAAAAAAGTGCTGACGATAGTGTTTTAGTTCACGAATAGAATCACGAATATCATCTAACGCTAAGTGACTACCGCCTTTCTCAAAGTTCTTTAAAATATCAGGGCGCCAGCGGAAGCACAGCTCTTTGATTGAAGACACATCAAGGTTGCGGTAATGAAAGAACTTCTCTAACTCTGGCATTTGGCGCGCCATAAAGCGTCGATCTTGACAGATAGAGTTACCACACATTGGTGACTTACCGCTATCGACCCATTTATTCAAAAACTTGATAGTCTCAGCTTCAGCTTCTGCCAAGGTTACGGTACTACGGCGCACGCGATCGACCAAACCTGACTGGCCGTGCTGCTTAGTATTCCAGTCATCCATACCGTTTAATTTACGATCAGATACTTTGATAGCAAAAACGGGACCTTCTGCTAAAACGTTCAAATCTTCATCGGTGACAACCGTGGCAATCTCGATAATTTCATCGTTTAAAGTATCAAGCCCTGTCATCTCTAAATCAATCCATACCAGCCCTTTTTTGCCTTGGTTTTTGATCTTAATCTTGTTGGGATGGTCACCGGTACTCATAAGCTGTCCTATGGTCAATAATTTTTGAAGCAACTTTGAATCAGTTGAGCCTCAATAAAGTAAATAATATAAAAGGTATAACGCCTTGGCGTTCGTAGCGCTTAAACGTTACAAAACCACTGTCTGCCGCATGCGCTTAAGGCTGTATGTTAGCAAATTTTCACGCTACACTTAGAGATATTTTTTTAGTAGGTCACAATTCATGGCATTAATTCGGCAACGCAAACTGACCAAACAGCAGATTCGTCGTATCGATAAACAACAGTTGTCTAATCAAGACAGTATTGACGATAGCCTGATGGATGGCGTAGTCATGGCGCACTATGGCAAGCAGCTAGAAGTACAAGTGACCAGTTTACCGGCTGTCATCCCTTTGCAACCTGAGTTTGCACCCGATGATCCTGAGCCGTTTTGGCAAGAGCTGGCGTTAGGAGACATTTGGCGTTGTCATGTCCGCACCAACCTACCGATGCTAGCAGCAGGCGACCAAGTACGCTGGAATGCCGATTCCAATACTGGATTTGGACGCATCGAAGCAGTAAAACCACGTACCTCATTGGTCTCACGCCCAGATCGCTATCATAAGCTCAAACCAGTAGCCGCTAATGTCGATATCTTGGCCATTGTCTTTGCACCACTGCCAGCGGCTGCTCCCACCTTAATTGACCGTTATTTAGTAGTTTGCCATCATGCCGGTGTGAAGCCACTACTGGTATTAAATAAAGCAGATTTATTAGCAGAAGATGATGATGCCAATACCAATGAATTACTGACGCAGTATGCGGCACTAGGTTATGAAAGCGTACTAACCTCAGTTGATTGTCCAGAAAACGTCGCTGCTAGCAACGATCAACAAGGACTTAGTGAGCTTAAACGTTATATCGATAATAAGCTGGTCATTTTTGCAGGGCAATCGGGCGTTGGTAAGAGTAGCCTAATCAATGCGCTACTGCCTGAATCAGCACAAAGCGTTAATATTATCTCTGATAACTCAAAACTCGGTCAGCATACCACCACCACTAGTCGTTTATTACCTTTTAATCCGAATGATTTGACCCAAGGCGGCATCGTCGATACCCCAGGTATTCGTGAATATGGTATTTGGCATTTAACCCCTGACGACATTATCTCCGGTTTTGTTGAGCTTGCGCCTTTGTCCGGTGATTGTCAGTTTCGCGATTGTCGTCATACCCACAACAGTAAAGGCTGCGCGTTATGGCAAGCGGTTGCTGACGGCGAAGTACTCCAGCGCCGCGTTGAAAACCTCATTACTTTGCGCATCGAGGCCGATACCAAACCGTATTAAGCCAAATTAGCCAACGCGCTTATTACCGCAACTATCAAATGAAACGTGTGGTCATCGCACGTTTACTAAAGATGACCTAATCGGTATAATAGCGCCTTGTTCGGTATCATTAGACTGTATTCGCAGTTTGATAGAACACTTATTTTTTGGAGGTATGGTTTGGATCGTGCGCTTGGATTTGTGGGCAACCACCCGTTTTTATTTGGTCTTTTAGCAGTACTTGCCGTGCTGTTTTTTGCCATTGAAAACAAACGTAGCGGCAAAAAAGTGTCGCCTAATACACTTGGCATGATGGTCAACTCCCAAAATGCGCAACTTATTGATATTCGCGCTAAGAAGAAATTCATTACTGGCTATATCCAAGGCAGTCGTAATATTCCGTTTACTCAGCTCAAAGACAGCCTAGAAGAAGTACGTGCGATTGAGTCGCCCGTGATTATCATCTGTGATATGGGTGCACAAGCAGGTGCAGCTGTGCAGATGATCGGTAAGGACAACGTCTATCGCTTAGATGGTGGTATTGGCAGCTGGCAAGGTGGCGGTATGCCATTAGTTGGCATAAAAGACGCACAGCCTAAAAATAAAGGTAAAGCGAAACCTAGTTTGCATAAGTAACGGGCCAAGCAAAATTTAGCGGTCACTCATAGCTGTTCGTAGCCAATAAAAAAGACACTTCATAATGTAGTGTCTTTTTTTATGCCCTGTTGGTCCTCCTTTTTGCATTATGTTACTTTTCGAAAGTTTCAGCGACGCTAACTTGAATTTACCACTCCTATCCCCACTTTATAATTAGCACAAACGAATACAGGCTTGTGATTAACTTGATTGCAGCCGACACGATTAACTTTCATAATATAACTATTGCTTCATAAATTTATAAATTAAGGATTTACCATGACCGTATCTGTTAAAGTCTACACTACCCCTATTTGCCCTTACTGCTCGAATGCCAAACAACTATTAAAATCTAAAGGCGTTGAGTATGAAGAGATTGGTATGCACGATATGAGCAGCGATGCACGCCGTGAGCTAATGCAAAAAACCAATAACTACCGTACAGTGCCACAAATCTTTGTGGGCGATACCTTTGTTGGCGGTTTTGATGAGCTTAATCAGTTTAACCAACAAGGTAAACTTGATGAGCTATTAGCGGGTTAATCTGCTACATTGCTTTGCTAATTGTCATTATACCTGCCTGTTATTGCATCAACGCATCAGCATTAATAGGCAAAGTTTGATGAGAAATATTGAGATTGAGTTACGATTTCTGAATATTACTTAAGAATTAGTAGCATAATTATATTCTGCAGAACTATTTGACTAACTATTAGAGGAATTATCATGGCTGAAGAACAAGCACAACCACAATTGGCACTAGAACGCATTTATGTGAAAGACATGTCACTTGAAGTCCCAGGCGCAGGCGTATTCACTAAAGAGTGGAATCCTGAACTTGACATCAACCTATCAAGCAATGCTGAAAAGCTTGACGATGATCACTATCAAGTGATTTTGACCGTAAGCGTGACTGCTAAAAACGCTGAAGAACCGGCATTTATCGCGGAAGTTCATCAAGCAGGTATCTTCTTATTAAAAGATATTCCAGAAGACCAAATCGGCCAAATTTTAGGTGCCTATTGCCCTAATGTATTGTTCCCGTATGCGCGTGAAGTGATTAGCGACATCGTTACTCGTGGTAGCTTCCCGCAGTTATTGCTAGCGCCGGTTAACTTTGACCAAGCCTACGCCCAAAGCCAAGAGCAAGCACAAATAGATGCTGAAGGTAATGCATAGGTTCTAATTTAAAACTTTTAAGTTAAAAAGAACCAACATAAAAGACCAATACAGAAAAGCCGCCTACATTTGATTGTAGGCGGCTTTTTTAATGCGTTCATATAAATATCAGCTAAAAGTTACTAACCTTTTAGTGCTGATAATATTTGCTGCTTAACGTCATCGATAGACTGAGTACCATCAAATTTATCATACTCAGGAGCATTAACGCCTTCTTTGGCTTTATCTTGATAAAAGCCAACTAGGGTTGATGTCTGCTGATGATAAGTCGCTAAGCGATCACGAATAGTAGACTCTTTGTCATCTTCACGCTGGATAAGCGCTTCGCCAGTAACGTCGTCGATACCTTCTTGCTTCGGTGGGTTATGATCGACATGATAGACACGGCCTGAGTCTGCATGCTGGCGACGACCCGATAGGCGCTTGACAATTTCATCGTCCGGCACACTGATCTCAATTACATGATCAATCGCCACATCAGCGTCGGCAAGCGCTTGGGCTTGCGGAATAGTGCGCGGAAAACCATCAAGAATGCAGCCATTGGCGCAATCAGGCTTAGCGATGCGTTCTTTTACTAAGTTAATGATAAGGTCGTCAGAAACCAAACCGCCAGCATTCATAACACCTTTGGCTTGTTTGCCAAGCTCGCTGCCTTCTTTGATCGCTGCACGCAGCATATCGCCAGTTGAGATCTGCGGGATATCATATTCTTTAGAAATAAACTGGGCTTGGGTACCTTTACCGGCGCCTGGTGGACCTAGCAAAATAATTCGCATCATTACACGATTCTCCTTAATATAGAGGATTTTAGGATAGCTAAAACTTAGGGATTGGTGGTTTGCAAAGCTCACCTTACCTTGTGGCTTTAAAAACCTCAAGTATTTTTAGTCTGGATGCGGCAAGTTACGATGACTTATCTGTTCATGTGCTGTGATTGTACGCCGTAGAAATAAGCTACGGCGTCTATGTCAAAAGGCTTACAGTCATGACACTTACAGATATAGACCAGCATATTAAAATGCTTGTTTATCAAGGCACCTGTTGGTTGATTTCAATATTAACTTGGTTTTGCCCCGCGCTAATCACGACTGGATTGGCAGATAAATCTCCTGACTCTGCTCCTGCATTACCGCTATGACTGATACGAGCAATGACTGCCAATTGAGTTTTTTCAGCGCGAGCAGATTTTAACGTGCGCTCCGGCATCATTGCATCGAGATTACTTAAGCTAACACTGGCTTCACCTTGCTGGATGACACTAATAGGCAAGCGCTTGGCAGCGAACGGAGGGCCTCCTTTTACATCACGAATAGCGACAAATAAAACATCATCGCCTTTTACCAGCGGCAATAAGCTGGAATTGATCGTTATACTTACATCGATGCCTTCGGCAGCTTGCTGTTTCTGCGCGTTCACATTCGCGCTTAGCTCATCTAAGCTGGCCAATGCTTGGGTATGATCACCGGGTTTGGCCGCAATGCTGTCACGCAAACGCTTAATCCAGCCTTGTGCTTGATCAAAGTTATTACCACGCGCCTCGCCCATGGCCATTAGCATTTGTGCGCCTTCATGCTGAGGGTTTTTAGCCAGCACATCTTGTAGTACACGGCGACTGTTGACATCCAACTGACCTTGATTCGCAAAAAAACTAATCTGTGCATAGGTCGTGGCAATCTCTACATTATCTGGTGATAAACGATAGGCACGGGATAAAGCTTCTAATGCTGATTCAGTCGCTTCTAGTGATAAAAACAGCTCTGATAGCCGCATCCAACGATTGGGATCATCAGCATTACGATGGACATTAGTCTGCATGGCCGAAATCAGCTGGCGACTGTCTTCAATCGCCCATTCTGGTGGCTGATCAATTTTGCCGGTTAATAAGTCATCAGCGACTTGTCCGACTTTATCTTCAGCAGCCCACAGCTCGAATACGGGCGTACGGTTACCAATCAATAGATAGGCCAGTGCTGCTAATACAGGCACCCAAACGATAACGATTAAACGGCTTTTGATACCAGGGGTTACCATCGGCTCAACTTGACGCTGAGCGTCTAATAACTGGCGCTCAAGCTCAAGCTTTTGATTTTGGTAATGGCTGTCATCAATAGTGCCGCTGTCTTTATCGGTTTTAAGTTCTGCTAACCGTTCACGAAATACCGCAACGTTGATATCTAGCAGTTGGTTGTCCACCGGTTTGTCTGGTGCCCGTGATGCTCGTAACCAAGGTATAATGGCAATAACGGCAAGTACTAGAGCAATAAGTAAGCTTAAGGCAATAAATAAGCCAACAGTAGAAAATAGGGTCATTTTTTGTCCTCTGTGCTTGTGATGTCATGATCAGCGTTATCAGTGCGCGACAACAGACGATCAAGTTCAGCTTTTTCTGCGGGCGTCAAAGCTTGGGCGGTACTATCAACCGTCAAGCCATCTTGACCACTTGCAGTAACTTGCCGACGTTTGCTCTGCCAGAACCAGCCTGTAATGAGAACGATTAATAATAATGGCGGGAAAAACCATAGTATCCATGTTGAGGGACGTACGGGTGGCTTATAGCTAATAAAGTCGCCGTAGCGCTCTTGCATATAGACCCTTATTTCTCCATCACTACGGCCATCTTTAATCATGTCGTAAGTTTTTTGCTTCAAATCTTGGGCAATCGGTGCATCCGAACCAGCAAGGTTTTGGTTTTGGCATTTCGGGCAACGCAGCTCCTCGATGAGACCGCGATATTGGGCTTCTTGCTGCACAGAATCAAAGTCGTATACATCAATCGCGGCATAGGTGGTCATACTGAGCATACATGCCAGTATTAAGCTTGCTAGCCTAAAGATTATATTGGCTTTTGTTTGAATAAGCTTCATTGGCATTCCTCCTCAAGTTGACTAGAGTTAGGGCTTTCGCCGCTCTTATTGGCTTCATTGAGTACCCTCAAACAAGGCGTAATACGACTTTGCCAATTGGCCTCATTAATCTCACCAATAATGTGTTGGCGAATGATGCCTTCACCATCAACGATAAAGGTTTCGGGCGCACCCGTTAGACCCAAGTCTAGGGCAAACTGACCCGATAAATCCTGAATGGACATGGAGAAGGGGTCGCCGCGCTGGTTTAAATAACTCAGCGCATCACCAATATCATCTTTATAATTGACCCCAACAAGATTAACGCCGCGTTGTTCTAACTGCATCAAAAACGGGTGCTCAACAATACAAGTTGGACACCACGAGCCCCAAATGTTCATCAAAAATGGCTGGTCGGGCAAGTTATCATTGGTCATCACACGACTAGTATCTGACAGTAATGGCAACTCAAAAGTAGGTACCGGACGCTCAAGGGCCGTATTGGTTACAATCTCTACCGGTTTACCAAGCCGCATATACAGCATAACTATCAAACCAAAAAAGACAATCAGTGGGATTAAGAACCATATCTTCAGCTGCTTTTTACGCAGGGTTTGGCTGCCACGCTTATTGTTTTGATCAGGGTTATTGTCTGGTGCACTCATGCTACTTCTCCCCCGTTGTTTCTACTGGGATTGACGTATTAGTAGCATTAATAGCAACTTGATCTTGTGCCTTGGTTTTTTTAATGCGATAGCGCTTATCTAATATACTTAATAAGCTGCCCAACGCCATGATAATCGCACCCAGCCAAATCCAGCGGATAAGCGGCTTCACATAGATACGTACCGCCCATTGATTTTTACCTTGAGCAATAGGCTCACCTAGTGCCACATACAGATCGCGCATTAAGCTGGCATCAATAGCTGCCTCAGTCATCGGCATCATGCTGACCACATACGTACGTTTTTCAGGATATAAGGTCGTCACTTCGCGACCATTTTTGGTCACCTCAACTTGTGCCTGTATACCATCAAAGTTACTGCCTTTGACTTCCTGAAAGTCTTTCACTTCAAAATCGTAACCTTGCACATTGACCGTATCACCAATACCCAGTGCCACATCACGCTCAATACTTAAGCTACTGGTGAAAGCCACGCCAATGACTGCGATTATCACACCAATGTGGGCAGTTTGCTGGCCCCAATAGCTGAGGCGTAATTGACGCAGACCCTTAAAGAGATTAGGGGCGTTTTTAGTCTTATCCTTAATATCGACTACCATCCAGAACAGTACCCAGAAACTTATGGCTAGAGTGACACCGATATTGAACATTGACGAAGGATTGACAAAATAGGTAATGACAGCAGCTAGAACCAGACTGCTAGCCGCAATCACCATACCCACGCCCAATAACGGACGCTTGTCTTGTTTCCAGCGAATATTAGAGCCCATACCCATCGCGAACAATAACAGCCACGTCAGGGGTACAAACAGCGCATTAAAGTAAGGAGGACCAACAGAGACCTGACCTAAATTAAAGGCATCAGCAATGATTGGATACAGCGTACCGAGCAGCACCACTAAAGTAGCAATCAAAATGATAACGTTATTAATAACTAAAAATGACTCACGTGAAATCAGCTGATACTGACTCTCGACTGTCAAGCGCCAACCGCGAACGGCGAACATCAGTAGGCCGCCCCCGATAATAACGCCAAGAATAATTAAGATCACCAGACCACGCGTCGGGTCAGCGGCGAACGAATGTACGGAAGTAATGACTCCAGAGCGCACTAAAAAGGTACCAAGCAGGCTGAGCGCAAAGGCAAAAATCGCCAGCATAATCGTCCATGCTTTAAAGACCCCGCGCTTTTCAGTCACTGCTAAGGAGTGTAATAATGCGGTAGCGGCAAACCAGGGCATCAAGGACGCATTCTCTACCGGATCCCAGAACCACCAGCCGCCCCAGCCAAGCTCGTAATAGGCCCACCAAGAACCCAGCGCGATACCAACGGTTAAGAACCCCCAAGCGGCAAGCGCCCACGGACGTGACCAGCGTGTCCATACCGCATCTAAGCGCCCGGCCCACAATGCAGCCATACAAAAGGCAAAAGGCACGACTAGACCCACATAACCCATATAGAGCATCGGTGGGTGAATAATCAGACCAAAATCTTGCAGTACCGGATTTAAATCAGCACCATCAACTGGGATATTGGGTAAGGTACGATTGAACGGCGATGAGGTAAAGATCAGCATCGCCAGCATCATCATCTGCACGCCAGCCAAAATCACCAATACTCGTGCCCGCATAGACAGCGGTAGACCGCGGCTAAAGTACGATACCAACGCACACCATGTCGCCATGATGGTCATCCAAAGTAGCAACGAGCCTTCATGCCCGCCCCACGTTGCCGATAGCTTGTAGTACCAAGGCAACAAAGTGTTGGAGTGCTGCGAGACGTAGACTAGGCTAAAATCGTTGTAATAAAAGCCTGCCATCAATGCGCCAAAGGATATTATCATGGCTGTAAATTGCGCCCAAGCCAAACTTGGTGCCAGACGCTGCCAAGCGACTTTATGACGAATAACGCCGATGGTTGGTAACACTACTTGCAAGATCGCCAACACAAACGCGGCCAGCAAGGCAAAATAACCTAATTCTGTGATTAACATACGGTCTAACCTTGTTTACCTTAATACGGTCATTGTTTACTTTATGAATTGGACTTTTTATAACCTTCAAAAGCACTCAGTAGGTTTTACTGTTGTAGTGGCTATTTTAGCTATTTTTAGTTGCTCATATAGGTACTGTATTGACTAATGCTATCGTTAGCGCCGCCAGCCATTGCCATCCGAAACACTTACAACAAGGTACACTAGCGTCAACTTGTCACGGTCTCATATCTGCTTTGTGTACGATGTGTATAGAGACTATAAGGACTCAACTATTACTATATATCTGGTTACTGCATAGCGGGGAAAAACACCAAAACCAGGTGCAGCCAACCGGCTAGAAATCCTGTCAGGCCACCCAGCACAATCAAGGTCATTTCATCTTCGTGAAACGCTGGGCGCAACAAGTTTTGAAACTCATCGGGCGATAGCGCACGGATACGATCTCGAAACAGACCGAAGATTTTACTGGCGCGGCTCTCATTGAGCTCAGGATCGCGCATCGGCACCATAGTAGCGGTAATTGATTTATCAATAATGGTGTTTTTGAGTTGGCCAAACTCACGTCGACCAAGTCCCATTCGTAAGGTAGCACTGACCACTGGTGATTCTAACACTTGATAAAGATGCGACTTCATTAGCTCACGCGTTTGCGCGGCACGCTCACCATACATCATCTCATTCATGATGTTCTCAAGGGTAACCAAATCATTGACGACAATTTCAGCAAAAACCTCAGACACTTCCTCTTGACGCTTCATAAAGCCACCCTGCCAGCGAAACTTCGCCATATGGGGCAGTTGCAACTTAATAAAGGGAAAGGTCTTACCCCGCGCGAATAACTTCACATAAGTGATAAAACGCGGCTCTACTGGATTAAACACCATCCAAATCGCAATCCAGTTGGTCAATAAGCCCCAGATCGCCGCAAAGAAGGGTACGGTCCAATGCTGCGGCACTCCCAAAAAGATAAACATTTGGATAATGCCAAAAATAAGCCCAATCAACGCGCTAATATGCCAAATAAAATCAATTTCTTTTTGGCCTACTTTTAAGAACATATTAACCATCAAGCGTCGATCACTCTCCATCTTATTGACAATCATTTGGCGCATATCAACCAAATCTTCGACGTGATAGGTCAAATCCGTCACTAAGGATTGCATGATTGCGGGCAACTCTTGATGCGCTTGCGTGTATAGGCGGCGCTTTAACGCATAGGGAAGGTTGCTCCATAAAGTCTCTGAACGCTCAAGCATAATTTCGTCAATCAACGACTCAAGATTCTTATCGATCGCCTCGGTGATGAACTCCGCCATTTGCTCCGGTTCCATCGCTTGAAAAAACTCATCAAGCGAGCCGAGCTTAGAGAGCGTCTGATCAACGATAACCCCTGATATCTTACCGGCTTTACGCGGTACGATACCTTGCCAGCCAATCCCTGGTAGTCCAAAAAAGGGAAAGTTGGGAATGCGGATACCCCGAAACTTAATGGGATAAAACAGCATTTTTAGCGCCATCCACACATGGACCCAAGTGACAAATGCTGTCACCGGTGGGATGGTCAGCATGGCAAGAAATTCCGGATGCTCAGCGAGCGTCTGCCATATTGAGGTTGCAACCATGACTTTTTGTGCCCCTGACGTAACGGTTGTCGTTAATTCATTATCGTTAATTTACTGTCGTTAAACTGTCGTCGTTGCTATTACAATATTGATCTACGCTGAGCAAAAACAGCGCTTTATCAATCATAAATACGTTAAAGAAATACGTTAAAATAAATTGCCTAATATTAGCATACTTGCCATTTATTAGCACACATACACCACGGTCAAGTTGTGACTATACATGACACGTTTTATGGTCACCTCGCAACCGCTAATACACTAACCTACTGCATAGCTGTGACTGATAAAGGCATAGACAAAGCAAACGGGTAAGTTCAACGTCATATATTTTGTTCTGCTATAATTCGTCGCTTAATAGCCGCTTGTAATAACCACTTATAATATTCAGCTATAATAGCTGTAAAGACTGACATGCAAGCCTATATAGGGTTGGACCAACCACAAAAAAGAGTCCGTTTGGTTGGGATGAATTTTTATCAGTTATACGAAGCTATAGGTGTACCCATTTCATTTGGTTCTAACTATAGCCAGTATTGCCAGATAAATTGCGCTATCTGCTTGAAACTGTTACTTTCATCGTTTATATTTGCGGCGCTTTTACTTATTATCCTATTTATTATATTGTCCATTAATTCACTACACTGTTTATTCACCGACTTTTTGGCTACTGACCTTTTATGAAGAAACCGCTCACTCCAGACACTGAACAGGTCAACCAAATTTTTATGCATCGAATCATTATTTTTGGTTTGTTGATCGTGGTGGGTTTGAGCGTGTTACTGCTACGTTATGGTTATCTGCAGGTGTATGCCCATGATAAATATAAGACCCAGGCGGACAACAATCGTATCAAGCTGGTATCAGCGCCGCCAAGCCGAGGTTATATCTACGATCGTAACGGAATACTGCTGGCAGACAATCAGCCGGTATTTACGGCGATGCTCAGCCCCGATGAGGTGGAAAATCCAGAACGTACGTTAACCTTACTTGCGCCTATTTTTAAGCTGACCGATACCGACATTACCGATATCTTAGCGCGTCTTAGCAAAAGTAAAAATGATCCCGTCACCATAAAAATTGACTTGACTGAAGCACAGCTGGCGCAGTTTAGTGAGCGTAAACCGTTCTTTCGCGGCGTAACTATTCAAAGTAAGCTCACGCGCTCCTACCCTTATGATGAGCTGTTTGCACATGTGATCGGTTATGTTGGCCGTATCAACGATAAAGAGAGCAAAAAAATTGATAAGGATCGCTACGCGGGTACGGACCTTATCGGTAAAATCGGTATCGAAGACTTTTATGAAGATATTTTGCTTGGTCAACCCGGTTATCAGTCGGTAGAAACCGACGCTTATGGCAATATTTTGCGCCAGTTAGAGACCAAGCCGCCGATTGCCGGTAACGACATTACTTTAAGTCTAGATTATGGCTTACAAAAGATTGCTCAGCAGCAGCTCGATGGTCGACGCGGAGCAATTGTGGCCATAGATCCCAAAAATGGCGATGTGCTGGCCTTTGTCAGTAACCCAAGCTACGATCCCAACCCCTTTATCTCAGGGATATCTTTTAAGGACTATGCCGCGCTACGTGAAGACCCTGATGAGCCGCTATATAATCGGGCGCTGCAAGGCATGTATCCACCCGGCTCTACCATCAAGCCCTTTGAGGGTTTAGGCGGAATCCATTATGGACTACGCGACTGGGAGACCACTATTTATGACCCCGGTTATTTTAGTCTGCCTGGTGATAGCCATCGATTCCGCGATTGGAAGCGTGGTGGTCATGGCACCGTAGATTTAAAAAAGTCTATCGTGCAGTCGGTCGATACTTATTATTATAAATTGGCCTATGAGATGGGTATTCAACGCCTGCATGATTGGATGGTGCGCTTTGGCTTTGGCGCAGACACCGGTATTGATTTGCCTAATGAAAAAGCCGGTATCATGCCGTCACCGAAATGGAAAAAAGATAGGTATGATAGAGACTGGTTTCCAGGTGACACTATTTCGGTCAGTATCGGTCAAGGGTATTTCTTAGCCACGCCGCTACAGATTGCCAATGCCACCGCCATGACTGCCAACAAGGGCTATCACATCACCCCGCATCTATTAAAACGTAGCGAAGGTGCTGCAGATGTCGATGTCATTACCAAGCCTGATGGTAAAATTAAATATAACGGCAAGCCCTCCGACTGGACACGCATGCAAGATGCCATGGAAAACGTCATCGAGAACGGCACCGGACGTGGCATCTATACCTCTCGCTATCGTATCGCTGGCAAAACCGGTACCGCGCAAGTAAAGTCTATCGCCCAAGGTAAAAGCTACGATAAATCCGCGCTGGATAAACGTGAGTGGGATCATGCTTGGTTCAATGGCTTTGCTCCAGTAGAAGACCCACAAATTGCCCTGTCAGTGCTGGTCGAAAACGGCGGTGGTGGTAGCGCCGTTGCCGCCCCTATTGGTCGCGCCTTATTTGATTACTGGGTACTACAACGCAAAAATGATCCTGTTTTGCCGCCCACTGCCGATGAGCTTAAAGTGATCAAACGCCAAAAAGCACTAGACAAAATAGCACGTGATATAATACGCGAGCAAGAACAGGCGCTAAAAGAAGAAAACGCATTAAAAGAAAAGGCAGAGGTTGCATCAGAAGCTACGACGACAAGCGAATAAAGAGCTTATAAATACCATGAAAAAGACTCCAGCATCATCTAAAACTCAGCCTAAAAAGGCTATAAACCCTAAGCAGACCGCTGCTGGTAACGTGCGTATCATCGGTGGTCAGTTTAAACGTCGTAACGTCAATTTTATTGATGCAGACGGCTTGCGACCAACGCCAGACCGCTTACGTGAGACCCTGTTTAATTGGTTGCTGGCTGATATTCATAGTGCGCGCGTACTCGATAGCTGCGCTGGTAGCGGCGTATTAGGGTTTGAAGCGTTATCGCGCGGCGCGGCACATTGCAGCTTTATCGAAGCCAATCTCGCCCAAAGTCAAATGCTACTACAAAGCGCAGAGCAGTTACATATTGATGTTGGCAGCTATCAAATTTTGCACGGCACAGCCCAGCAAATTTTGAGTCAAAATCAACAATCTCAGCCCTTTTTCCCTCAACCTTTTGACATAGTTTTTATCGATCCGCCTTATGCTGAAGAGTTATGGCAGCCGATTTTGACCGCGTTGATTACTAAAGAGTTAATCACAGTAGAGACGCTGATTTATCTAGAAGCCGATAAAGACTTAAGTGGACAATTAGACGAGCTAGTATTGTCTCTTAGCGATACTTTGACCGCACAAAGGCTAAGTGGCTTTGAATGTATCAAAAACACAAAAGTAGGGCAAGTTGTTGCTGGACTTTATCGACTAGTATCGTCATAATCAGTCGGCTACTATTAAGAAATGCTAAAAACTGCTAAAAATCCAGCTAGATGCTCGCATTTAATGCTTAGCAGGCTAAAATAAACCACAATGCAGCTTGCAAGCTTAAGCTCTACTGCTTATAATGTGCAGTCTGTTTTTTGAGAGCCCCGTTCCCAGACAAACTCTCAACGAATTTCAAATTAAAGGTTTTATCATGAAAACACTTAGTGCAAAACCAGCTGAAGTGACCCATGACTGGTTTGTCGTCGATGCTGACGGCAAAACCCTTGGTCGCCTAGCTAGCCAAATCGCTCACCGCCTACGTGGTAAGCATAAGGCTTCTTTTACTCCGCACGTTGACACTGGTGACTTTATTGTTGTCATCAATGCCGAAAAAATCACGGTAACGGGTAAAAAAGCGCAAGATAAAAAATACTATCGTCACAGTGGTTATCCAGGTGGTATTAAAGAAACCAACTTCACCAAGTTGCTTGCAAATAAGCCTGAAGATGTTCTACACAAAGCCGTTAAGGGTATGCTTCCAAAAGGCCCTCTTGGCTATGCGATGATCAAGAAGCTGAAACTTTATGTGGGTAACGAACATCCACATGAAGCACAGCAACCTAAAGAATTAGACATCTAAGGATAAACTTATGGAACGCAATTACGGAACTGGTCGTCGTAAGACTTCTACTGCTCGTGTCTTTTTATCAAAAGGTACTGGCACTATTGTTGTTAACGGCAAGCCACTTGATGAATATTTCAGCCGCGAAACCTCACGCATGGTTGTTCGTCAGCCATTAGAGTTACTTGATTCTGGTAGTGCTTATGACTTATATGTCACCGTTACAGGCGGCGGCAGTACGGGTCAAGCGGGCGCAATCCGCCACGGTATCACTCGTGCCCTTATCGAATCTGACGAAACCTTGAAGCCTGCCCTAAAAGCAGCTGGTTTTGTAACTCGTGACTCGCGTCAAGTTGAACGTAAGAAATTGGGCCTACGTAAAGCACGTAAACGTCCACAATTCTCGAAACGTTAATCAAAGCTATGCTTTATCTGCTGGCATTTACGGTCTTTACTATAAAGATACCGTCTCAATAGCAGATAGAGTGATAGATTTGCGAAACCTTATAAGTTGGTCACAGCTTATAAGGTTTTTTTATGCGTGCCTTTCTTTCGGTGCATTTTTGTAAGTTATAGTGAATACCAAATAAAAGACAGTCGTTCATATCAACGTGCTACTGGTATAAATTTTTCTTGCTTGCTGTTCGCAAGCGTGGTTCGATGCTGCAAAACATTTATTCAAGTCGCATCCCAGCAGCCCAGCAGCCTTGTATCGTTCTTAAATTGGATCGACTATAGCCTCTTATGACAATACGTAAATTACCTTGCAAAGATACCTGTACTACCCCATCATCATAATAACTTTTCATCATTAGCCCTTATAGCGCAAAAGGATATTATGAAAGCGCCCGAACAGTTTGATCCCAGTAAATCTTCTGCGCAAAACGGCACGCCACCAGACGCCGCCGCGCCGCATGGCAAGCTTGCTAAGTCGCCAGCAATTCCTGCTGGCACCCCAACTATCAAGCAGACCCATAAGCAAACCGCGCAATCGGAGAAACAGCCCTTTCAGTGGCAGTTCTTGTTGCCTAAATATTGGGCTATATGGCTACTACTGGCCCTTGTGGTACCCTTAGTATATTTGCCGCTACGGTGGCAGTTTTGGCTGGGTCGCAAGCTGGGTATTTTATTCTATAAAATGTTAGCCACACGGCGGCGTGATACCTTGATCAACCTCAGACTGGCTTTCCCTGACAAACCGGAAGCTGAGCGTGAACTGATGGCCAAGCAAGTGTTCGTCAATCAAGGTATTGGCATATTTGAAACTTTATGCACTTGGTTTCGTCCTAATATATTTACCCGTACGGTCTCTATCTCTGGGCTACAGCATATCGTCAATGCTCAAAATGAGGGCCGCGCGGTTATTTTGTTGGGTGCTCACTATACGATGCTGGATCTGGGCGCCATGCTATGCACCCAGTTTTTCCCCATGGATGGTATGTATCGACCGCAGAATAATGCGCTATTAGAGTGGTTTATTTATAACGGTCGTGCCCCTATCTTTGGTAAATTAATTTCTAGTCGCAATATGCGTAGTTTGGTCGATTCTATTAGAGCCGGACACGTGGTTTGGTATTCGCCTGATCAAGATTACGGTCTTAAGCATGGTGTCATGGCGCCATTTTTTGGTGTACCAGCGGCGACTATTACCGCAACGCGGCGCTTGGCTACAGTGGGCGAGGAAGGGCGTCAGCCAGCAGTTATGGCGCTACATACTTACCGGCAAACACCTGATAGTATTCCCAGAGGTAAGCGTCCGCATTATCATTTGACCATTACCCCAGAGCTCGATAATTATCCTAGTGATGACGAAATCGCTGATGCCACCCGCGTTAATGAAATTTTAGAAGGGTTGATTCGTATTGATCCGACTCAGTGGATGTGGTTTCATCGCCGCTTCAAGCATGGTCCTAATGGTCGTACCGACATCTACAAGTAATATAAGCTAACGCGCAAATTTGCTATAATTGTTTATTAAGGTCTATTAACCATTTAAGCATTAAATACTGAGTATCAACTCTCTTAAGATCGCTACGCTGTAGTCAGTCATGGCGATTTTTTATCGTATTTTATAAAGCAGTTAAAATATTGATATCGTTAATTCAAAATAAAACTAACCTACCTAGATTAAAGACGGACATCTCATGAGCGATAACCACATCTCCGACAATAGTACCTCTGATAATTCAAACCATGCTTCCACGACTGCAGTAAAACGTATTTTAACGGGCATCAAACCAACAGGTATCCTACACTTGGGCAACTATGTTGGTGCGATTCGCCCCGCTATTGAATCTATCCAAAATAGTGATGATGAGGCGTTTTTCTTTTTGGCGGATTATCATGGCATTATCGGCTGTCATGATCCTGCGGTTATTCATGAGTCCACTAAATCGATTGCCGCCACTTGGCTGGCTTGCGGTCTCGATCCTGAGCGCGTAACCTTTTATCGTCAGTCCGATGTACCAGAAATACCTGAGCTTGCTTGGATTTTAAACTGTTCATGCGCCAAAGGTCTGATGAATCGTGCCCACGCTTACAAGGCCTCAGTTGATATCAATATAGAAAATGACGTTGATGCTGATCAAGGTGTCACTATGGGGCTGTTTGGCTATCCGGTGCTGATGGCAGCGGATATCTTAATGTTTAACGCTACTCATGTTCCTGTTGGCCGTGACCAAATTCAACATATTGAAATGGCGCGTGATATTGCTGGTACTTTTAATCATAGGTATAAGCCACTGTTTACCATGCCAAATGCGGTAGTGGATGATGACACGCCATTATTGACTGGCCTTGATGGGCGTAAAATGAGTAAAAGCTATGGCAATACCATTCCACTATTTGGTGAGATTAATCCGCAAGTAAGTCCTGAGAAGCAGATGCATAAAGCGATTATGAAAATTGTGACCAATTCGCAACTGCCCGCTGAGCCAAAAGACCCTGACGACTCTGCTATATTTGAGATTTATAAAGCCTTTGCCACACCTGAAGAAATTGCTGATATGCGCGCTCAATTCGCGGCGGGTATTGGTTGGGGTGATGCTAAGAAAGCATTATTTGATAAGATTAATGACGAGATTGCGCCCTTCCGTGCACGCTATGAAGAGCTAATGGCCAATCCAAAAGAGCTAGAAGAAATCTTACAGATGGGCGCAGACAAAGCACGTCGCCATAGCCGCAAACAGTTGGATAAAACCCGTCGCGCCATTGGCATCCGCCCGCTTGCTAAACTTAAATAGTAGCGTGAGAATTAAAAGAAAATCAGATAGTTATAGTTAATCCAATGTAAAAACGACACAATGTTACTGGGCTACTGGAATGAATTCTTTGCAGCCTCTGTCCCGCTTGCGAACAGCACGCCAGAAAAATTTATACCAGTAGCACGTTGCTACAAGAGTATTCCTTTTATTTTGAATCGACTATACTTATCATTGTAATCAATATAGATTTCAACTTATGCAAGTGACGTCAACCATCCACGCTGATATAAAAACACCAGTAAGTATCAGCCCTGTATCAGTTAAAACTGGAGTTGTGGCTGATACTCATGATATGTCATTGCGTATTTATCAGACGCCTGTGCAGCACTTGCCGGAAGATTTATACGTACCGCCGCAAGCGTTTGCCATTTGGCTGGAACAGTTCGCAGGGCCACTGGATTTTTTATTATATTTGGTCAAAAAGAACAACGTCGATCTAACCCAAATGCCGATATTGCCTATTACTGAGCAATACTTGGCTTATATTAGCGAGTTAGATACTGAGCATTTTGAATTGGCCGGTGACTATCTATTGATGGCATCGACTTTGATCGCGATTAAGACTGAGCTACTGTTGCCCAAGCCGCAAACGCCTACTGATGAACGCGATCCAAAGGCAGAACTGATTGAGCGTCTGGAAGCATACGCGCAAATCAAAGGGGCGAGCCAGCGCTTAGACAATCTAGTCCGTCTTGAACGTGATGTATTTTTAGCAATGGTCAGCATGCCCAATCAAGATATTATGAGTGCAGAGCTACCCAGTTACTCGCCGAACTTACTGATTGATAGTTTGTTTAAAATGCAATTGCAGCCGGATTATCACATGCAGACCCATACTATTAAAGTCGATGCGGTGCCGCTTGCGGATCGTATTGCCAGTATTAGTCGGCAGCTGAGCACTAATGGCGCACGCTCTTTTTATCAACTACTTGATAAGTCACAAGGTAAAATTGGAGTGGTGGTTAGCTTTGTAGCAGTGCTAGAGCTGATGAAACGTCAACTGGTTGGAGTAGCCAGTACTGAAGGTGAAGTTGAAGTTGAAGTTGACAATCAGCTTAGTCAGTTAACCTTGCAATGGTTGGCGTAGGATGCATTTCAACTCATCCAAAACTTTCTTTTTATAAAACCCTTTATTCAAGAGCAGCATAATAATGACTACGGTTGACAAGGCCAAACAAGATAGTAATAAACAAAGTAATAATAAACAAGAAACTACCAGCCGCCATATTGAAGCACTGCTACATGCATCAGAAGCACCATTAACTGCCAATGCTATTAAAAAGCATCTGTCTCTATCAAGTCAAGAGCTACAGCAGGCATTAGAAGTGTTACAAGAGCGCTTGAGCAATGGCGTGCTCAGTCTGAATGAAACGGCTAGCGGCTACCGCTTGCAAGTTACTGATAGCTATAGCGCGCTCATTCAACGAGTATTCCCTCAGCGGCAAGAGCGCTTGAGCCAAGCATTACTGGAAACTCTAAGCGTGATTGCCTATAAGCAGCCAGTAACCCGTAGCGATATCGAGTATGTACGGGGTGTGACGCTATCAAGCAATATCCTACGGCAGTTATTTGATAAGGGCTGGATTATGGAGGACGGTTATAAAGATACTTTAGGTCGTCCGGCGCTACTACATACTACTGCGCAGTTTTTAGATGCTTTTGGCTTGACCCATCTAAATGAGCTACCACCGATGCCAGATATGGCGGCGATTAGAGCAAAGTCTTAAAATTACTTATCGAAAAATAGATAAACAAACACTTTGATCAACGCTATATAAGTCAAACACCGCCTCATGTACCACTTATAAAAGACTGCCTATTACTTTCAGATAATGATTGTCAAATAGTAAATGAACTGGTTCTGTCCATCTTAGAAAACACCGTATCAATTGCCTGCATGGTTTTCTCAATCTCTATACTAGTCAAAGTCGGATGTACCAAAAACATCAAGCTAGTCTCACCTAGCTGCTCTGCTATAGGTAGCCTTGTCTCTGGACGCAGTCCAGTATTATCAAAAGCTTTTTCTAAATAGACTTCAGAAGCCGATCCCGAAAAACAAGGGACTCCCAATTCATTAATCTCTTGGATAATACGATCTCGCGACCAGCCGTCAGGTAAGTTGTCTGGCTGTATGTAAACATATAGCTTATAGTACGCATGTTTAGAGTCTGCAAACTGTGGCGTGCCTTCCAACTTAGGCACAGATAAATAGCCTTTGACTGCCCACTGGTCACACGCATGCAAGATTGCCTGTGCATTGTCAGACCGCTTAGCCGTCCAATCACTCATGCGTACTAGCTGAATACGGCCAATCACTGCCTGCATCTCTATCATCCTCCAATTAGTACCGAAGCTCTCATGTAGCCAGCGATAGCCATTTGGATGCTCTTTTTCATACACAGCAGCGTAGCTTTTTCCGTGGTCTTTATACGCCCACATCTTGCGCCATAGTTGCTCATCATTGGTCGTGACCATGCCTCCCTCACCGCCAGTGGTCATAATCTTATCTTGACAAAAGCTCCAGGCACCAACATGTCCAATACTGCCCACGCTACGACCTTTATATTGTGCGCCATGCGCTTGTGCACAGTCTTCGATAACATATAGATCGTACTGATCGGCAAGCGCCATAATACCGTCCATCTCACATGGCCAACCTGCCAAATGTACGCAAATAACCGCTTTTGTCTTATTAGTCAGTACGGCTTTGATGGTTTCAGGGGTAATATTACCTGTCATGGCATCAACATCGGCAAAAATGGGAGTTGCACCGGCATTGACCACACAGGAGATACTAGCGATAAAGGTACGCGGGGTAACGATAACCTCATCACCAGCGCCTATACCCAGTGCTATCAAAGCCACATCTAATGCCAGAGTGCCATTACCTAACGCGATGGCATAATTACTGTCTGCCCAATCAGCAAACTCTTGCTCAAACTGCCGGCATTCTTGCCCTGTCCAGTAGTTGACTTTATTGGACAATAATACTTGGCTGACGGCATCCGCCTCTTCTTGAGTGAAGCTTGGCCACGGAGAAAATGATGAATTTAACATATGCGTCTCCAATATTTATGAATAACAGTTTTAACTGGTATTAGTCATTAGTGGTTATCGCTGATAATGAATAATAGATCAGTTCTAATTTGTTCTTACAATTTATCTAATGGCTAGGAGAAATTTCCAAAGCCTAAAGACTAAAACCTGTGGAGTAACGCAGTCACACAGCAAGCTAGAAAAACTTCTCCCAGTTATACGAAACTAGGTGTGCATCCGTTTTATTTAGTTCTGACTATACCGATGAACGGTTGTATCTTGAATCATTCCTTATTAATTATTCACTCCCTGTAAACTTACTCATCGTCACTTCACCATCGGCACTGATGCCATCTTTAATCAGTACTTTCTTGACCGTTTTAAACAGTATTTTAATATCCAACCATATCGACTGATTATCAACGTACCACGTATCTAGTTTGAACTTTTTATCCCAGCCAATAGCGTTACGGCCATTAACTTGAGCGAAGCCAGTAATACCAGGACGAACCAAATGACGTCGCGCTTGTTCTTGATTGTATAACGGTAGATATTCCATCAATAACGGACGAGGTCCTACTAGACTCATATCGCCTTTGATGACGTTCCACAGCTCTGGCAACTCATCGAGACTGGTATTGCGTAACGTCTGACCGAATGCCGTAAGGCGCTCACTATCCGGTAACGGGTTGCCATCCATATCTATAGCATCACGCATGCTACGAAACTTAAGCATTTCAAATGGCTCTCCATACTGACCAGGACGTGTCTGTCGAAACAGCACTGGCGCACCTAGGTTTTTCTTTACCTTATAAGCAGTCAGAGCATATATCGGAGATAGAATCACTAGTGCCGTGGTTGCTGCCGTAATATCAAAGAGTCTTTTTATCATTAAAACCCCACTTTACAGTTTCTTTAAGTAAAAATTTAAGTAACTTTGCCAGATTTTTGTTTCCTCAAAATTCTCAACAACCCAATCTCTAGCAGAAATATACTGTTTATAAAACTTAGTATTGGTAGAAGCTTCATCAAGTGCTTGTCTCATCGCAAAAACATCTTTAAGCGCAAATTTTTGCCCACTAACGTCGTTACTCACACTGTCTTTTACACCAACTACGTCATATGCAAAAGTTGGAAGACCACAACTTGCCGCTTCAATAGCAACATTACCAAAGCCCTCTCGACGACTCAAAAATAGATGCAAATCAGAGCATTGGAAAATTTCATAAATTGTCGACGTATGGGGTATATAAAAGCCCTGCTTATCGTTGACTATCTTTTCCACAATAGCTTTCCCAATGTCATCTTCGAAACGCCCAACAAATAGAAATTTTATATTCTTATTACATAAATTTTTTGCTAGATACTCAATATCTTTTATACCTTTGTCTTCACATATTCTACCTACCACACAAACTAAGTAGCTGTCTAAAGGTAAACCCAGTCTCTCTCTTAAATCAGATTTTTCTCTCAAATCGATAGGCTTAAAAAACTGTGTATTTACGCCACTAAACGAGCCTTCATTAACCATTTTCGCTTTTTCACCAATTAGACCTTCTTGCTTACAAACATCTAAAAGAGAATTTGAAATAAATAGAACGTCATGTGAGATACTAAAAATTATCTTATCTAGATATTGAAAGGTTAGTTTTTTAAATCCTGTAAAATTCTCATAAGCTCTTCCAAAAACGATAGCAACTCTCACCTTCTGCATAGTAAAAAAAGCAGCAAGACTACCCAATAATAGCGCTTTTGGAGTACAGTAAACCACTAGGTCAAAACGATTATTAAGAAAAAATAGAGATAAGCGCGATAGGCAATAAAAATCTTTAATTATTGATGGCTTACGAACAAAAGGCATCGCAACAACACGACCCACATTACGAGATTTCAAGAAATCAATTTCTTCCGCATTACCACCGCAAATCAGTGTAATATCCAAATCACTTGATTCTCTAAAATATTCAAGCTGTCCTTTATATAAGACATTAAATGAAATTATATCAGTAACAATAAAACAGATTTTCGAAGACATATCCCTATCCCTCTATTTCAGTACGAAGCTACATATACTTTAGTTTATTAATTATATTTTGATGCTCTTTTTTCACGTTATCAGATATATCCTTTTTATTTCTTCTACTTGCCATATTTTGTAGTAATCCTAAATAATCTACTGTTTTTACGATGAATATTTTTAGCCGGACTTTAGAAAAGTAGAGCAGATCAAAACTTTGCTTGTACTCACAGTAGGTTGTAAAAGTATCTTTGTATGTCTTAATTATATTTGATGACGACAGGTTACCTTTTTCTCGATAGTAATATAATAAGTCTGGTAATACCGCTATTTTTAGATCCTTATTTGATATTGCTCTACACCATAGCTCATAATCTTCGGATCTTGTATAATTGACATCATAATTGTTCCTACTATACCAATTTTTTTTTGCTAAAATAGCAGGGTGTACGATAGGGTATGCTTTTTCTACTTTTTCAAAATCTGTATAGACTTGATCTACATTACGATAACCGTATACTTGGTTGTCGTTATCAATAGTAATAACGCCTGTAGAAACTAAGTCATAATTAGGATTATTTTCTAAAAATTTAATCTGTATCTCTAGTCTCTCTGGATGAATAATGTCATCTGCATCCATACGAGCAATATATTGGTATTTAGATTCATCAATGATTTGATTTAGTCTACTGGGTAGCTTTTTATTAAATCCATCAGATATCACTCTAATCCTATTATCTATCCTCTCGAATTTCTTAGCTATTTCTAACGATTTATCATTAGAACCATCATCTATTAATATTAGTTCCCAATATTTATGTGTTTGGGTTAATACAGAATTTATCGCATCTTCTAAATAATTTTCAGCATTATAGATTGGAATTCCAATTGATATATATGACTGACTTTTCATTACAAGGCCTCAAAAATAGGATTTATTAAGTATGGTGTTAGATTACTGAATTTAGAGGTAGTCAATATAAAATAAGACAGTAATAATAATATAGATATAAAGTAAATATAAAAATTATTAATTTTTTTAAGTGCTATAGGTAATAATAATACTAACGACCAGCTAAAATATCCGACTATCCTTTGTGGACCTGACGCGCTTGCACCTAACATAGCAATAGGTATGACAAAGACAGTGCCAATAGCATAAAAAGTTAGTAACTTATCGAACTCTTTATTTTTATTTTATAAAGATATCTTATAGCATATAAAATAATTATAAGAATAAAATAAAAACCCAAAGTAATTAAACCTCCAGCTTCTTCGGAAGGTTCTGCATAACTAGTATATCTTGGGTTAGTAGAGGCTATTTCGGAAACTATAAAGCCGCTGCCAACAAGAGAAACTAAAAAAGACAGTAAAATTTTATAATAGCTTTTAATGTTCATGTTAGTTAGAAAATAAACTGGAATCATAAATAATGCTGTAATATGGAACATTGCAGCGATGGCAACTAAAAATAAATAGGGTATTAGTCTTTTTTCTAATAAGTAGGGAGTGGCTAAAACAAATATAGCGATAGCCAATCCTTGGCGTAATGTATTAAAGAATAACGTATAGGTACCTAAAGTGATGAATAAAAATACAGAAAGTTCATAATTTACGCTGTATTTTTTGATTATCTTTAGATAACAACCAACTATTATTAGAGCTGTTAGGAAAAATAGCCAAAAATAATTATGAGTAATATTCAATAGAGAATATTCGAGTAATTGATAGCCAAACTCGACATCCTCACTAAATCTATAGTTATAAACAGATTTTTGTTTGACAAAATCACTAGCGTAATTTCCTGAGTCCGTACCGACAAGATAGCTACGAACGCCTGCAAATAAAGCCAAGGTTATAAAAGGCACCCAAAATGCCTTACGATTAGTAGCCTTTTGCTCTAGTATCATCCAGAACATAACAAAACTTAAGACGAGTAAATATGGAAGCATCTTATTCCTTATAAAGGAGTTTGTATTTTTGAAAAACAGTTATAAGCTTTTATATAACCTAGTTAATTTTTCTGCATTAACAGCAACATCAAAACCTTGCAACTGTAGCCTATCCTTTATTACGTCATTAGAAACGCAAACTCCTTTAGACCCTAACAAACGTTTGGCCCAAGGTTTTGCAGAATCAAGGGGTAGAAACTCAACTAAATCCAAGCCTAAGTCTACTTCAGCAGATATTTGATTAGAAATTATTGATGCCAGTCCTACAGTTTGGCTTTCTACTAGTACTACAGGAAAGCCTTCATATAAGGATGGCATAATCATATAATCTGCACTGGCCATGAGTTCAGCTACATCACTGCGAACCCCTAAAAACTTAACTTCATTCTGTAGGGATTTATCTTTTACTTGTTGTTTGAGTCCCTCTTCAAGTTGACCTTGACCTACAATATAAATTGTAAAATCTACATTACAGGCTTTTAGTTCTTGAGCAATCTCCAAAGTGAATCTATGGTTCTTGGCCTCATTTAAACGCCCGACTTGAAGGATTTTTAAGCTTAGATCACTTTCATTAAACACTTGGCTAATATAGTTTCGTGATTTATTGGCAACCTCTATCATTTCTTCAATATCAACCGCGTTTGGTAATAAAAGAACGTCTTTAGTAGTACCAAATAGATACTCAGCAGCCAATTCACCACAACTTATTTTATAAGTTGCTAGTTTACGATTAACGATAAATGCCCATTTTTCGTATATTTTTTTAATGCTACTTGAGTGGCCGTTACTCGCACAATGTGAGTGCGAAATACGATTTTTTACGCCTGCGCGTTTGGCTGCAAGTAGGTGAAACGCATTACTCAAAAGCATATGAGCATGCACAATCTTATATTCGGGATGCTGCTCTAAAAACTGCTGCAGCTTTAACATTCGTCCAATTGGATTGTCCGCTAAAACAGGGATAATCTTTCCACCTAGCTCTATAATTTCGGCATCGTAATCACCAGGTTCACCAGTAAAGGTTATAAAATCAAACTGAATCTGAGTACGATCTGTATGACGATATAAATTCATTAGCATCGTTTCAGCACCTGCCCGGTTCATATGACCTATGATATGCAGTACTCTTTGAATATTCATTTAACCCCCTACTATCTGTGATGTCGCTTGAATATTTGTACCAGAACCCAACTTGAAGCATAAAAATACTAGAAGGGTTTTTTTTATCTGATCTTTAATTCTCTTTTTTTTCGTAATGTACCGCGCAGTAGCTGCAAAGCAGGCCGAGCCACACTGCTAGGAGCACACACTATCGAAGAAAGAAGCCTATTTTTAACACTTAAATTGTTTCTATAGCCATTCATGTGCATTAATTTTTCTGCCTCTTTGGCTTTTTTAATGGCAATCTTGAGGATGTCAGAATCGATAAAAGTCAGAATACTCCAATGACTCTGTCTTATTTTATTTGCTAATAGACTCTTAACTTCGGTTGCTTTATATTCTTTCACAAGCGCAATGACCTGTGCATGAATGATAAAAAGGTCTAATAATTTTTTATCTGTCGAACCTGTAATAGAGGTAGTACGTTGCCTATATAAGTAAAAATTGACAGGTAGCTGATAAATGTTTTTTGTAATCAGGCCAAGATGCCAGTGAAAAGGCCAATCTTCATAATACAAATTAATTGGAAATTGTAGGGATGATGAGTGCACTAAACTACTACGGATAAACTTAAGCCATGCAAAGTGAGGACTATTAAAGTATTGATTATCTATCTTAAAAGGTTGAGCTTTTAGGGTATGAGTCGGATAAGGTAGGTCTGTATCAGATATTCCATCTTTAAAGGTTGTAAAATCATAAGTAATAACATCTGCTTTTGTTGTGAGTGCCGTTTTTACGCAAGCTTCTACTAAACCTGAATCCACAATATCGTCAGAATCAACAAACATCATATAGGTGCCTGTAACCGCTTTCATTCCCGAATTACGGGCTGCAGAGAGGCCTCTATTTCTATCATGCTGGATAAGCTTGATGCGCTCATCTTTGAGATGCGCTTGCAGCACTTGAGTTGAATTGTCAGTTGAACAATCTTCTATAACGATAATTTCTAATTTTTTATAGGTTTGCTGTTTAATTGAGTTCAGACAGGCATCAAGGTAGCGCTCCACGTTGTATACCGGAACAATGACACTAATAAGTGGCTTCTCTCCCATATTCATAGTCTGGTCAGCCCCTCTTTTAATTTGTTGTACTGGTTGATATCAACAGGAGACTCAGTAAGAGCGCCGCGCGGCTCGGATAAAAGCTTATTAACGATATTGGTTAGGTCGCCAAACTGTTCAGGTTCTACAAAAATAAGCCTTGGATGATCTTGTAGCCAGTCACGCCATGTCTGGCTTATCTTATGGTTGGAATTGGGCATAACTAAACAGGGTGTCCCTGAAAGTAGGCTTAAAATCATACCGTGCAAGCGGTCAGTGACCACTATTTTTGCGGCACGGAATTGGCTAAGCTTATCCGCCAGTAGTTTTGCGCAATGTGCCTCATCCAACTGAGAGCCGCCTGCATGGGTATCTGTTTTTTCAACGGTATAACCGGTAGTGGCTAGAGCGTCATCTAAGATAGCGTACTGTGCCACTGATAAAGCAGCTTCCTGGTCGTCTCGTAAGCAGCGCAGAATACCTGCAGGTTCTAAACAATCCTTAGTATCAAGCGCCTCTGCTGTTGTACTCATAACAATATCTGGTACTAGATCCACACTGACATTATTGTGCTCACTAAAGATCTCATTGAGTTTATTATAGGTAATAGATTCTCTAGCAAACACATGTATATCAGGGTGACGAGAATATGTTTTCACGATGCGCTGTAACGCATGGTTAGATTGAGCAGAACTATCCCAATCTAGCGTTTGTGGAAAACAAATTATACGGTTGCGTGGAAATGATTTGATAACCAGCTGGCGCAACGCTTCAATATCAGGATAGGTATCACCCATATTGCCACCGCCTATGATAGTGACTAAGTCCTCTGGTTTTATTTGCTTTTTAATTGAGTGCAATACCAGTCTCGTTTGGCTAATAGGTATGCTCACGACATCAAAAGAATCTAACTCTTTCTCCAGAAACTTATGTTGTGCGTGAGAAATACCAATATCACCAATATTTCCATAGTCAGCTGCCAGAAAAATAAAAGCCCGTTTATTTGGACTCAGCAGCATCTCTCTTCTTTTTAATAAGGAGACAATCTGAACCTTAAACGTTAGTGGTAAAAAATTAGAAACTTTTTTTAAATTTCGCAAAACCAGC
This sequence comes from Psychrobacter sp. 72-O-c, assembly GCF_904846605.1. GTDB lineage: Bacteria > Pseudomonadota > Gammaproteobacteria > Pseudomonadales > Moraxellaceae > Psychrobacter. The sequence goes on from NZ_CAJHBI010000005.1 coordinate 67,009, forward strand.
CTCCTATTTTTAACTGCTATTTTTAACTGCTATTTCTGGCTACTAAATACAGTGGCCAGATATATCTGTAATAACCGCAGAAGTCTTCCCCGAAATAGGGCTTGTATTAATATAGTTTTTGGTCTTTTACTAAAATCATACTTCTGAGCATAACACTTTTCAACAAAATTTGATTTTCTTATTTTTTTTAACTCTTTAAGCTGTTGTTTTTTATCGAGATGCATTGAATTAGAAAATAACCATGGAAGAATATGAAAAATATAATAATTATATATATCACTCCATACTTCATTATCCAGTCCACGATTTGTTTTTTCATTAACAGCCAATCTTAATGAAAAGTGTTTTTCCATATTTTCAAGCAAGTTATGCTTGTATATATTGCTAGAAAGTGAGCCGCTAACTTCGTATTGAAAATAAAGAATAGCATCAATCCTCAAAATATTTTTCGCATTCATAACTGCATAGAGATTAAAAATAGTGTCTTCACCAAGATGTAAGCTTTCATCAAACCGAATACCAGCTATTAGGTCTGATCGAAAAATTTTCGTCCATGGAAACCAAAATAGCTCACGATCATTATTCACGTTACAAAGTAAATTTTCTTGCTCTCCAAAATGGGTTTTTGGATCTGGAGTAAGAGTTTGTTTTTTACCATCTAGGAATATTTTTTGATATCCAAAAACAACAATATCAGGACTACTTACGCACGCTGATAGCAGCTTTAAAAAATAGTCCTCAGAAACACAGTCATCACAATCTACAAATCCAGTGTATTTTCCCTGTACGCAGTCAAGACCTGTATTGCGAGCAGCAGATGGTCCTTTATTTTCTTGACTAATGAGTTTAATCCAAGAGAGACTATTACAGTAACCCTGTGCAATATCTGCCGAGCTATCAGTTGAACCATCATCAACCAAAACCAGCTCAATATTGTGCCCTGCTGCAGCTAATATTAGGCTATCTATACAGCGCCCTATATATTTTTTACTATTGTAGATTGGGACAATAATTGAAATACTAGGCTTTGCAATAGCAAACTCATCTGACTGTAACAACTCCATTTTCAGGCCTCATATCACTCGAAGAATGCTTACATTTATAAAAAATAAAATAATTAAACAACTTAAATTCTTCTATTTTAGATGTCTATATTGTAATAATTTTTCTAAAACATTCTAGTTTTTTAAACATTTCACTCGCTTTTATTATTAAATAACACTAAATTATATAGCTTCTTTGTTTTCTATATACCTATAAAACCTCAATGCTAATAATCTAAGTCGCGGATTTAAAGCACTTTTAACCTTTACAGCGAAAGAATAATTTCCGTGAGTATGACCTGAGTATTTTTCTGATGCTGCAAGCTCTCTTTCTTCTTGTAAATGACTTTTAGAAAGATCTAGTGGGTGATCAACAAATTCAGACAGATATATTTTTTTGATGACATTATTTTTTACTAAATAATTCCAGTCATCAGCAAGTATGAAATTTGTCTGAGATAACTTTATAATATTTTCAGCTAAAATTGAACTTATAAGATAACAACAAGTTCTTTTAATGAACTGCTCGCTCTTAATAGCTTTGCTGAATTCCTGCCCACCTACATTCTTAATATTTTTGATACTTTTAATTATGTGAACCTCATCAAGACCATTCTGACCACCAAGAAGGTAAAGTGATTCTGAATTTAATTCAGTAGCTTGAAAAGTATTAATAAATATCTTGAATTTTTCATCTAAAATAGCATCATCTTCTAAAATGCATGCCCACTCTACATCATTATCCAATATATCTTGATAAGCCATCAAGTGACTTAAAGTACATCCAATTTCGCCAGGTGTTAAGGCATATCCTCTATCAATTACTTTCCCCGTACTTATGGATCTAATTGAACTCACTATATCCTCTGATAATTCTTTTCCATAGACAGCATCAATAAAGCTAAATTTCAGGCCAAAATTTTCTAGAGCTTTACTAATCACTCTTCTCTTTTCTATATCTTGCTTTAATGAAACTATATATATATTTAGCATATTATTTACTCCAAGTAGACGTTACCTCTAAACCTTATAAAGCTCTATGGTCATTTTTGGTTAGTACATATCTGTCAAAACACCAGTTCAACTCTGTATGTATAGTAAAAACTAAATAAAATGGATACATAAATAGTTTCGTATAGCTGGTAAAATTTTTCTAGCTTGCTGTGTCTGTTTTAAAGTGGCTGAACCCTAGTGGTCAACTAAAATAAACTTCTTATTTTCCATGACTAACAGTATAAAAAACATTGCCTTAGAATCTATTTAAGATACTTTTTCATTAAGTTTTTAACAAATACACGGCGCTGAGTCCCTGGAGGGAAAAGATAAGCCAATTGAGGTCCAGGCTTACGCTTAATGACTTTCTCAACTTGCCGAACCCATTTGGCATCTACATCTGCACTTATCATCTTTTCGCGAATATACTTCCAATCATCAGTTACATACCCTCTGTTCAACTTTAATTTCTTGAAGTGTGCTTTTTTAAGAGGGGTACTAAAGCATGTAGGATTGAGCACCCCTGCAATCAAAAAATTAAGACGAGTTCTAACACATTTCTCACAGCTACCGCAGTTACGATCATTCTCACTGCCTTCCCAACATACTCGTAAGCTATTTACACCTACTGGCCACTGTGAAATAGTTTTAATTTTCTCTGAACGTCTAAAGCCAGCACCATCGTGGATAACCTTAAAAATACCAGAGCTGAATAACGGATCCGTTATTGGATGGGATCCCCAGGGCGTAAACAATTCATCATATGCATCTCCACTGGCGATTAGTCCCGCTCCTGCATACCTACTCAGTCCACACAAAACTGCAGCGAGTGCTGTCCCACTGTAGTGCTCCCAATTAACACCCCAAAGTTCACTAGTATTTGTGCGTACAGTAATTAATCTTAACCCTAAATCATCGAGTACTTTAGACGCCAGCTTCTCTGCACCAGCAAAGCCTTTGGTATCAGAGAGCGGTATATCAAAACCATGTACCAGGACGCCTGCATGCAACGCTTGGCTACTGTATCCAGCTTGTCCAGTAGCATGACGATAGGCAGTAAACTGTGCATCTGCACCGCCAGAGAATGCACAAACAGCTCCGTCAACTCGACATTCATTTTTTCGTATATGGTCAACCTTGATGTCAATTAAAAAATACTGCTCTGGGCACCACTTCTGCCAGACATATTGCAGTTCAGTAAGATTAGCAAGTAACTCACTAGATGCGCTGCCATGTACGGTAATATTGGCCTTCAATTGCATGGCGGGCAATAATACGGCAAGCAGATAAGAGTCGCTGTTATCGTCTTCTAGCATTGGTAAACCAGCTGGGTATAGAAACCACAACTCTTTTTCAATGGTATCGCCACTAGCAGTCCTCTCTTTGATTAAACAGCAACGTCGCTGACCTTCACCGCTAACATGAAGAGGCTGGGGGAAAATCTCAAAAGAATCCTTCATAGTCAACTCCCAAAATAGTAATAACATGCCACCCGATAAATATATAAAATTGAATTATTGGATCGGAGCTTTAATTATCAGTCTGTCTATTTATATTATCTAATTGCCATTCTTTACTACTAACCAGCAGGCGTCTAAAAGCAACATATACAATAGAGAGACTAAGGAGTACTCCGACAATCGAAAATAATACAATGGCTATAATATCTGACTGAAAAATAGAAAAACCAATGTACAGAACGCCTACCCGTGACCCTACCGCTACGATTTCCCTAATAAGAAGAAACCGTTGTAAACGTAGTGCAGGTAAAGCGGCCGTACTGGCTCCAGATACTAAAGTGCCTAAAAACCAAACTGATACCCACTGCGAATAGATACCTGCCAACTCCCACTCTGCGCCAAAAATTAAAGAGAAAATAAAATCTCCCCAAAAAAATATTATGCCGAATGGAACAACCCCTATTGCCAACAATCCTAAAGTTACTTTAGTTAATAGACCAGCAGCATCTGGTGATTGCGCTGTGATTGCACGCGTAATTTTCGGATAAAAAACCTCACCAACTGCTTGCCCTAGCAACATACTTGGTGCTCCCAGTACCAGAACAGAAAGTGAGTACTGGCCAGCGAAAGAAGTACCAAACAGTGATGCCAATAAGATGACAGGTAAACCAACCGATGCGGCATTAAGAATACTCTGTGGCATGCGATATATAGAAAAATCACGCTGCGATACTGCTGCAGCACGTATGCCTTCAAAGCCAAACCAGTTACTTGGTTTGAGTACGCCTGTCCTAGGAACACGCAGCATTTGCATCATAAAATTGGTTGCCTGCCCTGCTAGCGTAAGAGTAATGAGTAACAATCCACTAGGTGCTAGAACACCACCTACAAGTTTACTGATATTTGTTACCGCTGTACTTTCAACATAAGCACGGGCTTTCGCTTTAAAAAGATTCGCCCTGATCGCTGACTCATTAGCTACAGAAAGAAAGGCCGATATAAATAGTGATAATGGAATGAGATAAAGCATATAAGAAGCCTTCTCCATACCCGTCCAACTTGCCAGCCAAGGCTTGCCTAAATGTACTGTAATCAAAGATAGAGGTACCATACATAGCCCGCACAGTATTGATAGTCGTGCAACAGCGACCGCATCATCATCGCTATCGGGCATAACAATCGCATTGGCATAACCCATAGTAGACAGGGGTGTAATGATATTAATGATTGCCGCAAATGCTGCCGCAACACCAAAAGCTTCAGGACCATATAAACGAGTCAGAAACGGCATAAAAGCAATAGCAATAGCTTGGGCTGCAGCAATACCACCACCAACCATAGCTACATTCCGCACGAAATGACTGGTTTTCAGTGTTCCTATGACACTCTCTACAGATGAAGCTACTTTAGAAGCCATTTTTTACTATCCACGTTCGTACTCTACAAAGCCTATAAGGCTTTACTAAAGTCATATCATTGATAAACTTGTTTTCATGAGGGTACCGAGCTTTCGTGGTATCCCTCTACGAAATGTGCAAACTCTTCCTTGAGCCATTCGATATCATTTGGCTGGGCTCTATGGGTAAGCTGAGACAGCATATTTTCAATATCCATCAATGGGAAGCTATGCTCTATCGCCTGCCGTATCAGAGGATGATGAGTGGTTTCAATATTGTCATCGCCGATTATCAGTTCTTCATAGAGCTTTTCCCCGGGTCTTAGTCCCGTAATGACGATTTCCATATCACCATCGGGATTGTCTTTATCTTTTAGCTCGCAGCCGGTTAGGTAAATCATACGCTTGGCAAGATCCACAATCTTGACAGGCTCTCCCATATCCAGAACAAAGACTTCTCCACCCTTTGCCATTGCACCTGCTTGAATGACTAAGCTTGCGGCTTCTGGAATAGTCATAAAATAGCGTGTCACCTCTGGATGAGTCACCGTAATGGGGCCGCCTTTCTCAATTTGCTTAGTAAATAAGGGGATAACAGAGCCAGATGAGCCCAGGACATTGCCAAAGCGCACCATACTAAAACAGGTTTTGCTATTTACTTGGGTGAGCCCTTGACAGACCAGTTCAGCTAAGCGCTTGGAGGCGCCCATGATATTAGTGGGCCTTACTGCTTTGTCGGTAGAGATGAGCACAAAGGTCTCAACTTTGGCCTGCATGGCCGCATAAGCACAGTGATAAGTGCCTTTAGCGTTATTAATGACCCCCTCAAAAGGATTGTACTCGACGATGGGCACGTGCTTATAAGCTGCAGCATGATATACGGTCTGTATCCGATGGCTTTTGAACACTCTAAGCAGCTTATCTTCGTTGGTCACATTGCCAATCATAGCAATGATCTCAATGTCTGCATAAACAGGACTAGTTGCTTGTAGATTTTTTAGCTCTTGGTGGATACCATATAAAGCGTATTCGGACAGCTCATAAAGCACCAAACATTTAGGTTGGTTGTTCATAATTTGCCGACACAGCTCACTACCGATAGAGCCACCAGCGCCAGTGACAAGCACATTTTTACCTGCAATATTTTTACTTATTAGCAGGATATCAGGCTCTACAGTCTGCCGATCTAATACATCTAATATGTCAACTGGGCGCATATCACTGACAGTAACTTCACCATCAGCAATCTCGTGCAGACTAGGCAGCTGCTTAATCTTGACAGAAAATTCTGAGATCTCATCAATAATTTGTCTGCAGCGAACTCGACTGATAGAGGGTAGCGCTAAAAATACCTGTGCTACGTTTAGCTTATCCACGAGACCAACCAAATCCCTAGCAGCATGGATTTTTTTCCGCATTAAGTAAGCACCTACCAGTTGCGGATTGTCATCAACAAAGGCGACCACATGATATCTATTAGAGCGTTGTAGCGCATCATGAAGCTCTTTTCCTGCTGAGCCGGCGCCATAAATAATGACATTGTCATGATCGATAGCGCTTTTATCCCGCTTTTTATGTTTGCCCTGCCAGCGCTCTAATATCTCTCGAATGATTAACCGGCTACTCCATAACCAGATAAAAAACAAAAATAAATATATAGTAGGAACTGAACGCGGAATAATAGACAGCCATTCAATAGGGTTAATGACTTGATAAAAAACAATGAGCACTATAAATAGCTGTAATACATTACGCATCACTGCGTCACAAAATATTCTAGCCACACAGTTATAGAAACCTATAACATATAGACCGATTACAGGAACAGCGGCATAAAAACCTAACACCAAAGGGCTTATGTGAGTAGCAACATAGCCATATCGCAATGACACTGCAAAGAATAAACAGAGTACTGACATCACGAAATCACTGCCAAGAAAAACGGTTCGCTTTACACTGCGCGGCAAAGACAATAACTGCTCGGCACTGTAGTAGAACCCATTGCTTGGGCTACTGCGTTTTTGGTAAGCACCGTTAATTTCTGGTTTCGTAGACATAAGATTTACCTGCCTGTGTGAATGCTATTGGTTTTTGCCATAAGCATAGCTGTAGTAATAGCTGTGCTTGTTCTTCTTGCTTTGCTGCATATCGTTAATCACAATGCCATCAACGTTTATATTTGCTTTATTCATCTGTTTGATGGCATAAGCCAGCTGTCCTTCTAATGGATCGTCGTATTTGGTCACCATCAGTACGGTATCTGCATAATTCGATAGTATTACGGCGTCTGATGCGGCCAGTACCGGTGGCGAGTCGATGAAAATATAATCATAATGGCCCTTCAGATCCGCCATCAATTCACTAAACCTATCACTAGCAAGCAGCGCTGACGGATTGTGGGCATTATGGCCTCGAGGGATGAAATCGATATTATCTATAGGGGTGGTATGAGTGATACTAGATACTGAATCGGCTTCTTGAGTGAAATATTCTGCTAGACCTATATTCTGCTCTACAGCAAAAGTACTGTGTAAATTGCCCATCCGCATGTCTGCGTCTATAATGAGAATTTTTTTGTCCAGATGAGCAAACACTTCTGCTAAATTGGCACAAATAAACGACTTACCAACATTAGGGCTTTCACCAGTGATGAGGATCACACTGCCACGGGTATGGTCCGCGCCAACGGCACGAGCCTTGCCTTGCGCAGGTAGACCGAATAGTAGATACGTTCTTAGGCTTTTGATCGCCTCATAGCTCAAGCTGTTGTGATCTATATAAGTCAGTAGCCGATCAGTCGATTTTTTGCCTTTAGCGAGTCGCTTTAACGACTTTGAACGAGGAATGATGGCAAGCACTGGTACACCCATTCTAGCTTCCAGACCATTAGGGTCTTTAACAGCACTGCCAAATAGAGTTCCAAACAATACTGATATAGCGCCTAGCAGTACTCCTAATAGCAGTCCAATTGCTATTATTAACGGCTTATTAGGGGCAACAAGCGCATAGGTATTAACGGGCAAGTCAACAATACGGGTATAACCAATCTGGCCTGCTTTGACGATTTTTAATTGCTCATAGTTTTTGAGCATAGTGAGATAAATTTCTCTATTGATAGCCACATCTTCTGATAACTGTAAAAACTCTCTCTGTATTTCAGGTAAGCCTGTAACTGTGTTATCTATCACTCGCTTTCTATTATTTAATACTTTGAGCTGATCATTGATCTGAATAACCAGCGGATGCTCTTCCGTATAATAAGTGGTCAAATCTGCTTTTTTGAGCTTAAGCTCATTAAGCTGAGTGTTGATCTGAGCGTTCTCCGTTAATAGCAGCTCAGCTTCTCGGCCCACATCAATAGTGCCGTACTTTTCACGAAAATTATTAAAAACGGCTTCTGAGGTTTCAAGCTTTTTCTTTAAGGCAGGAATTTGAGTTTCCATGAAGGCAATGGTCTTAGTGGTCTCCTCAGAGCCTCGAGATTCACTTTGGTCCACATACGATATAACGATTTCTTTTAAGATTGAGCTTACTTGTTGCTGGTTGGAACCGGTTAAAGACAGCTGAATAATACCGGACAAATCCCCTTTTTCTATCACCGTTAACCGACTGTTTATCTCATTGGTCGTGAACTGTATTGACTGCTTAGTGATAGCAATAGGCTGTTGACTATTAGGTAGATCTGCCACTGTGATTTCAATACTGCCGGCGGCACCTATAAATTTTTGCGGCTGGTTAAACTGACCTTTGAATTCATCCAAGTTATTACTTAATATAAAGCCGGTAGCCGATCTTACTAACGTAAAAGACTGATCGAGATAATCTGGCGCCACATCAAACTGAGTGACTTGTGCGCGTCCATTTTCAGTCTCTAACGCGGCCCCTGCAGTAGTATTCACTTGGGTATCGATTCGATCTTTTGTTATGCGATCTACAGAGCTGATGGTAGGATCACTCAACCGAATTTGTAAGTGTAGTAAATTCACAACGGGGTCTAATACCATGCGTGACTTTATAAGCTCGGTTTCTGCTTGAGACTTACTGTCCTCTTCTTCGATCAGTTTAGAGATATTTTCACCAAGACCTGAAATCCCTTGTGATTTCTCATTCACTTGTATCAGTGCCTCGGACTCAAAAATAGGCGTCACATAGCGGCTATATAAGATCGCTACTGCCAATCCCAATACAACAAAGAACAGCATAACTTTCCAGCCACGCTGCAATAATTTAAGCAAGCCGACTAAATCGAGCTGATCACTGCCTTGCTCACTGGTAGATTCTGGTAGCTTTTTTGAGTCTGTGTTCATAGGTATACTCGCCGCTTAGCTGATTTTTTCTGCCCACTGCTCAAGATCATTAATAATGCCTTGTTTGGCAGTCTCAAATACTGACTTGTCCTGCAGATAGGGATCTGCACTGTCTTTCTTAATTCAATGATTGGCTCTGAAAATCTTACTGCGGTGATAGTGATACTAACTTTCAAGCCATTTGCTTTGATCGACTGACCCAGTCAGTATTAAATATCATGACAACAACCTCTTTAGAGACCAAAACTTCTAATTGCCGACGAAGAGGGTAATAACGAATTGATAATACGATTCCAACGGGTCAAGCCAGTCGGATCAACATACACTATGTCATTGGGTCGCATCTCAAAACGATTGGCTAATGGAAAGCTGGTAATCGTTTGCATGTCCACATAATAGATGCTGGTACGCGGGTAATTAGGGTGGTCGCGAACGATGTATACTTTGGCAGCGTTGGCGGTATTGGCGTTAAGACCGGCAGATTCCCCTAATACTTGAGCCAAATTCAGTCCTTGCTCAAGAATAGGCACAGGCGCGACTTGTCCAAACTCACCTAAGACATATACTTTATTGATGTCTAGGGTATTGACATGGATTGAGTCGCCATCTTGTACATAAATTTGATTGGCCGATGAGCCTATCTGCCGAAGTGAGGATAGGTTTATGTTGTAACTGGTCCCTCTGCGGTTCAATACGATATTGTCTGAATCTCCGGTAGCGGTTACGCCACCTGCCATAGAAATGGCGCTATAAAGAGAAACTGGGGCGTCGGTGATATTAAATTCGCCCATTTTACTGACTTCACCATCAACAATAAATTTATTGCCGCGATAGTCGATAACTTTTACTTGGGGATCTGAATATTTAAGATAGCGTTGCAACTGCCCGCGTAGATTTGCGGTAAATTGCGGGACGCTCATACCACTGGCTTTAATACGACCTATTAGAGGAATTTGAACAAAGCCTTGCTGATCGACTGTTAAACTGGAAGTGGAGGCATTGATGTTTGGATACTCGACAAGGACAACATTGAGAACATCCCCTTGAGCAATGCGGTAATCCACTCGGGTAGAGGTTCTTACTAGGCGTGCTAAGTCACTACTCGGTTGAACCACTTGCTTAGGCGGTAGCGTTGCCAAACTTAATGGCTGTACGTCAAACTGTATGCCATTCTCTGCAACAAACGAGCCACTGGGAGGCAAGTCGCCAGATTGTATGCCTGAACTAATACTGGCACAGCCACTAACTGAGACCATAAAAAAGAAGCATACTGTACTCAGTAGTCTTGGGGACTTATGCATAAGAGTAAGACGCTTATTATCCATAGTATTGACTCCACATTAGATTCGTTTATAAGGATGCTTTGGTTGTATATATCTGTTAAAACGAATTAATTAAAAATATATATTACAAAAACAAATCAACTAGAAACATATATTCATAAAAATGAATATATAGTTACTGAATATACACATGTCTTAGATACAATACAATACTGATGAACTTTTATTTTTAACAAACGGTAGATTACTTTAGTTGACTTGCTTTAAAAACCTTACCTTCATTCATGTTTTATCTATATGCACTAAGGCTTGACGGTTCAAAACCTAAGCACCCTATTAATAAAAAATAAATCACAAATAAGTTTCGTTAATTCACGAATAGAGAGAAAGTAGCCGTGTTATGAGCTTGATGACATAGGGAAATAGTGTTTATGGTTTTATTTTCGGCTGTCATACCCAGCTGTTTAAATCAGTTGAAGAAGTAGGTTTTAATATCTTTTATAGTCAAAACTAAATAAAACGGATACACACATGGATTTGGATAACTGGAAAAAATTTTTCTAGCTTGCTGTGTGACTTCGTCACTCCAGAGGCTTCGAAAATTTCTCCCAGCCATACTGTATTCGTCTTAAAGTGGCTCATATATACCTTAAGTCGTCCAGCCCTACTACATACCACATCGTAGTTTTTGGACGCTTTTAGGTTTAGCACATTTAGAATAAGTCGCCGTCGATGGAAAATATGACGGTATGAAAATATCAAGCCACAAAAAAAAGGCCTATTGAGTGTTCAATAGACCTTTTTCGTGCATTTGAGAGATATGAATCTAATAAGATTTTAGCTCTATTCCCACTGCTGCCCCGATATCACTTGACTGGGTATCAGAATCTACGGCCCAAAATCTAGTAGTTACTAGCGCTTGTGGTCGTAACTGATGTTCCCAAGCCACATCAATAGCCGTTAGCGTATCGGAATCTGGAAAGGCCTGATTGATGGGTTCATCCGCTTGATTTACCTTAGCGTATTGCAGCTTAGTATTAATAAAATTACGATTATCAAGCCACAGTCTACCACCAACCGATACACTCTCAGCATCACCGCCTAACGCATGACCTAGAGGATAGCCTTGCTGATAGTAGCCATCGGTATATAGGAAATGGTCATAAGATATCCCACGCGATTCACCACTACTACGAGTATCCGCATATTCGGCATAAAGCTGATAGGGCTTACCGTAAATATCAGCCGCATAATCTGCACCCAGCAGGTACATATTCTTAGCCGGTAGTCCTCCTGCTTCATCCTCACCCACATACTGAGCATAGACACCTGCCGGCACGTTGATTAACGGCGCTAGACTCAGACGCGCATCAAAGCCAGCAAGTTGATTGGCAGGATCATCGTCAGTATTACCAGCAGTAGCCTCGTTATCTCTGGTTCCTAGAACAGCGTCACCAAAGGAGCTAAAACTCTCCGGTCTACCCTCTCCGCCCCACATAAAGGTACGAGAAGCACCAACTTCTAACCAAGGCCATGGACTAGCAGTAAGACGCGCACCAAAAAGCTTGGCATCTGGTATGGCCTCATAGTCATCTAGCTGACCCGCAAACAGCTGATACTGCCAAGGGCCTACCCAAGATAGATATTGAGAAGTTGGCGCACTTTGCTGATCACGCTGCATAGTGATGCCGGTGACTGGAATGCTGGCATCGCCTCGAATGAGGCTACCGTCGTTTCCAGGACCCCACCATGCTGGAATCTTACCCGCTATCAGCCATTGATTGGCAGCCGTCCCAGCAATGTAAGATCCTTCGAAACTAACATCACTGTTGTCATCAATCAGCTCATCATTCTTTAGGTTGGCTTGTAAGTTAAACTCCCAATCCCTTTCGCTAAGTCCTAACTGTACGCTAGCCTGCTGTCCTGCCAGTTGATCATCTGCAAAGGTTTGTGGCAGCTGCTGGCGGTCTGTCTGAGCGTATAAGCCTACAGAAGCGCTAACCAGAGACTCACGATTTTTAGCCAGCTTAGTCTGTACAGACTGTAATACTTGCTGTTGCGCAGGCGTTGCAGCATCAGCAGAAGCCAAAGCACGCTTAATCTCATTGGCAGTCAAGGGCCAAGTGCTGGTACTAATCTGGGTCACACCTTGAGTATTGAGCCAGTCAAGGTCTGCTTTGAGTTTAAGATCATTCATATACAGGTTCTGTGCGCTGGCAAGTGTACTCACCATACCAAAGCTCAATAAAATACTGATTAGACTTAAAGGGGCTAAACGGCGGTGGGACAGTTGCTTGCTCATAGTGGTTTACTCATAATCTAGGGTATGAAACAGATAGGTTATTAATTCGATAGTTTACCGCGAACCAAATCCTGTCAGCGTGGTATGAATGGTTCTAAAGAAAATCAGTAAGTCCAAGGTAAATGAAATATGCTTGATATAATAAAAATCATATTCAATTTTTAATTGGGTTTCTTCTGCTCCGGTAGCATAACCTTGGTTGACCTGTGCCCAACCAGAGATGCCGGGCTTAACAATATGACGATAATTAAAAAAAGGCACTTGTTTTTCAAGTTTGACCGCAAAATCAATAAATTCAGCCCTAGGACCTATTAAGCTCATTTCACCTTTAATAACGTTAATAAATTGAGGCAGCTCATCAACTCTAGTCTTACGAATAAACTTGCCCACCTTAGTGATTCGATCATCACTATCGACCGTTAAGATTTCTTTCGCATTTTCGCGCATACTACGGAATTTATAAACTTTGATGGTTTTCCCACGATAGCCCACTCGTGATTGAACATAAAAAACCTTACCCCCATCTTCACGCTTAATCGCTATAGCAGTCAATAGACAGATTATAAGGGTAAATGGCAGTAATATCAGGATGAGTAAGCAGTCAAAGTAATGCTTGATTAACATATAATTGTCAGAAGGTAGTAGAGAGCCTAAGTCATTCTCATACATATGATTGATTCGAACTCTACCGGTTAAGGACTCACGAATGTTACGATGATGATACACAGGAATGCCTTGTAAGGTCTTATTCGCAATAAATTCCAGCCAGTCATCAGTCAAATCATAACTATGAAGGTCTGTTACAATACCATTAACATCTTGCTCTAGATTAATCGTATCTAATTTCAACCAATTAGCTGATGGTACTTGTTCTGGCATATCTATTGCTCTACCTACTGGAATATAGGCGAGCATTTGAACTTCATAATGACGATTGATTATATTAATGATAAAAAGGTAGCTTAATAAGAAAAATCCACTTAAGCAATAATATATTAAAGAAAAAGGCAAAGGAATTATTTCAGCTAGAGTAAAAATTACAGTAAACCAAAAAAGAAATACAGGTATTATGTATGAAGTGGAAGTAATACCTGGGAACCGACGTATTAAGTTCAGGGTGAATAAAGTCGATAAAGCGAGCATGCCACTTATAAAAATATTAAAAGTGTTGGCTTTGTTAAACCCTTGAGTCAGGTAGTTCCAATCAAAAAATAAGTAAGGAATCCAAGTACATACTAATAACCCTACGAATAGCTGAACAGGCAAGAAGCGCAAATACTGTAGCGTTTTTCTATTGAACATAATTAGAGTCTTTCATTCGTCGATACAAAGTACGTTTGTAAATTTAGCAATTATAACTTATCAAGAGTACGAAAAACTATACTATTGTAGTAGGTTAGCAATTTAGATAAAGGAAGTGCTATATAAAAAAACTATAAAAGATGGCAATCACTACTGCTGATAGATAGACAAATGCTGATCGACCACTTGTTCAATTGAGAACGCCCTTTCTGCCAGCTGACGCCCTGCCGTACCCATACGTACTCGAAGAGCAGTCTCTGTGACCAGCTTTTCGATAGCATCAGCCAACTCATTGGGGCTCTTGACGGCTACTAACAAACCCGTTTCATTTGCTTCTATGGCATCACGGCAGCCGGGTACATCGGTTGTAACGACCGCTCGTCCGCAAGCAGCGGCTTCAATTAGGACTTTAGGCAAACCTTCACGATAAGAAGGCAATACCACCAAATTAGAATCTCTAAAAACAGCCGCCATATCTTTTTGGTAGCCCATAACAGTTAAATTAGGAATAGACTGCCAGTACTCAGTATCTGTGTTTTTAGCACTAGTGAGGTTACCTGGGTCTAGATCCCCCACTATCTGATAACTTGCTACTATTTCCTTGTTATTCAAAAGTTTAATAGCTTCGATATACTCAGTTAGGCCTTTATCAAACAATAAACGAGCAGCAAAAGTCACCACTGGTTTGGACGTTAAATTCTCAGGGAAAAAACTAAAAGCCGAAAGGTCTATACCGGAACCGCGAATTAAGACGGTTTGCTCTGGTTTGACCGCTTTAAGATCTATAAACATCTGCTTGTCATCAGGATTTTGAAAAATCACTGTGGTCTTTTTTGAGCGTAAAGCAAAGCGATATAACCACGTGCCAAGCTTACGCTTTAACTGTGCTTTAACGCCTTCAGCTAAGAATAAAGTCCCTAAACCTGACACAGCAGCAACGACTTTTTTCACAGGGGTAAATCGAGCAGCAATTCCACCGTATACAACGGGTTTAATAGTGACTAAATGAAGAACATCAGGCTTAACCTGTGTTAGCAGTTTCCAAATGGCTAATACACTCATCGCCTCACTGAACAGACTACTACCACTGCGCGATAGTGGAATTTTATGATGAATAAAACCCATATCAGTAATTTCTGTGACTGCTTTACCGTCTCTAGTCGCTACCTGTACAGTATAACCTTGTTCTTTAGCAGCCAAAGCGATAGGCAAACGATGAGATAAGAAAAACCAAGGCTCATTAACGATATATAATATTTTCAATTTAGGTCCTACCCACTTTATCGTGTGTTACTGGCTGATTCGTCTGAGAAGGTCGTTTTTTTTTCGTATACAGCTTTTGAACATTACAATCAGCACAGACAAACAATACATAAATCACTACGAATGCATAACGATAACGGACAGCAGTACCATAATTGGCCACAACCAAGCCATAGACAGACATACCTAAAGCCATAAATAGCAACCAAAAAGCCAGCTTATCAGGCCGTTTTTGCCAAGCTTGTCGGGTTATTAAAAATAAAATAGCCAGTACAATTAGGTTTTCAAATGACTGCACAAACTGTAAAGCACTGCTTGCTTCCCACGGTAAAGGTTTAGATAAGAAGTACAGTGCTGATGTTAAACCTTGAAACACAAAGTCGCCCACGCCTGATATAACGCTAATATTTGCTGGATCACCACCATCCTCAACAAACATAGACACTCTAGCACTGTTGACTATGGGGATAGCAATAGGGGCAGAGAGAATTAAGGCAGCTAAGCCAATAGCACTAATAACCAAGGCCTTAGTTAGACCCATACCTTTCCTAGCAACATCAAATATGAAATATAATAAAATAATCGGTCCCAAAATGAAGAAATTTTGAAATTTAATTAAATATACCGGAACGATACAAAGCACACTTTTAATAATTTTAGACTCACGCGCATAGACTATGGTCATAATCATAAAGAAAAATATCAAGGTTTCTCTTAAACTTAGCGCTGTATATAAAGCAGCACTTGGAAATAATAAATAAAACCATATAGATACATTGGTAAATATTTTTTTCACATATAGAATAAGGAACAAAATTATATATAGAAAGGTGTTGTAAAACCCTAAACTTATGATAGAAACAGGCGTTGGGAATGGAATTAATGCAAGCAAAGCGCTAGCCTGCAAAACGTTTCCTGGATCAGTTAAAGCGTCAAGAAAACCTATTTCACCACTTCTAATGTAGTTAACTCCACGCCAGTATTTAAATTGGTCCGGCATATAAGAAGCACTAAATAAGACATCATTTAAAATAAACGGCAGAAAGCTATGTAGTACCAATATAACTTGATACTTACGAGGAACGTTAAATATATACCCAGCCGATAGTATCAACAATAAGCATATGAGTAGGCTCGGTAATTCAAACAATCTAATGCCTAAAAAACCATAGCTATAAATCCAACTCAAGTCTGACATGCACTGTCTCTATAATTTGATACGATTTAAAAAATCTGAATTTAAGGCTTTTCTTTTTCGGTATTTCATCGATGATTTGCAAGTTAGTCTTTGGCTGCGACTCAAAGTGCTCTGCTAAAGTCGCTATACTATTAGCTAATTATACAACTTAAGATAAGCTTCAACATTCGCACTTAATGAGTAATTGTCAATGATACGCTCACGTGCGGAGGCTCCAATACTAGAACGTTCGTCATCACTTAAGTCCAAAGCTTTATCAAGTGCTTGTGCCAACAGTATATTATTGTTGGGCTCAACAAGAAACCCTTCTGAGCCAACGACTTCACTGACACCGCCACAATCAGTTGCCACAACAACACGCTCACAAGCCATAGCCTCAGCTACAACAAGCCCAAACCCTTCCCAAGCTGATGACAAAACAAAAAGATCACTAGCTGACATTAAGTCTGGAATGTCTCGACGTATACCTAAAAACTCAACAAAACTAACAATTTCTAATTTTTTAGCCAACAACATGAGCTCTTCTCTGAGAGGACCATCACCAGTGATTAGAACCTGAAAGTCTTGTCGTTGTTCTTTTAAGAGAAAGATAGAGTTCAATAGGTTATGGTAGTCTTTTTGATAATTTAAACGACCTACAGCCAAAACTACTTTTTGATTAGTAATATGCAATTCAGTACGCTTTTTTTTGCGAGCTTCTCTATCAAAATAAAACTGGTTAATATCTATACCATTCACAACGCTTATCATACGACCTGGTTTAACAGCCCCTTTTTCTACGAGAGTATCTACCGCTTCTTGACTAACATTGGTTGATATATTAGTTAATTTGTCAGTTGAACGATAAGCTAACATTCTAAGCCGACCGCCTTCATTTGTATTGTGTGAAGAAGACACAATTTTAGGAACGTTTATAGTTAAGCGAAGTAATCTCGATATGATATTCGAGTGAAACATATGACTATGCACCACATCAGGTTTGAATTTGTTAACTACACCTCTTAACTTAATATAAGCTTTAAAAAAATCTTTAGGACTATTGATGCCAACTGATATTAATTCTATCTCAGGACTCTTTGGCGACACTATAACCTCACCAGTCAAATAAGCGATTTTCACTGTATGCTCTAAATTAACCAACTCATCAGCTAGATTCGCCACAACATGTTCAGCACCACCCATACCTAGACCAGTAATCACTATTAATACTTTCACTTAGCTTACCTTTTAATTTTTTTAAAACTTATCAATAGGAATATTTAAACTGGAAACAAAATTACTCCATGAATAGCGCTTGCTCAATATATTCTGATTTTTAGTGAAGTTAGAATGTGCTATTTTTTTGTTTTCGAAGGATTGTATAATCGTATTAGCTAATGCATCAGTAGACTGTTCTTCTACCAAGTAGATCCCTTCGCACTCCGAAAGCATTAGCTCTATATTTGTATTCACTCCGGATTTACGGCTAAATGAGATTATTTGCAATCCTGATACACAAGCTTCTAAGATGGTTTGACCGAATGACTCATATCGTGATGTCATTAAGAAAACATCAGCCATCTTGTAGAAATCTTCAGGACTAGTAGTTGAATTAAACAGCAAAACCCTATCTTTTAAGTTATTCTTATTAATTATATTTTGGTATTTTTCTCGCTCAGGTCCTGAACCCACTAAAATAAGCAAATAGTCATCAGGTAACAATGTCATAGCTAATATAACTAGATCAAATTGTTTTACCTCACTAAAACGTCCAAGTGCTAATAGCACTTTTTTATTTTCAGAGACATCATAAAATTTCTTAAGTTTATTCCTTTCTTCCAAGTCAGGAATAGAAAATCGATTTAAGTTAATACCAGGATTGATTATTTCTGGTGATATGAGTCTCAAGCTTATCTGCCTGACTTGATTAAACATACTTTCAGAGAGCACATAGACATCTTTTGAAAGTATAAGTGCAAACCATTGTAGTAAGAATTTTATACTATCTCTGCTTAACTCTTTCAAAGAGGATTTTGATCTTGCTCCTTTTTTAGAGTAATAGCTTACTTCAGGCGGAATGTATTTGATACTTTTCACACCAGTCATTGCAGCTACTATTACAAGGAAATAGTTTCTTGATATGATAAATGAATATTTATTCTCATTGGTTAATTTTTTAAGGACCTTTCTTGAGTTTAAAATATTCTTAAAGAAAGAAAACTTACCATATTCATAGTTATAGCGATATACTTCTGTTCTATCTTCTTTGTAGATAAACTCTAAGTTAGTATCATCCTCATTATTTTTATTACTGCAAAAAATATCAACTTTATAGCCATTACCAATCAGCACTTTAGATATTTCAGATAATGAATTTTCAACACCACCTATATTAGGCTTATAAAGAACATTCATTAAGAGTATTTTTTTCATAAAAAAACCATCTTAAAACTTTTTGGTTATTTTTTTTAAGTGCTCTTTTATAAATATGTTTTGAGGAATATTTGATAAATACACTATAGCTTATGGAGGGATATCTTTTTTTTAACTTTTGAAAGTTATTTAAATCTTTTGAGCGAGCATACTGATATAACATATTAGCAACCATCTCTTTAAAATAATTACGCTCATCAAAATCGCTAATTTTATCGAAGTTAATATGATATACATATGTGCTTTCTAAGTTTTTACTTAAATTAGTCCTATTTTCCGCTTCAACTCTATATATTGCAGTTATAACAGAGCTTTTTACAATACTATAATTACGTGCTAATCTTACCCATAAATCTGTGTCTTCTCCACGATTCATAGACTCATCGAAAAATCCTACGTAATCAAAACAAACCTTATGGACTATAATTATATCAGTACATATTAAACTTTCTTTTAAAGCCTCTTTGAAATAATTTTCAATTTTAAATATACATTTTTCACGAAGATGGCTGTATACATTTCTTCCATCAGAGTATTTAAAGGAAGTTACGTATACCTTTTCATCTGGGAACGCATGCATCATTTTATTTATTTCTTCAAGATGATTTTTTTTCCATAAATCATCACCATCTAAAAAAGCAATCCATTCATTACGAGCTGTTTTTATACCGCAGTTACGTGCTGCCGACACACCTTGATTTGGCTGGCTAATCAAGCGAATCCTATCATCGCTTATACTTTCAACAATTTTGGAACTATTATCAGTAGAACCATCATTTATAACGACTATTTCAAAGTCTTGATACGTTTGATTAAGCACGGATTGTATTGTATTTTTTATACTAAGTTCTTTGTTATATAAAGGAATGACTACAGAGAACATATTAAATAATCACTCCTGTAAAATTCAACTCAGACTTCTTTTTCATTTCACATATTTTTTTTGGATAAATGTAGTTACTCTGATCGTTTAATATATTTATAATAGTATTGGCTTTTTCTGTTGGGTTATATTCACTATCAAACAACCTCAAACTTTCATCATAATCAATATTATCCAGGAAGTCCCCACACTTTCTATGGTATTCATTTAACATAAAAGGAGTGTCTGAAAAACAAGCGAAAATAGCAGCATGTAGACGTGTCGATATTATAAAATCGCATGATGATATTTCATTCCATGTTGCTCGCGTCTCTTTGTTGTAATTTATTATTTCATAGCTATTAGGTGACACTTTCCCTATCGTTTCTCGTGTCAATTGTAAATCACCTACTATTGGGTTACCATTTATAATAAAAAACTTAAAGTGTATATCTTCCTTTTTATTTAAAATCTTCAAGAGGCTAATGATCTTAGCATTTCTCTTATACTCATTTTCAATTTTATTGTCATCAACGATACTTTCAAAAGGGCAAACACTTATGCCGACAACTTTTTTATTATTTAATAAAAGCTCTTTTTTCTGCACTCCATAAATTTCTGGAAGTAACGCGGCTAAGTCAAAAGCATTCACTGGTTTGTAAGGTAAATCTAAACTTGTTAAAAAGTCAAAAGATGCTTGGTCTCTGACCGCTAAAAAATCTATATTTTTCAAATATTCGACCGTTGATTTTTCATCTTTTATAGTTTTAAACGGACCTATGGAAACCCCAATACCACCAATCCTAATTTTCGAATTTTTTTTCTTACGTTCAATAGCAAGACGTTTAATATTATCAGCCTGTAGCTCTCTGCTCATTGTTGAACCACCAGCTGAAATCAAATAATCAGTTGATGAGAGTAGTAGCTTTTCTTGTAAACGAT
This sequence comes from Psychrobacter sp. 72-O-c, assembly GCF_904846605.1. Classification (GTDB taxonomy): domain Bacteria; phylum Pseudomonadota; class Gammaproteobacteria; order Pseudomonadales; family Moraxellaceae; genus Psychrobacter. Next base: position 87,772 of record NZ_CAJHBI010000005.1, read on the forward strand.
ATGTTTTCGGAATACTGAGTGGGTAACCTCTTATATCTTTACACAATACAGGAAGACCCTTTTTTCTTGATAGAAATATACTATTACTTTTATGCCAGTATTTTTCGGCTCCCCAAGAAGCCACTTCCAAAAAAGCGTCATCACCTGTATTTTGTTGTCCATAATAACCTGTGAATAAAATTTCAGATTTTAAAATATTCTTATACATTATAAAACAAACCTTATTAGAAGCTGGTTGACCATATATGAGCCACACTATCCTTTCGAGCAGGAATAATAGCAATATTAATTAAAAAAATTTTGGTGCTTTTCTGAACATTTTAACAATCATCTATTTACCCATTCGCTAAAATCTTAGTTTAGTAACTAATTTCAGACTTTGATATTTTAGTTACAACCTTCTTTCTTTCCAATGGCGTAAAAGATAATGAACAGTCCTCGATTTTAGTGATAACGAGTAAGTAACTTGTTTGACCCTTGTAGCCAAAGTAACCTTTGAAGTCAAATAGCCTATATTCGATTCAAGATAACCTGTTGTAACTATTTTAGGGTATAAAACGACTGTACTTTCATTCAGACCTTTTTCTTTAATACAAAATGTATCGGCTGTATTCTGAACTTTTTCTAGATTGTCTTTAACGAGCTGTCTAGCACCAACAAAGTCAACGATATATGCGTAAGCGCCTGAGACATGTCCATCTACAGGATATTTGAAAAATAAAAAACCAAGACCAGAGCAATTTATATCAAGGCGCTTTTTAAGATTGCCCTTAGCTAAGTTATACCCTGGAAAAGCAACATGTAATGAATGTTTCTGCATAAGCTTAATTGTATTTGTTATTTTCTTTTTAAAATTGCTAGTAAGTACCACATCATCTTCAAGAATCAACGTATAGCCAGTCTCAAAATTAGAGGCAATCAACTGAGCTCTTCTGTGGCTATCGGCGCACGCGAGTGCGTTTTTATTTATTGAATGGTGTAAGTTATTATAATAAACATATTTAACTCTATCTCCTATGTTATTTTCTATCCATTCATCAGTTAATGATGGTCCTTCTGTTGCCTCTAAAAATTCATAAGGAATACCCAAACCATCTAATTGCTTTGATATTCTAGCTCTACGTTCTGAAGATGCTTTAAGATTAATAACTAATATATTTAAACTTAGGTTCATTTTTATGCTCAATCTAGTACAACGATAAAAAACTATCAATTTTAAAGGATTTTGAAAATTAGCATTGAACTATTGGAAAAATAGCGTTCAATATACTGTTCACTTATTAATACTGGAACAAACTGAGGCCGATGTTTCCCTATCTAGGTATGCTTTTAGAGACTCTAATATTAATTCTTCATTGTATAACTTATCTGGTAAGGTGGCATTTTTAGCTATAGTTTTATAGTCAAGACTTTTAACATCTTCCAATCTAGCTCTAACATGTGACACTTGTGATTCATCTAGAGTAGAGAAGAAGTCCTTAAATTTAAAGTCATCACCTGCCAAGTTATTATCGAAAATCTCTAACCATACCCATGGGATGTTGTAAGCCTGTGCAATTATAAGACCATGTAATGATGTAGAAATACAGACAGATGATGAGCTAATTGAACCTACGACTGTTTCCATATCTTTTTGTACATCTATAATTTTTAAATTATTTTTATCAGTAATATTTTTTAAAAAATGTGATTTATGTGAGTAATGAGGACAAATACCAATCTCTTTTGAACCACTTACTGAAGGTTTATAAAAGAATGGTAGTATTAGAGCAGGATCGCCATAAACACTCGGATCAGGAACATTTATACCAGCTTCTAATAAAAGGTTAGCAGTCTTCCGGCCTCTGACTGATAAAATCTCTGGGTTGTATTCTTTAAGTTCTTTCATCTTTTCATTTGTAGGCTTATACATCAGTCCACTGCCCCATACGACCATATCTTTTCTATTGATCATTTGCATTATGCTGCCAACAGCCATAATTCCAGGATATCGTGAATCATTAATATTTAACACTGGCTTACCAGTTATCTTGGAAACCAAATACGGGCCAACAACATCACCAAAATTAGGCGTGTCATCAAAATAATACATTGGTACCAACCCTTGTATATTTTTATTCTTATGATCAATGCGCGCTATACCATTGTTGAAATATAGGCTTACCGATTTGTATTTTTTTGAATCGTTTATATAACTTAAAAATGCATTACGTACTTTTTTTGGAATCAGTGATTTTATTATCGGTCTGACCAGTTTGTTACGGTATAAAGTATTCACCAAAAGACTTATATCTTTCATATTAAGCTATCCAAAACTATTATTAATTACTGTTTATAAACCGTATCACGCTCAAAAACGATTAGTGGCAAAATCTATATAGTATATTTCGACGAACAAACATATATAAAAATCCAGGGTTAAAATTAACGGTTGAAGTTATGCTTTATCGGATAAAAATCGGTTGCCCTATTAGTGCTTTGCTACCCTACTTTTCTGCATCTTTCATATCATCATTAAAACAAGGTTTAGTAAAGTCAGATATAATCTTCTATCTCGCCATATCTATCAACGCAATTAAATAAAGACATAACGTTTCTTTTGATAATAATGTATGGTTATCGCATTATATACTTACCCTCTCACAGTTCTGACTTAAACCCTATCAAGGATAAATTAGCAGCTATATTCGGAAAATTATTTAAACAAACTATCCATGATATAGGTTGTATTAACTTTATGTTGAACTAGTTATATCACCTTCAGAATTCGTTTTTTTACCATATGAATCTTTGTTTTAGAGCGAACACTTGGGGAAGGTAAGATATGTTTAATAAAATAAGTCAACTTAGAATCAGAGAGTGCAAACCCATTAAGTATTTTCCTTCTCTTTCTATTAACTTCTATCCACTGAAGCAATTTTTTTTCATCCTTTACTGAAATTAAATTGTTAGCTTTAGCTAAATTACAATCAATTATATATTGTTGTGATATACAATCAACATCCATCTTTGCAAGAGAAAGAGCTCCAGATAAATTATTATCATGCCTTCTATAACAGATACCTATATCCGAAGAAATTGCAGTTTGCCCCATGATAAGGCCACGTATAATATAGGGAGTATCCTCTGTAATACTATTTGACTCTAAATCACCAAAGGTATCGTGTACCTTTTTTCTAAAAGCTCTTGATGCCCCACTAAAAGGAATTTCTTTCCCTGATACAAAATCATTCAAATCAAACTTTCTTATACCATCGTACTTTACTCTCTCACCACTACTTATTACATTACCAGCACCATCAATAACGTTGTCATTAAATGAGACGAATGTGACATTCTTGTTTTTAGAAAATATATCTACTGTATTTGACACCCTACTTTTTAGGGATATATCATCACCAGCTGCGACTACTATGATCTCTCCCTTAGCCATATTCACTAGTTTATTAAAATGTCTAATTAACCCTAAGTTTTCTTCGTTTTTATTTAAGATTATATTTTTTGTAGACAAGTAGCTTTTGATGGTAGCACATATTTTTTTATAGGTATTATCAGACGATGAATCATCAGATATAATGAATTCAATATTATTATAATCTTGCTCTAACAGTCCTTTAATAGCACTCTCAATAAACTGTTCATGATTATAAGCTAGGAGGATACACGTTACTAAAGGTTTCATTTTCACCACTATAATTAGTATTAATAATTAATAAGAATTATCATAATCAATTGTTTGATTAGACCATCTTATTCCTATGTATAAAATAAAAGTCATTCAGTACTAAAAAATTAAACTATATTAATTGAAAGCATTGATTGCATTAACAACTTTTTGAATATCGTTAAAGGTTATAGTGGGCCCTATTGGCAAACTTATGATTTGCTGATGAATTATTTCCGAGACTGGATAACTCTCTGTATTCCATTCTTTATATGCTTGCTGATGGTGGGGAGGTATAGGGTAGTGGACTAGGGTTTGAATCCCTTGTTCTATTAGGTGCTTTTGTAGGGCGTCACGCTGTTCGCAGCGTACTACAAATAAATGCCAAACATGGGATTCTTCACTTTGCCAGTTAGGTAGAATAATACTTGCATTGTTTATACCATCCATATAAGCCTTAGCAACAGCTCGACGCGCAGCAATCTCAGTATCTAAATGACGAAGTTTAGCACGCAGTACCGCAGCTTGGATTTCATCTAAACGACTATTTACGCCTTGGTATAGGTTTTCATATTTTTTATGACTGCCATAACTTCCCAGGGCACGCAATGTTTGAGCTAACTCATCATCATTAGTAGTAACAGCTCCTGCATCGCCTAATGCCCCTAGATTTTTGCCCGGGTAGAAGCTAAAACCACTTGCATCCCCCCAATTACCCGCTTTTTTACCGTCAATGCTGGCACCATGTGCTTGAGCGGAGTCTTCAAGTACTAATAAGTTATAGCGTTTGGCTATATCCATGATCGCTGGCATATCAGCTAATTGACCATATAAATGTACAGGTAAAATAGCCCGTGTTTTGTTGGTAATTGCAGCTTCGGTATTTTTGGGACACAAATTATAGGTTGCCAAATCAGGCTCAACTAACACCGGTACCAAACGATTTTCGGTAATAGCAAGAATACTGGCAATGTAAGTATTAGCAGGGACGATAACTTCGTCGCCTTCTTTTAATTTACCCAACTCTTTCCATGCTCGCATAGTAAGAGTCAGTGCATCAAGTCCGTTTGCAACGCCAATCGCGTGCTTGGCACCGCAGTAAGCTGCAAACTCTTGCTCAAAGGCACTCACTTCAGTGCCTTGTACATACCAACCAGAATCAATGACACGAGTGCAAGCGTTAACAAGCTCTTCACGGTATTGAGCATTAATGGCTTTAAGATCAAGAAAAGAAATATTAGTCATTATAAATCCAAAAAACCGACTTGCTGTTTAGTAATATAATCATAGATGGTCTTGCCAGACCAATCTTTTAGCATAGGATCTGCACCATGGTTGATAAGATACTTTATTACTTTATTGTCTTTATGCTTTAGTGAATAATCTTTTGCATACATAAGCACTGCTGTCCCACGATAGTTTCTATCATTTATCAGTGCTCCATTATCAAGTAGATAAGCTATCAGATCTACTCTTCCATAATATGCTGCAACAATGATTGGAGACCATCCCTTTCCATTCCTATCATTTACCCCTAAAATATTCACCATTTTTTTAGAAAAACTTTCCACATTCATTTTATTCATATTCTGGAGTATATTATCTAGATCATCAAAGTATAGTTTTACATCATAATCAACAGATGAAACTGAAAAATAATCAAGCTCTTTTGAAATTATAGTACCAGGTGGAAATACAGATTTATTGTTAGTTATTATTACATCCGAAATATCAAGCCCTTCAAATGTCAAAAGCTGATATGGTCGAAAACTAAACGCATAGACCTGCCTTTTGATTTGCCAAGCAGTTCTTTTAAAGTTGATTTTCAAGTTTTTATAGTCTATAGAACTGGCAGAGTAATAAGTAGATCTAATGGCTGATTGCTTTTTATAAGTTATGTTTTTATTTATAATTCTTTCAAACCATTCGGAAATTAACAGTTTAGCATTATCTATATACTTTCTATAACAATCTTGGCTTCTGTCACTTGCGTTTAAATCGAACACTCTTTGAGAAACTATATCACCTGTATCTATCCCTTTATCTATTTTGTGTAAAGTCACACCACTATTTTTATCACAAAACAAGATAGGCCAAACTGATGTATACATTCCTTTATATTCAGGCAACTTTGAAAAGTGTATATTATAAACACTTTCTGTAGAGAGCATAGCAGGCTTTATTAGCTGATCAAATTCTAATGATATAAAACAATCTATTTCAGTATCGTATACCTCATTGAGATTTTTAATAACTATATTATTATCCTTCGCGGCTTTAGACAATGATCGTTGCCATCCATCGACACCTAGGTCATTTTTATTTGGAATAACTATAATTTTATCTAAGTCAAAAAACTCCATTGCTAAAAATAGCCCATGAACTGCTATATCATTTTTACCTGCTATTACGATCATTTAACTACCTCTAAAAACTCATCATAATCACGAATATAATCACTTTCATCGTAATGTTCACTAGCAAGCACTAAAAGCACGCAGTCTTCACTAAAGTCATGCATTTCTCGCCATACTAAATCGCCAATGATTAACCCTTTAGTAGGTGAATCTAACCAAGCCTCTTCACGAGTTTTCCCATCGTCAAGGATCATACGACATTTACCAGTAATACAAATAGCAATTTGCTTCAAGTTATGATGAGCATGAAATCCACGCGCAACATTTTTTTGAGTTGCAAAAATATAGTAAACACGTTTAATTGGGAAAGGCACAGTGCTTTCTGTCTCTAAAGCTACTAAAGAGCCACGATCATCGCCTAACGGTGGAAATTCAACCCATTGTATTAAACTCATTATTACTCTTCCACTAGAGAAATCAGATACTGACCATAAGAGTTTTTGCTCATATTTTGACCAGCAGCTAATACTTGCTGCTTAGTCAACCAGCCATTATTTAGAGCGATTTCTTCTAAACAAGCGACTTTATAACCTTGACGCTTCTCTATAGTCTCAACGAACTGAGCCGCTTCTAATAAGCTCTCATGAGTACCCGTATCAAGCCATGCAAATCCCCGACCTAACAACTCTACACTTAGGTCACCACGCTCCATATACCTCTGGTTAACTGTAGTGATCTCAAGCTCGCCACGATCAGATGGCTCAACTTGCTTAGCAATATTGATCACATCATTATCATAGAAATAAAGCCCAGTGACCGCATAATGTGATTTAGGATTAGTAGGCTTTTCTTCTATCGAGATAGCACGTTTTTCATTATCAAACTCAACCACGCCAAAACGCTCAGGATCTTTGACTTGGTAGCCAAACACTGTTGCCCCTTTTTGACGATTAACGGCTTGACGCAGTAGCGGTGTGAATCCTTGACCATAAAAGATATTGTCACCCAGTACCAAGCAGACATTGCTATCGCCAATGAAGTCTTCACCTAAGATAAAGGCTTGAGCAAGACCGTCAGGACTTGGCTGTACAATGTAACTAATATCAATACCTAACTCACTACCATGACCTAATAGACGCTTAAAGCCATCAATATCATCAGGCGTACTGATAATAAGTACTTCACGGATACCTGCCAACATTAGCACCGATAATGGATAATATATCATCGGCTTATCGTAAATGGGTAATAGCTGCTTAGAGACGCCCTTAGTAATTGGATACAGGCGTGTGCCTGAACCACCGGCTAGGATAATACCTTTAGTATTCATCTACACATTTGCTCCTAATCTTTCGCCTTGATAACTACCATTTTGTACTCTTCTACACCAGTCAAGGTTGTCTAAATACCATTCAACTGTTTTGCGGATACCACTCTCAAAGCTCTCTTCTGGTGTCCAGTTCAGCTCTTTATCAATCTTACTAGCGTCAATCGCATAACGCATGTCATGACCGGGACGATCTTTCACAAAGGAAATTAAACTCTCGTAAGATTGCGAGTTAGCTTGTGGCTGTAGCTCATCTAAAATCTTGCAAATAGTTTTTACCACTTCAATATTCTGCTTTTCGTTATGCCCACCGATATTATAAGTCTCGCCTACGCGGCCTTCAGTAGCTACTTTATACAATGCCCGAGCATGATCTTCTACATATAACCAATCACGGATTTGATCGCCTTTACCGTAAATAGGCAGGGGCTTGCCATCTAGAGCATTTAAAATAACCAAAGGAATAAGCTTTTCTGGAAAGTGATAAGGGCCGTAGTTGTTAGAGCAGTTAGTAATAAGCGTTGGAAAGCCATAGGTGCGTAGCCACGCTCTCACTAAATGATCTGAACTGGCCTTACTAGCTGAATAAGGGCTACTGGGTTGGTAGGCAGTATCTTCTATAAATAGATGTTTATCTGCATCTTCTTGCTCACTAGGATGTGGCAGATCTCCATAAACTTCATCGGTACTAATATGGTGAAAGCGGAACGCTTGTTTGCGTTCAGTGTTTAACTCATTCCAGTAAGTACGAGCGGCTTCTAACAGAGTATAAGTGCCAACAATATTGGTTTGAATAAATTCAGCTGGGCCATCTATGGATCGGTCGACATGAGATTCGGCTGCAAGGTGCATAACCGCATCGGGCTGGTGTTCCGCAAATACGCGCTTAAGTTCTTCTGCATTGCAGATATCAATTTGCTCGAAAGCATAACGTTGACTGTCACTTACACTAATAAGCGACTCCAGATTACCGGCATAGGTTAACTTATCAAGATTAATGACGCTATCTTGAGTGTTGTTCATTATATGACGTATAACAGCAGAACCAATAAAGCCCGCACCGCCTGTAATCAATATTTTCATTTAAATTCCTATAAGGCATCTATTAAGCATGCTCTGCCATTTTTTTAAACTCTGTATTATGTTCAACCAGATGCTCATAAGTACCTGAGTCAACTATTTTTCCATGAGCCATTAAATAAATAACGTCACATTTCTGTACAGTCTTTAGACGATGAGCAATCATAATGATAGTCTTTTGACCACTAAACTCGTGTATAGCATCCATAACTATTTTTTCTGTAATACCATCTAGGGCACTAGTGGCTTCGTCAAATACTAAGACATCTGCTTCATGATAAAGAGCCCGAGCAATGCCAATACGTTGACGCTGGCCACCTGAAAGCTGGACCCCACGTTCACCTACTTTCGTACTTACCCCGTTAGGAAGTTCTTCAACCAGTTCGGTTAAATGAGCAAGTTTGAGTGTTTTGTTTACTTGCTTTATATCGATGTCTGCGGCAGGTAAACCAAAAGCAATATTTTCAGCAATAGACCCTTCACTTAAGAAAATACTTTGCGGTACGAAGCCTAAGGTATTTTGCCAAGCACGTTTGTTTTCAGCAGTAATGCAAGTGTCATCCATGTATAGATGACCGCTTTGCGGCGTTAGCAGGCCAAGTAATAAGTCAATTAGGGTAGACTTTCCAGAACCAGATGATCCTACTAGACCGACCACACTATTAACGGGAATAGTCATAGTGACCCCATTCACAGCCGGTCTTGATTTGCCAGGATAACTAAACTGTATGTCGCTTAAAGTAATTTGCTGCTTTAATTCTGTACGTATGGATAGCGTTTCTTTAGTAATAGATTTCTGGCTATCAACTGAGCTCTCTAAGTCTCCTTTAACGGCTTCAAACGCCGCTAAGCTTCCTTTAATTTGAGCGACGCTAGAATATATTTGTTGTAAGGCAGGCAGTAGTTTAAATGCTGCTAAAGCGTAAACAGCTAAAATTGGCAGTACTGCCCCTAGATTGCCGTCGTGCCACTTAATCAGTAGCAGTACCAGTCCAATCATGCTACCAAAGGCTATCAGCTCCATAAAATAGCGCGGTACTTGACTAATACCGGCATTTAATCCTAGAGCGCGAGCGTAAATCGTGCCACTTTCTTCAAAACGCTTGACGAAGTCGTAGCTGCGATTAAGCAGCAAGACATCTTTAATACCACCAAACCCTTCGTTCATTAACCTAAAGCGATCAGTAGAAACTTGAGATATCTTTTGGCCATTAGAGACTAGTTTCTTACGAACCAGCTTATAAAGTGAGAAATAAGCCAAAGCAAATATGAATAAACCGACTATAGCTATAACGGGGTTATAAATTATGATACTGACAGCTATGAGAACAGCTAGCACTACTTTTGCATTCATTCGCATCAACGGCTGTATTATTCCACTCGTTATGCGCATGGCTTCTGTAGATACTTGCTTAGTCAACTGGGCGCTACTACCACTGGCATGAAACTGCCAATCTTCTCGCATATAATAAGCATAAAGACGATCCGCAATTTCAATCCCTACACTAGCGCCATAGAGTGATAACTTCCAAGTGGTATACATAGAAACTATAGTAGAGATAGTTAAGGCAACAAGAACTAATAGACCCGTATAGAATACAAAATCCATAGGATTCGTCAAGCCGGACAGTTGGTATAATTCGGCAAAAATATTACTTTTTTCCAGTATAGAAATATCACCCACTAAAGCCATAAAAGGCGCTATAGAAGCAATACCTAACAACTCAGTAAAAGCCATAACCACTACCAGCACTTGCAGGATATAAAACTGTCTTACTTGCTGAGCTGAAAGCAATGAGAAAAGCTGCCTAATCATCTTAAACATATAAATTCCACTATCAAAATCAACCTAAAAACTGTACATACCAAGGCATGGCTTTCTCAATCCCTTGGATAATATCAAACTGAGGATCATAACCCAATCTTGTTTGAATCTTACTGATATCTGCTTGGCTATGCCGCACATCACCAGCACGAAAGTCTTGATAAACGGGATCTTGGTTATAGCTCACACCATTTTCACTTAAGCTGTCTTTTAATGCGGTAAATAAAGTATTTAGCGTCGTACGACCACCGACTGCCACGTTATAAACTTGATTCTTAGCGTCACTATTTGCAGTCGCTGCCAAAATATTGGCCTGCACCGCGTTTTCAATAAAATTGAAATCACGACTGGTGTCACCATCGCCATTAACAAAGACTTTATCACCCTGAATCATAGCAGCCGTCCACTTAGGAATCACCGCTGCATAAGCACCATCAGGGGTTTGGCGTTTGCCAAAAATATTAAAATATCGCAAACCAATCGTATTGAAGTCATAAGTGCGAGCAAATACATCGGCATATAACTCATTGACATACTTGGTGACTGCATATGGCGATAATGGGTTGCCAATGGCATCTTCGACTTTAGGTAACGCAGGATGGTCACCATAGGTTGAACTACTGGCAGCATAAGTGAAGCTTGATACGTGTGCATCACGCGCTGCAACCAGCATATTCAGATAACCATTAATGTTAGTGTCATTGGTAGCAATGGGATCGGCAATAGAACGCGGTACCGAGCCTAAGGCCGCTTGATGCAGGACATAGTCCACACCAGTACACGCCACTTGGCAATCTTTAAGATTACGAATATCGCCTTCTATAAAGGTAAAATTCTGCCATTGCTGCGCACTTACTAATGCTTGTACTTCATCTAAATTATGCTGAAAGCCGGTAGCAAAGTTATCTAAACCCACGACCTTTTGGTTAAGCAGTAATAAAGTCTCGAGTAAGTTTGACCCTATGAACCCGGCTACCCCAGTGACCAGCCAGGTTTTTGGCTCATTTGCCAGTGTTTGCTTAATTTGTTCATAGGCTGTCTGTGTCTGTATCATTATTACTTTCCCAATTGCTTATTATATGAACTCAATATTTATAGTCGGATATCAGTCTCATCTTTAGCAAAGACGTACTTTAGATCATAAAGGACATGATCGCCTTTGCCAAGGGCACGAATGTTGTCTATTCCCATTTGCACAAACTGGTGATGGGCGACGGCTAAGATGATGCCGTCATAAGCATTCGCTACTGGTTCACTCACAGGAGTGATGTTGTATTCGCGCTGGGCCTCAGCCGTATTCACCCAAGGGTCATAAACATCGACTTCAATATTATATTCTTGTAACTCATTCACGATATCGATTACTTTAGTATTGCGTACATCTGGACAGTTTTCTTTAAAGCTAAGCCCAAGTATCAATACTTTTGCGCCTTCGACTTGTATACGCTTTTTAATCATAGTTTTGACCAGTTGGGTGACTACGTACTCACCCATGCTGTCATTCAAGCGACGTCCAGCGAGAATAATCTCTGGGTTGTAGCCAATGGCCTGTGCTTTGTGGGTTAAATAATAAGGATCGACCCCGATACAATGACCACCGACTAGTCCTGGGCGAAATGGCAAGAAGTTCCATTTGGTACCTGCGGCTTCTAATACCGCTTCGGTATCTATATTCATCTTATTAAAAATAACCGCTAACTCATTGATCAAAGCAATATTGACATCTCTTTGGGTATTTTCTATAACTTTTGCCGCTTCTGCTACCTTGATACTCGGTGCTTTGTGTGTACCTGCGGTGATAATAAGGTTATATACCTCATCGACAAAATCTGCGACTTCAGGAGTAGATCCAGCGGTAACCTTTAAAATATTAGTAACGCGATGCTCTTTGTCACCGGGGTTGATACGCTCAGGGCTATAACCCGCATAAAAGTCTTGGTTGAAGACTAGCCCAGAGACTTGCTCTAATACCGGGATACAGACTTCTTCAGTGGCACCAGGATAAACCGTTGACTCATAGACCACAATATCGTCTTTTTTCAGCAAGCCACCAATAGCCTTTGAAGCACTAATTAATGGCGTCAAGTCGGGCTGCTTATAGTCATCGATAGGCGTCGGTACAGTCACAATAAAAAAGTTACAGTCTTTGAGCGTGGCAATATCTGAGCTATAGCTCAATTGTGTGGCTTCTGCTAGCTCCTCATTACTGACTTCTAGCGTATGATCTGTGCCTGACTTTAAATCATTGATTCGGTTAGTATTAATATCAAAACCAATCACTGACTGCTGCTTACCAAACTCAACAGCGAGTGGTAGACCCACATAGCCAAGACCAATTACTGCTATCTTAAGATTGCTTGTATTCATCATAATATCCTGTTAACTGTTCTTATTCATTGTATCTGCTGCAAGCGCAGTAACGATAATTTTTCTTGACGCGCAGTGTATATGAGTCCGTAAGCTGAAAGTATCATTGATAATGAGTGATAGCATCATATTTATACAAGTGCCTTATTGCTACAAACAGCTATTTTTTGTGACATCCTCTCTATGGAGGACCGCATTGTCACAATAAACATCATATTTATAAGCTGGTTAGTACTCAAACTATGAGGCAGCGCTAATGAGCGCTGCCAACTGCGTTGTAATAATCGACTGATATTACTGTTCGATAAGAGTGAACAAACTCTTAGCTCAAAGAAACAGCGCTCATTTGATAATATGCTCGTTACTTATTATTGCCATAAGCATAACTATAGTGATAGCTATATTTGTCCATAACGCCTTGTTGTACATCATTAAGGATAATGCCGTCTACTTGCACGTGTGCTTTAGTCAATTGGTTGATCGCGTAAACCAACTGTCCCTCTATCGATTTATTATATCGAGTCACCAACAATACTTTGTCTGCGTATTGTGACAGTATCACGGCATCTGAAGCCGCTAAGATAGGCGGAGAATCTATAATAATATAATCATAATGTGCATTCAACTTCGCCATCAACCCACCAAACTTATCACCCGCTAGCAATGACGTTGGATTGTGTGGCTGCTGACCTCTGGGCATAAAGTCAATATGATCCATAGTAGTAGGATGAATAAAGTTTTCTATCCTGTTATCTACTTGCTCACTACCCTTGCTCTGCGATAAATAATCTGCCAGCCCATTATTTTGCTCCATGTTAAACATCTTATGCAACTCGCCTAAGCGCATGTCTGCATCTATGATTAAGACTTTTTTATCAAGCTGTGCAAACACCTCTGTTAGATTAGCAGAGATAAATGATTTGCCTACACCTGGGCTTTCACCTGAAATAAGTATCACTTTGGCACGCTGACCCGCTTTACCTTCTGTTGGCATACCGAACATCAAGTGTGTTCTTAGGCTTTTTATAGCTTCGTAGCTTAAGCTATTATGGTCAGTATAAGCCAGCAGTCGATTTGGCACTTTTTTATTCTTTGACAGCCGTGATAGCGATGGTGAGCGCGGAATCGTGGCAATCACAGGTACGCCAGTTTTTGCTTCTAAACGATCAGGGTCTTTGACCGTATTTCTAAGCAAGCTTCTAAGGAATACTAGCAGTATGCCAAACATTAGCCCCGATAATGTCGCTAGCATTATTATCCGTTGCTTCTTAGGGGCGATAGTCCTATAAGTACTGATAGGCAGATCAATAATACGGGCGTAACCAATCTGACCTGCTTTGACAATTTTCAGTTGTTGATAGTTTTTGAGCATGGTGAGATAAATTTCTCTATTGATGCTCGTATCTTCTGATAATTTTAGAAACTCTCTTTGTATCTCAGGTAGACCTGCGACTCTATCTTCTATTTCTTGTTGCCTATCATTTAAGACTTCAATTTGATCGTTTATTTGAATGACTAGTGGATGCTCTTCTGTATAGTAAGTGATCAAATCTGCTTTTTTGAGTTTTAGCTCATTAACTTGAGAATCAATTTCAGCGCTTTGTCCCACTAAAATCCCTGCTTCTTGACCAATATCGATGGTGCCTGACTCTTCACGAAAATTATTAAAGACTGCTTCAGAAGCTTCAAGCTTTTGCTTTAATAAGGGTATTTGGGTTTCCATGAACTTAATGGTTTTAGTAGTTTCTTCAGAGCCGCGAGATTGGTTTTGATCAATATAGGATAGAATGATTTGCTTTAAAACTAAGCTTACTTGCTGTTGATTGGAACCAATCAGTGACAGCTGAATAATACCCGTATCTCCACCGATCTCCGTTACTGTCAAAGCGCCGTTTATAGCATCTGTAGTGTTCTGCAGTGACTGTTTAGAAATATTGATGGGGTGGTTGCTAGCTGGCAGGTCATTCACTGTGATTTGAATGATACCGTTTGAGCCTCTAAAGCGATGTGGTTGGTTCAGTTGTCCCTTAAACTCATCAAGACCGTTGCTAAGTGTAAAGCCGCCATTAGCATCAGAGCTAGATCTCACCAAAGTAAAAGTCTGATTCAAATAGTCTTGCGAGACCTCAAATTGACTGACTTGCACTTGACCGTCTTCAGTCTCTAACATTACTCCTTTAGGGGTACTTAGTTGAGTACTAGTATGGTTGCTTTTTATTCTATCTAAGTTGTTGATGGTAGGATCACTTAACCGAATACCTAAGTGTAACAAGTCAACCACTGGCTTTAGTACCATACGTGATTTTATTAACTGTGCTTCTGTCTGAGCTGGACCGGAATTTGACGACACCAGATCACTTGAACCTAGTGCTGATGAAACGCCTTGCGACTGCTCCTCAATCTGTATCAGAGCATCTGACTTAAAAGTAGGATTCTCATAGCGGCTGTATAGTACACCTATCAGCAAACCCAACAAAGCAAAAAAGAGTATGGTTTTCCAGCCACGTAAAAATACCGATAACAAAGCTAATAAATCAATATCATTATTATTTTCTGCCGCAGGCTTCGATAGGTTATTCGCATCTGTATTCATAACTATATCTTCATCACTTAATGTTAGTCGTTTAGCTAATTTTATCCGTCCACCGCTCAAGACTATCAACGATATCTTTTTCGGCAGTCTCAAATGCTGATTTATCATGCTGATAAGGATCGGCAATATCTTTGTCAATCCAATGGCCAATCCTAAAGGTTTTACCGCGGCAATGCGGCCAGCGATCTTCGATCCATTTGGTTTGGCTCTCTGACATAGTAAATATTAGGTCGGCTGTCTTAACCAATTCTTCGCTTATTTGCTTAGCGATATGGTCAGACATATCTATATTGCGGGCTGTCATTACCTCTTGCGCTTTTGAATCAGCAGCATGGCCGACGACTGCCGACAAACCAGCAGAATCAATATGCTTTTGTGGATAATGGTTTATTAAGAGTGCAGCCGCTATTGGACTACGACAAATATTGCCCACGCAGACCACTAAGATGTTATTAAAACTCATAATACGTATCTACCTAATGTGTACCTACCTAGAGACCGAAACTTCTAATGGCAGATGTAGAGGGTAATAACGAACTAAGAACGCGATTCCAGCGGGTCAAGCCAGTCGGATCAACATACACTATGTCATTGGGTCGCATCTCAAAACGATTGGCTAATGGAAAGCTGGTAATGGTTTGCATGTCCACATAATAGATACTGGTACGCGGGTAACTAGGGTGGTCACGAACGATGTATACTTTGGCAGCATTGGCGGTATTGGCGTTAAGACCGGCAGACTCCCCCAATACTTGAGCCAAATTCAGTCCTTGCTCAAGAATAGGCACAGGCGCGACTTGTCCAAACTCTCCTAAGACATATACTTTATTGATGTCTAGGGTATTGACATGGATTGAGTCGCCATCTTGTACATAAATTTGATTGGCCGATGAGCCTATTTGCCGCAGTGAGGATAGGTTTATGTTGTAACTGGTCCCTTTGCGATTCAATACGATGTTGTCTGAATCGCCAGTAGCGGTTACGCCACCTGCCATAGAAATGGCGCTATAAAGAGAGACTGGGGCGTCGGTGATATTAAATTCGCCCATTTTACTGACTTCACCATCAACAATAAATTTATTGCCGCGATAGTCGATAACTTTTACTTGGGGATCTGAATATTTAAGATAGCGTTGCAACTGTCCGCGTAGATTTGCGGTAAATTGCGGGACACTCATACCACTGGCTTTAATACGACCTATTAGGGGAATTTGAACAAAGCCTTGCTGATCGACTGTTAAACTGGAAGTGGAGGCATTGATGTTTGGATACTCGACAAGGACAACATTGAGAACATCCCCTTGAGCAATGCGGTAATCCACTCGAGTAGAAGTTCTTACTAGGCGTGCTAAGTCACCACTCGGTTGAATTACTTGCTTAGGCGGTAGCGTTGCCAAACTTAATGGCTGTACGTCAAACTGTATGCCATTCTCTGCAACAAACGAACCACTGGGAGGCAAGTCGCCAGCTTGTAATCCAGAGTTGATAGTGGTGGTGGCACAACCAGAAAGCAGACTGCTAAGTATTAAACCTGCTGCACTTAATAGCTTGGTTGACTGTCGCATAGGAGAAATCCTTATCAATCACAACGATATTACAAATATCGTAAAGGGTAAGCTCATTATAATATTAACTTAGCTTTACATTAGTAGCAAAAATAATTCGCATCATAACATAAGTCGTTAATAATTAATCAAGGGTTAGTATTTATTGCTATAAAATAGTTTAGTATTTTAGGAGTATGCTAATTGATGACCCCTCCTAATGCCTAATAGCTACTTTTTCTTCTTCCCAAAAACAAGCCTTTTTCTTAAAGAGAAGCGTTTTTCTTAAAAAAAAGAACAAGTTAGTTATAAATGCTGCCAAATAGCGTACAATAGCCGCTGTAAATTATTTCTTACTTTACTAAAATTCGTACATTGAGAAATGTAACCCTAACCGACTCAAGGATATAATCATGAAAGATGAAAAATTACAAAAAGCCCTCGCCCGTATGGGACTTGGCTCACGCCGTCAGATGGAAGAAGTCATTAAATCAGGTCGTGTAACGGTTAATAATGCGCCTGCAACTATTGGTGATCGCGTCGAGCAAGGCGACGAGATTCGCGTCGATGGCCGTCAGATTAAATATACCTCTGAGAATGAAAAGCGTCGCCGGGTATTGGCTTATTATAAGCCTGAAGGTGAGATTTGTTCGGCTAACGATCCAGAAGGTCGTCCAACCGTGTTTGAACGTTTGCCTAAATTGACCCACGACCGCTGGGTAATGGTCGGCCGCTTAGATATCAACTCTACAGGGCTACTATTATTTACCAATGATGGCGAGATGGCCCACCGCTTGATGCATCCCTCTAATGAAGTTACCCGTGAATACGCTGTACGTGTGTTGGGTGAAGTAACATCAGATATCGCTCGTGCGCTGACCAATGGAGTCATGCTAGAAGATGGTATGGCACAGTTTGAAGAGATCAAAGAAGGTGGTGGCGAAGGGGTCAATAAGTGGTATCACGTCAAGCTAAAAGAAGGTCGTAACCGTGAAGTACGCCGTTTGTTTGAGTCTCAAGGTCTCAAGGTTAGCCGTCTATTACGGACCAGCTATGGCGGCATCGCGCTACCAAAAGAGCTACGTACGGGTCGCTTTTTAGAGCTGGATAGAAAAGACATTAATACCTTAACGGACATGGTAGACTTACGTCCTCGCTACGGTACTGGTCTACACGGCGCGGCTAAAGACAAGCAAGAACGCATCAAAAACAAGCCGCTCAAAGCTCGACGTAGTGACAGCAACCACAATAAAAACGCAAAACCTAATACTGGTCCAAAATCTAGCGATAGCACCAAACCGGCTAATCGTGGTACGCGTAACACTAGTGATCGCAATAATCGTCGTTAGAATAAACACTTACTAATGCTACACAATAATAAAAGCTGCCAACGATAATTTATCATTGGCAGCTTTTTTATGGCGCGTTGTGTTTTGGCTGTTAGAATGAACTAAGTGTTTATAATCCTTTAATTACTATGGCTGTCTATATAATTTTTCATCACCCGCAAGTCTTGCAAATGCTGGGTCTCCATTTGCTCTAACAAGCTATCTAAGCGCCCTTCAATATTATTTAACGCCTGTTGTAAAAGTTGCTTAGCCTCAGATTGTTTGTCATTAGTGCTAGCGTTCACGCTTGCCCCTGCACTTGCTAAATGATAATGACTGGCTAGCATCTCTGCTAACCTGGTATGCAGCAGCTTATCCAATACAAATTGCTGTTCGGTGATTGCTGGCGTTATGCTCTGCGCTTGTAGGTGTTGCTGATAAGTTTGATAAGTAGCTACTTTATGATCAATACGTTGCAAATGGCGCAGTTGGCTGTCTGGTAGTACACTTAGATGCTTATTGTTTAAGGTTAAATTTTGCCATGTCATATCAGTGAGCGTTATTGGCGCTTGTGGATCTTGATAAGTGAGCACTCCTGGGGTAATGCCAACCGCTTTATGTAGCGCCTGCCAGCCTTTTTTACCCAGATAAAAGACGGTGATCGTGGTAAACACCCCAACGCCTAATAACATACTCATGTTCGTCTACCCTTGTTAGCCACTTTCACTATCTATAACTTATCATTTATAGTTTTATTTTATCGAGGGTGGTTTTATCAGGGGTAGGATTCTCTATGGCCTTGCCAATAACTTCCTCATTAACCTCATTAACATTGCCATTATCAACTCTATCATTAACATTGCCACTAGCAGACCGTTGATCCAGCGGGTTAGAGGACGAACTGTCAAAACGCTGTTGCAGATAACGATTGGCCACTAGTAGTTTTTGCCCATCCTGATGATAAGAAGCGTCAAGTAAGTCATCAAACTGGGCGTTAATCGTACCGAGCAGCTCTAATAGCGCCTCTTTACCCGTGACATCAGAGTGTTTTATCTTAGTGGTATCGGCACGCGCACCGTCTAAGTCATGTAAGCGCCGATAGTCAGCAACTGCTTGCGGAATATGTTTATCCATCAAATTTTGAATCATGATATAAGTTTCGTTGACGGTATCTTTATCATCGATTTTGCCATCGTTATTGGTATCACCATAAATCAACCGTAGCTTCTCACCTTTTTCATTAATCTGATCCAGTGCATTTTTGACCGTCTCTGGTAAGCTTTTTTCCGGAATATAGCCCAACTGCGGCATGGCCTTATATTCTAGCATCTTGGGCGCGGTAACCTTTTTGACACCGCGATAGCCCAGATATAACCCAGCTGCCGGCAGTACACCGTATAATACAAACATCACTAACATGGCAGTTATTTGGGTCATGATATTGTCCTTATTAAAACTCGAATGAAACCAAGCTTAGCTTTTGGTGCGACTTTTGACATAGCGATGGGTAGAGGCCAAGCGGTTGAGTACCGTTTGATGGAGCTCATCTAATAACTCATCTAGCTCATAATCAATCTCTAAGAACAAATCAGTCAGCATACCACCGGCCGTCATATTACCTTGTACGGTATTATTCTTAGTACGGTGCGGGCTAAAGCGTAACAGCTGCTCATAATGATGTAGCGCTTCTGGAATGCTCTCAGTCACCAGCTTATCGATTGCAAACTGCCGCTCATTATGCTGTTGCTGTTGTTGCTCATTAAGCTCTTGGCTCCAGTCACGATAGCGTTTGAGCTTGCCATTAATTCGGTCTAAGATAGCTACTGCCTCAATAGGCATAGCGTTTAGGGTGGCCTCATCAACCACATCGACAAGTTCAGTCATGATAGGACAGCGTCCATGTTTGAGATACCATAAGGTATCGGGATCAAAAGGAGGGCGATTGTTTCGTGGCATCTGCGCCCGATTGGCCAAATAGCGATCGGTAAGTGGGGTTGGTGAGCGAATATCATTCACTTGCTCTAAGGCATCGCAAATACGATCAGCACGTTGGGGCGCTCTGAGCGGTGACTCGGTGTTGTGGCTGTGGCTGTGGCTGTGGCTGTGGCTGTGATTGGACTCTTGCTCAGCATCGACCCCATTATTACTGTCTCCGTTCCTACTACTGTTTGTGATATCAGTAGCCGCTTGCTTAGCGTTTTTGGCCGCTGTAGTCGGTAGGTCATCTTGTGGTTGCCCAAATGACTGTAGCATTCTCGTCAAACTTATGACCATGACCTACTCTGCTCCTCACCTATTTATTACTATTGCACTCGATTACTAGATGGCTTATCTTAACAGTTTTTTACTGGTCTGCCAGTAAGCAAACGTCACCGTTGTATTACCAAAAAAGCAAATATTATGAACCCCACTGATTATTTTTCTGGCTTCCTGCTGGGTCTAACCCTAATTATAGCCATTGGTTCACAGAACGCCTTTGTGCTTAAACAAGGAATCAAACGCGAACACCTATTCTTCATCTGTCTGTTTTGTGCGGTCAGTGATGCGTTACTTATCTCTGCTGGGGTCGCAGGTTTTGGCACGGTGACCGCACGCTACCCGCAAGTGGTAAACATAGCCAAATTTGCTGGCGTGGTATTTTTAGTTGGCTATGGTTTGCAGAGTTTATATGCCAGTGTGCGTCTATCGCACGCCCTTACTGCTGAAGGACAAGTGGTCACTAGCTTAAAAAAAGCGCTGCTGTTATGTTTTGGCTTTACTTGGCTCAATCCGCATGTCTACTTAGATACTTTGGTGCTAGTTGGCATGGTTTCAACCGGAGCGAGTAGCAAACTGCTATTTGCTAGTGGGGCGGTCAGTGCGTCGTTTGTATTTTTCTTTGCACTGGGTTATGGCGCACGGTTATTAAAACCATTATTTGCACAACCAAAAGCGTGGAATATATTAGATGCATTAGTAGGATTATTAATGCTGTACTTGGCGTGGCATTTATATCAAAGCTAAAATAGTTTCTATTATCTAGAAGGGTTACAGATAATATCTACAGTCGGTGTATTTTAAAACAGACACAGTGCTACTGGGATGAATTCTTTGCAAGCTCGAAGCATGCGTTCGAACAGTAAGCTAGAAAAATTTATACCAGTTATACGAAACCATATGTGTATCTACTTTATTTGGTACTGACTATATAAGTGACTCTCTATTATTTTGCATCAACTATATTAGGGCGTGTGCAAATATGAATGCTACTTTAGATAAACGGTAGGCAAAATTATTACATCAAATCAGGAAACAACGTGCGCAGTCCGCTGACGATAATCTCGATGGAAACTGCTGCCAGTAACATACCCATAATCCGGCTCATAATATTAAGCCCAGTATCACCCAATACCCGACTGATACGACCTGCCGCCATCAAGGCCAAATAACAAAAAATACTGATTAATAAACCAGCGATAAGTACCGCTGATACTCGCAATATTCCTGATATCTGTGAGGAATAAATAATTACCGTCGATATACCACCTGGGCCAATCATCATTGGGATTGCAAGCGGAACCACTGCTGACGCCATAGTTGGCGGTGAATGTTGCACATGATCAACATCGAAGTTTTCTTGGTCAGGCTTGACGGGATTACCCTCGCCGTTCATCATGTTGAGAGAAATCAAAAACACCAGTATTCCGCCTGCCAATTGAAACGAACCGATAGAGATACCCAGTAGATTAAGTAGGGTCTCACCTGCTACGGTAAAAAAGCTGATAGTGATAAAAATGGTCAGACAGGCAATACGCGCAACTTTACGCCGATTATTCATCGAGTAGCCGCGGGTCAAATCCAAGAATAGCGTTAGCGCGCTAAACGGATTGATCAGTACCATAAAGGCTAAGATAATTTTAATAATTTCAGTATTCACTGAACACTCACTTTTCCATCGGCAAAAGATAAGGCCATCGTGCGAGTGCAACGATGACCCAGTAGGCGGTTAGCAGCGGCATTGTATCATAGGCAGATAACCCAGTTAAATCATTAACTTCAGATGATTTCCCATTGCAACGAAATCAATAAAATCTTAACGTAAATATAGTCAGTACCAAATAAAATGCATACACATATGATTTCGTATAGTGGGTAAAATTTTTCTGGCTTGCGGTGCAACTGCTTCATTTCAGAGGCTGCGAAAATTCATCCCAGTAGCACGGTATCGTTTTTAAATGAAATTAACTATATTGATTAAGCTATAACTTAAAAACGATGATTAAATGACTATTAAACCGGCAAACAACAGTGCTTTTAAAGCTACTAAAGCTATGCACTAAAATCAAGGCCGATATCAAGCGCGGTTGTGCTATGAGTCAGATAACCCATGGCGATAAAATCAACGCCCGTTTTTGCCACAGCTTGCACTGTTCCAGGGGTAATACCGCCTGATGCTTCGGTTTTTGCTCGTCCTTGACACATAGCTACCGCCTGCTGCAAAATTTCGGGCGACATATTGTCCAATAAAACTAAGCTCACGCCCGCTTCTAATGCCAGCTCTAGTTGGGCCAAGTTATCAACTTCAACCTCAATCGGAATCAAATGCCCAGCAAAATCTTGTGCTTGTTGAATAGCAGTAGTAATGTCACCTGCTATCGCAATATGATTGTCCTTGATTAAAATCGCATCATCCAATCCTAAACGATGATTGCGTCCACCACCGCAGCGTACGGCATACTTTTGCACAATTCGCAGTCCTGGGATAGTCTTCCGAGTACAAGTAATCTGCGCTGGATAATCTGCTACGCTATCGACAATCTGCCGGGTCGCCGTAGCGATACCGCTCAGATGAGTCATAAAATTCAGCGCAGTTCGTTCTGCTGTTAGTAGATGACGGGCATTACCGCGAACGGTAGCCAATACCGTATCAGCCGCAACCCTCTCACCATCGGCAACCTTTGCTACAAACTCAATATGGGTATCAATTAGTGCAAAAGATAAGCGCGCCAAGTCCATACCGCAAATCACACCGGCTTGGCGAGCCTTAATCTGTAATTGCGCTTGCATATCTGCCGGAATGGTCGCCTGCGAAGTCACATCACCGCGCCGGCCCAAATCTTCTGTCAATGCCGCCTCTACCAATGGCTTAAGTAACACTTCATCTAGCGCTGGCTCTGGTTTGGTTATCATCTTTGCCCCTTATTTTGCTTTTTATTAATATCAATATAGTTAACCTAATTTAGAGACGGCACATTGCTACAAATGATTCTCTTTTATTTTTAATCGACTATACCACTTATCAAAAATCACTTATCAAAATCTAACTATTTAAGCTCAAAATGAGCATAAATATAGCGTAAAGCGAACGTACTCGCAAGATAAGACGGGGTTTTTATAATTAATACTACTTTCAAGAATTTAAGATAACAAGAAAGACAACTGCAAGCCCTATAGTCAGTATCAAATAAAATGGATACATATATGATTTCGTATAACTGGTAAAAATTTTTCTAGCTTGCTGTGCGACTGCGTCACTCCAGAGGCTTCGAAAATTTCTTCCAGCCATACTAATTCGTTTTAAAGTAGTTCAACTATACGATGACAAGCACTACATTATTAGACTTAGGGAGTCTGATAAAGTTAGCTTGTTTTTTGGGCTTACTTTTTAGGACTGCTATATAAAGCTATTTACGTTTGGGTAGTTTGCTATCCATCAATAAGCTTTGTAATTCAATATCATGACGGAAGCGGTATAGCTTCGCTGGGCGACCACGCTGGGCATTACTACTCTCTCCGGTCGACATGACTAAATCTTGCGAATCCAGTAGACGGCGAAAGTTTTGCTTGTGCAAACGCATCCCTGATAAAGCTTCAATACTTTGTTGTAGCTGCGATAAGGTGAAGACATCAGGCATCAAGCCAAATATAAGCGGACGATACTCAATCTTTGCTCGTAGCCTTGAGATGGCAGTGGCAATCACGCGGCGATGGTCGTAGTACATCGGCACGCCTATCATTTGTGACCAATCCGCCGGTAATTTATTAGGCTGATCATTGGATAAGTAAGTAGGCGGATAAGTGGGCGCTTCCGGAATCAGACCGGCTTCGTATAGCATCTCATAACGCAGCAACACATGTTCTGCAACCCATTCATATTCATAGTTACTGCCTGCGGACTCACTACTTGCGTACTCGTTGCTGTCATATTCATGATTGTCGCTTAATTCGTAATGACCTTTTTTATCTTTATCTTTATCTACATCGTCTTGCAAAAACTCCGTACCCACTCCCCAACATAAGCGGATGCGCTGACGGCGACGATGCTGGGCAGTCTTATCAATAGCAGTATCTGCCCAAGTCAATAATGCAGGCACAATGAAGCGCGTAATGATAGCAGGCGCGCCAGCCAAATGATTTTCCCATGGAAAATAATCATACCAATCGCGCCATAACGCTTGGCTTTGTAAATTGGCCGTTTGGGTCTCTTGTACTAAGCCCAAATAACTGACGTAGACCAGCGCATGGCCATCGATATTGCGGCGATTGGTATCGACAAAGGTATATAACTGCTCTAAATAGCCCAGCGGCTGCTGCGTCTGCTCTTCAACCCACTGACGCACGCCCGCTTGTAATGAGCGATGTAAGGGCATTAAAGGGCCATTGGGTAGCAGCTTACCTTGGTCTACCGTTAGGACACGCGCTGTATGGTCAGTAATAGCGACAAGCACGGCGACCACTTCGGTGGTGCCATTACCCTGCTGGTGCGCATGCGAATAAGACAACGTCATAGTGTTTATTGATTACCCTTTATTTTTAATAGTGTAGTGATGCTTTAATAAAGCAAGATACTGATAGCAAAACTCAGTATAACGTGAATAGGGTCCTAAATTCTGTCTTATCATCGTAGACAGATATAGTCAGTTCACAATAAAAGAGAGTCGTGTATAGCAACGTGCTACTGGTATAAATTTTTCTGGCGTGCTGTTCGCAAGCGGGACAGAGGCTGCAAAAAATTCATTCCAGTAGCCCAGTAACATTGTATCGTTTTCAAATTGAATCGACTATATCATTACCCTCCTAAATCTTTACCACACTAAATGATAGCTTTAAAAAGTAAATTCTACAAAAATAACTTGCACTTATGCTCAAAATGAGCATAATTAGAACATCGTAATTTAACCGCTAGGGTAATTTGCTTGGTTTTAATCATGTTTAGCCGTTTATTTATTATTGTTATCGCACCAGAGGCACGCACTTATGAAAACTTATCCTTATGACGCTCCCCTATTAAGTACTGATAACCGCAGTGCTATTAAGCTTAATATCGAATATGCCAAGGCCAAGATGCCAGCTGATTTGCCGCGCGCTGAGCGTTTGGTAGTTGAAGATAATATTAAGCAGCTGTTAAAAGACAATAATGCGGTATTGGTCGCGCACTATTATGTTGACCCTTTTATTCAAGATTTAGCATTGGCAACCGGTGGCTGTGTGGGTGACTCGTTAGAAATGGCTCGCTTTGGACAAGCTCATAGCGCCCAGACCTTAGTAGTCGCTGGGGTTCGCTTTATGGGTGAATCGGCTAAAATCTTGAGTATGGAAAAAACGGTCCTAATGCCAGATTTAGAAGCGGAATGTTCGCTTGACTTAGGCTGCCCTGCCGATGAATTTTCGGCCTTTTGTGATGCCCATCCTGAACGCACCGTAGTGGTCTATGCCAATACTAGCGCAGCAGTTAAGGCGCGCGCTGATTGGGTGGTGACCTCATCGGTGGGCATTGATATCATTCGTCATTTGCATGAGCAAGGTGAAGCGATTATTTGGGGTCCTGATAGACATCTGGGTAAGTATATTGCGCAGGAAACAGGCGCTGATATGCTGTTATGGCAAGGTTCTTGTATGGTGCATAATGAGTTTAAAGCGACTGAGCTTGAGCAGTTAAAAGCAGAACATCCAGCAGCAAAAGTGTTGGTACATCCTGAATCGCCTGATAGCGTCGTGCAATTGGCCGATGTGGTCGGCTCGACCAGTAAGCTGCTTAAATCAACCTATGAGATGGATGCTGATACCTTTATTGTCGCCACTGACTTAGGTATCTTGCACGAAATGCAAAAGCGCTCACCGCATAAACGCTTCTTAGCGGCACCTACTGCGGGTGAAAGTGCCAGCTGTAAAAGCTGTGCTTTTTGTCCATGGATGGCAATGAATGGCTTACAAGGTATCGAGCAATGCTTAACCAATAATACGGGTGAAGTGAGCATGACGCCTGAGCTGGCAGCAGCAGCAAGAAAGCCACTACAGCGGATGCTTGATTTTGCTGCCGCAGAAAAACAACGTGTGACTGCAAGTGGCGATATGATCAAAGACCGTCCGCTGTTTGCTAATGTTGGGGCCGCTTGATATGAGCGCAATAGTAAGCACTGAGAGTAAAGGCGTTAACGAGACTGGTTTTGAAAAGCTTAACGTAAAAAAACCTAATGTTAATAAAACAATGACTACTGAACCTCAGTCTTCTATCAAAACAGATGTCCTTATCATCGGTGCCGGACTCGCAGGACTAAGTACAGCGCTGGCCTTGCCAAAGTCGCTAAGTGTTACTATTTTAAGTAAAGCAGCGCTAGAAGCATGCTCTAGTCATTATGCCCAAGGCGGTATCGCCGCAAGTTTAGATAAAGATGACTCCATTGCTGACCATGTGGCGGACACACTCATCGCTGGGGCAGGACTGTGTGCTACCGATAACACCACTACTATCCTGAGTGCGGGACAACAGGCAGTGCAATGGCTATGTGCGCAAGGCGTGCCATTTACCCAAGTTTCTCATATTAACGATACTCAGCAAAATAACATTCAAAACAACGTTCAAAACAATATTCTGAATGGAAAAGCAGTTAAGGCGACTACTGACGCTCTAGCTGAATTACAAACAGCCAATTTGCATTTGACCAAAGAAGGTGGCCATGGTTGCAGGCGAGTCGCTCACGCTGACGATGCCACCGGTCGACATATTATGCAGACGCTATCGGCACAAGCGCAAGCTGCTACTAACATCACTATTTTGCCTTATCATGAAGCGCTAACGTTATTAACAGAAGCGTCAAATGAGTCATCAAACGGCACTAGTTTGACTATGCAAACAGTAGCCTCAAACCCACACCAACACTGCCAAGGTGCAACCGTCTTTGACCATAATACTCAGCGCCAATTGACTGTTTATAGTCGCGCGGTAGTGCTGGCAAGTGGCGGCTTAGGCCAACTGTTTCAACGTGCCACCGCTCCCAACGTCTGTGTGGGCGATGGGTTGATGATGGCATGGCAAGCGGGCTGTCGATTGGCAAATTTAGAGTTCATTCAGTTTCATCCGACGGGTTTGGCATTAGGGAACAGTAATTTTCTGGTTTCAGAAGCTTTGCGCGGTGAAGGTGGCCATTTATATTGTCCGCAAACAGGCAAACGCTTTATGTTGGACCTTGATCCGCGCGCTGAGCTGGCACCACGAGATATAGTAGCCCGCGCAATTGCTGAGCAAATTAATAATAACGGCCTTGGGTTTGTCCATCTCGATGTCAGTCACTTGCCAGCGGACTTTTTGCAGCAGCATTTCCCACAGATTTATCAAACGTTATTAGATCTAGGCATCGATATCACTACCGACCCCATTCCGGTAGCCCCTACTGCCCATTATAGTTGTGGCGGTGTGGTCACTTGCGCCAATGGCTTGACCGACGTACAAGGGTTATATGCTGCTGGCGAAGTCGCTTATACTGGTTTGCATGGTGCTAACCGTTTGGCGAGTAACTCATTACTAGAATGTGTGGTGGTTGGACGCAATATTGCCGCTCATCTACCACGCTATCTAGAAACAGTGTCTGAGTTATCTAAAAAAACCAAAACCAGTACCAAGTCAGCATCTTCAACTTCTAATATTTGGACGCCACCAAAACTTTCAAACACTCAGTCTATCGCCCTGCCCTCATTTAGCTTGATATCTGAATATAAAGATGAGTTTGATATTAAAGGCAATGTGCGTGTTGATAAAAATGAAAACATTAACGACATTACCGCGAAGTTAAAATCCTTAATGAGCAGCCATATGGGTATCATGCGGAGCGCTGAACAATTAGAGCAAGCGCTGGGACAGATACAACAGTGGCAACATGAGTGTCAAGGTTTTAGCTTAGAGGGTTCTACTACATTCAAGAGCCTTTCCCATTTTCAGCTAACACGGCAATTACAACTAGCGACCCTTATTATCCAATCTGCTTATCAGCGCTGTGAAAGTCGTGGCGGGCATTCTAGAAAAGATTATCCGCTTTTAGCAAGCCAGCCTTTAATCAGTATTATTGAGCCTTTCTTAGCAAGCAAAACAGATAGCATAGATAACGCAATGGATAGCTTTTATCAGCCTATAGTAAATAATATAAGTTCTGAGCCGTTACTGGCAGTTGCCGCTGTCTAATAATTTTTAAGCTAAATGTCATAGCGGTTACTATTCTTGCGTGCCATTTATTTTTGAAGGCCTAGTTTATAAAACCATACTTCAGTAATGAATTTTGCAGGCTCAAGTCAGCATCAATCGCCTAATATGCTACAATCACCGGTTTGTCAAAAATCTTACGAGCCTGCTGTCATGGAAAGCCTAATTACCCTTGTTTTAGTCTTAATGCCCCTATTTATTGGCTTTGTTATTCCTACCAACCCGAAGTTGACGAGGTTTGCTGACAAGAGCTTATCTTATTTAGTATTTATTATCTTAACGCTTATCGGTATTGAGCTGTCAAAAGTCGAAGAGCTGGGCAGCCAGTTGGGCGAAATTGCATTGTATGTAACCGTGCTATCGATACTCACCGTCGGCACCGGACTATTTGCGCTCATGTTGTTTGATCGAATGCGCCCATGGCATGCCAAAAAGCCAACCGCAAAAAGTCAGCAACATCGGGTCAGTATCCGTGGCAGCTTAGTACAGGTCATTTGCGTAGCGATTGGTTTTGTCATAGGTTACTTCTTGCCAGCTGGCTTTATGCCCCCTGAAAATTCTATGACAGTCATGCTCATGCTGCTGATATTGCTAGTTGGTATCGGTCTCAAAGGGTCAGGTATTACTTTAAAAGAGGTACTACTCAATAAACGCGGTGTTGAGATGAGTATCATCTTTACGCTTGCAGTATTGGTTGGCGGTCTAGGTTTTGCGCTATTGTTTTCAGAGGTGTCTTGGACTAAAGGGCTGGCACTGGCGTCAGGGTTTGGCTGGTATTCACTGTCAGCAATTGTGATGACTGATGCTTATGGAGCGATTTGGGGCAGTGTGGCATTATTTAATGACTTAATACGTGAGTTCTTTGCGCTGATATTTATACCGGTATTTATGCGCAAATATCCATCGGCATCGGTAGGACTTGGCGGAGCGACCAGCTTGGACTTTACCCTACCTATCATCCAGCAATCAGGTGGTTTAGAAGTCGTACCGCTGGCGATTAGCTTTGGTTTTATTATTAATATTGTCTCGCCAGTGTTGATGGTGGTTTTTTCGGCATGGGGATGAATAAAAATTTTGATGGTATTTAAACCCCTATTCAAATATTTCGCAGCGCTTTGAGTATCTTTCGTAATTTTTTCGATCACTTGCGTATTCCAGATTTGCTAAATCATCTACTTGCGTACTTGCTTTAACAGATACCCTTCTGTCTCTAGACTCTATATTTTCAAAATCAATTTTCCTAAAGTCTGTATCTATAAACGGATATCTATCTGAGCAATCGTAAGTAGAGATGCGATCAGAGGCAATGTAATGTTTTTCTACCAACCTGTTTTTAATAGTGAGCGCACGGCGGCGTGATAAGTTATCCTTATTTTTCAATAATTCAAGCTCATTCGATGACATATGCCCAAAGATAAAAACTTTAGCGTCTAAATGCTCGTTAAGATTTTCTTCAATTATTGCAAATTCTTTATCATATTTGTCAAATAGTTGACTGCTCATCGGTTCAAAAAATCCTCGCAATTCCATTTCTAACGATCCTGTATAAACCACTATTGGACAACCTGTATTATCTACTACAACGTTAGCTGGAGTTTGTGGGCATTCATCAATATCATCTAAGATGCCATCACCATCTGAATCAGGAATATCTGCTTGCATCGTCCTAATGTTTTCATATTGAGGGGCATCTTTGGTCGGCGCAGTTGTAATAGTCTGGCAGCTTGCCAAACCAATAGATGCTGCTAACAAAACAGCACTGTTGAGTTTCAGGTTCGTAGTCATTATTTATCTTACCTAACGTAGTGAAAAAGCCAATTATCATTGATAGTTAATGAAGAAGGAGAACTTACACCATTTGCATTTACTAATTTATGATTGCTGTATTTAAAACTCGATACACCTATCTAAGTTTGAGTGGCTTTAATAATAAAGTGATTTTTTATTCTTGAGGTTCAGACGCAATCGCATAAACGCGCCGGTTCAATATATTGCCCTCTTCACTATCAGACGGCGCAATCGGTCTTCTTGCGCCATACTCAGTCGCCGTGATGCGCTCAGAGGCAATGTTATATTTAGATATTAAATAATTCTTAACCTTATTCGATCTGTCTTGCGCTAAAGCATTCGCTTTGTCTA
Source organism: Psychrobacter sp. 72-O-c (assembly GCF_904846605.1). Lineage (GTDB taxonomy): Bacteria > Pseudomonadota > Gammaproteobacteria > Pseudomonadales > Moraxellaceae > Psychrobacter. The sequence continues at coordinate 118,449 of NZ_CAJHBI010000005.1, forward strand.
TAGAAGCGCTATCGACTTCAGTTCTTGAGTTATGACCTTCAATCAATATGGTGGCGTTTTTATACTCTTGCAATCTCATTCCTACTTTATCCAGCTCAAGCTGGTACTCTGGCGATAGCTCACTGCTACCTTTAGCAAAAAAGGCGCGATACTCCATTTTTAGACCTACACCAGGAGCCGTAAAAGGACAGCCTCTTTCATCTACTATCACGTTATACGGAGTGGCTGGACACTGGTCTATATCATCAGGTACGCCATCACCATCTCTATCCAAATTAACCGAAACAGTTGGTATATTGATAGTTTGACCTGTTTGATCAGACAAATCGGGCGTTTGACAGCCTGTCAGTACAAAAGCACTTATCATAACCGTCGCTATTGTCCATAATTTAACGTTCATATTCTACTCTTCCATAAGTTTAAACACCTAAACCCCACTCGCCTGCTTAGCAAACAAACGCATCAACGGTTTTATTTTACTGACCCGAGACATACCCTCATTACGCAACTGTTGGATAGGTCGCAGTTGCGCAAACTCGCCAGCAAACAACCAGTTAAGCGCAGAAAAGCTATGCATCATTAGACTATTATGCGGACGACGCAGGCGTTCATAAGTGCGCAGTGTTTGAGTGGCTCCCCATAGTGTGCCGCCACTACGAGCAAAGTCATGCTCTAGTTGATGGCTTAATGCCTGTACATCGAGCATGCCAAGATTCAATCCTTGGCCAGCTAGCGGATGCACGCCATGCGCAGCATCACCGATTAATACTAGATTGTCAGCGACATAACTGCGTGCTTGCTGCGCCGTTAATGGAAAGCTTGCAATCGATTCAATCTGACTGATAGCGCCAAGCTCATAAGTACTAGCAGCCGCTAATTTATCGGCAATAACACGCGGCTCTTGGGTCTCAAGCTCAAGTGCCTGATTGCGTGGTAATGTCCAGACCACTGACTGCCAATGCTGCGGATTGGCTTTATCTTCTGCGGTAATATCTGCTAATGGTAATAACGCGAGCGTACCTGTAGGCAGCATCGCTTGGCGAGCGGTCGCTTGATGAGGCTTAGCCGTTTGAATCGCGCAGCAGATCGCTGTTTGATTATAATCTAAAGTATCCAGCTCAATCCCTGCTTGCCGACGGACAAACGAGCCACGACCGTCAGAACCGATTAACAGACCCGCATCAATCGCCGTGCCATCGTCTAATGTGACCCGGTAGCCTTGTTGCGCACCCCGCCAGTCCATTTGTATGACCTTTTGTCCTGCAATAACAGTTAGATAGTCTTTAACATCATCTTCTTGCAAGCGCTGCCATAAGGCATATTCAACGACCGTCGGCTCTACCATACTACCGAGTAACTTAGGAGCTGAATTTTTTTTATCACAGCTGTCTTCATCACCAAACTTTAACTCGCCAATACCATTGAGCTGCCATACCTGCATTTGCGAGTAGTCCGCTTTACGACCTGAGGTGGCAATTTTCTGCCATGTACCGATATCTTTTAGCAACTCGATACTGGCAAGGCTGAGCGCATAGACCCGCGCATCTCGGTGGCTGAGTTTTTCTTGCCAATCAGCATCATTGCGTTTAGGTCGTGCATCAATCAAAGTAACCCGTCGTTTGGCTTGGGCTAATTTTAGCGCCAGACTGGCACCGACGATACCGCCGCCAATAATAAGCGTATGGTTGTTTTTCATAAAGTATCCTTCAGTATAAGACTAACAATATAAAACTATCGATATAAACACTCTCAGTATAAATACCCTCAATATAAAGCTTATGACTTCAAACCCATTGCATAATTAGCAATTAACGGTTTAATGTTAGGCAACTTATCAAAGGCAACCAATGCCACATTACGCGCCAGCTTAATAGCAGGATTGGGATGGGTAAAGCCGTGTACTACCGCATCACAAAAGCGAATCACCCGCTTCTGATCGGTTTGCCGTGATTTCTCATAGCGTTTTAGTAATTGAGGATCGCCGATATCGGCACCCTTTAACACTTGGGTACTCATCATTTGTGCAAGTACATGCGCATCACGCATACAGAGGTTAAAACCTTGACCCGCTACTGGGTGCAAAGTGTGAGCCGCATTGCCCATGATGACGCAGCGTCCATCAACTTGCGCATCTGCCAGCACACGCGTTAATGGATAAGCGCCGCGACGACCAGCCGTGGTAAACGTGCCAGCGCGCTGACCAAAGGCTTGCTGTAAGGTTTGTAAGAAATGATCGTCATCTTCTAAATATTGGGTTTCCTCACCTGTTGGACAGACCCAAACCACTGAACGTCGATAACCCGTCTGATAGTCATCATTGCCATCACCATCTGGATCAGTCAACGGCAATACCGCCAGTGGCCCTGCTGGACTAAAGCGCTCAATGGCGACATGCTCATGCGGTTGATCAGTCTGTACCACGCCCACGATAGCTGTTTGTCCATAATCATAAGTCGTCGTGCCGATACCTAAGAGCTGGCGTACGGTAGAATCGCGACCATCACAAGCCACTAATACACTGCCCTGTAATTGCTGCTCGTGCTCATCACTATCATAATAGTTAAAGCTAAGTGTAACCCCAGCTGTTGATTGTGAGCCTATTTGCTGTTCAACAGCTGTAACGTTGGCATTATCAATTAAGGTAATCAGAGGTTCCTGTTGCGCGGCTAATAATAACTTACGACCCAGCCAAGCGTTTTCCATCACTTGCCCAAATGACTCTACCTTCTCATCAGCCTTATTCAACTGCGCACGCCCAAAGCTGCCTTGCTCGCTAATCTGTACCGCATCAATACGGCAGGCATGGCTCTGTAGCTCTGACCATAGACCAATCTCTTGATAAATCTGTACGGTCCGACGCGACAACGCGGTATTACGGCTGTCTAAATAATGGCTACGGGTACTGTCATCATTTGGGCTAATGGTTGGATAGCTGTTTTTCTCTAACAAGGTACTGGCAATACCATGATGCGCTAATAATAACGCAAAGGACAAACCAACATGACCGCCGCCAGCAATAAGTACTTGCTGCTCGGTCAGCTTTGCTGTGCTTGCTTGTTTATGAGTTTGTATCGTTTCTTTATCATCAGTAGCATCGAGTTGCTTAGCGTTTGAATCTTTTAAACCATTATTATCCATCTTTATTATTCCTATTAAGGTGTTACCATCATTATTGCCATCTTTAATACAGTCAGTTCAAAATAAAAGAGAGTCGTTCATATCATCGTGCTACTGGTATCGTTTTTAAATTGGAGCAACTATAGTTCTATTGCTCGTAGCACTATTTTTATATGTTTTTCATATCATCATTTAACGTCATTTTTAATGTCGTTTTTTCACATAAACGTAGATTTAAGCGCTTATGACAGATAACGATTGAACCATTGTTAGATACTAATAGATTACCACAACTTACTCAAATTTCGGTGAGCTTCACTGTATCTAAGCGCTATGGTTATTGCTTTTGAGCTTGTACTATTAGTGAGTTGACGGTTAAATGACAGCGAAATGAGAATAAGACTACATTGATAGCTGAACCGAATATTAGCGATATGTTAGGTAGTTGCAATCGCCATACAAAAAACAGTCTCACCTAATGTCATGCTTAGCTTGAAATCTAAAAACTATCAACCATAATGACAACAGCACCTTCACTTTTGTCCCTATTAAAATAACGTACAGCCACCCTGTTAACCGTCACTTTTAAATACAAAATTTAGAACATAGCTTTTAAAAAATAATCTGTAAAAACATAATTTAAAAAACAGTACTTTGAATCTCATAACATTTTTTAGCACTTTATATATTAGCCTATTAATGATGTGTTTTTATGACCACGATGTTATAACAACAGCATGAGGGCAACCAATACAAGGATAATCGCTTGACTGACTCCATGAGCCGCCGTATAAAATTCGAATCATTGACCCCAGCCCAGCTCAAAACTGTGCTTGGTGAATATAATAGTCACATGAAATATATCCAAACTCGCCTCAATATCAAAATAAGTCAGCGCCAAGGTGATTTCTGCCTAAGTGGTGATTTGATAGACGTTGAGCGCGGTGAACGTATCTTATATAAGCTAGTAGATGAAACCCAAAACAGTAAAAATATTAGTCCAGAAGAGCTCCATCTCATAATTCAATCGAGTATTTCACGCGACCAAGATATAGAAGACGATGAGCAGACTGCAGCTAGCGAGGATAAAAACGATTTAGATTCGCCTAGCGACTTTACGCCTGTCAGCTTGCGTACTCGTAATGGCAAAATCGTACCCCGTGGTGGCAATCAGCAGCGCTATGTTAAGGATATCCTATCTTCTGATGTGTCGTTTGGTATTGGCCCTGCAGGTACCGGAAAAACTTATCTGGCAGTAGCCTGTGCGGTTGATATGTTAGAGCGCAATGAGATTGAACGTATCTTGTTAGTGCGTCCAGCAGTTGAGGCCGGTGAAAAGTTGGGTTTCTTACCTGGCGACTTAACTCAAAAGATCGATCCTTATTTGCGCCCATTGTATGACGCGCTATATGAGATGATAGGTTTTGAAAAAGTTGGCAAGATGCTTGAGCGTCAAGAGATTGAAGTGGCGCCATTGGCTTATATGCGTGGTCGTACGCTAAACAATTCATTTGTGATCTTAGATGAGGCACAAAATACCACCCCTGAGCAGATGAAAATGTTTTTAACGCGCTTAGGTTTTGGTTCACGTGCGGTCATCACTGGTGACATCACACAAGTCGATTTGCCGCGCGGTAGTAAATCAGGACTGGCGCAAGCGATGGAAATCTTAAGCGACATTGAAGAGATTCATATCACCAAATTTGATTCAAAAGACGTGGTACGCCATCAGTTGGTACAAAAAATCGTCGAAGCGTATGATGTGTTTGACGAGAAGGAAGAAATGCTCAAAGAGAAGCGCAAGCAAGAGCGTATGGCTGAACAAGATCGTCGAGACGCCATTGCTCATGCGGCGGCTAAGTTATAGTTCATACTATTAAACTTATGGTTTATTAAAAATAATTTATTAAGTTTATAATCTCAAACCTTTATTTTTAAAATAAAAAACCGGATATTTTTGTCCGGTTTTTTATGGTTTAATCTCAATAAGATAAAGGCAATAGACAAAGGATATAATAATGAGCCAACCTCATCACGAAGACTTTAATGTGAATGATAACGATATGAATAATCCAGATATAGATAACAAGCATACCAATAATACAGACTATCCTGAACTAAATATTAGCGCTGCTGACAGCTTTGATATAGACGGTGTTGATGCCGAGCTGTTAGATACTTTTTATACGGAAGAAGCATTGCAACCAGTGTTGATAGCGACCTTGGACTATATTAATGAGCGGCTTCAAAGTGGTCTTAATCTGCCTTACTTTGCCGATATTGATGATGAGTTATGGCAACAAAAGCCTAAAGCGCTGGATATCTATATTACTGATGGCATTGAAGGACGCGAGCTGAACTTAGAGGCGCGTGGTAAAGATCATCCGACCAATATTTTATCCTATCCAAGCGAGATGCCGGCCAATATTATTGAGCTGATGCCGACGTTACCTTTAGGTGAGCTGATTATTTGTCATGAAGTGGTGGTGCGTGAAGCCGCTGAACAAGATAAAACCGTGGCGCAGCACATTAGCCATTTATTGATACATGGCGTGCTGCATTTATTTGGCTTTGATCATATGACTGGGCAAGCTGAGCAAGACGAGATGGAAAGTTTTGAGATTGATATTTTAAAACGTCTAGCACTGCCCAACCCTTATCTTTAACTGTTTTAATCTTTATTCATCGGCAGCTTTTGTGATTGATCCATATTGTTGACCAGCATGTCCAAGCCTTTAACATGCACACTGCGCTGCGGGAATGGGATATCAATTTTATTATCGTCAAGCGCGTATTTAAACTGCTCAAGTAAATCGCACTGCATTCCCCACCAGTCATCATTGGTCGTCCAGACGTTCAAAGTCAAATCGACTGAATTGTCGCCTAAGTTAGTGACACGCACCACAGGCGCAGGGTCGCTAAAAGCAATAGGATTGTTTTTGGCCAAACTCAGCATGATATCTTTGGCTGTTTTGATATCTGCATCATAGCCAATACCTATGGTGATATCCACGCGGCGATTGGGCAGCGAAGTATAGTTGGTGGTGGCTGAGGTGGTGATTTCGCTATTTGGGACAATGATATCGTGATTGTTAATCGTCGTCAGATGAGTATTAATTAAGGTAATCTCAGTAACCGTACCGGTAAAACCATTGATCTGTATATAGTCGCCACGCACAAACGGACGAAAGGTCACAATCATGATACCAGCGGCAAAGTTTGACAGCTGATCCTTTAGCGATAGACCAATTGCAATGGCTGCACCACCTAGTATAGCGACAACCGAAGTCGTCTGTACACCAACTTTACTAAGCGCCGCTAGGACGACTATCACCAATAAAACACCGTATAGCAAGCGGCTTAAAAAACTGGCTACCGTGTCATCTAAACGACTACGCACCATAATGCGGTTAGCAACGCCGATGGCTTTTTTGGCCAGCCAGCGTCCCACTACAAATATCAGTAGCGCCAAGAGGACTTTAAATAATAGTGTCAATGCACTATCGATCAGCGCGGCGATATCCAGCGTAAATCCTAAAAATTCCATATTTACTCTTCTTTATTCTATGGCTTTATTTTTATAAAACTTGAACTTAAAATTAAATTTCAACTGTAATCTTAAACTACGTTCTTAAATTATAGTCTTAATAAGTCACTTCCACCGTATCGCTGTAACGATAGGTACGAATCAGGCGCAGCTCGACAATATCGCTCATGTCTGCCGTGAATTTACCAAAGGGCGCGGCTTGTCGTACTGATTGTTTAGCCGCTTCGTCCAAGATGGTTGAGTCTGAGCTTTCGAGCAGACGAATGGCTTTGATATTACCATCATCACTGATAATGACCATCAGACGTACTTCGCCGGTGATACCTTGCGCTCGCGCTTGTACGGGGTAATGAAGGTTGCCCACACGCTCGACATGCTCACGGAAAGTATCAATATAATCAGCTGCCGCGCCGCGTGTGGTTGAGTTACTATCCACGGTCACCACTTTCGACTTGGTCGCATACAGCTGCTGACGCTGAGACAGCTGCGCTTCTAAAGTAGCTATTTGCTTACGTAGCCGCTCTTCTTGCGCGACCAGATCATCTTGCGCTTGCTTGCTGTCGTTATCCGACTCTACACTGGCCTGACGCCAGCTCAATGTTGTCCGTAGATAGCTTTCTTGATAGCGCTGCTGGCGAACTTGGCGCTGCAAATCGATCACATCTTGAGTCTCGTTTATCTGCTCGGCAGATAATGGACTGGTCTGTGCGCTCTCCTGCCTTAAATGCTGTTGCACCGTACCGCCGCCCTCTTGTGAGGCATTAGCTATAAAATGAGCGTCTTCGTTCGGTTGCATATTTTCGGTCATCGCTTTAGCGACATCTTGAATTAATGCGGCTGGGTCTTGCCCCATAGAAAAACTAACGCCAAAGATAAGCAGCGCATGTGCGGCTACCGCGACCACAATAGCCATCGGCAAGCTCAAATTACGCGCGGGCACTTGCGCTGAAAAGTGATAGCTTTGCGAGTCTTTGATATGGGCCACAGTGGGTCTCAGCTTATAGAGGTAAACGTAGCGATAGCCGCCTTTGTACAGCCAACCGCTATTATTTTAACTGCCAGCATGCAAACGTCAGTAATATCCAGCCATTATCACTTTAACATCGGCGCTATCATAACATGAGCGTTGGCTAATGGTTAAGCTGACACATCACTACTCTGCCGCCTTATCACACACATAGACTGGCTTGACTTCCTCACCGCCCTAAACGACGGTGATTCCTACTGCTAGACGCTCAAGCCCGAGCGCGAGAATGTTTTTTGCCGCATTAACGTCGCGTTGATGAGTGACACCGCACTCGCAAAGCCATTCTCTTATTCTCAAATCTGTCCTACCTTTCGGACTGTTTTGGC
>NZ_CAJHBI010000006.1 GCF_904846605.1 Psychrobacter sp. 72-O-c
ACAACGCGTTTACTATCATCTCAGAGGTTTGGGCTTGGGTTACAGACAAGCTTAAAGAGAGTTGGAGTCCTGAACAAATAGCAGGCGTCCATGGCGGTATCAGCCACATGAGTATCTATCGCTACCTGTGGACAGACAAGAAACAAGGTGGCGGGTTATGGCAGTATCTAAGACGTAAAGCCAAACCTTACCGTCAAAGGCTGACTGACGAGACTCGTGGTCGCATCAATGACAGGGTCTCTATTCATAAACGTCCGCAAGTAGTCGAAGATCGATCCCGTATTGGCGACTGGGAAGCCGATACCATTATTGGTCAAAACCACAAACAGGCCATCGTGACGCTAGTAGAGCGAAAGACAGGTTTGGTTAAGATGCAACGGGTCACTAAAAAGAGCGCTCATCTGGTGGCGGATGCTATGGTAACTCTACTGACCCCAGTTAGACTACACGTTAAGACGATTACCTCTGACAATGGTAAGGAGTTTGCTGAGCATAAAGAGGTGAAAGAACGCCTCTACAGTATGTTCTACTTCGCTGATACTTATGCGTCATGGCAAAGAGGAACAAACGAGAATACCAATGGTCTAATCAGAGAGTACCTGCCTAAAGGCTGTGACTTTAGACAAGTATCCGATGATGAGGTACAAGCCATTGAGGACAGATTAAATAGCAGACCAAGAAAACGATTGGGATTCAAAACACCAAATCAGGTATTCTATAACATCATTTAGCGTTGCACTTGGTGTGTTAATCTAAGTTATCAATAAATCCGATTTAGTAAAAATTAACCGTAACTAATGAGAAATAGTAAGGGTAAGTCATGAGCGTTATTAATTCGCAGACCTTTGCGTCGCTGCCAGCATCTAAAAAAACGCAAAAGCCGGTTATTCATTTCGCTCATGCCAATGGTATGCCAAGCGCCGTCTATCAGCCGCTTTTTGAGGGCTTAGAGGCGTTTTTTACCATTGAATATATTCCTATGCTAGGCGATAATCCCAATTATCCCGTGGATGATCATTGGCGCAGCTTAACGCAGCAAATTATTGATAGTGTGAAGCACACTTGTGAGCAACATGGCGTGACGCAAGTAGTCGCTATTGGGCATTCACTGGGCGGCTTATGTACCTTACAAGCGTTATACCGCGCGCCTAAATATTTTAGTCAAGCGGTGCTATTAGATCCACCTTGGCTTTATGGCAAGACCAGCTTCATATGGCATCTTGCTAAGACCGCCGATAGACTGCCGCTGATGAACAATCGATTAATGGATAAGTTATCACCAGCTGGGGTATCCAAGAACCGCCGTGATGTCTGGGATAGCCGTGAAGACGCTTACGATAAGCTACGTCATAAAGGCTTTTTTAAAAGTTTTGATGAGCGTAGCTTTCAAGGTTATATTGAGCATGGTCTACATGAGCGTGCTGATGGTAAGGTGACATTAGCGATTCCTAAAGCTAGTGAAGTCGCTGTTTTTCGTACCAATCCATCTTTGTATTGGCTGATACCAAACCGCGGCCCTAAGCCACCAGTCACCTTAATAATTGGTGAAGGGAGCCTGTTTTTAAAACGCAAATTTCCACAGCAAATCAAGGCACGTTTGGGTATTAATTATCAGACGCATGAAGGTGGCCACATGTTCCCGCTTGAGTACCCAGACTCTGTATCTGCAGATGTTTTAGACTTGATTAAGCAGCAGCTGCCGTCTTAGTTGGTTATCTCTTACAATCTACTAGTAATGGCTATTCAATCACCGAGCTATAGTTAATCATGTCTAACTCTAATCCTACTGATATTTTAAATAACCCATTAACACCTCAGCCAAAGCGCCTGCCATTGTTTTCGCGCTGGGGCGTGTTGGCGCTAATAATAGCAATGGTTACTGCCTTTTTTATGAGTCAGTTGATAGGGGTTTATGTCGCCGGCAAGCTATTGCTACCTGCTGCCAGTACATCGTCAGTTAGCGACATATTCTTCTTTGGCAGCAGTAATGGCACAGTCGTTAGCGTTTCAATTTTTATCAGCTTTTTATTATTGACCGCGCTTAGCGTGTTGATTGTTCGTTTAAAAGGCAGTGATGTCCGGCGATATTTAGCACTCACACCGTTCTCATTAGCAGTTGGTTTGGGAATGTTTGGCTTATTATTGTTATTTATGATTGGCAGTGAGGCGTTAACTTATTTGCTGGAAAAATCGCCACTGGTTTTTATTGATCCTTTATATGAGTCAGTCAACTCAGTGTGGTTGTTGATTGTCGCCATAGTGATTGTCGCACCCTTATATGAAGAGCTGGTATTTCGCGGCGTATTGTGGTCAGCCATTGCTGAGCAGTTCTCAGAACAACGCGGTGCAGTAATTGCTAGTATCGTGACCAGCGTCATCTTTGCCGTTATTCATCTGCAATATGGTCTATATGAAATCAGTACCCTCGTGGTATTGGCATTGATATTTTGCTACGCTCGTATCAAGTCGGGCTCGCTATTATTGCCGATGTTGCTACATATGATTAATAATGGCGCTGCGATGTGGCAGTATCTAGCACAAGCGGCTTAATTAGTCAGCCCTTATTGAAAACTGCTTACTTCTCTAAGCAGTTTCTTAAGCTTTATCACACAAACTTTCTTAAGCATCAGGATTTAATTGCAAAACTTCATCTGCTGCTCTTTCAATATCTTCAATAGTTAAATGAGGCTTACCACTTAAGGCTTGTCGCCATCTGCGTGCGCCGGTCAACCCTTGAAACAGACCTAAATAATGCCGGGCCATCGTTGACAATGGCTCGCCTTGGGCAACCTGCTGACTCAGATGCGGATATAGTTGTGCCAAAATCTCTGAGCGCTTAGGAACGGGCTGTCCCCATAAGATATTAGTTTGTGCTAATAGGTAAGGGTTATGATAAAACGCCCGCCCAATCATCACGCCATCGACCTGTTGTAGATGAGCTTGGATATCTTCTACGGTTTCGATACCGCCGTTGATTTCGATAGTAAGCGCGGGGAAGTCTTGCTTAAGTCTATAGACATCCTCATAACGCAGCGGTGGAATGTCGCGGTTTTGTTTGGGGCTCAAACCCTGCAGCCATGCGGTACGGGCATGGACAATAAAGCGCGTGCATCCTGAATCAGCGACAGTCCGTACGAAATCTGCCATAAACTCATAACTGTCAAAATCGTCAATACCAATACGATGCTTGACAGTCACTGGAATATCAACCGCCGCTTGCATGTGTTTAACCAAATCTGCGACGGTAGTAGGCTCTGCCATTAAACAAGCGCCAATTTTATTATGTTGTACGCGATCAGAGGGACAGCCAACATTGATATTCACCTCATCATAACCATGCTGCTGGGCAAATTCAGCACATTGAGTCATCTCATTTATATCCGCACCGCCAAGCTGGAGCACTAGGGGATGCTCGCGTGCATCGAAGCGCAGGTGACGCGTGCGATTGCCATGTAACAGCGCTCCAGTACTGATCATCTCGGTATATAAGAACACTTGCGGATTAAACAGGCGCGCAAAGTAACGATAATCAGTTGTCGTCCAGTCAATCATCGGCGCAACCGATAATCGCTTATCTCTCATTAAGTCAGTCATGTAGCGTTAAAGCCTTGCGGGTTAAGAGTTTGGGTGTATTTATCAAAATATCTTTGCTTGCGTTGAAATATTTTTATGGGTGTTTAATTGTCATGATGTTGTACCCTCAGTTTAAAAAAGGTCAGGGTACAAGAATTAAATCAACTCATCAATTTGTTTGAACTCGGGTAAGTTATAAAAATAAAGCCCCATGATTATCCCGATAAGGCCAACAAACGCAATATATAATGCGGGTGTGAAACTTACGAACATAGTGATGTAGCCGAGCGCAAAGGGCACTAAACCGCCGACGATAGCATAAGTTATATTGTAAGAAAATGCCAAGCCTGTTAGACGTACGTTGGTCGGGAACAGCTGTACTAAAATGGCTGGCACCATACCGACAATGCCCGCACAAAACCCTAAGAGGGCATACATGATTAAGATATAATCACCACCCGCATCCAGATGATAATAAAAAGCAAATATTTGACCGATTAATAGCACTGAGCCAATAACGAGAATTTTACCAAAGTTTTGATAATTAGAGATTAGCCCATAAAAAACACAGCCGAAAATCATAAATACAATGCCGAGACTGTGTGAAAGCTCAAACAAATCACTATCTGGCGTAAAACGTAGCGCAATCAAATCTGGTAACAGTAGTACCACTACTATAGTAATACTAGATACAATAAATGTCAGCAGCATAGCGATGAATATAGAATGCTTGCAATATTTGAAGAGCAGAGAAAATGGCTTTGCGCCGTCGCTACTAGACTTTGAAGTTACCATCTCAACGAAAAAGGGTGATTCATGAATAAAACGCCAGGCTAATAATGGTAAAAAACTCAGTATTGCCGCCACAAAGAACGGCAAACGCCAGCCATAATCGACCAGCTGCTCAGCAGTCATGTTAGCGTTAAGCCATACAAAAAAGGCGTTAGAGAATAATACACCCACAAAGAGACTGGCGGTCACGTAGCTACAGCCAGCCGACAGATATTGCCGCGGCACATGTTCTGCAACGAAGACCCATGCAAGCGGGACATAGACACCAAACGCCATACCTTGTATGAGTCGTAATAAAATAAACAAAGCTGGTGCCAATAACCCCCATTGGGCGTATGTTGGTAACAATGCCATTGCCAGCAAGCTACTAGCGGTAACAAGTATACTAATCAATAGTACCGGTTTGCGGCCTTTAGTATCGCCATAACCGCTAAAAATAATCCCACCAAGTGGGCGTGCCAGATAACCAACAGCAAATAGCCCAAACCCCTGCAAATTATTGACGTTAGGGTCAATATTAGCAGGGAAAAAAGCTAAAGCGACTGTATCTGCAATATATAAATAAATCAAAAAGTCGAAAAACGCGATAGCGCTGCTAAAACAGATAAACAACACCATATTTCTGTCTATAGAAGACATTAGTGCATATTCAGAACGGGAGGGCATAATATTATAAGTATCCACATATTGAAGTGGGGATCGATAGGTTATTGTCGAAATAACCTTCCACTAAAAAGTACAAAGATCGTTAGAAATTTTTAAAAATATGCAGTCATTTCACCGTAAACCATTGTAGGCTTCTTTGGTATTAATCCACAAAAATAATAATACAACTAAGCGCAGCGCTAGCTACACATTAGTATAGCTAGCGCTGTTGAAGCTTCTATATGGTCAGACTATAACAGCCAATCAATAGGCAACCATGACATGATCGTAAGCCAGATATGATCGGACATACCAACGCGTGGCTCGGAATTATAAATGACCTTTTCTTCATTCTCAACGGTATGCCATTGTAGTTGGTCATTATCCATTAACTTAACTTCATAAGCTTGGCTTAATAAATTATCGCTAAGCGCTTGGTGCAATTGCCGCGCCAACTCGTCATCATTAATAATGACCCCCATCTCGGTATTAATATTAGCAGAGCGGGGATCGACATTATAGGAGCCGATAAACACTTGGTGATCATCAATAGCAAAGGTCTTGGCATGTAGGCTGGTTGAGGATTGGCTGCGTGCTTTCCACAGTTTGTTTCCACGCTTTTCTTCACTGGCCGTTGATTTTAGCTCGTAGATTTTGATACCTGCTCGCAACAGCGCAGGTCGCCATTGGCTGTAGCCAGAATGAACCGCGGTTACATCAGTGGCATCAAAAGAGTTGGTCAAAATCTTAATGTCAACACCGGAATCAGCCAATTGTACTAGCGTACTAACCCCATCTTTGGTCGGTACAAAGTAGGAAGATATAATGGTCAGTTTCTTAGAGGGGCTACCTAATAAAGTACGAAGCTGGTGTACCAAATTGGTATTGGCAGGGACAGATTTGGTCAATTTGCCGACATCGTCACTTAAAAACTGCATATCTGTCCAACGAAAGGGCACGCGCTTATTGACTAAGTCTGTATCGATAGAAGAATCTGCAATAGCTGTTTTATAGACTGCTAAACTGCTACGTGAGTTATTCTTTTCATCTTCATCTAGCTTATCTAAACCCGCTAAAAAGTCAGTAGTTGTCCCTTTATCAAGGGTCACAAGGGTTTCGATATCGAATGATATCGGCGCTGACCAGTAGCTGGTAAAGCTGTTGTCAATATCTGCCACTACCTTACCAATGAGCAGCACATCTAAATCAGCGAATTGGCTATTTTGATCATTACTGAGGTATTCATTACCAATATTGCGCCCACCGATAATGGTAATTTGTTTATCAAAAATCATGCTTTTATTGTGCATGCGCCGATTAATACGGGGTAGACCAGTGACAAAGTTCAGCATTTGAAATTTGCGGTGCATCAGCGGATTAACAATGCGTACCGCGATATTGGGGTGACTGGCAAAACGTAATAATTGCTGGTCAAGTTGGGCATTGCTATTAAAGTCATCGAGCAATAAGCGCACGATAATTCCGCGCTCAGCGGCTTTCCATAAATCTTTGAGTAGCAGCTGACCGGCCTGATCATTGTGCCAAATATAATATTGTACGTCGATATTGCGTGTGGCCATTTCTGTTAATATACTACGCGCGGCAAAAGCATTAGCACCGGTTACAATAGGATGATAGCCAGACAGGTCAGGATGTATATTGTTTTGCTCACTGATGGCCGACACCAAGTCAGTATTATCAATCGCCGAGCCCTTAGGGTTATCTTGGTTGTTCTCGTCGTCAGAGTGCTCACTATTTTGCTGATATAGAGCGTTTACTCGTGCCGATAAGTTTTGACTTTCAGGTAAATGTGGCTGCCTGGGCAAGTTTTGACATCCGCTTAGACCTAAGGATAGTCCAAGCGCGAGACTCAACGATAGGTTGCTTGGATCTATATTTAACATCGACATAAATGATTTACCTTAGTCTACTTAAAGTTATTCTGCGCAAAAAAACGGCATAAAAGTGTAGTGAGTAAAGCACAACATAATCGGCCGTCAAGCTTATCAGGTGTGGCGATATCTGCCTATTAAAAATACGTTATTTTTCTTAGCCAAAGTCTCAACCAAAGTCTTAGCCAAGCTTGATGCTGTTTTCTAAAAAAGCACTCAAAAACAACGGTTATCAGGTGCCTGATACTAAGTGACATGCTATGATAACCCAAAGGTTACAGCCCCCATAAATACCAAAATAAAAACGTTAATCTTCTTTTCAAGTCGCTAAAATATCAATACTAATAATATCAATATAAGTATGAACGAAAATATTAACAATAGTAATGGAAAACTTATGAGTCAGTCGCAAGCGCATGATGAAAGCAGTCATGATGAGAATAATTTAAAAAACGATCTAAACAGCAATACAGATAAACTAGATCCAAATTGGCGTTCTGACGCTCTAGATTTAGGGCTAGGTTATGGTATGCAGACCATTGCCGTGCGGGCAGGACAGCATCGCACTGACGAGGGCGAGCACTCAGAACCTATTTTTACTACTAGCTCTTATGTTTATACCTCAGCGGCTGATGCGGCAGCACACTTTGATGGCACTAAGACTGGTAATGTTTATTCACGTCATACCAATCCTAGTGTGCGTACGTTTGAGCGCCGGCTAGCGGCTCTGGAAAACGGTGAGCGAGCGGTAGCAACAGCCTCAGGTATGGGCGCGATTTTGACCATGTGTTTAGCGTATCTAAAAGCCGGTGATCATCTGTTGGCCGCTAATCAATTATTTGGTTCATCCATGGGATTATTCAACAACTATATGGCCAAGTTTGGCGTTGAGGTCAGCTATGTTGATTGTTTCGATAATGAGGCGTGGGCAAATGCGGTACAGCCCAATACTAAAGTCATCTACTGTGAAAGCCCCAGTAATCCATTAGCGCAGATTTGTGATATTGGCTATTTAAGCCAATTGTCAAAAGCCAATGATATTTTGCTAGTGGTTGATAATTGCTTTGGAACTCCAGCTTTGCAACGTCCATTGGATTTAGGCGCTGACGTGGTTATTCATTCAGCTACCAAATATTTAGACGGTCAAGGCCGAGTACTAGGCGGCGCGCTGGTTGGTAGTGACAAGTTAATGCAAGAAGCCTTCACTGTGGTACGCTCAGGCGGTATCAGTATGAGCCCATTTAATGCGTGGGTCTTTACTAAAGGGCTTGAAACCCTCAAATTGCGCATGCAGGCACACTGTGCCAATGCCAATCAAGTGGCGCAGTTTTTGGTCACTCATCCCAATGTTAGCGCTGTGCATTTCTCGGGACTAAGCGATCATCCGTCTCATGAATTGACCAAACGTCAGCATCATATGAAAGATGGCTATGGCGCGATTATGGGTTTTGAAGTCAAGGCGAGTGACAGTACCAATGTCAATGACAACCCCAACAATCACGATCCAAAGTCGGCCGCTTGGCATGTAATTGATTCCACTCAAATGGTTTCGATTACCAATAATCTAGGCGATGCGAAAACCACTATCACTCATCCTGCCACCACCACTCATTTCCGACTTAGTCCCGAAGCACGCGCTGAAGCGGGTGTTAAAGATGGTCTGATTCGTCTGTCGGTTGGTCTGGAAGATGTCGAAGATATTATCAAAGATTTGGCACGCGGTTTAGACAGTTTGTAACGATCGCGGTATAATGCTGCTTATATAAGATAATGCATGATTTTTTACTATTAACAATTTTCCATTTCTATAAGAGGCAATTATGAATATTCAAGCATTGATGCAACAAGCACAAACCATGCAAAAGAAAGTCGAAGCCAATGTCGAGACCGCAAAAAAAGAGCTTGGCAATAAAGAAGTTTACGCAGAAGCGGGCAGCGGTTTGGTTAAAGTGACCATGACCGGTCGTCATGTGGTTAAGCGCTTAACTATTGATCCAAGCTTGTTAGAAGACGAGCCTGATATGATTGAAGACTTAATCGCCGCTGCTATTAATGATGCGGTACGTCAGGCGGATGAGTTATATGAAGAAACTATGACTGGCGCGACCCAAGGTATGGGTTTACCACCAGGCATGCAAGGTATGTTCTAAGGATTAATTTGTGCTAAACACGGCGCATTGAAGTCAGAAATGGGGTTGTTATCTACACGGTGCGACCCCATTTTTATAGGTATATTTTAGATTTTACTGCTTGTTTGTTTATAATTTTTTATCATCTATAACGTTTTATAACTCCTAAAAATTATACTCTCCACAAGTTATATCATTTACAAAGGAAGTCACTTTGCTTACAGCCAAATTTGATCAGCTGGTAAAACAGCTGCGTATTTTACCGGGTGTTGGTCAAAAGAGCGCCCAGCGTATGGCGCTACATCTGCTGACTAAAAAACGTCCCCAAGGGATGGCGCTTGCTCAAGCACTTGATGAGGCGATGCGTGATATCGTTGAGTGTCAGCGCTGTCATAGCTTTAGTGACGATAGTATTTGTCCCCTATGCCAAGATCCAAGACGCGATGATAACTTATTATGTGTGGTCGAGACTGCTGCTGATGTAATGGCCATAGAGCAGACTGCTGGCTACCGTGGGCGTTATTTTGTATTAGGTGGGCATTTGTCACCGATTGATGGTATTAGCGCGGATGATTTAAATATTGAGCAGCTGGTATGGCGGGTTAAGCAAGAGCCTGTTGAAGAGCTGATATTGGCAACTGGAACCACCGTTGAAGGGCAGACCACCGCACATTTTATCAGTGAAGCAGTGAGCCGGCATGTCAATAAAGTCACCCGTTTAGCTCAAGGCGTTCCAATGGGCGGCGAGCTTGAATATCTTGATAGCATGACCCTTGGTCAAGCGATACAAAATCGTTCTTTTTTATAAACCTTCTTATAAAAAATTGAGAGTTTTGCGCGGGTGTTTTTTATCATTATTGACAAGAGCTGCTTAAAATTTCGAGCGCTTATCTGCCATTTTATTACCTGATATTGCTATACTGCGCCTATTAATTTTCTTCAATGTTTTATTTTTAACCTTTTTAATCGCCATTTTTTAGCGTTTTTCTCTTTTCTATTTATGCAGGTATCTGCCCGTGTCTGACCATTCTGATCTAAGCGCCTCAGCTAACCCTTTTTTGTCCTCCAAAACTGCTGACTCTATTGATAAAGTTACTCATAATAGTCAACCAAACGAAACGATTGATTCAAACTCAGCAGTATTGCCGTCAGAGCCTGATATTGATGCGTTGTTAGACGTGGCTGATGAACTGCCGGTTACTTGGATAAAACAGCAATACCAGCTCAATGAGGTTATTGATGCGCTAGAGAGTTGCGGGCGGGTGGCATTAGATACTGAGTTTATCAAGCGCGATACTTATTATCCGCGTTTGGCACTGGTGCAGCTAAATACTGGCGATCATGTTTATTTAGTAGACGCACCGCAGCTGCAACTGGAAGAATTGTGGCAAGCACTGAGCGAAGTTGATGTCGCTATTTGGCATGCTTGCGGAGAAGATTTAGGTATTTTTTACCTGTTGTCCGGCTGTCCACCATTAACCAATATTTTTGATACCCAGATTGCTTTGTCCTATTTGACTGGACAATTACAAATGGGCTATCAGCAGGCGCTTGATGATCAGTTAGATATGCATATTGATAAAGAACAAAGCCAGTCTGATTGGCTCATGCGTCCGTTATCAGATGAGCAAGAGCAATATGCGATTGATGATGTACGCTTTTTGCCCGCCTTATACTTAAGTCTTGAACACGCGCTTAAGTCGCAAGGACTCTTTGACTATGTGTGGGCAGACTGCCAGCTGTACGCCCACGATCTATATCAGGCTCAGCATGTCGAAGATGAGGCCATGTATCTAACGATGGCAGACTATCGTTATAACTCACAACAAATGGCCACTTTACAAGCGATAGCGACATGGCGTGAGGAGCTGGCACGGGCGACCAATCAACCTCGTACTTTTGTGATTAAAAAACAAGCGGTACGTGAGATTATCACTGAAAAGCCTAGCAATATGCGCGAGCTGGCCCATAAAACGACGATTCACCGAAGTATGCTGCGTCTGTATGGAGACGAGTTGATGAAGGTGATTAATGATGCAAAAATGCTGGCGCCTGTCGAGCATCCACCTTGTCTACTGCCGCCTTACCGCTCCAAAAATAAAGTTCTATCAAAAGCCGTACAAGAAGTGGTGGATAAGCAGTCAGAGCAAATTGGTGTACCCGCTAATGTATTGATGCGTAAAAAATGGCTGGGTCAGCTGTATGAAGTCATTGCCTTTGATAAAGATCTAGATGAGTTACCACAAGGGTTAAAGGGCTGGCGTAATGAATGGGTCACCCAAATATTGATACCTGTTATTAACAAACATAAAGTTGAATTAAAGCAAGGTATGGGTATCAATAGTAAATAGCGATAACTGTAATGGTTATAAGTTTAATAGCTATTAACGTTTAAATTGCCCATGCTGTAAAAAGTGTGCAATTTGCTCAGCTACTGCTGCATTGACTAACATTCCTGTATGAGATACCGGCATGATTAGGTGGTCAGCGGCAGCGTCAAGTTTGGTCTCTTTCAAATATACTGTGCCATCGTGTATAAGATACTCATCAAGTAATGGACTATCTGCTTTACGTAGTTTGCGGTTATGATACTGCAGAAATAGTTGCCCCAAACCCTTGGGGCGGTTCCCCGCAATTATACCCAAAGTGATGTGCTCAGGTAATGGCGCTACCGTCCCATCTAATGCGTCAATATACGATTTTCCTACCACAGCAGGCGTCAACCGCCAAATATAATCAGCACAGATACTACCAACATGCGGTGTGCCAAGCGTCACGCAGCGTCCAATCTGCCATTGCGGATAGTGATAAACAAAATCCCGGATAATAAGTCCACCTAAGCTATGACCTATAAGGTCTATCGGCTGGTCAGGATGATGATGTTGCTCAAGCCAATTATTGAGACGTTGGCTATTTATTTTTATACCATCACGCATACTACGATAACCGTATTGATGAGTATCAAACCCTTGCGCTTGTAAGCGCTTAGCGAGTGGGCACATAATCCATGCGGTTTGGTGCAAACCATGAATAAGAATAACGCGGTTTCTTTTTGGGATTTGTGGTATTTTTTGCGGCATTGGTCAGTCCATAAAAGTTGTTTGGCTTGATAAGTTAACTGTCGTTTTTATCATTGTATGGTTTTATTATAGTGTTAAATGCCGATTTAAAATGCCAAGTGTGGTCATTATTAATAGACAACAATAAATAAAAAAACCTCCAAGTCAGCTGCTGACTTGGAGGTTTATGTTATGGCTCAATTAAAAAGCTACCGTTATCGAAGACTACATGTAGTTTTCGATACTTGGGCAAGAACATCTTAGGTTCTTATCGCCGTAAGCATCATCAATGCGTGAAACACTTGGCCAGAACTTATGTGCGCGGACATAAGGTAGTGGGAATGCAGCAGTATCACGGCTGTATGGATGTGACCATTCGCTATTAGTGATCATAGATGCCGTATGCGGCGCATTCACTAATGGGTTGTCTTCAGCTGTCCAGCCATCTTCGCCAGATTTGATTTTCATAGCTTCTTCTTGGATAGATTTTAGCGCACTGATAAAGCGGTCTAATTCTTCTTTTGATTCAGACTCAGTAGGCTCAATCATCAAGGTACCAGCTACTGGGAAACTCATGGTTGGGGCATGGAAGCCATAATCCATTAAGCGCTTAGCAATTTCACTTTCACTAATGCCGGTTTCTTCTTTAAGCGGACGAATATCGATGATACATTCGTGCGCAACTTGTCCATTTTTACCCGCATAAAGAACAGGGTAATGATCTTTAAGCTCAGAGGCGACATAGTTAGCATTCAATAGCGCTAGATGGGTGGCCTCTAACAGACCATCACGGCCCATCATTGCAATATACATCCATGAGATTGGCAAAATACTGGCTGAGCCATAAGGCGCTGCCGACACTGCTGTTAAGTCTTTTTGCGCATTATGTACGGGGCTAATGGCATGGTTGGCCATGAATGGGGCTAAGTGCGCCTTCATACCGATGGGACCCATACCAGGACCGCCGCCGCCATGTGGAATACAGAAGGTTTTGTGCAAGTTCATGTGTAGCACGTCTGCGCCCACATCAGCTGGTTGCATGATACCGACCTGTGCATTCATGTTAGCGCCATCCATATACACTTGACCGCCATGCTTATGGATAAGGTCACACATGATACGGATGCCTTCTTCGAACACACCATGCGTTGATGGATAAGTGATCATCAAGGCACCGAGATTCTCGCTATGCTCTTCACATTTAGCCGTTAGGTCAGCGATATCAACGTTACCATTGTCATCAGTTAGAACCACGACTACTTTCATACCCATCATGATTGCTGTTGCAGGATTGGTACCATGCGCAGACTTAGGAATGAGACAGATATCGCGATTGGTCTCACCTAGTGACTCATGATAGCGGCGGATAGCCAATAGACCGGCGTACTCACCTGAGGCGCCAGAGTTCGGCTGCATAGACACATCATCAAAACCAGTGATGGCTTTTAGTTGGTCTTGTAGGCTATCAATCATGTCGATATAACCAGTGACTTGGTCACGTGGTGCAAAAGGATGCACGTTGGCAAACTCAGGCCAAGTGATAGGCAGCATCTCACTAGTTGCATTCAGCTTCATAGTACAGCTACCAAGCGCAATCATACTACGGTTCATCGCCAAATCTTTATCTTCAAGCGATTTTAAATAACGTAGCATTTCATGCTCGGTATGATGCGAGTTAAAGACCGGATGACTCAAGATAGCGTCGGTACGTAGATGCGCTGCCTCTAAAGAAATAGTCGCGTCTTCAGGTAAGTCATGCGACTTACTAACGAATAGCTGGGTCAAGACGTTGAAGTCTTTTTGATCGCTAATTTCATTAAAAGAAACGCTTAATTTGGTGTCACCAAGCCGCCATAAGTTATAGCCAACATTGTCCGCATTTTTAAAAATTTGCGTGGCCAATTTTTCTGAACCACAGTCAACAACGACGGTATCAAAGAATTGCTCATGCACCACATTCAGGTCACTATTACTGTCATCAGTGGTCCGGATGACCTCAGCAAAGGCAGTCGCGAAAGCATGAATGCGAGTAGCAATGCGCTTAACGCCACTTGGACCGTGATAGACGGCATACATACCAGCTAGATTAGCCAGTAATACTTGCGAGGTACAGATGTTTGAGTTGGCTTTTTCGCGGCGAATATGCTGCTCACGCGTTTGTAGCGCCATACGTAGGGCAGGGTTGCCGTGCGCATCTATTGAGACCCCAATAATACGACCAGGTGCTGAGCGCTTGGCTTTATCTGAGAATGCAAAGTAGGCGGCATGTGGACCACCAAAACCCATAGGAATACCAAAGCGCTGCGTGCTACCTAGTGCGACGTCGGCACCCATATCAGCGGGTGATTTTAACAATACCAAGCTCATGATGTCACTGACCACTGAGGTATAAGTTTTGTTTTTCTTCACGGCACTAATAACGTCCGTTAAATCTTTAACATCGCCTTCATGACCGACATACTGGAAGATCGCACCGAAGTAGTCGCCAGATTCAGCCAATTCAAAATCACCAACGATAACGTCCCAACCAAAGTACTTAGCACGGGTACGGATAACGTCTAACGTCTGTGGGTAAATGCGCTCATCAACGAAAAACTGGTTTGATTTGCTTTTGCTCATACGCTTAGACATTGACATGGCTTCAGCCGCTGCCGTTGCTTCGTCAAGTAGCGAGGCACCTGCCATTTCAAGGCCTGTCAAATCAATACAAACTTGCTGGAAGTTAAGCAACGCTTCTAGACGACCTTGAGAAATCTCAGCTTGATAAGGGGTGTAAGCGGTATACCAGCCTGGATTTTCTAACACGTTACGTTGAATAACCGCTGGCATACGTACTGGTGAATAGCCTTGGCCAATATAGCTTTTATTGACGGTGATTTTGTCTGCCATCACACGCAATCTAGCTAGTGCGCCGTGTTCACTCATCGCTAGTGGTAAATCTAACTCTTTATGCATGCGTACCGGCTCAGGCACAGTATCGTTAATAAAGCTTGCCATATCATCATAGCCAACCGCTTTTAGCATATCGGCTTGTTTGCTGTCGTTAGAACCTAGATGGCGATAGACAAATTCAGATTCGTTGAATAGTCCTTTAAAGGTATCAAAGGTAGGTTTTTCAGAGGTAGTCATGACAGTCCTTAGTAGCGCCGATAAAACAGGCGGTAAGTATGGTGAAAAAATAAGTATAGTAAAAATGAGTAGGGTAAAAGTGTCTTGGTAAATTTAAACTGAGTCGTTAATAAGTAACGAACTGCTTAATGCACGATTAATTAAACGTAATGCACAAACTGCTCTTGATCAAAGCGATACTGCGAACTATAAATGCCATTATCGGCACGCTCACCAGCGCCAATCATCATGACAATATGGTGATCATCACCCAAGCCTAATAAGCGCTTCATCGCCGGCTCATCGAAGCCGCCCATCGGACAGCTATCAAACCCATGTGCTCGCAGTGCCAGCATTAGGTTTTCGGCGGCAAGAGAGGTGTTGTTAGTCGCCCAATTTTTGACATCTTCAAAGGTATAATAAGGCGATTTAATCGGTCCTTTTACCTGTCTAAAAACTTGAGTAGCACCCCATTTAGCAACTGATACCACATTAACTGGACCCCGCAAAAAATCCATGGCCACTACTTTGGTGTAGTAGTCTTTGACCTTTTTTGGTACCGGCGTATCAGGATACTCACGCAAAATTTGCTGGGCGTGATCATGCCAATTATTAGTGCGTGCAACGACTGCTATCAAACGTGCTGATGTTTTAGCAGCATTTTGATTCATACAGTTTTTGATAGCGCGTTGGCGATTATCAGCACTATCGATGACATAAAACTCCCACGGCTGTAGATTGCTAGAGTTTGGCGCTAGCATGGCTAAGCGTAGACAATCTGCCAATACATCGTCAGGAATTGGGGTGTCAGTAAAACGTCGTACTGAACGGCGTGACTCTACGATGTCGCGAAACGCTTGCAGTTGCGGCGTATGGTCAGGCATCGCTACGCGGTTTGCTTTATCTGTACCCGCACTAGCACTTTGTTGTTTAGAGGCTTGATGAGACGATGGTGAATTTTGAGCATCGAGCGCATCGGTTTGATTCGCGTTAGTATCGGCTGGTTTCATAGGTGACTCCAGAGCAGGGTAGCAGGTGATAGGTATAAAAGAGATGACAGCAGTGAGCTGTGAATAGTATTAAGGACTGTTGAATAAGCGCCATTAAATAACCGCTATGAGCATGAATAGCAGATGTTGCATGCAGGCTATACATTGTTAAATAATGGCAGATACCAACTGGCGTTAATATCTGCAAGTTTACAATAATCTACCTTGCAATAATTTATAAAGCTTAATACCAAATGAGCAACTTATAGCTCGTTTTCATACTCATCAGCACTCATTAACGCCTCATAGTCTTCCATGTTGTCAGGCTTCATTCTAAAGAACCAACCTTCACCATACGGGTCTGAGTTGATGATTTCAGGGTCATCCTCTAAGCTTTCATTGACAGCAACGACTTCGCCTGAGATAGGCGCATACACATCAGACGCCGCTTTTACCGACTCAACGACTGAGATTTCTTCATCAACAGAGATGTTAGCGCCCACTTCTGGTAGCTCAACAAATACCACATCCCCTAATAAATCTTGGGCATGGTCGGTGATACCAACAGTGATGGTGCCGTCGTCTTCAAGGCGTAACCACTCATGGCTGGCGATATATTTTAATTCTGCTGGGACATTACTCATAGTGTCTCTCCTAAGTGATAGAGGTTGTGGAACATTAATGGGTATAAATTAAGAGCTGTAAAGTTTAATCACGAATCAAACTGTTGCTTACCATTACGGACAAAAGGTAGCTTAAGAACACGGACATCGACGAATTTGCCTTTACCGCGCAAATCAATTTGTACATTATCAACGTCTGATAGGCTAGCAGGAACACGGGCTATAGCGATAGAGTTTTTTAGGCTAGGAGAGAAGGTGCCGCTGGTAATGATACCTGTCTGCTCGTTATCTGTCCCTTGATTGATGGACACTGCCATGCCTTCACGTAACACGCCACGGCTGGTGAGTAACAGGCCGACTTGTTTCATCGCAGTATGGTCATCTTTAGCTTGTTTACGCTTACTGACTAGTGCTTCGCGACCAACAAAGTCACGCTCATCTTTTAGTGCTAGCGTCCAACCCATGTTGCATTCATATGGACTGATGGTCTCATCCATATCGTGACCATAGAGGTTCAAACCCGCTTCCATGCGTAGGGTATCGCGTGCGCCAAGACCGGCAGGCTTAATACCGTTTTCTTTTAATTGCTCAAAGAACGCGGGCGCATCATCGCCATGCATGATGACTTCAACGCCATCTTCTCCAGTATAACCCGTGCGTGCGACAAACCAGTTTGGACCTTCGATATCAGTCAGGTCAGCACCAACAAAAGGCGTTATTGTTCCAAGGGTATCAGCCCAGCTTGGTTTGGCTTGTGCTAGTTTTTCAACCGCATTGGGTCCTTGAACCGCAAGCATAGCAAGCTCTGTACGCTCAGTTAGCTGAACGTCAAAATCCTTAGCTACTTTTTCGAACTGTGCCATGTCTTTATCGTGAGTAGCCGCGTTTGATACGATACGGTATTCAGTTTCGTCGCTATTCATTAAATAAACAATTAAGTCATCGATGACGCCGCCATGCTCGTTGAGCATGGGAGAATACAAAGCTTTACCGACGGTTTTTAGCTTATTGACATCGTTGGCTAATAATTTCTGAAGCCATGCTTTGCTGCCTGCGCCCTCAATATCGATAATGACCATGTGCGAGACATCGAACATGCCGGCATCAGTACGTACTGCCTCATGCTCTTCGATTTGTGAGCCGTAGTTAATAGGCAATTCCCAGCCAGAAAAATCCACCAGTTTGCCATCACTATCGACGTGAGACTGGTAGAGGGGTGTGCGCTGAGGGGCTTGGTTGTTAGTATCTTGAGTATTGGTGTCTTGGTTATTAGTATCGGTCATAACAAATCCTTATGTATACGCCATCAATACTCGTTAAGTATAGTATGTGATGGGCATCGTCAGTAGCGAGAATCAAGCTTACAAAGTGCAAGCGTTGCGGTAAAGGGTGGCACATAAAAATAAAGCAATCAGCAAAACAGACGCTGAACGTCGGTTTAAGCAAAAGCCCTATCTGTCCTGTGACCTGAGATTTTCAACACGTTCCTTACATTATGCACGCTCAATATGAGCTGGCTTTAATATAAACCTAGATATTATTAGCCTAAAGCGTATGGTAACGCATTTTCTCCCCTTCGGTGGGTAAGGCGTCGTCCGTCCTTACCGCTCTCCAGATTTGTTATACCTTATGTTTGAGATTGCAAAATGCCGATAGGCGAAATGCAAATAAACAGTATGGGTATGTGTCTATCAGTCCTTTTACCTGAGCGATTAGCAGGGTGGATGCGCCTTCGGTGGTCTTATAGCAGATTTAGACGGCTTAGTTGCGGACAATAAACGCGGCGTCTTGCTATAAAACTCTCTCCTGAAAAACGCTTTTATTATGAAAGGTTCATAGCCGTTTTACAAGTCATCAAACGGATTAAAGTTAATAAACTTAGTAAAAGGCCGTTATTTTGCTAATATTAAGCGCTAAAATGCTTATAAAATAAGGGTTTGTGTTTTATTAATGATTTAAAAATACTGCTGCTAAATTAATCATCGCAATTCATTACAGGACTGAATAGGATAATAAGCGACGGTAACAATACTAAGAGTGATATTACCAAGACGTCGCCCCAATAACGTATGTCGATACGTAAAGCGACTATTGGTGGCAAAGTAAATTATGCTAGGCTACAATATTATTAGGGTCGTTATTCATAAGTGTTCTAATAGCCGTATTTGATAAATACTATAATCCGTATTTTGTTTAATTTCTAATGTTTGATAGGGTACCTTTATGCATTGTGATGTTTATAAATTTACTAAGCGTGATGATATGTATGTTTATATTGCGCGTCCCGACTATCCTGACGATACGGATGAGATTAAAGACTGGCTAGGCATACTGCCTAAAGGCTTTCGCACTGGTTTAGGGGTCAGTAAGTTTGTGATGCATCTGGATTTGGGTGCGACATCAACGCTTGCTCGTGTTGATAAAGAAGAGGTGCTGGCCAAGCTAAAGTCACAAGGATATTTCGTACAGATGCCGCCGCAAGATGTGATGCGTCGCCAAGCAGAGCTACGCGCTCTCGAAGCTCAAGACAATATATACGACTAATACGTTTCTTCTAAAGAGCCTATGATCATTGATATACTGACAACAATTGCTGTTAAAAAAATTATTGATGAGCAGTTGGCCGCATGCATTTCGGCATAAAGTCGTGATAAACTAGCAACCTATCAAGCGCACACGTCACTTCTGTACTCAGTTTTTCAAGAGTACAGCCGTTCTAACAGTACGATAGAATGTACTATAAGCTATTGAAGACAAAGGCGCGTCGCGCGACTTACAAAAGCAGGTAACTAAACACGCATGGACTGGTTAAAAAATCTCTTCCAAATCCTACCTTTGGAAACCATCAGTGACATCCTCGGTGAGCTTGTCATTTGGTGGAGCCAGATGGTAAAAGACGTCCCACCCGCTGATCTGCCGATGTATGCTTACCTTGGCGGCGCTATTGTGGTGCTGATATTATGGCTGCTTGTCGCGCGCGTCCTGCCACGTCCCCTCGGTGGCATGAGCTGGATGGTATTATTTGCCGTTTTGTTGGCGCCAGGTACCGCACTGGATGATCCTAGTTTGATTGCGCCAGCCAGTATCAGCGTGGTCTATGCGGTCATGATGAAAGATATGGCCGCTGCTGTGACTAATGCGTTACCCATCTTAGTGGTGTTGGTGGTGGGCCTGTTCATTGGTTTTGTCTGGCAGCTGATACGCGGTGCTTTTGAGTCAAGCTTGGAAAAAGCACGTCGCCGCAGCGCTGAAGATACCCAAGCTAATATGCAACTGGCGACGGGTAATTACCTGACCGAAGATACTGATGAGCCATTACCCGTAGTGATTCCTGAATCTGATATTAGCGCAAAAAAAGACATTGAATTGCCAAAAAATTCTATTATTAAAAAGCCTACCGTTGAAGAGTCTATAGAGCCGCTCGATAATGATGTAAGAGATAAGAAGCTGTGATGCTTTAGCTGTCTTTATAAATAGATTCTTTATAACTACATTAGAAGACACCTTGGCGTGTCTTTTTTTATGGAGATTAACTATTTGGGTCATTAATTAAATGTCTCTTATCAACAATAAGTAATCTCAATAATAAATAAGCTTAGCAAAATAAGTGAGCTTAGTAATAAGTTATTGCAGTTAGAAACTACGAACGCACGAGTACTTTGGCATTTAAGAGGGCTGTGCTAGTCTTAGCCATTATTTACCTAATTTGCCGATAGTTAACTTTTTTAATGTCGGCAACTGCTTTATCGCAACCACCTTTTATATTAATAACAACGACTGAGATTTGAACATGACCACTGCTAACAACACTACTAAACCAAGCTTTACTGGTACCGACAGTTATATTGCCACCGATGATTTACAACTGGCGGTCAATGCTGCTATGACCTTACAAAAGCCCCTACTGATTAAGGGTGAGCCGGGTACCGGTAAAACTTTACTTGCCGAGGAGGTCGCTGCCAGCTTGGGCATGCCGTTGATCACGTGGCACATCAAATCGACTACCAAAGCTGAGCAAGGCTTATACGAATATGACGCAGTAGCACGCTTGCGGGATTCGCAATTGGGCGATGATAAAGTTTATGAGATTGGCAATTATATTAAGCCTGGTAAATTATGGGATGCTTTTACCAGCAAAGAGCGCAGTGTCTTGCTGATTGATGAGGTTGATAAAGCAGATATTGAGTTCCCAAATGACTTGCTACATGAGCTGGATAAAATGTCATTTTATGTTTATGAGACCGGCGAGACCATTACCGCTGAGCAGCGCCCAGTAGTGATTATCACCTCTAATAATGAAAAAGAGCTGCCGGATGCATTCTTGCGTCGTTGCTTCTTCCATTATATTGACTTCCCTGAAGAGCAAACTATGCGTCAAATTATTGACGTACATTTTCCTGATATTCAAGAAAAACTGGTCAACGATGCGCTGGATGTTTTTTATAAGCTGCGTAATATTCAAGGGCTAAAAAAGCCACCATCAACCTCAGAGCTGGTCGACTGGTTAACGTTATTACTTGCTGACGATATGGCACAAGCGGAGCTGGAAGAAAATCTACGCGGCGAAAAATCTATCCCGCCACTATATGGGGCACTGCTCAAAAATGAAGCCGATGTCAGCTTGCTCCAGCGCTTTGCCAATATGATGCGCCGTTAATCAATAGGCAACCAAATCGCACTGTCGCCATGATTTGAGCCTATAAATACTAAGGTTCAATCATAACCCCATCAGCCAATATGTGATGCGTAGCTTATGTTTATCAAATTATTTTATACCTTGCGCACTTACGGCGTGCCCGTTAGCACGCGTGAACTGCTCGACCTAAATGCGGCGCTGGAGCAGGGGCTCATGATGCAACCGCATCCAGAAGATCCAGAATTGCGCGATTTTGCCAGTCGGGAAGATATGTATCGGCTGATTCGTCTGTGTATGGTTAAGGATGAACGTCATTTTGATAAGTTTGATCGGGCGATGGCTGATTATTTTGAAGGGGTCGATAGTCTAGACACTGATGAGCTGTTGGCAAAGCTGACTGACATTCCCAAAGAATGGTTAGACTTAAAGCTCGATCCCAAAAATCTGACAGAAGAGCAGCGGCGTTTACTTAAAAAATACGGCTCACTTGAAGAATTGATGAAAGCTTTAGAGGAACGCTTAAAAGAGCAAAAAGAGCGACATCAAGGCGGCAGTAAATGGGTGGGAACGGGTGGCACCTCGCCATTTGGTGCTTATGGTGATCATCCTGAAGGCGTGCGCGTAGGCGGTGAATCCCGTAAACGCAGCGCAGCAAAAGTCTGGGAGCAGCGCAAGTACCGTAATCTTGATGATGACAATCTATTAGGGACACGCCAAATTCAGATGGCTCTGCGTAATCTGCGTCAGTTTGCGCGCACCGGTAGCGCTGATGAGCTAGATATTAAAGAGACTGTCAAGCGTACCGCCAAAAAAGGCGTGCTCGACATTCATATGCAGGCTGAGCGCCGTAACCGTGTCAAAGTATTGATGCTGTTCGACGTTGGCGGCAGTATGGATGTGCACATTGAAGCGTTAGAGAAGCTATTTTCTGCGGCCAAAAATGAATTTAAGACTTTAGAATTCTTTTACTTTCATAACTGCCTGTACGATTACGTTTGGAAAGATAATGATCGCCGGCACAGTGCGCCCATGACAACTTTCGACCTACTCAATAAATATGGCCGTGAATACCGGGTGATATTTGTTGGTGACGCCTCAATGTCACCTTATGAGCTGATGTCAGTGGGCGGTAGCGTTGAGTATATGAACAATGAAGCCGGTGTGGTTTGGCTCAAAAGAGTGCTGGAGCATTTCGATAAAGTGGCATGGCTCAACCCTGAGAATACCGCGCATTGGCAATATACTCAAACTATTGTCGAAATTAAAAAAATATTTGATAATCAGATGTATCCGATGACTCTACATGGAGTGGAACAAATGACGGCGCATTTGGCGCGGTAGCAATATAAAAATGATCCTCACTTATTAACGCTAATGATGAAAGTCATTGGTAATGATGGGTACTGGCAGAATATTGAATTATAAAAAAAGCAGTCACTATAAACTCTATAGTGGCTGCTTTTTTGGTTAGCGTTATTAGATTCTTAGACAGAAAAATCCACAATAGAAATAATAAAAACGGTGACATAGCATTGGTATATTATCAGAAATATGATAAGATTTATTTGAAATGAATCTTATAGCAACGTTTTGATTAATTGACCATGACAGGTTAGTTATTGTCTGCAAAGTCTAGTTATCGTTGCGAACTTAAGCCTATCAACCTAAGCACCTAAACCTATCAATGTGATGACTCACTAAGAGAAATGTAATGGCTACCGCTCAAACCATAGAAATTGTAAAAGCAACTGTCCCTGTACTTGAAGAACATGGGACTGCTATCACCAAAGTATTCTACAAGAACATGTTTGCAGCCCATCCTGAGCTGCTAGATATCTTTAATGAAACCAACCAAAAGCTAGGACGTCAACAGAACGCACTAGCATCGACGGTGTTAGTAGCGGCCAAAAATATTGAACATTTAGCTGTTCTACTACCGGAAGTAACGGGCATCAGTCATAAACATCGCGCCCTACAAATCTTACCAGAGCATTATCCCATTGTTGGAAAATACCTTATTGGCGCTATAAAAGAAGTGCTTGGCGAGGCGGCGAATGATGACATTATCAATGCTTGGACAGAAGCCTATGATGAGATTGCTGACGTCTTTATTCAGCTTGAAAAGAATATGTATAAAGAGGAGTTGTGGGAAGGCTTTGCCGCGTTTAAAGTGGTCGAAAAAGTAGCTGCTGCAACCGATATTGCCGCCTTTACCGTCGTACCCGTTAATGATAGCTCGGTAGAAAATAGCCCAGAAAGCAATCAAAGCATCGATCTTAATAAACTCAATCTAACTGCCGGTCAATACATTACTGTAAAAACGGATCCTAAAGATAGCGACCATTTAGCACTACGTCATTATTCTTTATATTCAGCAAATACTGACAAAGGTATCCAGTTCGCAGTCAGACGTGACAATCGCGATGAGCATCGTGGATTGGTCTCCAATTATTTACATGATCATCTACAAGTCGGCGAGACGGTAATGTTATCTGCACCTGCAGGTGATTTTGCTTTAAATAAAAAGCTGATGACCCAAAATGATATTCCCTTAGTGCTTATCAGTGCTGGGGTCGGAGTAACGCCTATCTTGTCTATGTTAGAGGCGCAAGTAGCGACTAATCCTCAGCGACCTATCATTTGGGTTTATGCTTGTCAGAATAAAGATCATCATGCCTTTGATGAGAAGACCCATCAGCTGTTAGCGTCAGCAGAAAAAGTTGAAAAAAATATTTTCTATTTTGACGAAGGGCAAATACTAGATGAGGCGTGGCTGGCTACTCTACCAGAACCAGCAGATATTTATGTTTGCGGATCCATGCCATTTATGGAAAGTATGATTGATGGCTTGACTACGCTAGATCATGGCGTTGATAGCGTTCACTATGAACCATTTGGCCCTAAAATGAGTCTTGGTAGCTAGTATTTAAAACTAGTATTTAAAGCCAGTTTTGAAAGGTAGGCCTAAAGAAGCCGCTGTAAACACTAAAGTTAGTACAAGCGCAAATGAAAGAAAAGCACTTGGGATGATACAGTCATCTTAAGTGCTTTTTTATGAGCATCTGATATACTTACGATGAAAATAGGTCAGTTTTAGGGTCCTATATAACAATCGCCCTATATGCAGTTGCAATGAAGCAATTTCTGGCTTAGTAATTACTTGTTCTTAACCACCCCTATCATTACGCCCATCTCTTTTTTATCATGCTGATTAATATTTGGTGCATATAAAGCTGAGGCGATACCGCCATCTAAAAATAGCGCGTTCGGACAGTTCAGTTTATCTTTAAATAACACAGCGAATTCATAAAAGTTCACTGGCTCATCACTGTTAACGAACTGTATGCTGCCGTCTGTACAGACGCCCGCACCATTGCGAAACTTTAGTGAGGTGCTCTCAGGATTAAACTTGGGATGAATGGCGTCATTGATAACTAGCATAGGGCCTGATTGAGTCGCAAACCAAGGCTTAGCTGTTCCTTGTTCTCGTAGCTGTTGCAGTGCATTGCTTTCAGTGATTTGCACGTTACCAGATTGGTCCCACCACATTACACCATTGGGCAATAGATGAAAGTTACCGCCCCCTTCCTTTAAATTCAGCGAGAGTATTTCTTCCCCATCAATGACAGTATAACCAATCGGGGCGTAGCGCTTATTATACATACCGGCATTCATTGCAAAGGCTAATGTTTGAGAAGGCGGCAAGGTGGTTAATAATTTATCAAAAGTGAGTAATGGCTGCGTACTGTCAGACTTTTGCCAAAACAGTTGTAGCGAGTAGCGACCCGTGGCTAACGCCTTCGCATCAACACGACAAGCGCTATAAGCAAAGGGTGCATTGTGTGTTTGACACCACCAGTCCGATGTTGCTGAGCTGGCAGTATCTGTCACTGAGGGCTGGCAGGCGCTTATAATTACAGCAAGCAAAACGATAGCGAAAGCAGTAAGAATATTAGGGAGCATGAATTACTTATCTTCTGTCAGGTTGAGATTCGTTGTTGCAGTAATCTCACCGATGGTTTTTGTGTCTGTTTTTGCGGTTGGGGCTTTGGTTTCCTTGCCCTTGTCCCGCGAGTCTTTGTTATAAGCAATCAGAGCATCGTTATCCGCTAAGAAGCTTTCGGGGTCTGCCATGACCCACATTTGATTGAACACATCTGCACGGGCACTATGGTCAAGTAGCGCGCCCTCATCCGTAAAATAAAAGAACTTAGACAGCAGTTTAATTTGCCCATCATCTAAGCGCCGCGCGATATGATACGGCTGCAACTGACTGGGGTGTTGCAGACCAACTGCGCCTACGATACTGGCGAGTGACTTGAGCGTGTTCTTATGAAAGCTTGCCACGCGTTCAGCTTTACTCGGTACATCGAGGGCCATTTGGCGATAGGGGTCTTGGGTGGCAACGCCAGTGGGACAGGTGTTGGTATGACAAGTGCGTGACTGAATACAGCCTACCGCAAACATAAAGCCACGTGCGGAGTTACACCAATCTGCGCCCAGTGCCAACAAACGGGCGATATCAAAGCCAGATACGATCTTGCCACTGACGCCAAGCTTGATTTTGTCACGGATACCGGCGCCAACTAAGGTGTTGTGTACCAGTAAAAAACCATCAACCAGTGGCATGCCGACATTGTCCATAAATTCGACAGGTGCAGCTCCCGTACCGCCTTCAGCACCGTCAATAACGATAAAGTCAGGGTAGTTGTCAGCTTCAATCATGGCTTTAACAATGGCCATGAACTGCCACGGCTGCCCAATACATAGCTTAAAGCCGACCGGCTTACCTTCTGATAATTCACGCAATTGCTGCCAAAATGCCACCAACTCACGCGGCGTACTAAAAGCGGTGTGAGAGGAGGGCGACACGCAGTCTTTCCCAAGGGGCACTTGACGTGTATCTGCGATTTCTTGAGTGATTTTTTCAGCGGGTAGCACGCCACCTTTACCAGGTTTGGCACCTTGTGACAGCTTGATTTCAATCATTTTTACTTGGGGATCAACTGCTTTTTCGGCAAAGGACTGCACATCGAAGTTACCGTTAGCATCGCGGCAACCGAAGTAACCGGTGCCCAGCTCCCAAACTAAGTCACCACCGAACTTACGATGATGATCGCTAATCGCCCCCTCACCGGTATCATGAGTAAAGCCGCCCATCTTCGCCCCTTGATTCAGCGCCATAATGGCGTTGGCGGACAGACTGCCAAAGCTCATCGCCGAGATGTTGAACACAGACATATCATGCGGCTGCTGACAACGCTCACCGCCAACACTGATGCGGAAATCTTGATTCTCTAAAGGTTGGCTAATAGCGGACTGCAAAAACCATTCTTTACCGTGTTTATATAGATCATCAAGCGTCCCAAAAGCATTGGTATCGCTAACATTTTTGGCACGTTGATAGACCAATGCGCGTTGCTGGCGTGAAAATGGCACTTGCTCCTTATCATCCTCTAACAGATATTGGCGAATTTCAGGACGAAAGTCCTCAAGCACATAGCGGATATGGCCGGCGACCGGGTAATTGCTTAGTATGGCATGCTTCGACTGAAGCAAGTCATAAATACCCAAACCCACTCCAAGCCCACCAATAATAATTAGCCACCAGTTAAACAGCAATAGCCCTGCTAAGAATAGCAATATAGCCGCGCCAAAGGTGCTATAGCGCAGTAAAACTCCGATAAGATACGGAGAGTCATATTTGGGCTTAGGGTTTAGATTGGTACGAGATTGGGGCATAGCGACGCTCAACTATAAACATAGAAGTTAAAAAGATAGAAATTAAAAAACGCAGTAATTATTGATAACATATAAAAGCAGCCTCTCCTAACCATCGATAATCATGATTTAGAGGTCAGCCAGCTTTATTTTAACTTATAATTAACGCGCATATTATACGCTGATAAAATCACGGCTCATGGACGATTGAGTAACGGCTTGCTAACGCTGTCTTCACTAAATGAAATTGTGGGATGAGTTTTCTATTAACTACTAATTTAATTCAGCTCAGTCTATTTAGTTGGCTTAAACACAGCCTTCTTGCGACATCAATCCATCTTCGTTACCAATACTTATATTAATGACGACATCAGGGTTTAAATCATATCGGGTGCCGACACGCTGGCCCTCTTCTACAGTCCAATAGTACATATTGATGAGTTTGTCATCAGGACCGCTAAAAGGGCTATCGATAATTTCTGGCGTCTGACCTTGGTGCTTAGCATAGACTTGGCTGAGACTGTCACCAATCTTAACCCCGGAAGCAGATGGAATATCTGAATCCTTGATGGTTATTTTGACGACTTTATCATCTATGATTAGATAATCAGCAGCTGGTATGGCTTTATTTTTGGCTGAAAAACAACGATCAAAACTTGAGGGGGCTTTGTTCAGCTTTTTCGAGTCAAAAGTATCCCCAATTTTTGTGCTACCGATGCTATCTCTATTAAAGACATTAGGAGGAGAGATATCCGTAGTGGTACGGTCATCAACCCTAACTTTAGTATCGGCATCGGTGATAGTATTTGATGGTGGGGCACAGGCTGCTAAGGATAATACAAGAGCAGTTAGCAGTCCTGTTATCCGGTATAAGCTAGAATATAAAGCCATCATTATCTGTCCTAGTTTGTGAAGCTATAACCTTTTACTATAGATAACTCTTTACTAAAGTCAATTTGATATTTTTTATAGTTGGAGCTGTTATCTTTTTTATTAAGAAACCGATCTAAGCCCCGCGCCCAATCCTTTCAGCAAGTGCTTGTAATTTTGGTACAATCATCGCAGCATAGCCCGCGCTTTCCCAATTAGCACGAGGGACGCTGGCATTTAACGAATAAGCATAGTGCCCAGTCGTGATATCAAATACTCCTACCGCAACGGCTAAAATATCCGTAGAGAACTCTCCATCAGATAGCGTATAACCATGCGTATCATAA
This sequence comes from Psychrobacter sp. 72-O-c, assembly GCF_904846605.1. GTDB lineage: Bacteria > Pseudomonadota > Gammaproteobacteria > Pseudomonadales > Moraxellaceae > Psychrobacter. The sequence continues at coordinate 28,385 of NZ_CAJHBI010000006.1, forward strand.
TAGGTTGAGGCGTCAGCTAATGCTATTTGCGCTTGTTGAAACTCATCCTTAGATAAGTGAGTTTGCAAATTAGCTGTGATCACTGCTTGGCGAGTGGGCGTACTGATTGCATAAAAGGCGCGTCCTATGGCAGTACGTGCGACCGGCACAGCCGAGCCGACTTGCAAATTTACCGATAAGCGCGCAGGACTACGGCAGCAGGCCAGATAACGCATTTCTCCTTCTATTTCTGTGGCTAAATTCACCGACACTTCATTTTGGCTGGCAAATTGACGTAATAACGGTTCAGCAAAGGCTACCACATCATGACGACTCCAAGCTTGCGCGCTCAATCGCACCGCGCTGCTACCTAGGCGATACTGTCCTTCTAACGTTGTGCGTAAAAATCCAAGCGTCGTTAAGGTATAAATCAGACGGGTAACCGTCGCTTTAGGCAATAAGGTCAGCTGACACAACTGCTGATGGCTCAATTGATTTTGATGCTCAAACCCAGCCAATAAGGTTAATCCGCGTCCAAGAGCGGTGACGAATTGTCTATCATCATCGACTTTACTTTGGGCGAGCGTATCGTTCATTCGATCTAAAAGCGGTTTAGCTGTTGGTAATATTTTTGTCATTTTATAGCCATATATTGAGTTAAAGGTTTACAAAGAATAGAAATTTTGTTTAAATGGGTATAATGTGAAACTAAGTTTCGCATAGTGGAACAAACAATTCAAGTGCTAGATTAAATATTAAGTAAGTCTCAATCCTTCATAATTTAAATGTTAATGAAGCCCAACACTATTCGTTAGTCAGGACGACTGACACCAAGGAGAACAACATGGCAAATTCCACCAGCCCGCGTTTTGATTGGGAAGATCCATTTTTATTGCGTGATCAGCTGACTGACGAAGAGCGTATGGTTAACGACACCGCACACCAGTTCTTTCAAAAAGAATTAATGCCGGGCATTATTGAAGCCAATCGTAACGAGCATTTTGATCGCAATATTATGCGTCAGATGGGAGAAATGGGCTTGCTTGGCGTTACTATTGAAGGCTACGGCTGTGCTGGCTTGTCGAATGTCGCTTATGGGTTGCTCGCCAAAGAAGTTGAAGCAGTGGATTCAGGCTATCGCTCAGCAATGAGTGTGCAGTCGAGCTTGGTTATGCATCCGATACATGAATATGGTACTGAAGAGCAAAGAGAAAAATATCTCCCCAAGCTGGCGACTGGCGAATATGTGGGCTGCTTTGGTCTAACAGAACCAGACTCAGGCTCAGATCCATCATCAATGACAACGCGTGCCCGCAAAGTCGATGGCGGCTATGAGATGACTGGTAGCAAAATGTGGATTACCAATAGTCCTATTGCTGATGTGTTTGTCGTTTGGGCAAAAGACGATGCAGGCGACATTCGCGGTTTTATCTTAGATAAAGGTATGAAAGGTCTATCTGCCCCCAAAATTGAAGGCAAATTCTCGCTACGCGCCTCAGTCACGGGTGAGATTGTTATGGACAAAGTGTTCGTCCCCGAGGCCAATGCTTTTCCAGACATCCGTGGCCTGAAAGGTCCTTTTGGTTGCTTAAACAAAGCCCGTTATGGCATTGCATGGGGTTCGATGGGCGCAGCTGAATTTTGTTGGAAAGCTTCGCGCCAATATACCCTTGATCGTGTTCAGTTTGGCCGTCCGCTTGCAGCGACCCAGTTGGTACAGTTAAAGCTTGCCAACATGCAAACTGAGATCACCCTTGGTTTACAAGCGGCGCTACGTGTCGGCCGTTTGATGGATGAAGACAATGCTGCCCCTGAGATGATTTCTTTGATTAAGCGTAATAATTGCGGTAAAGCGTTGGACATCGCCCGCGTTGCTCGTGATATGCATGGTGGTAATGGTATCTCTGATGAATACCACATCATCCGCCACGTGATGAACCTAGAGGCGGTCAACACTTATGAAGGCACTCATGATATTCACGCACTTATCTTAGGCCGCGCGCAGACTGGTATTCAAGCGTTTTTTTAACGCCTATTAGTAATATTTTTGCAGGATTAACGTACGTTACTGTCTGGCGCTCAAGAGGGTGCTTCACACTTAGTAGCGTGCGTTTTTTATCGTTTGGACTAAAAAATTAAGAACAAATAATTTGAGTATAAGCACTTTAAGCCTGAGTGTCTTAATGATAAGCACCAAGCTGTACATAAAAAATAAGGGACTATTATGACCGTAGCCATGACTGAACCATCGAAGTCAGAACCCGCTTATGCTGCTGCCAACGCTAACAGTGATGACACGCGCCAAGGAGCGTTACATGGTATTAAGGTATTAGACTTGTCTAGAGTGCTGGCGGGTCCATCATGTACTCAAGTTTTAGCTGATTTGGGCGCAGAAGTGATAAAAGTAGAACGTCCACGCCTTGGTGATGAGACCCGTCATTGGGCGCCGCCCGCATTTACTGATAATACTTCCGCATACTACGCCACGATCAATCGCAACAAAAAATCGCTTACCGTTGATATCAAAACTGCAGCAGGGCAGGCCATTATAAAGCAGCTTGCCGCTGACAGCGATATCGTGGTTGAGAACTTTAAGGTCGGAGGCCTAAAGAAATACGGCTTAGATTATGACAGCCTTAAGCAAACCAATCCGCGATTGATTTATGCCTCATTGACAGGCTTTGGTCAGACAGGGCCAGATGCCAAGCGTCCCGGTTATGACTATATTATTCAAGGACTGTCAGGGTTAATGAGTGTTACTGGTCCTAGTGATGGCGAACCGCATAAGGTCGGCGTGGCCGTAGTAGATTTATTTGCCGGATTACAGCTCACTATTGGTATTCAAGCGGCATTGTTGGCGCGGCATAATACTGGCCGCGGGCAGCAGGTGGATGTAGCCTTGTTAGACAGTGCACTTTCGATGTTGGCCAATGTTGGTATGAATCATTTGGCGTCAGGTGAAGTGCCACCAAGGCTGGGCAATCAACATCCCAATATCGTTCCTTACCAAGTGTTTTTGGCTAAGGGTAATCAGCATTTTATTTTAGCCTGTGGTAATGACCAACAGTTTACCAAGCTATGTGATGTGTTAGGTGTCGATTGGCAGCAAGACCAACGCTTCGCGACCAATCCAGCAAGGGTTACGAATCGTGATTTGCTCTGCGGCTGGCTGGTGGATAAATTTGCACAGCAATCGCGTGAGCATTGGCTTGAAATTCTGCATCAAACAGGCATACCTTGCGGCCCTATTCATAATGTGGCTGAAGCGCTAGCGATGCCGCAAGCACAAGCACGTGATATGGTGATTGATTTTATGGCGCAAGGCAGTCCGGTTAAAGTGCTGGGTAATCCCATTAAATTATCCGAGTCGCCTGTTACCTACCGCACACCGCCACCAAGCTTAAGTGAACATACCAACAGTACGCTAACAGCCCTTGGCTATGATAGCGACACGATAGCCAAACTAAAAGCCGACGGTATTATTTAATCTAATTGTTTGATGGTTTGTTTTTTGAGTTGCTTAAGCGGTCTATTTACTTAAGCGACTTGATAAGCTGTTCTTCAAAATAGGCCATAAATTCAAAAAGCGTCAAGGCTACATCGCTACCCTATGCCATCAGCGCAAAACCCCAAACGTTGCTCCATTTGCTTGGCCAGTTCAATCAGTACAGTACTGACCTCATCACGCTTAGACTCGTATTCTGCCTGCAAAAAGCTGACTGCCATGCCCGCGACCGCATTGCCCGATGCATTGCGGATATACGTGCCCAAGCAGTACATACCATCACGCAGCTGTCCATCATCTAGCGAGATGCGGCTGCTATGAATGGCGGTAAGCTCGCGAGATAATGTATCAAAATCACGCACCCCATTCGGAGTCATAGGCTCAGGCAAAACCCCTTCGTATATAGACTTGATAGTGTGCATAGGAAGCGTTGAAAGTATGGCTTTGCCTGTCGCCGAAAATACGGCAGGCACCCGGACACCCGCGCGAAAAGTGAAACCTAGCGAGGCAGGTGCTTCATGACAGGCTAAGAATACCACCTCGCCCAAGTCCAGCTTGGAGAGCGTTACCGTGTGTTGTAATAACGTAGGATACTGCACAATCAAATCTTTAAATAACTGAATAACCCCTTGTTGCTGCTCGTATTTTCCTGCCCAATAAAGTAAATACGAGCCCAAATGAAAGCGGCTTTCGGTGTCTTTATAGATGACGTGTTTAGTCAATAAACTGTGTAAAATATTATGGGTTGAGCTGCGTGCCAGTCCTAGTTGCTTGGCAATATGAGCGGCAGTCAAAGGCTGCGGACTGGCGGTAATTAAGTCTAAAATCTGAAAGGTTTTGTCCAAGGCAGGAACAGTAGTGGTGTTCATAAGGGCTCTATAACAATAAATAGGAGTCAAAGAAATAGTAAAAAAACTTAAAATTACGATAAAAGCAGGAAAAGGGTTGCAAAGATCATCGCATCATTCTTATAATGATGTCTCATATATAGAATTATTGTTCAGTATATTGAACAAGCAATTACTTATCAATACCTATTGCTGACTTACAGTTCTAATCCTCACAATTTTATTGGAACTATTCGATATGTGGTGATTTATCTATGACTGTCTATGTAATTTCGCTATTAACCATTATAAATAAGCATCACGCTTAAGAACAAGGAACGTTACTATGTCAAAAAATACGTCAAAAAGCATCATAAACACTACGCTACAGCTATCAAATCCAGATTTGCTTAAACAACAGTGCTTAATTAAAGACGGTTGGCATGATTCTAATGATGCCGCCACCATTGAGGTGCGCAATCCATTTAGCGGCGACGTCATCGGTACTGTTCCAAGCCTGACTCAACAAGATGTGAATGATGCTGTGGCATTTTCGCATGAAGCACAAGGGTCTTGGGCAGCAAAAACAGCACAAGAACGGTCACTGCTACTGCAAAAATGGGCGGACCTTATTGATGAAAATAAAGAAGACTTAGCCATCATCATGACCGCCGAGCAAGGCAAGCCTATCAGCGAGTCGCGCGGTGAGATTGGTTATGCCAACAGCTTTATTCGCTGGTTTGCTGAAGAGGCCAAACGCGTTTATGGCGATGTTATTCCAGCGACCCAGTCGCAGTTGCGTTATGTGATTTTAAAGCAGCCTATTGGTGTTTGCGCGGCGATTACCCCTTGGAATTTTCCTGCGGCAATGATTACGCGTAAAGCGGCACCGGCAATAGCTGCAGGCTGTACTATTATCATCAAGCCTGCCACTGAAACCCCGTTTTCAGCATTAGCGCTTGGCGTATTGGCTGAGCAAGCAGGTATTCCAGCAGGTGTTGTCCAAGTAGTTACTGGTAAATCTTCAGTGATTGGCGACATTTTAACTGGTGATGCCCGTATTCAAAAGCTATCGTTCACAGGCTCTACTGAAGTTGGTCGTACTTTAATGGCGCAGTGCGCAACCACCATCAAAAAACTGTCACTAGAACTGGGCGGTAACGCACCCTTTATCATCTTTGATGATGCCGATTTAGAAAAAGCGGCTGATGGCCTGATTGCCTCCAAGTATCGCAATGCCGGTCAAACCTGTGTTTGTGCCAATCGTGTCTACGTTCAGGACAGCATTAAAGATGAGTTTTTAGACATTTTCGTCAAAAAAGTTGCTGAGCTCAAAGTCGGTAATGGGGCAGATGAAGGCGTGAATATTGGACCGTTAATCAATACTGCCGCGCTAGAAAAAGTCCAAGCCTTATTAAAAGACGCCCTTGATAAAGGCGCAACGTTAGTGACAGGTGGCGATACCAATAACGCCTCTAAGCTGAGCTTTAACCCAACGGTGTTGACTGATATCAGCGCAGATATGGACATTGCCAGCGAAGAGATATTTGGTCCTATTGCATCAATATTTACTTTTGACAGTGAAGAAGAAGTGATTCGCGCTGCTAACGATACCATTTATGGTTTGGCCGCTTACTTCTACAGTAGCGACTTTTCACGCGCATGGCGTGTTACTGAAGGGCTAGAGTACGGCATGGTTGGTCACAATACCGGCATGATTTCCACCGAAGTTGCCCCGTTTGGCGGCGTTAAGCAGTCAGGATTTGGTCGTGAAGGCTCAAAATATGGCATCGAAGAGTATGTCGTGACCAAATATTGGTGTTCAGACATTAGCTAGCTTATTCATTTAACCTAGTTGTTGACTTAGTTTCAACAGGCTAATTGATATGAGTTTTTCCTATCATTTAGCTTGTACGATATCAACCGCTATTAACTAAATAGCGCTTACATTAAATATAAAGAAAAGGACATTCTTATGACTACTACCAACCAATCATTACTTGAGCGCCGTAAAGCTGTCCTACCCACTGGACTTGGTGTTGCCTTTCCTATCTTTGCAGCCAAAGCAAAGAACTCAGAGATTTGGGATGTTGAAGGCAATCGTTACGTTGACTTTGTCGGTGGTATCTCGGTACTGAACACCGGTCATAGCCATCCTAAAATTACCCAGCGCGTGCATGAGCAACTGGATAAGTTCACACATACTGCCGCGCAAATGATTAATTACGAATGCTATGTCGAGCTCGCTGAAAAGCTTTGTGCAGCCGTGCCTATTAGTGGTGACAAAAAAGCTTTCTTTTTAACCACTGGCGCTGAAGCGGTCGAAAACGCGGTAAAAATCTCTCGCGCAAAAACTGGCCGTCCGGGGGTTATCTCCTTTGTTGGTGGCTGGCATGGTCGTACCCTGATGTGTATGAGCTTGACTGGTAAGGTTATTCCGTACAAAAAAGATTTTGGTCCAATGCCAGGTCCTGTTTTTCATGCGCTATTTCCTGCTGAAGAGCTCAATGTTACTGAGGCGCAAGCGCTACATAGCCTTGATATGATCTTTCAGGCCTCAATTGATCCGAGCGAAGTAGCAGCGATGATTATTGAGCCGGTACAAGGCGAGGGCGGCTTCCATCAAGTTACGCCATCATTTGCCAAAGCGTTACGCGCTATCTGTGATGAGCACGGCATCGTGTTGATCTTTGATGAAGTGCAGTGTGGCTTTGCTAGAACCGGTACCTTATTCGCTACTGAACAACTGGGTGTTGAGCCCGACTTAATGACTAGCGCTAAAAGCTTGGCTGGTGGTTATCCGATATCTGCGGTTATTGGCCGTGCTGATATCATGAATGCACCGCAAATCGGTGGTCTAGGGGGTACTTATGCAGGTAACCCGTTAGCTTGCGTCGCAGCCTTAGCCGTAATAGAGGTAATTGAAGAAGAAAATCTACTTGAGCGCAGCATTGAGATTGGTGACAAAATTGAATCATTCTTAAAAGAATTAAACCTTAGTAGTATCGGTCACATCCGTCATAAAGGCGCAATGTTAGCTTTTGAATTGATCGATAGTGATGGCAAGCCAGATAGCGATGCCACGGCTAATTTAAAACAGAAATGTTTTGAGCAAGGTTTACTGTTAGCTTCTTGCGGTATGCATGGCAACGCGATTCGCGTCATGGTGCCACTCACTGTTGAAGATGAAGTACTGCAAGAGGGTCTGGATATTATTGGTGGCATATTGTCAGCTTAGTTTGAACAATAGTGATTGAAAAGCAATGGCAAGGCTACTCTTAGAGTATCCACTCTGAGTTTGTAACCAATAACGGCGCCTTGCATGACAAGGCGCCGTTGCTGTTTATAACATTCTTACATTAACATTGTTTAGATAAATTAAAAAAAATGATAAATAATTAAAGAAAATAGTATTATTAATGAACTAAGTTCATTTTACATAGGCTCAGCTCGCTAAATAAGTGTGAGTCTAACTCATCAAGGATGACACAAAGACAAGGAGTAAGTTATGTCTGGATTAAAAAAATCGCTTGGGGTGTTCGACATTATTGCCTTAGCGTTTGGCGCTATGGTCGGCTGGGGCTGGGTAGTTCTATCAAGTGGTTGGGTTGTCGCTGCTGGTACTTGGGGCGCTATAGTAGCGTTCTTAATCGGTGGTACCGCAGTAGTACTGATTGGAGTAACTTATGCTGAGCTGTGCTCATCTATGCCAGTTACCGGCGGTGAGCATACTTATACTCATCGAGCCTTGGGGGTTAATGTCTCCTTTATATGCTCATGGAGTATGCTGTTTGGTTACTTCTCAGTAGTCGCCTTTGAAGCAGTGGCATTACCAACGGTAGTTGAATACTTGATTCCTAACTTTAACCAAGGTTATCTTTGGAATGTCGCTGGCTGGGATGTCTATGCCACTTGGGCTGGTGTCGGTATGCTCGGTTCAATCTTAGTCACTTGGCTAAATATTCGCGGTATGCAAGTGAGTGCTTGGTTCCAAAAGATAGCAGTAGTAGGGATATTATTCGTCGGAATATTATTATTTATTGGTGCGGTACTGTTCAATCCTGAGACCTCCAATAGTGTACAGGCCCCAGCATTTATAGCTGGTATAGGCGGTATAATGGCGGTTATTGTCATGGTGCCCTTTATGTTTGTGGGCTTTGACGTTATTCCGCAAGCGGCTGAAGAGATCGACCTGACTCGGCCTAACATCGGTAAGTTTTTGATTGTCTCTCTTGTTATTGCAGTGCTATGGTATATAGGTGTTATTTGGAGCGTCGGTACTACGCTACCATTAGTACAAGCAGAAGCCTCTACTTTAGGAACAGCCGATGCGATGACCAACGCATGGCAAGGCAAATGGGCAGGTGTCTTATTGGTTATTGGTGGCGTGCTCGGTATTATGTCGAGTTGGAACGCCTTTTTGATTGGCGGTAGCCGTCTGCTATACGCCATGTCAAAAACCCATATGTTGCCAGCATTTTTGGGTAAATTGCATCCCAAACACAACACCCCAGTTAACGCTATTCTCCTTATTGGTGGTTTGGCAACGCTAGCGCCATTATTCGGTCGAAAAATGTTAGTTTGGATCGTGACGGCGGGCGGCTTTGGTATTGTCATTGCTTATACTTTAGTCGCTGTCTCATTCCTCGTACTGCGCTATCGTGAGCCTGAAATGGTACGCCCTTTTAGGATACCTAGCGGTAAGGTTGTAGGTCTAGTGACTATCGTACTCAGTCTTGGTCTGTTTGTCTTATACCTACCCGGTATGCCATCAGCACTCAGTGCGATTGAGTGGGGGATATTCTTGGGTTGGACAGTATTAGGTGTTGCCTTCTTTACTTATGAGTCATTTAAAAACCCAGGCAAGAGTAAAGTGGTTATGGATGAAGAATTACGAGAGCTCAAGGTCATCAATCAGCAGTGGTTAAAGGACAATCCGCCTAAAAAAAATAAAACCGTTTAGAATATCGATCAAAAAAAAGCCTAACGTTTTAACGTTAGGCTTTTTCTATTGCAGTGTGTAGATTAATGCATTTAATCTATGCGCTGGTTTTATTACGAATCAGTTTATAGTTGAGAAACTCCGTGATACCCAGTGTGCCAAGCTCGCGCCCAAATCCTGAACGTTTAACCCCGCCGAATGGGGTATTGGCTTCAGTACCAGAAGGCGCATTAATAGTAACCATACCCACTTCCAATTTGCTAGCAATATCTTCAGCCAAAGCTGGATCCTGAGTTTGGATAGAAGCGCCAAGGCCAAATGGGACATCGTTGGCTATTCGAATGGCATGTTCGACATCATGGGCTTTATAGATGACGGCAACAGGACCGAATAGCTCCTGACGATAGACCTCCATTGAGTCATCAACATCCGCTAGTACGACTGGTGCAAACCAAGCTCCAGGCTTATCCTTGATTATACCGCCTTCAACTAGAACCGTAGCGCCAGCCTGTATCGCACCATCTAACTGCTTTTGCAGATTAACGGCAGCGCTCTTTGATGACATCGGTCCAATAAAAGTATCTTCATTTAATGGATCGGATAAAGTCATAGCGCGGACCGTATCAGTAAAGCCTTGTACAAACTTATCATAGACGGCTTCAACGACAATTAAGCGCTTAGCAGCATTACAAGCTTGTCCTGTATTACCAAAACGACCTGTGATAGCGTCTGCTACTGCCTTCTCGATATCAGCATCTGCTGCGACAATAAAGGGATCTGAGCCACCAAGTTCCAAAACAACTTTTTTGAGGGCGCTGCCTGCCTCTTTGGCGACTGCTGCACCTGCGCGCTCAGAACCTGTTAATGAGATTCCTTGTATTCTATGATCTTGAATGATAGTAGCGGCTTGCTCATTAGTGGCAAAGATATTGTTGTACACGCCTTCAGGGATGCCTGCGTCTTTAAGAATATCGACAACAACTTCTGCAGTCTTAGGACACTGCGGGGCATGCTTTAAAATAATAGTGTTGCCTGCCATAAAGTTTGGTGCCGCAAAGCGCGCGATTTGATAATGCGGATAGTTCCACGGCATAATCCCTAGCAATGCGCCGACTGGAAGCTTCTCTACAGAGGCTGAGCCTTCGTCCACGTTGATTTGGTTGGGTGCCAGTAGCTGCTCTGCATTATCTGCATAGTAGCGATAGATCTCAGCGACCAGACCAAGCTCTCCTTTACCTTGGGCGACGGGTTTGCCCATTTCTGTAGCGATCATATCTGCCAGCTCATCTTGACGCTCAGTATAAATATCGGCAATTTTATGTAGTATTGCACTGCGCTCGCTAAGGGACACCTGACGCCAGTCTTGATAAGCATCATCCGCTTTTTTGATCGCCTGCTGAATATCTTGTTCATTCGCAGTAGGATAGGTGGCTTCAACTTCGCCAGTTGCTGGGTTGGTTACTTGATATTCGCTCATAAAAATTCCTTGGGTTCAAAGTCCGTTTTTGGTTATGTTTAAAAAGCTAATTGTAGAACACACAAATCTCGCTATTATGCGTTGATCGCTGGCTGCTGCTGGGTAATACAGTGAATATTGCCACCGCCAAATACGATCTCTTTAGTACGTACTCCAACTACCTGATGCCTAGGAAAGATATTTTCAAGCTGTTGAATAGCTAAGTCATCATTTATATCATCGTATTGCGGCACAATAATGCCGTCGTTACAAATTAAAAAGTTGGCATAAGAAGCGATACATAGGTCATCAGTCTGACGGGCTTTAGTGTGGTCAGAGGATTTTTTATCGAGGTTTGTCAGTCAAATAGTTCGACTAAAGACAAAATTGCTCATGAAAGGGAGAAAATTGTCACTGTCATTGAAGGTAAAATCATAATTCGCATTGACGATACCACTTACTTGCTCAACGAGGGCGACAGCTATGCCGTTAGTGCCTGTCTCTATCAGTCTTCCTTGCTCATTGTTTTTGGCACCGATTTTGAGATCCTCGTTAGCGCTGAAGGCTTTTTTTGGATATCCGGTTTAACAGGCTGTTTATTAGCTGCATCAGTAGATGGCTTGATAATGGGTTTCACCGTAGACTCAAGACGCTTTTTAAGCTTGCGTGACGAGTAGGTGTCTGACAATGCTTGCTCTTTTGCCAGCGACTCATCATACAACCCTTGATAGACCTCAAGGGTTTTTTTGATCATCTCGCGCATTGTAAATTCATTAGTCATTTCAGGCCGAGTGACGCTTTCTAGCTGATTTCTTACGGCTTTACATAACGCTTGAGCGTTGTATTTTCTGACCAATCCTTGCGGGTATAGCGGCTGTAGAATCTCACTAAATGCGGCTTGATCCCAACCAATTACCGGTGTGCCTAAATGGATCGCTTGCAGGGCATTAATGCCAATGGACTCAGGCTCATTAGCAAGTGCCATGACAATATTAGCCGCTGATAGCCATTCGCGCATGTCGTTACGTTTGTTCCCCACATAAGTAATGCGCTCAGCAAGATCAAGGGCGTTGGTACGCTGGCGAAAGTCTTCGTGAGCCACATCGCCATCTCTGTGATCCTCATCCATGATAATGGCATGAATATTAGGAAACTGTTCTTGCAAATTACCCAAAATATCAATCAGCCATTCTTGCCCATATTCATTACCGATAATAGTTGGAAATACCAGCCATTTCTTATGCTCAAGTTCAGGATATTCAGCAAAGGTGTGTCGCAGCCAATACACTGATGGGTTATGCCTATAAGGATAGCGGCGGGTATCAATACCGCGGTAGATACGTTTAATTACTTTATGGCCAATATCTTCTCGGCGTAGCCCTTTTTTTAGATAGTTGGTGACACTATCAGACACCGTAATAATAGTATCGACATCTAGAAGCGCTTGCGAGTATTTATTAATCGGATAAAAGCCATACATAGTCGCAACCAGTTTCGGTGGCCGTTTTACTCGTGCCCGGCGCAGTGCCAAATGCAATACCCACGCAGGCGTCCGCGAATGCACATGAATAACATCAGGATTATACTTCTCGATTAAATGTCGTAGGGGTGCAACTTGCAGTAGCGACAGCCAGGATTTTTTATTCATATGCAGCTGATGGTATAGATTGCCGTCGCGCTCTAGGCGTCTGACCAGATCATTATCATCATCAGCACTAGTGATGATGATGGAGGTATGCCCGTTCTTTACCAACGCGCGCCCAAGGTGGAAGATACCGCGTTCGGATTCATCATGCTTTAAAGACGATAATAAGCGCATCACGATCATAATCTTGGTGGTCACCATTTAACGATATCAAGGGGCTATTGTCAGGTAAAAGCCGGTAAAACTCAACCTTGAAGACGGATTAGACGTTACAAATAGTTATAAGGATGACGGTTGTAAAATTAACGCTTTTTTTGTAGATGCTCAGCATTAGGCAGGATTTGTTTTTCGCTTAAATACTTCCAGTATCGCTGCGGTAGATACTGTCTATGCAAACGCGGGTTTTTACGCTCTTTGATATTAACATTGGTAAAATAACCTTGCCAAAACTGCTGATAGCGCTGCTCATCCATACTGTGAATGCTGGCGGGATTGCGTAGTACAATATCATCGAGGTCAGTGATGGTTTGCAAGGCAGCAGGACGCGATGGCGTGCTTTGGCTTTTGTCGTAATAAATACCGTAGCCACGGCTAAGATCATAAATAGCCCAGTGCTGGTCCTGATAGCGCTGACGGAAGTGCTCTCCAATGAGCGGCAAAACATTAAAGTCAGGCTCAACGCGCGCAAAGTAAATATCATCAGTCGTATGTTCAAAGCGTACAAAGGCTTCCATCCGGTGTTTCTCTCGCCCAACAGACTTCACAGTTTGCGCTAATTCTAAGACATCTAGGTGACCCAAATCTTCCATAACCAGTCGATCAGGATAGTCGATAGCGTATTTTACCACGTGAAATAAGGTCGTACCGATATTGTCCTTTTCGGACAAAAAACCCCATAAAATTTGCCTCATACCAGAGCGCCCGATAAGCTTATTAAGCTTAACCAGTACCCTTTGCGCTTTGTCTGCCTCAGTTACAACGCTAATGGCATGATCTATTAATGAGGGTACGTAGCAGTCATGAGCCGTTAGCTGTAACGCTGTATTATGTTGCAGTTTATTGGCATAGACATAAAATACCGCGCTGAGCCACCCTTCAAAGCTCGGCTTATAGAGCACGATACTAGGCATTAAATGACCAATAGGGTAATTGGCGTTTTCAGTAAGTTGTAACATGACTCACCCTAAAATAGTTTTAAATATTCTCTATAGTCAGCATTAAATAAGAGGGGTACACACTTAACTTCGCATAGCAGGTAAAGGCGCAAAACAAGTCATGATTAAAACAATGCCAATTGACCACTGCGCTGATCTTTAAATTTAGTCTGCGTTTGAGCAAGCACGTACTGACGAAAGTTATCCCGAGTCAGGTGGGCAAGATGTTCGTTTTTACCCGTAGTAGCGATAAAATATTTAGCACGGTTTACTGCCGCACCCATCTTTTTCAAATGATATAAAGTCAGCTGATTAAACTTGCGCGCTTTCAATATTTTTTTCGCCGTTTTGGTACCGATTCCCGGAATACGTACGATCATCTCGTAAGAGGCCGTCTGAATATTAACAGGGAAATGCTCACGATGACGAATCGCCCATGCAAGCTTTGGGTCACAGTCTAAGTCCAAAAATGGCGATTCAGGTTCAAGGATTTCATGGGCGCCAAACCCATAAAAGCGCATTAACCAATCGGCTTGATATAATCGGTTCTCACGTACCATCGGTACTGGCGTACCAATGGCTGGCAAGCGGCTATCGGACAGCATCGGCACATAGCCTGAATAATAAACACGTTTGAGATCATACTGCTTATAAAAGTGACTCGATAGCTGAATCACTTGTAGATCCGTCTCGTTACTGGCACCTACGATCATCTGGCTGGTTTGGCCTGCTGGTACAAATTTGGGCACTTTTTTATGGGTTTTGCGGCTTTCACGGATAGTGATAATTTCTTCTTTTACGGTTTCCATCGGCGCTTTCAATTGTTCATGCGACTTTTCTGGCGCCAGTAAAGCAAGGCCAGATTTGGTGGGTATTTCAATATTGACGCTTAAGCGATCCGCATACAGTCCAGCCTCTAGTAATAACTCTTTCGAGGCACCAGGGATGGTTTTTAGATGAATGTAACCATTAAAGCGCTCACGGGTACGTAATATCTTTGCGACCTCGATCAGTCGCTCCATCGTATAATCGCCACTTTTAAAGATACCGGAGCTTAAAAATAAACCTTCGATATAGTTACGACGATAAAACTGCATGGTCAAATCAACCACTTCTTCGACACTAAATGCCGCGCGCGGTGTGTCATTGCTTTTTCTAGAAGTACAGTAAGCACAATCATAAATACAGTGATTGGTAAGTAGGATTTTAAGCAAACTGACACAGCGTCCATCTTCGGTATAGCTGTGACAAATGCCTGACTGTGACGCATCACCCAGACCGCCACCTTGGTTCTTACGAGTACCAGCGGAGGAGGAGCAAGAGACATCATACTTAGCGGCATCCGCTAAGATATTGAGTTTGCCTTGTAGTCGTTCATAATTGATCGTTGCCATAACTGGGAGTTTACCAATTAATTGATGAACGTTTATTTTAACAAATGTGTAGGTAAGTCATTGTAAATATAGAAGAATTAAGAAAACAATACGACAACGGTTGTCGTCTAGAGAAGGTTGTCAGAACGTCAGAATAAAAGACTTTAAGAGCAAAAAAATATTCTTGTCCACAAAAAAAGGCCTTGAATCATCAAGACCTTTTAAGAATTTAAATGTGTAAGATTCTTATGTATAAGAATCTTATAAAAAAAGCTGCACTGGTTATTTATTGGACTTTGGCGCGTATTACTACGGTCTGAGGTGCATTAGAAGGAAGGTTAACCAGGTTCCATTTCAATCCAGAGTAGCTCTCTTGAATCACGGCAGCGTTTCCAACTTGGCTGATCATCTGATAGCTGTCGCCACCAGTGGTAGCGAGCGTTGGTAGTGAGCTGTTTAAAGACAACAGCTTGACGCCGTTAGGTAAAGATACCATCGCGTTCAGATCATTCACCGGTTGAGCAGTGGTATTGGTATAGGTGGTGTGGTATTCGATGACATCACCCGGCGCGATATGATTGGCCGGAACGGCAATATCACGTCCAGCGCTGTTTTTCATAATTTTAGTATTGGCACTAACAATGTCAGGTGTACTAAAGGTTGGCGTCAGCTGTAAGGTTTCCAAAGACGTAACAGTGACTGCTTGATTAGTCGCTGCTTGAGTAATCACTGTCGGCGTATTGATAGTCGTGACAGGCAGCACTTGAGCTATCGTGTTCACAGGGGTAGTGACAACGCCCACTTGAGTCATTTGATTGGTCACCGGTATCGTATTGACTGGTAGCGAGGTGACGGTAGTCGACCCTTGATTTATGGTATAACGAGGTAGGTTTGTCACTTGGGTAACCGAAAATGGCATACCATTTTGCATGGAGATGCCAGTAGGCGTTGCCGTAATAGTGGCAACTTGACCATCAGAGTACTGCTCAACCACAGTGGTGCTACCGGTATTAGACTGGTTAATAGTAATTTCAGAGGCTGCATTCACTGTAGAAGCCGCCAACAACAAGCCAGTCAGAACGCTTGCCATGGCAGTGGT
The DNA here is from genome assembly GCF_904846605.1 of Psychrobacter sp. 72-O-c. Classification (GTDB taxonomy): domain Bacteria; phylum Pseudomonadota; class Gammaproteobacteria; order Pseudomonadales; family Moraxellaceae; genus Psychrobacter. The sequence goes on from NZ_CAJHBI010000006.1 coordinate 44,365, forward strand.
GTTGGATGTTTTTTTGACAATGGGAAGTGATACTGATTGATTACGTTTCATGGTCATAACAGACTCCTCTAAGATAATGATAAATAATGCATAGATAAGCAAAACCCCCGTCAAATGACAATGCAGACCATGTCAAATAACGAGGGAATCAAGTTTGATGACAGCTAACACTCCATCATCATTCACAAGACGCTTAACACTCTAAACTCAAGCGATTATGCGCCAAAACAAAACCAGTAGAAAAGCAGCATTGTGTAACTCATGAACTTTTGAGCTATGCATTGCGTTGTTGGGCAATTTATATTAATCAAATAGAACGCTTAAAGAAGCTATAACTCACCGTTAACCTATCCGTAAATCACTTCCATAACTTCATACTCGACCACGCCTCTTGGGGTTTCGATACGCGCTTCATCGCCTTTATATTTACCAATCAGACCACGGGCAATAGGTGAGTTAACAGAGATTTTACCACCTTTAAAATCCGCCTCGTCATCACCTACGATTTGATAGCGCTTTTCTTCTTCGGTATCCATGTTTTCAATGATCACGGTAACGCCAAACACTATCCGACCTTCTTTCGGTAAGGTGGCGATATCTATCACTTGGGCACCGCCAAGTTTGGCTTCGATGTCGCGGATACGCGCTTCACAAAATCCTTGCTGCTCGCGAGCAGCATGATATTCAGCGTTTTCTTTTAAGTCACCATGTTCACGCGCTTCAGCAATAGAGGCGGTGATGCGAGGGCGATCGATATTTTTTAACTGTTTTAACTCGGCTTCTAAGGCTGCATGTCCTTGCGGAGTCATAGGATAACGTTGCATATTTTTTCCTTAAACCAATAACATCACACCACCTCATAATGAGATGGTGTTGGCGTTATTATAATGGGTTTGAAATATAAAAAGGGTGGCGTTAAGCTTAAGTATTAAAAAGCATAGTCGCAGGTAAGCCACTATGCTTTTTGTATTTATTACTTTATTAAAAACATCGCTTTTTTCAAATATATCGCTTTTTAAATATAGTACTGTTATTTTAAAACGACTAACTAGTCTCTAGTAAGCTTTTCAGCAAGCCTTACGGTTATGCTTAATTTACTGAATTTATTCAGCCGCGTCAACTGTCTTTGCTTGCTCATGCAAATCTTGTAGTTTATAGACCTCAAATGGTAAGTCGATAGCATAAGATTTACAAACCGCGTCGGCTGCCCCTAAAGTAGTGACATAGAACACTTTACCTTGAAGAGCGCTACGGCGGATAGAGAATGAATCCTCTTGCGCTTGCTTGCCTTCGGTGGTATTGATGATTAAATCGATTTTACCGTTTTTTAAGGCATCAACAATATGTGGACGTCCTTCAGTGACTTTGTTAATTTGCTTACACTCAATACCGTTTTCAGCCAACACTTTTTGGGTACCAGTAGTCGCCACAATGTTAAAGCCAAAGTCTGCAAGCTGACGGGCGATAGGTGCAATTTGCGCTTTATCGCTATCACGAACTGAAATGAAGACAGTCTTGGTTTCGCCTTCGGTTGGCAAGCCAGGTAAGCGCTCATTACTACCGATAACGGCTTTGTAAAAAGCTTCGCCAAAGGTTTTACCCACACCCATCACTTCACCGGTTGATTTCATCTCAGGGCTCAAGATAGGATCGACACCAGGGAATTTAGCAAACGGGAAGACTGCTTCTTTTACTGCAAAGAATGAAGGGACGATTTCTGTCGTAAAACCCTGATCTTTTAATGAGGTGCCAGCCATACAGCGTGCGGCAACTTTTGCTAATGAAGTACCGATGCATTTAGAGACAAAAGGTACCGTACGGGCAGCACGTGGATTGACTTCTAAGATGTAAACCGTTTCGCCTTTGACTGCAAACTGGACGTTCATAAGTCCAATGACGCCGAGCTCTTTAGCCATAGCCACGGTTTGAGCGCGCATCACATCACATAATTCATCTGATAGCGAGTAGGGCGGTAGTGAGCAGGCTGAGTCACCAGAGTGGACGCCGGCTTGTTCGATATGCTGCATGATACCGCCAATCACCACATCGGTGCCGTCGCAGACACAATCAACATCGACTTCGATAGCATCATCTAAGAAGCGGTCGAGCAATACGGGCGCTTCGTTTGATGCTTGTACTGCTGTACGTAGGTAATGTCTTAGTTCATCTTCATTATAGACGATTTCCATGGCGCGACCACCGAGGACATATGACGGGCGGACAACCAATGGGTAGCCAACGTCTTTGGCTTTTACCAAACCATCCTCTAAACTAGTTGCTAAGGCATTGGTTGGTTGGATAAGATTCAACTGCTGTATCATATGCTGGAAGCGTTCACGGTCTTCAGCGCGGTCAATCGCATCAGGGCTAGTACCAATAATTTTTACGCCAGCAGATTCAAGCGCACGGGCCAGTTTCAACGGCGTTTGCCCACCGAACTGTACGATAACGCCATCGGGCTGCTCAATACGGACAATCTCGAGCACGTCTTCTAAGGTAATTGGCTCAAAATAGAGGCGGTCTGAGATGTCATAATCGGTTGAGACGGTTTCAGGGTTACAGTTGACCATGATAGTCTCGTAGCCATCTTCGCGCATTGCTAGCGCGGCGTGCACACAGCAATAGTCAAATTCAATACCTTGGCCGATACGGTTGGGACCGCCACCAATGACCATGATTTTTTTCTTGTCAGTCGGATTCGATTCACACTCGCTATCATAAGTAGAGTACATGTAGGCGGTGCTGGTCTCAAATTCTGCCGCACAAGTATCTACGCGCTTATAGACTGGATAAATGCCCAAGTCCCAACGTTTGGTACGCAGTTGCTTTTGTGATATACCCAGCAGTTTGGCCAAACGTAAGTCTGATAACCCTTTACGTTTAAAACTACGCAAGTTCTTCTCAGTTAAACCACCGAAGCCAAGCGCTTTGACAGTAGCTTCAGTTTTGACAATATCTTCAATCTGTACCAAGAACCACGGGTCGATATTGGTAAATTTAAAGACGTCATCAACGCTCATACCAATACGGAAAGCATCAGCGATATAAAAAATGCGTTCAGGAGTCGGAATGGTCAGACGATTGGTAATCTCAGAGCGTGCTTTATCAGCGCTAAGCGTGCCTTCCTTTATAGCAGCAAAGTCGATTTGCTCATCAAAACCATCTGCGCCTGTCTCTAAACCGCGTAGGGCTTTTTGCATCGACTCTTGAAAGTTACGGCCGATAGCCATTACTTCACCAACTGATTTCATTTGCGTTGATAAAATATTGTCCGCTTGTGGGAACTTTTCAAAGTTAAAGCGTGGAATCTTAGTGACCACATAATCAAGCGCAGGCTCAAAGCTAGCTGGGGTTTTGCCACCAGTAATGTCATTTTGCAATTCATCGAGCGTATAGCCGACGGCTAGTTTGGCTGCAATTTTGGCAATGGGGAAGCCAGTCGCTTTTGAAGCAAGCGCTGATGAGCGTGAGACCCGTGGGTTCATCTCGATAACGACCATACGACCGGTTTCAGGGTTGATACCGAATTGCACATTGGAGCCGCCCGTTTCAACTCCAATTTCACGCAATACTGCGAGCGAGGCGTTACGCATGATTTGGTATTCTTTATCAGTCAAGGTTTGTGCTGGCGCGACCGTTATTGAATCACCTGTATGGACGCCCATTGGATCAAAGTTTTCAATCGTACATACGATGATGCAATTGTCATTTTTATCACGAACGACCTCTGTCTCGTACTCTTTCCAACCAATCAAGGACTCATCAATGAGCAATTGATGGTTCGGCGATAAATCAAAACCGCGCTCACAAATCTCGATAAATTCATCGCGGTTGTAAGCGATACCACCGCCTGAACCGCCCATGGTAAATGACGGACGAATGATACACGGATAGCCCATTTTTTCTTGGGTTATGAATGCTTCTTCCATGGTTTCAGCGGTTTCAGCGCGTGGACATTCTAGGCCAATACGCTTCATGGCTTTATCAAATAAGTTGCGGTCTTCTGCCATCTCAATTGAATCTTTGGTCGCGCCAATCAGCTCACAATTATACTTGGTTAAGACACCATGCTTGTCTAATTCTAATGCGCAGTTCAGTGCCGTTTGCCCGCCCATCGTTGGCAAGATGGCATCAGGACGTTCTTTAGCAATGATTTGCTCAACCGTTTGCCAAGTAATCGGTTCAATATAAGTGGCATCAGCCATTGCTGGGTCAGTCATGATGGTTGCAGGGTTGGAGTTAACCAAAATGACGCGGTAGCCCTCTTCCTTCAGCGCTTTACACGCCTGTGCACCTGAGTAGTCAAATTCGCACGCTTGCCCGATGACGATAGGGCCTGCGCCAATGATAAGAATGCTTTTTATGTCGGTACGTTTTGGCATAATTAGGGCTACCTTCGTTTAAGTGATATTTTAATTGAGGTGTACGTTGACTTTTTATTTATTGCGACTTTAGGCGCACTGATTGCTCTTAGCGCCTTGTCTACTATTAATACTGGTATATTGCTAATAGTTGAGGTTGTTTGTCGCTGACTGCTTTTGTATTAATGCCTTAAGCGTGCTCAGTTTTAGCCTTTTCCATCATCTCAGCAAACTTATCAAACAAGGGTGCGCAATCATGCGGACCGGGGCTGGCTTCTGGGTGACCTTGGAAGCTAAATACGGGCTTGTTAGTCAGCTCAATACCTTGGTTGGTAGCATCAAATAATGAGCGATGGGTAGCTTTTACATTATCAGGCAAGGTATCTTCATCAACTGCAAAACCATGATTTTGACTGGTAATCATCACTGTACCAGTCGCTAAATCTTGTACGGGATGGTTAGCACCATGATGTCCAGTTTTCATTTTAATGGTATTCGCGCCGCTGGCAAGACCGATAAGTTGATGACCCAAACAAATACCAAAGGTTGGAATATCAGTCTGTTCAATAATATGACGGACGCTATCAATCGCATAATCGCAAGCCGCTGGGTCACCAGGGCCGTTTGATAAGAAGATACCGTCTGGGTTCATTGCTAGCACATCTGCAATAGGGGTTTGCGCAGGGACAACGGTGACGTGACAACCACGGTCGACGAGCATACGTAGAATATTGGTTTTGCTACCAAAGTCATAAGCGACCACGTTATATTTTGACTCAATATGAGTGCCGAGCTGTTTGAAAAAACCACCGGTACCGCTATCATGGCTACCCGCTACATCACGGTTAAGTAGAGTATCTGATAATTCCCATGTACCTGCTGTCCATTCAAAACCGTCAGGATTACAGCATTCTTTTGCTAAATCCATTCCGACCAAGCCAGAAAATTCTTGCGCCAATTTAATGGCTTGTTGTTCGTCATCAGTGCTGATGGTCTCGCCATCAGAGGCGGTCATGATACAGCCGTGCTGTGCCCCTTTGTCACGTAGTAAACGGGTGAGCTGGCGAGTATCAATCTCAGCGATAGCGACCGTATCGTGGCGTTGTAAATAGTCGGTAAGTGATTCAGAGTTACGGAAGCTAGAGGTGACCATAGTAGAATCACGAATGATTAGGCCTTCTGCCCAAATCTCATGACCATTACCAGACTCCATGTCCTCGCTATTGGTGCCAGTGTTACCGATGTGTGGGTAGGTTAAGGTAACCAATTGACGCGCGTAGCTGGGGTCAGTGAGGATCTCTTGATAGCCTGTCATGGCTGTATTGAATACCACCTCACCAACACGATGACCTTCACTACCGATACTCACACCGCGAAAAATCGTACCGTCTGCTAGTGCCAAAATTGCTTGTAGTTCTACCGATGAATTCAAGGGTTGCCTCCGCTGTGTTTGATGAGTGCTATTATAATTTGCAGGATAAAGTAGCTGCCTCTAGTTGCTCAATATTAATCGCTATTTATATCTCTTTAACTGCTGCTAAATGAGAACAAAAAAAGAGCTAAAGGCAAATTTTTTCCACAAAAAAGCGAGAAGACATTATCAATGAGAACTACAAAACCCACTAGATAGTGAATGAGTAAATCGCATCATGTCCGCTCGCTTAGGCACAGATTTTGCGCATTATATACAATAAGTGCAAAAATAGCCAGCCGATTTTGCGGAGTTGACGGCCATGAATTAGAAGATAGCGACAAGTATGTAAAATTAAGAGTGGGTTTAATTATATCTAAGCCCCTAAAACCAAGGCGCTAAAATTAAATCATTAAAATTAAGCCACTAAAGCTGAATTACTTAAATTGATAATGTACCGATAGACCATAATAATCTGGAGATAACGTTGTAGCGATATACAATTGATTATTATAATTTTTGGTTAAATACATACTACTGGCAATACCCAAGGCAGCACCTGCCAAAACATCAGTTACATCGTGTTCGTCTGTCTCTACTCTACTATATGCCACAAAACCTGCGCCAATATAAGCGGGAACACTATATTCTAATCCGTAGCGTTTGTGAATAAAGCTGGCACCTTGAAAGGCTACGGATGCATGGCGTGATGGAAATGATTTATCATCGCTACCATTGGGTCGCTCTTTATCAATAGTTGATTTTAGTACATAGGTTGCCGCAAGATTGGTGGCGAATGATTGATAAAATTGCTTCCGACCAGACTCATCATCCATATAATGCGTGCTACCATAAGCAATGGCAGGTATGGCCAGCGCAACAATATCGCCTGCTTTTTCAATATCAGAGGTATTGGCTGCATAAGTAGGACTAGCCACAACCAAGCTGCTCGACAATAACAGTATAGGTGCATATTTTTTGCCGATCATTGCTTTATTCCTAAGGATAGTTATATTTGGGCGATTGTACTATAAAGCTTATACTAGTGTTTATATACTCAGTTCAAAATAAATGAGAGTCGTTTATAACAACCTGTTACTGATATAAATTTTTCTAGCTTGCTGTTCGCGAGCGTGTTTCGAGCCGGCAAAAAATTCATCTTAGTAACACTATATTGTTTTTAAATTGGATCGACTATAACAAACACCGCTTATTGACAATTACTAAGGACAGACCATGATTTATCAATATTTAGACAAAGTACCTGAATTTGCCGTCCCTTTCAACGGTTGGGTTGCTGATACAGCATGCGTTATCGGAGATGTTTATTTAGGCCATCAAGCCAGCGTTTGGTTTGGCGCGGTGATTCGCGGTGACAATGAGCGTATCCATATTGGCGACTACAGTAACGTGCAAGAAAACAGTGTCATTCATACCGACGAAGGTATCGAAGTCAAAATTGGTAACTATGTCACTATTGGTCATTTGGCGATGCTGCACGGCTGCGAAGTCGGTGACAATAGCTTGATTGGTATTGGGGCGGTGGTGCTAAACAATGTTAAAATCGGCAAAAATTGCATCATTGGTGCCAAAGCCTTGGTTACTGAAGGCAAAAAGATTCCAGATAATTCACTGGTAATGGGTGCACCTGCGAAAGTGGTTAAAACCTTGACCGATGAGCAAGCAGGCATGATCAAAGAATCTGCCCTACATTACGCTGCCCGTTGCCAGAAGTTCAAAAATGGCCTGAAAGAAATCGAACAGCCAGAATAACTCAGCCTTAACAATCATAATCCTTATTATTCATAATCAACGAGATTTGCCATATGAGTACGTCTGCCACCAGTCCTATTATTGCTACCAATACTGCTACACCAGCTGCTAACGCAAAAAATGAGCCGCGCATCTTAGCGCTGTTTGATTTAGACCATACCTTGCTCGATGTCGACAGTGATTATCTATGGGGCGAATATATCGTTAATAACGAGCTGGTAGATGAGGCGCAGTACCGGACAGCCAACCAAGCTTTTTATGAGCAATATATTGAAGGTACGCTGGATGCGACTGAATATAATGAGTTTGTAGCACAGTTTTTGACTACTCTACCGCTAGATCGCCTACATGAGTTGCGGGAAGACTATATTAAGGTTGAGATTGAGCCACATATCCGGCCAAAGGCAATGGAAGTATTGTGTCAGCACATTGAGCAGGGTCACGATGTGGTGATCATCTCTGCAACCAATGACTTTGTCGTATCCGCTATTGCCAAGCGTTTCGGTGTGGAAGAGGCCAATGTCTTAGCCACACCTCTTGAGATTAAAGATGAGCGTTATACCGGAAAATTAACCGATAAGCCTAACTTTAAAGAAGGTAAAATCTATCATTTAGATAAGTGGATTAATAAACAGCAAGTAGCCGGTATTAATTTTAACAAAACTTATGCTTATTCAGACTCTAAGAATGATATTCCGCTACTTGAATGGGCGGATGTGGCGATTTGCGTGTCACCTGATGATGCCTTACATGCTCACGCATTAGCGCATCGCTGGGCAGTAGAAGATTGGTCAATTTAGTTTGGGAAAAATAAATTTTAGCGACACGCTCGTCTTTAACTAGGTTTGAAATATTACTATATAGACCAAGTCGTTTGTAACCACTCACTATTACGATAACCATTATCAAATGTATCTATAGGAACCTTTATGGAAATCAACCAGTATCAAGAAACAATCAAAGACCTCGCCGAGCGTGGACAGGATTTACGGAGGTATCTTTGACTTTGATGGCAAGCAAGAACGCTTAGAAGAAGTCAATTTAGAATTAGAGAATCCCGAGCTATGGAATGACCCTGAGCGTGCGACTAAGATTAATAAAGAAAAAAGCTATCTTGATGGCGTGATTGACGTGGTAGTGTCACTGGAAACTATATTAGAAGACGCCACAGCGATGTTGGAGCTAGCGGTAGAGGCTGATGATGAGTCGTTGCTAGCAGATGTACAAGCAGAACTCGATACTGCTGAGAAGCGGGTGGCTGATTTAGAGTTCCGTCGCATGTTTAGCGGAGAGATGGATCCCAATAATTGCTACTTAGATGTACAGTCGGGCAGTGGCGGCACCGAAGCGCAAGACTGGGCAGAGATGCTGCTACGCATGTATACGCGCTGGGCGGAAGCCCATGACTTTAAGGTTGATGTGATTGAGGTATCCTCAGGTGGGGTTGCTGGTATTAAGTCGGCGACCATCGCCATTAAAGGCGATTATGCTTTTGGCTGGCTACGCACTGAAATTGGGGTGCATCGATTGGTTCGTAAGTCGCCATTTGATAGTAATAATGGTCGTCATACCTCGTTTGCCGCTATCTTTGTGTCACCTGAGATTGATGATGACATCGATATCGACGTCAACCCAGCAGATTTGCGTATAGACACCTACCGCTCGTCCGGCGCAGGCGGTCAGCATGTGAATACTACCGATTCTGCTGTGCGTATTACTCATGAGCCTACTGGTGTCGTCGTTACCTGTCAAAATGAGCGTAGCCAGCACGGTAACAAGGCGACGGCTATGAAGATGCTACGTGCTAAGTTATATGAGTTAGAAATGCAAAAGCGTATGGAGAAGCAGCAAGCGGTCGAGGATGGTAAGTCTGATGTCGGTTGGGGCAGTCAAATTCGCTCATACGTGCTTGATGATTCACGCATTAAAGATTTGCGTACTGGCGTTGAGACCTTTAACACTGGCGCGGTGCTAGATGGCGACCTTGACCAATTTATTGAAGCCAGTCTAAAAGCTGGGCTGTAAGTATTGAGTCATTAACTATCAAATCATTTTAAAGATGATAGTATTGATCCACTTTAAAACGAATAGCGTGTGACTAGGAGAAATTTTCGAAGCCTCTGGAGTGACGCAGTCGCACAGCACGCGAGAAAATTTTTACTAGACGCGCGCAAATACAGCTTTACTTGAGTCTCTCCTGACTACATTAAATTAAACCTACTTAAGGAAAAATTATGCTAAGCGTTAATAATTATTTTGATGATAAAGTAACTTCGATTGCCTTTCAAACCGCGACTAAGCCTGCCACCGTTGGCGTTATGTCCATTGGCGAGTATGAATTTGATACTAGCGAATTTGAGACTATGAGTGTGATTAGCGGTGCATTGACGGTTAAGCTGCCAGAGAGTAACGAATGGCAAACCTTTGATGCTGGTCAACAGTTTACCGTTGAAGCCAATAAAAAGTTCAACGTTAAAGTTGAGGTAGAAACCGCTTACTTATGTGTTTATGGTAAATAGAAGCTTCTCAAAGTAAGACTATTTTATAACTATATAACGCCAAACGTTCTGCGCTTGGCGTTTTTTTTAGAGCTGTTATAATCTACATTCTATATACAAGGACCCCAAATTATAGATTATTTCGGTATTGCACCCTATCGGTCTTGGTCGCTAGTTTGTCATAAAGTGTGCGAGCCGTTGTATTACCTTCTTGAGTGGTCCAATAAACACGATTGCAATTTTTCTTGTTGGCAAAGTCATAAACATTCTCAATCAATGCACAGCCAATGCCTTGTCCACGAACCGATTCATCGACATACAAGTCCTCCAAGTAGCAACATTCGGTACTATTCCAAGTATTAGGATGTAGCACCACATGGGTGATGCCTACCAGAGTGTCGTCTTTCCACGCACCAAATCCATAGATAGGCACACTGCTATCTAGTAAGTTGCGCCATGCAATTTCCGTAGTGCTTCGTGGCAAAGAGGTCTGATAAAACTTCAGATAGTTCCGCCATAAACTTAACCAAGCTTCATAGTCAGAACTGGCTAGTGGCATTATTTGTATAGAAGGGTTATTTGTCATATTTTGCTCATTTTTAATGGTTAGTAAATTTTAGGTTATGTATTAGAATATAGGACTTGCAGTGCTTTGATAAGCTAGATTTTACATAGAATTACATTTTATAGGTCGCAAACAAACAGCAAAAAAAGTGGTAATTAACTATGCTTAAGCCCTGATTTGATAGTTCTTTTTGTCGCAACTATTTTCTACAAAGGCGCATTATTTTATGGCTAAAATCACTAAGCAAACAACAGAAGATGTGCGCCATGACTATGAGCACTTAGCTCGCCTTGCCAATCTACGTTACGCCAGAGATGATGAGCCCGGTTACGAGCGTCGTCGGCATGGCGTGGCTTTACTTATCGCGATGCCGCTGGTAATACGGTAAAAGACAAAGCTTTACGTCAGCGTTTTGATGCGTTGGTGATTCCGCCGATGTGGTCAGAGGTATGGATTTGCATCGATGATAATGGTCATCTGCAATCTACTAGCCGTGATGACAAGGTACGTAAGCAGTATTTATATCATCCACTATGGGATACGGTACGTGATCAAGCCAAATTTGATGCCATGATAGGCTTTGCAGAGGCGCTACCCGCTTTGCGCGCGCAGATTGAGCAGGATTTGGACGCTGCGCCTTTATCGCGTGCTAACGTATTAGCGGCTGTGGTCAAATTACTAGAGACCACTTTGATTCGCGTAGGCAATAGTCGCTACGCTAAGCTTAACAAAAGCTATGGGCTCAGCACCTTACGAAGCAAGCATGTCAGTGAAATCGATAATGGACTGGCCTTTGACTTTGTCGGTAAAAGTACCAAATCTCATCATATTGAATTGCAAGACGAGCGCTTAATTGACATTGTACAAGCCTGTTCTGAGTTACCAGGCTATCAGGTTTTTAAATATTTAGATGAGCATGGTGACAAACAAGTGGTGGATAGCACTGATATCAATAACTATCTGCGTGAACATACCTGCGACAGTAATGACAGCTGTAGTGGTAATTTATATAGTGCTAAGGACTTTCGCACGTGGATGGCAAGTGTGTTGGCGGCCAGCTATTTATATGATGAGCTGACAGGGTTAGAAGGGAATGAGATATTGGCGAGCGAACCAGACAGTCGCGTCCGTCAGACATTGGTCACAGAAATGGTAAAAAACGTCGCGGATGAGCTGGGCAATACGCCGAGTGTTTGCCGTTCTTGTTATATTCATCCGGTCATTATTGAGCAGTTCTTGGCCGGTCATTTCTTTGAAACTTATAAACAAGCTCGTCGTGGCCGCACTAAAAATCATCAACGCTGCGAAGAAAAGGCCTTGTTGGAATTCTTAAGCGCGTTGCAATAATAGCTGATAGTCGGTTAATTGTTGCATTAATAACCTAAAAAATGATACGTTATGTATTGAAATAACGATTAAACTACGTTATTAATAAGTAAGTTTAAATAAAATATGCCAAAATTCTATATATGGTATAACCTATTTTTATGACTGTTCTACCTTACCAGTTCAAACTTTATTGCTAAAGGATTAGCTCATGACCCCTTCAACCTTGTCTACTACCCACACCTCAAAAAAACCAATAAGCCATGCGGATTATTATAATAACTTCGATATGAATTCGTTATTAGGAGAAATTTTTGGTGCCCATCCAGACGACCGACTCAATGCTTATATGGCCTGCTGTGGCCGTCACGTGCGCGATGGCCGCGCAGACAATATTGCCTTAGTGCATGAAGATACTGCTGGCAAAACCACACGTATGAGTTTCGGTGAGCTGGATACTGCTAGCGCGCAAGTGGCTAATTTATTACAGTCTTATGGCGTGCAGGCGGGAGATAGGGTTGCGACTATGCTGCCCAGAACGCCTGAGCTACTAGTGGTTGTACTAGCGACATGGCGACTTGGCGCGATATATCAGCCACTATTCACCGCTTTTGGTTATGATTCCATCAAATACCGGATGGATAAAGCAGAGACTAAAGTGGTCTTTACCAATCAAGAAAATCGTAGCAAGTTTAAAGATTTAGCACAGCAGACTAGGATGGTAATGGTTGGTAGCGAAGCCGATAGCCAGACTTGGGGTGATGATAATTATACCCAGATAATGAACAAACAACCGCAAAAAATAGCGCCAGTACAGTTAGATACCGACGCGTCGTTTTTACAGATGTTTACTTCAGGGACGGTGGGTAAATCTAAAGGCGTGTGTGTGCCGTTGGCTGCCTTGCCAGCATTCTACTTATACATGCGTTATGCGATTGATCTGCACGATACTGATAATTATTGGAACATGGCGGATCCTGGCTGGGCGTATGGTCTGTATTACGCTATCACAGGGCCATTATTACTGGGTGTGACGACTTACTTTAATGAAGCTGGCTTTGATGCGACTAATACTCGTGACTTTATGGTTCGTCATAAGATTACCAATCTTGCTTCATCGCCAACGGCTTTTCGCATGATGAAATCCAGTGGGGTATTTGAAGAGTTATCTACAGATACTTCTGGTGAGAGCGACAACAAACTATCGTTACGCTGTGCCAACTCAGCAGGTGAGACTTTGAATACTGAAGTCGTCGGCTGGGTTGAGAGTCATTTGGGTTGTAAGGTCTGTGATCAGTATGGACAGACAGAGACCGGCATGACTTGCTGTGAGCATCATGGGCTAGAGCATGAACGACCAGTAGGCTCTATGGGCATGGCGCTGCCAGGCCATACGCTAGTGATATTAGATGATGACATGCAAGTATTACCTGATGGCGAGCAAGGGCAACTGGCCGTAGTAGTTAGTCAATCGCCAGCGTTCTATTTCCGTGGCTATAGCTGGAATGAAAAACAGGCCTTCTCCGATGATTATTACCTGACCGGAGACGTGGTTGAACGTCATACTGATGGTAGCTATTGGTTCTCAGGGCGCGATGATGACATTATCATGACTGCCGGCTACCGAGTGGGTCCAACCGATGTCGAAAATACCGTATTAGAACATGAGGCTGTCGCAGAGTCCGCAGCGGTAGGCATACCTGATGAGGTACGTGGGAATACGATTAAGTCTTATGTGGTGCTCAAAGACGGCATCAATGGTAGTGACGAGCTTGCCCAGCAAATCAAGGATTTAGTACGCGAACGTCTATCGGCACATGCTTATCCGCGTGAAGTTGAATTTATCAAAGAGCTACCAAAGACCCCAAGTGGCAAAATTCAGCGCTTTTTGCTACGTAGTTTATCCGCTGAATAACATCTGCTGCGTATGGATACTTTGTACTAAATAGCATTGTTTTGAAATAGAGATTTTTATAATAAAGTTGTTGAGAATAGAAAATCAATAAAAATATTAAACGATAAGTCGTTAAGGAATAATTATGCAAATTCAAGAAAATAGTTTTTTAGTTACTGGCGGCGCGTCAGGATTGGGCGAAGCAGTTGTTCGTGGTATTAATGAACAGGGTGGCAATGTGGTCATCGCTGATTTAAATGAATCAGCTGGGCAAGCATTGGTAGACGAGCTAGGAGATAACGTACGCTTTATCCGCTGTGATGTTACTAGTGGCGAAGAAGTACAAGCTGCCGTCAGCTTAGTGGAGCAAGCTTTTGGTGGCTTACAAGGGTCCATCAACTGCGCGGGTATTGCTGTGGTACAGAAGTTGCTAGATCGCGATAACAATCCAGCTGACCTAGATGCCTTTAGTCGCGGGGTTAATATTAACCTTGTTGGCTCTTTTAACGTTGCCCGCTTAGTCGCTGCTAGTATCGCGCGCCGTGTTGCAGCAGCAAAAGAGGCTGGTGATACAGAAAAGAACGTCGATCAAGGAATTATTATTAACACTGCCTCCGTTGCCGCCTTTGATGGTCAAGTAGGTCAAGGTAGTTATGCGTCTTCTAAAGCTGGGGTGGTAGGACTGATGCTACCATTAGCGCGCGAGCTGGCACGTCATGGTATTCGGGTAATGACTATTGCCCCGGGGGTATTTGCCACTCCAATGATGGATAGTATTCCTGAAAAAGCACGCGAGCAGTTAGAAGCGGGTGTACCTTATCCTAAGCGTTTGGGCGAACCCAGTGAGTTTGCTAAACTGGTGACCCATATTATCGATAACAGCTATTTAAACGGTGAAGTAATTCGCTTAGATGGTGCTATTCGGATGGTTTAGGCTAGTCTAGATAAATAGATACCAACCTTAGACTCTGTTACTGTGCTATTTGTACCGTAACAGAGTTTTTTTTATTGTTTTAGGTATCTGGTTTCAGCGATATAAAACTAACTCCCCTTAAAAATCAGTTATAAGGATCAAAGCCTGTGTTTTTTTTTCGTCCCAGTGCTGGTAAGAATTTCCATTGGCTAATGATGTCCATTGGGCTGGTTGTTAGCGCAGTCGTTAGTACAACAGCAATAGCTTATGTAAAACATTCTCCTTTAACTGCCAATAATGCACAGACTATTCCTAATACTGTGGTTATTGATAAAGTCTTGGTCGATAAGTCCGAACGTACTGTGCAGTTATTAAGTGATGATAAGGTGATTACCTCTTATCATATCGCACTAGGTGATAGCCCGACAGGTCATAAGCAACAACAAGGTGACGAGCGTACGCCAGTAGGTTCTTATAAGCTAGATTATAAAAATGAAAAATCCAAATTTTATCGCTCTATTCATATCAGTTATCCTAACGCAGCTGACAAAGCGCACGCTAAGAAGCTAGGTGTCAGTGCGGGTGGTGATATTATGATTCATGGGCAGAAGAATGGCTTCGGTCATCTAGCATCGGTTACCCAACAACGCGACTGGACTGATGGTTGTATCGCCGTTACCGATGATGAGATGGACCAGATTATGGAGGCGGTAGAGATTGGCACAGCGATTGAAATCATCGAATAATTTGTAGGTAGCAAGTGTAGATAAAACGTGTAGATAGATTTTCTTTTTGCTTTATTATCACTATTAAACGTGTTGATAGAACGGCATTCATAAAATATTGCTTCCTCATCCTGATTCTAAATATAGAGTTAAATCCATATAGATATGCTATAACGTTAACCTCGCTTTTTGTTATCGAACCCATCTAATCATCGTGCTTGTTTAAGTATCAAACCCATCTAAATTCAACTATACCTCACTTTTTTCTCTTGAAATTCTTTTCTTAAACATCCATTAATACTGTATGATTGATATCATTACTATTGGTAGGGTTTATGATCAACAGCTAGTAGGTTTATAATTAGCACATCGTAATTTAATTATATTTCCTACTCATACTAATAAGTAAATATTTATTATCAGTACGACTCATTTATTAGTTGAAATCTTACCAAAACTCCCACATATCAGTAATAACTAACAGTAAGCGGCATCGTCAAAAACTTATAAAACCCGCTACTCAATAGATTAATCCATACTAATTATAAAAGGATACAAAGATGAGATTCGAGAAGTTCACGCAAAAACTGCAAACCGCTATTCAGGAAGCGCAAAGCTTGGCATTGGGGCGCGATCATACTGGTATAGATCCGGTACATTTGCTTGCGATTTTGCTACAAGATGAGGCTAACTTGTCGATCTGTCAGCAAGCCGGTGCGTCTATTCCAGCAATAAAAAACGGTGTTGCGAAAGCGCTCGATAATCAAGCAACTATTTCTGAGCCAACGGGCGATGTAAACCTAAATCCAAATTCAGTAAAAATATTAAACCTGGCCGATCGCCAAGCACAAAAAGAAGGCGATGATTTTATCGCGACTGAATGGGTGATTTTAGCGTTAGCTGAGCAAGGTGAAACCAAAAAAATATTTGAAAGTGCCGGGGTTACAGCAGCTAAATTAAAAACAGTGATTGAACAGCTACGCGGTGATGAAACGGTTAATAACCAAAACGCGGAAGATCAGCGTGATGCGTTAAATAAATATACGATCAATCTCACTGAACAGGCGGAACTCGGCAAGCTTGATCCAGTAATTGGCCGTGATGAAGAGATACGCCGTACTATTCAAGTGCTATCGCGCCGTACCAAGAATAACCCAGTACTGATTGGCGAGCCGGGTGTTGGTAAAACCGCAATTGTTGAAGGTTTAGCGCAAAAAATCATCAATGGCGATGTGCCAGAAGGTCTGCGTCATAAAGAAGTATTGTCCTTAGATTTAGGCTCACTGATTGCTGGGGCGAAGTTCCGTGGTGAGTTTGAAGAACGCCTGAAAAGTGTACTTAGTGACTTATCGAAGCAAGAAGGCAATGTCATCTTGTTTATTGATGAGCTGCATACCTTGGTTGGAGCAGGTAAAGCAGACGGCGCGATGGATGCCGGTAATATGCTCAAACCTGCGCTGGCTCGCGGTGAGCTACACTGCGTTGGCGCGACTACCTTAGATGAATATCGCAAATATATCGAAAAAGATGCGGCTCTTGAGCGCCGCTTTCAAAAGGTACTGGTTGATGAGCCAACGGTTGAGGATACCATTGCAATCTTACGTGGTTTAAAAGAGCGTTATGAGCTACATCATGGTGTTGATATTCAAGATAGCGCCATCATTGCCGCTGCGCGCATGAGTCATCGCTATATCACTGACCGTAAGCTTCCTGATAAAGCGATTGACTTAATAGATGAGGCTGCAAGTCGTCTACGGATGGAGATGGACAGTAAACCTGAATCCTTAGGTAAGCTTGATAGCCGTCTGATTCAATTAAAAATGCAGCGTGAAGTGCTGAAAAATGAAGAAGATGCCGGTGCGGTAGCTGAGCGTAAAGCCTTAAATGCGCAAATCGAAGAATTAGAAAAAGAATATGCAGATCTTAACGAGATTTGGCAAGCGGAAAAAGCACTAGTAAAAGGCAGTCAACAGCTCAAAGACGAGCTAGACAAAGCGCGTACGGCTTATGATAAAGCCAGCCGCGAGAGCGACTATGAAGCAATGTCAAAGCTGCAATATGAGACTATTCCGCAGCTTGAGCGCCGTATTCATGAGTCGGATCTTGCTGAGCAAAAAGAGCAGGCAGATGCGCCAAATATTAAGTTGCTGCGTAACAAAGTCACGGACAATGAGATTGCTGAAGTGGTCAGTGCAGCAACCGGTATTCCCGTTAATAAAATGATGCAAGGTGAGCGCGATAAGCTGATAGCGATGGAAGATAAACTCCATGAGCGCGTTATCGGTCAAGATGAAGCGGTAGAAGCGGTAGCTAATGCCGTACGTCGTAGTCGCGCTGGCTTGTCCGATCCCAATCGTCCTTCAGGATCGTTCTTGTTCCTTGGGCCAACGGGGGTCGGTAAAACCGAGCTAACCAAATCTTTGGCTAACTTCTTGTTTGACTCTGAAGATTCGTTGGTACGGATTGATATGAGTGAATACATGGAAAAACATAGCGTCAGTCGTTTGGTGGGTGCGCCTCCAGGTTATGTTGGTTATGAAGAAGGTGGTGCATTGACTGAAGCGATACGCCGCAAGCCTTATAGCGTTGTGCTATTCGATGAGGTGGAAAAAGCGCATCCTGATGTGTTTAATATCTTATTACAAGTATTGGATGATGGGCGTTTGACTGATTCACAAGGTCGGGTAGTAGATTTCAAAAATACCGTTATCATCATGACCAGCAACTTAGGATCGCACAAGATTCAAGAGATGGTGGGCGAAAGCTATGATGATATCAAAGCAGAAGTTATGGATTCAGTCGGCGAGCATTTCCGTCCTGAGTTCGTCAACCGGATTGATGAGATTGTGGTATTCCATGCGCTTGGTCAAGAGCAAATGGCGGGTATTGCTGATATCCAGATAGATCGTTTGCGTAGCCGTTTGCAAGAGCGAGAGCTGGACATTGCCCTGTCTGATGCGGCAATGAATCAATTGGTTGCGGTAGGCTACGATCCTGTATATGGTGCACGCCCGCTCAAACGTGCTATTCAACAAGAGATTGAAAATCCATTATCATTGAAGTTGCTGTCTGGTGATTTTGTGGCAGGAGACATCATCAAGGTCGATGTCGGTACCAATGATAAGCTGACTTTTGATAAGCTTAGAATGAGTTAAGAACAAGTTTTTGATTGTTTAAGAATAAGGCTCTAATTATTTAAGGACAAGGCTCTAATTACTTGAAAATAAAGCTTTAATTGTAAACCAACCCCGCGTTTTTCATAGCAAGTGCGGGGTTTTGTTTGTTTACCGTTACACTATTATTTTACCTCTTAAGCGCTTCTACTATGTTATAAAAGATATTAGGTTATAAAGAATATTGATAGGGGTAAAAAACTATGATAATTAATACCAAACGTACAAGCGCTGTTTTAAGCATGATGGCACTATTATTTAGCGCTTCTGCCTGCTCTAATCCATCAACTGTGAACACAGATACAGTAAGGGTGGAAAAGGCTGATAATAAACCAGCCAATAACATCCAGACATCTGACGATTCTATATCCGATGGGAAAACGCGCAATAATAAACCTGCTTTTACGACCCAAACCGTCGCTAGCTTTGATGAGCCGTGGGCGATGACCGCGCTACCCAAAAATGATAATGGTAGTAGCGCTGAGCCGCTCAAACTGCTGGTGACTCAAAAAACAGGGGAGTTATTCGTTGTTGATGCTAAGACAGGAGTTAAAACGGCAGTAGGCGGTGTGCCTAAAGTTGCCTATGGTGGGCAAGGCGGATTGGGAGATATCGTTGTTGCGCCAGACTTTGCAACCACCAATAGGGTCTACTTAAGCTATATTGAAGCCAGTATGGGCTCTGAAGATAACACCTTTGGGGCTAAAGTTATTAAAGCTGAACTGACAGGATTGGATAGTAAAATGCCAAGCCTGCAAGCCATTACTCCCATTTGGCAGCAGACCCCAAAAGTTAAAGGGCAAGGGCATTATAGCCACCGTTTACTATTCTCCTCTGATGGTCGTCATTTGTATATCAGCTCAGGTGATCGTCAGAAAAAAGACCCCGCGCAAGACATGACCGTCAACTTGGGCAAAATAATACGGCTGAATCCTGATGGTACTGTGCCAGCAGATAATCCATTTGCTACTAAATCTAGTGATATCTCCGCACAGTTTTGGACGACAGGCCATCGTAATGTATTGGGTATGGTCTTTGATAAAGCAGGCAAACTTTGGGCACATGAAATGGGTCCAAAAGGCGGAGATGAGTTCAATTTGATAGAAAAAGGCAGCAATTATGGTTGGCCTATGGTGTCTAATGGGCGTAATTATTCAGGCATTGATATCCCTGATCATGATACCCGACCTGATCTTGTCGCGCCCAAAATTACTTGGACGCCGGTAATATCACCGTCATCTATGAGTATATATTCATCGGGTAGCCATAAAGACTTTCCGGCATGGCAAGGAGATGCGCTTATCAGTGGACTATCGTCTAAAGCGTTGATAGTGGTTGATTTAGGCTCAAGTAATAAATCTAATATACCTAGCGAGCGTTATCGCTATGATATGGGTGCGCGTATTCGCAGTGTACTGGCAGTGGATGGAGAAGTGTGGCTATTAGAAGATGGTAACGGTGCTAAGTTGCTGAGGTTGTTGCCTGATTAAGAACGGTATAGCTAGCCTCATGTAAACCCGTTACAGTGTGCCAACCTTATCGTATCGTTCTACTTACGGTTAAGTGGAAGAGATATTATTTGACTCAGTTGTTGCTTGTAGTTGATCATTTTCTTATTTAATTTGTGCGAGCTGACCCAATTCATCGTTGAAATAATAACAACGTCTGAGTTATTTCTATGCAGTTTGGTTTTGTAATAGTTTGATAATAAAGGGTTACTTTGTTAAAGTGAGCATCCTTACATTCCTTATACTATGAGATTGAAGCATGGATGAAGTAAAAGTAGGTCGGTTAGGGCCTTTTCCACGGGTGAATAAACCCGTATTTATTGTCTCGATAGTGTTAATCGTTGGATTTATTATTTTTGGGGCATTTTTTACTGAAACTGCGGGTGCGCTGTTTAGCTTCTTACAAAATTTTATTACCGATAAGTTCGGTTGGCTTTTTATTATTTTAGTCAATGCGGCATTAGTACTTTGTATCTACTTAGCTATGAGTCGCTATGGTGACATTCGGCTAGGCAGTCAGACTGAGCGACCGCAATACAAGCTGTTTTCATGGATTGGGATGTTGTTCTCGGCAGGTATCGGTATTGGTTTAGTGTATTGGGGAACGGCTGAGCCCTTATACCACTTTATGGCGCCACCTATGGGTGAGGCTGAGACCGTTGCTGCAGCGAAGCAAGCCATGAATATCTCATTTCTACACTGGGGTCTACATGCTTGGGCGATTTATACTATTGTGGCGCTATCTTTGGCTTATTTTCATTTTCGTCGCGGGCTACCCTTATCGATTCGCTCGACCTTATATCCAATATTGGGTAAAAAGATTTATGGCCCATGGGGTCATACCGTCGATATCTTGGCGGTATTTGGTACTATGTTTGGCGTGGTCACATCGCTTGGTCTTGGGGTGCTGCAGATCAATTCCGGACTCGAGAAGCTGTTTGGCATTCCAAATAGTTTAATCGTACAGTTTGCTTTAATTGCCTTCATTACAGCGCTTGCAGCAGTTTCCGTTATGATGGGGTTAGATAAAGGTATTAAGCGACTTAGCGATATCAATATTGGGTTCACTATTGTTTTACTTGCGTTCATGGTGATTTTAGGACCAACCCTCTTTATCTTTGATAGCTTTATCGAAAATATCGGAAATTATATCGTGGCGATTGTTCCTCTAGGAACGTGGGGTGAGTCTTATAGCGGCACGGATTGGCAAAGCGCTTGGACGGTATTTTATTGGGCGTGGTGGGTTAGTTGGGCACCATTCGTTGGTATATTTATTGCCCGAATCAGTCGTGGTCGTACCATCCGTGAGTTTGTATTGGGTGTTCTGTTAATTCCCATGCTGATTTTATTCTTCTGGTTTACTACTTTTGGCGGTGTTGCTATTCAAATGGAGCTTGCCTCTGCTGTGACTGGTATTAGCCCAGGATTGGTTGAAGCCGTACAGGCAGATTCAGGTAGTGCAATCTTTAAACTGGTCGAGTACTATCCATTGGCAAAACCCGTTACGCTACTGATTATAGTTATGATCATGCTTTGGTTTGTGACGTCATCAGACTCGGCAAGTTTTGTCATTGATATGCTGACCGCAGGCGGCGATACCAACCCACCGAAGGTTCAGCGTTTATTTTGGGCAACTACCGAAGGTGTTATTGCTGCTATATTGCTTGCAGCTGGCGGATTGTCAGCATTAAAAGCCGCTGCTGTCATAGCAGGACTGCCATTCGCCTTGGTAATTTTCGTAATGATGTATGCATTATTGCGTGGTCTTAGCCGCGATCGTCTCATTTTATATCGGGCTCAGCAGGACTTTATTACTGATGAATCGGCAGATCACAATTCGGCCAACGAATTCCGTGATGAGCACTTGTTAAAAGGACCACCTAAGATTGTCAAAGGTGACTAGGCACTGATGCCAGACAGCTTTCTGTTGATCGATTGCTACTGACAAAGAACCCAACTTCCTATGTTATGACTAGCGAGTTGGGTTTGGCTGATAATCTAATATTCCTGTCGTAATGTGCCCTAAGATAGCTTGCTGTCTTAGGGTTTCTTAGTTTTTAAATAGAGTACAAAACTGGAAGGTGTCTAATCTAATTTGATAGTTGCCAAGTATCTTGTTAAGGTATGCTCCTTAAAAATTTGAGATTACTACATGGATCATGTGAAAGTTGGCCGATTGGGCCCTTTTCCACGGGTAAGCAAACCTGTGTTTTTATCTTCGGCAATTCTAATTGTCGCATTTATTATTTTTGGCGCCTTTTTTAATGATTTGGCGAGCGAAGTGTTTGGCCAAGCAAAAGCGTTTATTTCTCTGCGTTTTGGCTGGTTCTTTATTGTGGTGGTCAACTTAACTTTAGTTATGAGCATTTACATGATGTTTAGTCGATACGGTGATATCAGGCTCGGCCATCAGAACGAGAAGCCGGAGTATAACCTAGTATCTTGGATTGGTATGCTGTTTTCAGCCGGTATCGGTATTGGGTTGCTCTATTGGGGAACGGCTGAGCCATTATATCACTTCATGGCGCCACCATTAGGAGAGGCTGAAACGATCGCTGCTGCTAAGCAAGCAATGAACATCTCGTTCCTGCATTATGGTCTACATGTATGGGCTCTCTACGGCATGGTCGCTTTGTCATTGGCTTATTTTCACTACCGAGTGGGTTTACCACTGGCCATTCGCTCGACACTATACCCGATATTAGGTAAAAAAATCTACGGCGGTTGGGGCCATACGGTGGATACGCTGGCGGTATTTGGTACGATGTTTGGGGTAGTGACTACGTTGGGTCTTGGGGTATTGCAGATTAACTCAGGCCTTGAGACTTTATTTGGTATTCCCAATAATATTACCGTACAGATTATTTTGATTGCCTTTATCACTATGCTGGCAGGGCTATCCCTGTTTATGGGGCTCGATAAAGGAATTAAGCGCTTAAGTGATACTAATATCTTTTTAACTATTGTGCTACTAAGCTTTGTGATTATTTTAGGGCCTACCCAGTTTATCTTCAACAGCTTTGTAGAAAACATCGGTAACTATTTACATCAGATTGTGCCATTAGGTCTTTGGACTGAATCTTATAGCGGTGAAGAAAATTGGCAGGCGTCATGGACGATTTTCTATTGGGCATGGTGGATAAGCTGGTCGCCGTTCGTTGGAGTATTTGTTGCTCGTATTTCTCGTGGTCGTACCATTCGTGAGTTCATATTAGGGGTGTTGTTAATTCCTATTACTATTTTGTTCTTATGGTTTACCGCCTTTGGTGGTTCAGCGGTAAATATGGAGCTAATGGCTGCGGCTGACCCTAGTATGGTCAGTCCTGGTCTAATTGAAGCAGTTCAAGCAGATACCGGTAGTGCCATTTTTAAGCTGATGGAGTCTTATCCACTAACCTCAGCGGTTAACTTGCTCATTGTGGTGATGATTGTCCTGTGGTTTGTAACGTCATCAGATTCAGCCAGTTTTGTCATTGACATGTTGACCTCAGGTGGTAATACCAATCCACCAAAGATTCAGCGTCTGTTTTGGGCAGGTACGGAAGGCGTTATCGCTGCCGTACTATTGGCAGCAGGTGGCTTAGGGGCGTTGCAAGCGGCGTCTATTGTCTCAGGTTTCCCCTTTGCCATTGTGATAGTTGTGATGATGTACTCCTTACTACGTGGACTTAGTCGAGATCGTTTGATCCTGTATCGTAACCAGCAATGGTTTGTTACTGAGGAATCTGCGGAGCATAACTCAGCCAATGAGTTTCGTGATGAGCATCTATTAAAGGGTCCGCCTAAAATTAGCGAGCCTGATAAGTAACTGTTTTGAAGACGGCTAAAAATTAGCAGGTAGTATAGTGCTGATAATAAAAACCCAACTTTCTATCTTATGATTAGCGAGTTGGGTTTTTTTATGTGAGGCAAGGTATTTAACATACCTAGTCTATTTAACATAGCGTTAACCAAATCTACTTGAGATTTCAGCTATTTAAGCTAGCGTTGTTATGAACGAACTTATAAGCATTCGCCTTTAACATAACCTATCGCCTCCTGAGTGCCACATGCTGAGCAGGCGTTTCCCGCAGTGCGAGAACTTGTTCCTGAATTAGTCGTCACTTTGACGCAAACAGGATCGTACTGCATGGTGCATATGGTATTTTTAGGATTAAAAGGCGGGCATCCAGTAAAACTGTTAGCGTTTGATACTGGATTGTCGGTGCTGGCAGAGTGAGGAGTATTAATAGGCTTGGTATCGGGGGCGGGGACGTTGACCATACTAGTACAGCCTGCCAAAGTTATCGTGGCTGTAAATCCAAGTAATGAGAGGCAAGATTGCCATGATATCGGAAAGCGGTTGATAATCATAAGATGTCCTTATCTATGAATTTGATGAATTTTTATTGGAATCATATTCGTTATCAGAGTCATTTTCGAGCTTTAATCAGTTACTGATTATCATACCGTATTTTTAGCGTTATAGAAGACAATAAAAGTAGGGTAGTTATATCTCACTCACAAAAAAATAGCCCATCAATCAGATGGGCTATTATGTTAGTTGATATGTTAATTATGATTCTTTATCTATATTAATATATTTATCAAAGTTTTGCGCATAGTCAGTCAAGTTGTCACTGAGCATTTGACGGTATTGTTTAACATAGAATTCAACGATATCATCTTTTTCTTTAGCAAAATCATCGCCTTTTACGAAGCCAATGGAGGCGACCGATGCGCTATAACGTGCCGCTGCATATAGTAGTGATGCGCCTACTTGTCCTGAATGCGCATCATCACCCAATTGATTATTTGCTACACCGATAATAACATCAGCGCGTTGATAAAACCCCTGCATTTCTGGAGTGATTTCAACGTTAGCATTACCGTCAGTAGCAGTACTATCGTTGAGGTCTAAATGCTTGTCTTGTGCATTGTCTTGAGTGTTGCTTTGACTATTGTCTTGAGACATAAGCTTCTCCTATTTATTAAAAATATGTGAATGTGGATTGATAAAATTGTTCGTCGAAGCAATAGTAACGCTTAAAGATATAAAGAATAATATAAAAAGTGTAACTTAAAGCAGATTGGCAAAAATTAAAGCCGGACTTCTAATCAAGCATTATACTGCTATGAAGTCCGGCTTTAATACTTTAGCGCTTATTGTAGTTTCTTATTGCAGTTGCTTATTATCAGTAATGCTGAGTCGTTATAACCCAGCATCTGCTTTTAGAATTTCCGCTTTATCAGTTTTTTCCCACGTAAAGGCAGTCTCCGAGCCTGGGCGACCAAAATGTCCAAAGGACGCGGTTTGCTGATACATGGGCTGCAATAGATTAAGCATACGGGTGATGCCGTAAGGACGTAAATCAAAATGCTTGCGAATCAGTCGGATGATTTCATCAGAGCTGATTTTGCTAGTACCAAAGGTATTGACCGAGATAGAAGTAGGCTCAGCAACGCCAATAGCATAACTAACTTGTACTTCACAACGATCAGTAATACCTGCGGCGACTAGGTTTTTGGCAACGTAGCGTACCGCATAGGCGGCACTGCGGTCAACCTTAGAAGGATCTTTACCACTAAATGCACCGCCGCCATGACGCGCCATACCGCCATAGGTATCAACGATGATTTTACGTCCAGTAAGTCCCGCATCTCCAACAGGGCCGCCAATGACAAACTTGCCGGTTGGGTTGATGTGGTAACGAGTGCCCGCGTGCAAGAGGTCGGCTGGTAATACATGCTTGATGATGGACTCCATCACCGCTTCTTGCAAATCAGTTTGTGAAATACTCGGATCATGCTGAGTAGATAGTACCACCGCATCAATAGCAGTCGGACGATTGCCGTCATACTTTAATGTCACTTGCGCTTTGGCATCGGGGCGTAACCAAGGTAAATCACCGGCACGGCGCAGCTCAGATTGACGCTCCATCAAGCGATGAGCAAATTCGATTGGCGCTGGCATTAGCACTTCGGTTTCATTACTGGCATAACCGAACATCAACCCTTGGTCACCCGCACCTTGCTCTTCAGGATTGGCACGATCAACGCCTTGAGCAATCTCAGGTGACTGCTTGCCCAGCATATTGATCACTGCGCAAGTTTCACCATCAAAACCAAGGTCTGAGTGGTGATAGCCAATACCGTTGACGGTATCACGTACGATACGTTCAAAATCGACATTGGCTGTGCTTGAGATTTCACCGGCCAGTACCACAGCCCC
This sequence comes from Psychrobacter sp. 72-O-c, assembly GCF_904846605.1. Classification (GTDB taxonomy): domain Bacteria; phylum Pseudomonadota; class Gammaproteobacteria; order Pseudomonadales; family Moraxellaceae; genus Psychrobacter. The sequence goes on from NZ_CAJHBI010000006.1 coordinate 70,723, forward strand.
TGTTTTGACTAGCGTTTCACACGCCACGCGAGCATTAATGTCTTCACGTAATATCGCATCGAGTATGGCATCTGAGATTTGGTCAGCCATTTTATCGGGATGGCCTTCGCTCACGGATTCTGAAGTAAATAAGTTGTATTCACGCATAATGGGATCGCTTAATTGAATCAATAAAGATGGGAAAAAGCATAACGGCTGAGCGCAGCTTTAATTAATATTGGTCATGTAATTATTTGCTCGGTAGTCAACTGGTTTCGCTTATAAATAGTTTTGCTTAATTTGTTTAATAACTTACTCAAAAATAGCTACTGATAAACAATGCCCTGCTGATTTTCGGCAGTTTTAGCGTAAGACCATTAAGATAAGGTTAACGCATAGCTACTACCATTTATACGTTTATCATCTTATTATCATGATAATTGATACGCAGTAACAACACGAAAATAGGCTTATTCTACCTTGAAACGCCATAAAACTCTAGTGAGCTACGCTTGTTCTATTATAAGTAATACTCAACAAGGCGTTTGTTATGATAAACCTATGATGCCGCTAGTGGCTAAATTTGTTGGCACACTTAAAAGTCTAAAAAAGCGGCTTTGTCTTTAAACATACATTCTGCATACACAGGACAAGCGCCGCATTTAGGAGTGCGCGCCTGACAGGTATAACGTCCATGCAAAATCAGATAATGATGAGCATCAAGCATAAAATCCTCTGGAATGCGCTCGACTAGTTTCTGTTCAACGATTAATACGTTTTTCCCCGTAGCCAGCCCCGTACGATTGCCCACACGAAAGATATGGGTATCGACCGCCATGGTCGGCTGGCCAAAGGCGGTATTGAGCACCACATTCGCGGTCTTGCGTCCAACGCCTGCTAGCGACTCTAAGTCCTTACGATTATCAGGCACTTGACTATCAAATTTATCAATTAAGTCGCGGCAAGTTTTAATAACGTTTTTGGCTTTGGCATTATATAAGCCGATATTTTTGATATATGCTTTAAGTCCGTCTTCGCCCAATGCCCAGATCGCCTCAGGAGTATTAGCTACCGGATACAACTGGCGAGTGGCAATGTTCACACTTACATCGGTGGCCTGCGCGGATAAAATTACCGCGATAAGTAGCTCGAAGTTACTGTAATAACTTAATTCAGTGACTGGCTCCTCAATCGTAGCAGCCAGCTTTTCAAAAAATGGCCGTACGTCACGATTGGGCAAGCGTCTTGATGGCGGTGTATCCGCAGTTTTGTGTTGAACCGTTTTACTCATGGCGTTTTGGCTATCGTTTTTAGTGACTGTTATTTTTAGATACTGTTTTTTTCAACTGCTGGTTTTAACTGCTGTTTTTGGCTAGTTTTTAGATATTGTTATTAGTGATGCTGGTTGATAAATTAAAAGTTATAGACAGTTCGAAATAAAAGAGAGTCACTTATATCAACGTGCTACTGGTATAAGTTTTTCTTGCGTGCTGTTCGCAAGCGTGACAGAGGCTGCAAAAAATTCATACCAGCAGCACTGTATCATTTTTAAAATTGGATCGACTATATACCAGCTCTTTAATTATACCGTCTCTTTAATTATACCGTCTCTTTAATAATAAATACCTATATCTGCGCAAGTTGCGATTGTAACGCTTCAAGTTCAGCTTGTTTACTGCTATTCGCTCGCACGCTTAGCTGCTTCTCTAGCTTTTTAATTTTACTGCGTAACTTGGCGGCGGCGATGGTATCTTTTGCTTGTTGCTCACTGATATCAAGCGTTTTAGTAGCTGCGTTATTAAGCTTGGCCTCTACCATACTGACCACAGGTCTGCTATTGCTGCTATCAGCAAGCTGCTCGGTAACGCGTCTGAGATGGGTATGATAACGCTGACGTAGCTCATCCTGCTCTTGTACACGCTCGGAAGTTGATAACGGCCGCTCAATAGTGACCAAATCAATGCAATCAACCGGGCAGGGCGCTATGCACAGCTCGCAGCCCGTACACAAATCGGTAAAAATGGTATGCATATGCTTGCCCGTACCGACAATGGCATCAACCGGACACGCGGGAATACATTTAGTGCAGCCGATACAATCATCTTCACGGATAACGGCACGGACTTCACGAGGACGCTCTGTTATAGAGTCTATTGACCACTTTGAAGGTGCGGCAGAAAGTAGATTCTCAGCCCTATTTGCAATGTTATTCTCGATATTATTGGCGGTATCACTTTCGTCATTGGGGTTAATAATGTGGGCAATGGCATCGGTAACAGGCTGACCACCGGGCACGCATTTATTGTACGGCTCGCCATCGATGACAATGGCAGCGGCATAAGGCAAACAGCCGTCTGGATGCTCACAGAGACCACATTGAGTTTGTGGCAGGCAAGCATCAATAAGCGCAATTTGCTCTTGCCTATCAGCGGGCAAAGTATCAAGCGCTAATGTATCAAACAATATGGGCAGATTTGCTAAGCGGGCGTGTATAGTACTGGGCATTTAATTCATGGCCTTAAAACTGGCTTAAAAAGAGTGATGATATATGAAGGTACTAATGATAAAAGTGCTAATGATGAAGGTATTCACAATAAAAACTAAAGCGACATACCTTGCTCATGGACAATTTGCTCTATCAACTCATAAGCAATGCTACCTTTAAAAGGTATCTTAGGTAAGTTTGAGATATCAAAAAATTCAGCATGTGATAGCTCATCTTCTTGTACTACAATGTCGCCACTCGCATAACATGCTCGAAAACCAAGCATCAGATTAGAGGGAAAAGGCCATGGCTGACTACTCACATAGCGAATATCTAACAAGCTAATATTTACTTCCTCAGCTACTTCGCGTACCACCGCGTGCTCTAAGCTTTCACCGACTTCTACAAAACCAGCAATCAGGCCGTATTGTAATGGCAAACTTTGCTGTCCATAACGATGGTGATGCGCCAGTAAAATCTGCATCTCACCCGTTTGCGGGTTAGGACGAGTAATGGCCGTAATCACACAGGGCTGTACTCGTGGATATTGGCGTAGTTGACAGACCTGACATACCATGGCGCGCTCATCTCGTTTGGCCGCGGTTACTGGGGCACTACAGCGACTACAAAACTGGGTATCTGCTTGCCAGCGTAATAATTGTATGGCTTGGCTAAGCTGAGCAGAAAGCGCTACCGGTAGCTGAGTGATGAGCTGTCGATAGGTAATAAAAAAATTATCACTATTTGAAATGCTATCCGTAATTATCGGTAAGGCAATATCATTCGTTACCGCATAGTCATAAGTAATAGCGCTGGTTGCTGGAGCACTAGCACTTATAACATCAACATCAATAAAGTCATCAGACACCCAGTGGCTTGGTGCTAGACTTTCCAGTAGCTCTACTCGCCCAACCTGATAGGCTTGCAGGCATTCGCTATCGTCTACGGTATCGAACTCTGATAATTGAACTTGCAGTGGCAACCAACCATCCAGCGTTCGACGACACAAAACGGTCCCGTCATTAAGTATAAAAGCGCTGCTCATAGCAAACTCAAACTATTCAAGGCAAGCGTAGGCCAAATCAGGCATAAACTTGTTTAAAATAAAGGGTATAACTGTTTTAAGATAACGAGTGTAACCGTATCAAAACAACCGTAACGGTTAAGCGGCGAGCAGCTGACTTAAGCTGTGCTGACCCACATCAAGCGCCTGCTTACTCACAGGACGATTATGTTCAAAGCCATCCAAATGATAATCTACTGCCATCATCACATCAGCGATATAAGCTAGGCTGTGATCGTCGATGCGTTTATCATCTGTGAGACATTGCTGTATATAAGTCGCTAATTGACTGAGCATACTGGCGGCCGTTGGCAATTGTAAAAAGCGTACTGCACCAGCAACTTGGCGCATCATTTCAGGTATATTCTGAATATTGAGCAGATCTCGCTGAGCCTCAGACATATAATCATTGATGGCCTGTTCTGCACTGGCAATGGCAGTACGGCTTTCTTGTACTAAAGTGTCATACGCGGTATTGAGCTGATGTAATGAAATACGAGGATTATTCAGTGGCAAGTAGACCGCCCCTGGAGTATGCATTTTTGCCATGGAGATAGCCGCATTCTCGGCACGCATTAATGCCAATAATAAGCCATCAAAATCTTCAGGAGAGGGCGTTCGCCACTTGGTTATCTCGTCTGCCGCTGTACGAAGGCTCATAGCGGCATCTGATAACCCTAATAAGCGGAACGCTGAGCTGAGCTGTATAAGTTCATTGGTTATTTGAGCGGTTTGCGCAGCAGCAGGGCTTAGCGTATCTCCGCGCGCATAGTGATCGACATTTTCTTTGATAGTATTAATCTGCGTTTGAATAATGGCGTTTAGAGAGTCGGTGAGCGAGCGATTAGGACCGAATAAGAAGCGCTTCATCAGCTCGCGCTGTGATTCATCTAGCTTATTGTCGGCATATTGCTCACGCAACAGCTTGGCTTTTTCGTTATCACGTTGGCAGGCAAAACTAACTAAATCGGCGAAACGGCTGTCCATCACTGGCAAATAACTGTGAAACTGTTGCTCTAGGTAAATAAGCGTGTGCTTTTGACTAAGGTTCAACGGCAATATAACAGCAAGATCAGTAACAGCTGCGGTTGCTGCTTGCCAAAATAAGCTGCTCGTATGTGCCCCTATCAAGGCACAGGCAGCGCTCATAGCATTTAGTTTTTGCTGAGCATCTTCGCTGAGTGCGCCATCTTGATAAGTCAGCGCAACCCCAAGGCCGCTACGATAGGCATAGCTCAAAAAGTCGCTATCAAGATTGAGCTCACTGAGCGATTGAAAGTTTTGTTCTGGGTTGGCGATAACCACGCTACTACTACCATAAGTAGCAAAATAATCTGCTTCGATAGCCGCCTCTGTGCTATGAGCGCGCAGCTTATTAATAATAGGTAGCAATAACGACGGTTTTACGGTCTCGGTCAAGAGTACAAATTCAACATAGCGATCAAGCGTCATAATGGCTTCTGACAAGTCCATAATCAACGCTGTATCGTTATTATCACCACTGTCATAAAGCTGCTGTAAACCCTGAGCGATGGCCGTGCTTAATACTTGTCCACCCGCGAGCGTAATCAGTTCAAAAATACAAGAAAGCTGTCTAAGGACGCTAATAGAGTCTAATAACAAAGGCGCTTGAGCATTGTCATCATTAAATTCGCTTAGATGAACCTCAGTGTCTTTAAGCGTCACTATAATTTCTTCATGCAATATATGTAACGATGGCAGATCAAAGTTAGTAATACTAAGCGTTGGGGCCGTTAATTTTATTTGCTCAGACTGGTTCATAGTTGTTTTTCCATCAATTGCTGATAACGTTGGGTGGCTGTTTATCAGATAGTTAGTTACCAGAATTAGTTATAAGAATTATTAATTACTAAGGCAATAATGGTTCATATTATTATAATTAAAAGCGTGCTATATACCTATCAGTATAAGCTATTATCCCTTCAATCACTGCGACATTTTGGCTTGGATTTCAGGGTAATCTTCTGCTAACGTCGCAAACCAGCTTTGATTGGTTGCCTCATCTACGGTTGATTCTACTAACAAAGCCGCTAAATTGGTGAAATTAGCGTGAGCAGTGGGAGCACCATCCGTTTGCGTGTCTTCTTCAATGGCTAGAGTGACCTGTCCACCCGTCATTGCTAGATAAACTTCAGCTAAAATTTCTGAGTCCAATAACGCTCCATGAAAGGTACGGTCTTGCTTGCCGACATTTAAGCGGCGTACCAGTGCATCGAGTGTATTCTTTTGGCCAGGGTATTGCTGTTTGGCCATTACTAGCGAGTCGGTCACTTTTACCCGCTGCGCAAAGTCTGTTAGGCCAACCTTATTAAACTCCATGGACAAAAAACTGATATCAAATGAAGCATTGTGGGCAATGATTTCTGCCCCATCCATAAACTCATATAACGGTTTGGCAATTTTATCAAAAGTTGGCTTGTCGGTTAAGAACGCCTCGGAGATACCGTGAATACGGATGACCACATCATCCATACCGCGTTGCGGATTGATATAAACGTGTAGCTTTTCACCGGTAAATTTACGACCGATCATCTCTACGATACCCACTTCAATTACACGGTCGCCTTTGAGCGGATCGAGTCCTGTAGTCTCAGTATCCATGATCAGCTGCCGATTGGCTTCATGACGATTAATAGGCTTGGGTAATAGCGGTCGAAAATGTGGGTTGGCGCGGCTGGTATCACCATCGAAACTTGGCAAATCAGTTGGCGCATTATCCTGCATGGCTGGCTCGTTGCTGTTTGTGTTCAGGCTATTCATCATAGGTTCTGTGGTCATGGCATCGGTGCTTATATCAGTATCTATATCGGTACTGGCAGTCGTCAGCGTGTCAGTGGCATAAGTCGTATTATGCTCATTACTGCTATGCTCAATGGCTGTTTGTTCAGTAACTGGTTGATCAATCGTTGTTTGTTTAATGAAACCATCGTCTGACTCAGCAGCGTTTACGTCGTCATCTAAGTCGTCATCTAAATCTAGGCCATCATCCATCATGTTCAAACCTAATGGGTCATCTAGAAGCCAATCAACATCAGGTGCTACTCGACTGTCATGTATTTGGCTGTCATTAGGCATTATTTGCTCTTTTTTTTTAGCAGTATCGTCAATAAGTCTAGCAGACTGCTCATTATATTGCTTATTAACAACATCTTGCTCACTATTCGACGTCACACCAAGATTTGCCAATTCATCGGCTTTTTCATTACCAGCGTGTCCAGCATGGCCTTTGACCCAATGCCAGTCAACATCTCGCGCTTGGCGTAGCTCATCTAACTGCTGCCATAGATCTTGATTGGCAACGGGTTTTCTGCTGGCCGTTTTCCAGCCTTTTTTCTTCCAGTTGTCAATCCATTCTGTAATGCCGTTTTTAACGTAGCTTGAATCGGTCCAAATTTCAAGTTTCAGCTCACGAGGGCTATGTTTCAGCGCTTGAATGGCACCCATCAGCTCCATACGATTATTGGTCGTATCGCTATCACCGCCATATATATCCTGTGAGCTCCCATCGCTAAATATCAGGTGAGCACCCCAGCCGCCAGCGCCCGGATTGCCTTTACAGGCACCATCGGTATAGGCAACAGTCGCGTCTGTTTTGGCTGCCATTGGATCAATAGTATGGTTTTTGATAGCGGGTTGCGATGGCGTATAATTGTCTGACATAAAACTCATTGGCCTAATAAATGATAAATGTATGAGGGTATTAATGGGGTTGGTAAGCGCCACGGAAATGCTGAAAATACATTTAGTGACTACTGATAACTGATAATAACAGCGCTTGATTATAACAAATCTGCTAGCAACATGGGCAATCGCAATCCACAAAATAGTAAAACCACATATCAGAGCAGCAACTTTTTAAATTTCTGTTAAAATAAGTCTAATGGAAAATTCTAGTCATAATTTATCTGGATTTATCCAAGCGTATTGACGCTGCCACAACATATTTAACAATAGCACTTCAACTAAAAAAACCTCTCAACGCATTAACGCAGGATGACCTTATCATGTTCTTACGCTCAGACGTTATTTGTAAAAAACTGACTTTAGTAGCGGTCTGTATCACTGCGAGCAGTGCACTATTTTTAACAGGTTGTAATGATACTAGTACTACTGCGGTGGATAACAATTCGGCTAACGCCACCGCTACTGAACCGGATTTATCTGTGTTTGAAGGTTGCTATACCGTTAGTAATGACGAGCCAGCCCAAATAAAAGTCAGTCAACAAGACGGCGCTTGGGTGATGCAAATGAAAGAGCCTGCCAGTGCCAAACGTGTTTGGGATAATCCTGAGCCGTTGGAAGTGCTCGATAACAGTCAAATACCCAAATACTTCTCTATTGATCCCGATAATATCGATGCAGTCATTGCGCGTCCTGATAGGGTGCTGGTCATGGCCCATGTCAAACCTGTCTATGCCAACATCGATCCACTGTTGGATAGTGAGTATTTAGCTTATATTTATAAAGGCGCAAACACTATTTATCGGTTAGATTGTGATGAAATTAATACCGATATTTTGGCCAATCCTCATGCCAATATTGTTATTGATAACGTTAATGAAAGTCTCTAGCGACAATGGGTCGTCAATAATTTTTAGTTTGTGCTACTAATAGCCTATAGTTGGTAACGTAGCATAATATGCCGTCAGTCATTTAGTAAATATATGGTCAGTTAATATGAATTTTTTAAGTTATGTGGTGTTAGGCGGTTTCTCTTATGCGGCGGGTTGGGCGATCCGCACTTATGTATTAAATAAACAGCCTGCGCCAGAGCAGCCATACAATTTAAAGCATCCCGCAATTTTAGGCTATTTGGGCGTGTTCTTTATTATTATGCTCATCGTCTCATGGATGATTGGACGCTATGCGCTCGGTCATATCAGCCTCGATTTGCCATTTATTATTATCAATAGCATCGTGGCTACCTTTGTTTATTCATTTGGTCTTAATCCAGAAAAAAAGAGCTATGATGTGCCTGATTAGAAGCCTCTGGAGTGACGTAGTCACACAGCAAGCTAGAAAATTTTTTGCCAGTTATACGAAACCCTGTATGTATGTGTGTATCTATTTTATTGGTTACTGACTATAGCTGCTAGGGTAAGTAAACCAAGCTAATAACATCAACTGAATAGATTAAGAAGCGGTATTGCAATGCTATGTTAAAAAGCTACATTACAAAGCTACGGCCGATGAGTTAATCATCGGCCGTATTCGTTATTAATATAGCATTGTAACAAGTGGTTTAAAATATTAGTTAAGCGCTTTACGACACATCTTTTCTTAAAATTGTAACCACTTTAATGTCATGACCAAAAATAGTTAGGCTTTTTTCTTTAGTTCATCAGAAGTCTTGGCAGACGATTGGCGCTTTTTCCATGTCTCATATTTTTTTAGGTCTTTTTCGACCATTTTTAAACAGAAAGCAATAATTAAGGCGTCATCAATATAGCCAATCACGGGGATAAAGTCTGGAATGATATCAATAGGATTCAGGATATAGAGTAAACCGACCACCACTGCTGAGATGGTCTTATAAGGCACCTTACGATAATTTCCTTGAGAGTAGTCTTTGACTAGACTCAAAAATAGCACGACATCGGTGGTAAAGCGCTCAAGTTGAGTACTCTCCTTTAGTTTTTCTTTCAGTTTCTCTTCTTCTTCGATGATGTGTTCGAGATCAGCATCTAATAGTTTTTCATTTTTTTTGCCGTTGGCCAGCTCTGCTTTTTCATCCTTATGTGGCATCTTGTTACTGAGGTTACTGTCATTCTGCTTTCTATCGCTCATTCTGATTGTTCCTTTTATTATTAATTAGTACGATTAGTTGGTATTGTTAATTTATTATTCACAATAAAAATAAATACTTATGTTAATTGTGTAAGTTCATACTATAGCAAGCGCAACGGCAAGTACCAAATAGCTTGGTTAGTAATTTGTTGTGCATGGGTAGCGGAAGGTAGCAGCCTTAATTTTCTAGCGTAGCGAAAAAGTAAATAAGGGTAAAGGTTAGGCAACTATGAATGCTATCTAATACGCTACAATACGGTCTTATAAAGCAGACAGCTGTCCAAAATAAAAGCTATCCAAAATAAATTTTAGCTCAAAAGCACTCAAAAATAAAAAGTATCTACAATCAAATTAAGACGAAATTTTAAAGGTAATAGTAAGATATGCGCTCAACCATACCAGCCTTACAGCACTCCTTAAAAGACCAAAAAAATATAGAAAAAGAGGCTCAAACCGCTACTGGGCTCAATCGAAGACAGTTTTTACGCCGAGTAGGGGTGAATGCTGGTGCGGGTCTTCTGGCGGCTCAAAGTATTACTCAGTCGTTAGCCGATACCACTATTGATCAAGATAAAAACACGCAGCTTACCAAAGATGATTGGCCAACGTCATTGGTTACTGACAGTCCATTATCGCAGGAAGGGTCACAGACGTTATCGCCACAAGCAAATTGTATAGTGCCCAGTATTGAGACACGGCTTTTTGCCAGCTCCAACGTGGGTAATAATGATACGCGTAACGAGTTGGCATTAGATCGTATGGCATGTGCAGGCTTCAAGGTAGCCAATCCTACCATCGTTAGTCGGCAATATTTGCGCTTTGCCGGTACAGATTCGCAGCGGGCTAGTGATCTACAGAATATCGCGACGGGTGCTATAGCTGCTCCTAAACTACTGCTTGGCGTGCGTGGTGGTTACGGTGCGGTACGTTTATTGCCTATGGTAGATTGGCCAACACTAGGGCGCATCATGCAAGAGCGCGGTACGATATTGGCTGGCTTTAGCGATGTTACTGCTATCCAGTGTGCGTTACTGGCGCAAGGGGGCATGAGTTCGCTTGCCGCGCCGATGCTCTATAGCGAGTTTGGTAAAACCAAACCGGATCAAGTTAGTTGCCGCCAGTTTGCGGAAGCACTGAGCAATCCTAATTTAACTATTGATGTGCAAAGCGCAGTATTAACCAGTCAGAAGTTACCGACCATTCTTGCGAGTAATGACAGCCAAACACTGACCGGAACGATTTGGGGTGGCAACCTTAGCGTGGTATCAGCGCTGGCGGGCAGTGACTATCTGCCGCGTATTGATGGCGGTATCGTGTTCTTAGAAGATGTTGGCGAGCAGCCTTACCGGATTGAGCGCATGCTGTATGACTTGTATTTAGCTGGCGTGTTCAAGCGTCAACAAGCCATCGTATTTGGTGCGTTATCGGGCGCAGGCGAAGACAGCTATGACGCACGTTATGATGTGTCAGTAGTGATTCGCCAACTGCACAAGCTAACCGGATTGCCTATCTATAATGGTATGAGCTTTGGTCATATCAGTAAAAAACACAGCTTTCCGCTGGGGGCACGTTGTCAGATTAATCCCAATACAGAAGGCAGCTACAAATTGACTTTCGCGGATTATCCCACTATTAAAGCAGATGATATTAATGTTGAAGGGTTGTGGCAAAGGTTGTAGGCAAAGGTAACAAATGAGCCACTCAAAGTAGCTCATTTTCTTAATAAATTTTTATCCTAAATCTGATTCGCTATAGTTTGATATAAAAATCCTTTACAGCATAACTTGTGCAATCATAGCCGACCCTAAAAAAGTACCTGTAAAGGTGAGTATGGCAACCACTGCAATTTTAAAACCAGACTTTTTAAATAAATTTACTTCCATCTGCGAGATTGCAAATCCTGCATAAGCAAGCACAGGGGTAATTAGTTGTAGGACTCCAAGCTTTTCTGTTTCTACTGAGACGTATTCACTCATTGGAAATTGTGGTAAGGATATTAAAATAGCCACGATTGATATCCAAGCAATAGCGGGAACATTAATAGGGATAACTTGTTTTAATAGAATTCCAACGATGCAACAAGCAAATAGAATCAACATAGCAGGTAGAGCAGAAATTGGATTAACACCCTGTCCAACCCAATTACTCAATAGCAGTACGACGCATATAACGGCTAACAGAATAAAAGACTGTTTTACCGATAAGATAGATTGCTCTGGTATGCCGGCGCCAAAATCTGTTTGGGTAACGGTGTTAGTATTTTTGTTCTTTTTGAACTTACTAGTGACTTTGTATAAAAACTCTGTAACTGGAAGAGCAATAAATAAGCTAACGAACAGTCCTGTGGCATAAGTTAACAGATTGGAGGTCGCTGCAAATGCAGTAATAGTCTCCTCTTGAGCAGGCACAGTTTCCGCCAGTGCTGCCGAACAGGCACCCATCATACTACCACTACCGATACCACAAGCCATTGCTAGCGCACGAATATCCATAATATCCATAGAGGCAATAATACCGGCCATTAATGAGAAATAAATTGCTCCGAATAACGTGCCCATTACGTAAACACCCATGACACCCATACCTTCGGCGCTCTGAAGTCCGTATTTGTCCGCGATTAAAGCAATGTTGGGTTCACGAGCGACCGAGTGAGTGGCACCGATAGCTTCTCGTCCCATGCCAAATACTAATACCGCAACGGGTAAGGCAATAAGGGCAGTAGCTACATTACCTAATTCTTGTAAAAGTAACGCAGGACCTGCGGCAATTATTTCTTCAACTTTAGGACCGACACCCACTCCGAATTTAGCAATAAAAGGCATGATACTTAAAAGAACAGCGTAGCTGGCAAATTTTGCTCGATCTTTAGAGATGACCGCTTTCATTGAGGGTATAACGTTGGGGTTTAACAAAATCGCAAAAATGAATGCGTATAGTAAAGGTAGTAATACTAATGTACCGATACCAATAGGAATTTTAATGATGCCTATCCATTCTGCAATTAGTGACACAACAATCACGAGTAAATGTAGCTTCCAATCAAATAAGTGCTTAGTCATCGTACTGGATAGCACACTGGTATTATTCATAACAATTCCTTTTGTATATCGATATTACCGTACACTTTAATCACTTGCTTTACTAACGACTTTTTGGTAACTCAGACTCTATTAAAGAAACCCACACCTTAATACCGGTCTCAATGGCATCATCGTTAAAGTCATAGGACGCGTTATGCAAGGGTTTAGAAGGGGTGTTGCCGTCAACGCCCAACCAAAAATAAGCGCCTTTAACCACTTGACTCATGAATGAAAAGTCCTCAGAAGCCATTGAGGGCTCTACATCAGTCTTTACCTTATCAGCGCCCAGCACTTTGGTAGCAGCTTCTTTAATTTCAAGATAGGCCTGACTGTCATTAGTGGTTACTGGATAGCGTATATGGTAATCCATCTCGCCCGTGACCCCATATAAAGGCGGTAAAGCTGTAACCATTTCTTTGAGCATATCCTGCATGGACTGACGTACGTCCATATCAAAACTACGAACCGTGCCTTTTAGAATCGCATAATCAGGAATGACATTGGTAGTATCGCCGCTATTCATCTGCGTCACGCTAATGACACCTGATTTGAGTGGAGATATTCGGCGAGAGATGATGGACTGAATGTTCGTAATCAATGCCGCTCCTGCTGCAATGGGATCAGCCCCTAAATGTGGCATAGCTGCATGCGTGCCTTTACCCGTTAGAGTAATCTCAAAAGTATCAAAAGACGCCATCATAGGTCCATTGTTGACGGCAATTTCTCCTACAGGTAGTCCTGGCCAATTATGTAGTCCATAAACCGCATCCATAGGAAACTTGTCAAACAAACCATCGTCAATCATTGCCTTCGCACCGCCTAAAACCTCTTCAGCAGGTTGAAATATAAAGTGAATCGTTCCGTCAAAGTTCTTGTGTTGGCTTAGATGTTTTGCTGTACCTAGTAGGACTGAAGTGTGACCATCATGACCACAGGCGTGCATACAGTTTTCGTGGGTGGATTTATAATCAACATCGCTTTGCTCTTTAATTGGTAAAGCATCGATATCAGCTCGTAGTCCAATAGTGGGGCCTGAGCCGTTCTTAAGCGTACCGACAACCCCCGTACCGCCCAGTCCTTGATGCACTTCAATCCCAAAAGATTGTAGTTTGTCGATAATAAACGATGAGGTCTTAAATTCTTTAAAACCCAGCTCGGGCTGGCTGTGAATCTGTTTGCGCCACTGTTTGACTTCATCTAGTAGTACTTCATTAACTAACATTTCTTTTCTCCTTCGAGAGTGTTTAGTGATAAGTAGTGGGTGAAAATGAGGTGTATTATCAGTCCTTTATTACACCACCAGCCAAACCTTTAGTTTATTTATGACGGAATATATGTATGCTTTATAATTTTTCCTAAGACGTTGCTTCAATTCCTCTTATCTATTTCGATTTAGTGAATATGGCAGCGGGTTTCGTGACAAATAGCTGTGGCTTGATGTTGATTCCATTTATAAGTAAACCATTTAAATTCAATGGTCTGTTCATCCTATGTCCGTTTATCTAAAGCATGTCGATAACTCTTTTGACTAAGGGTTATGTTCAGTCTAGCACTGATTGAGACTCAATCAGAGTTATTACTAGAATCACGTTATAACTAACATTGATTCATTCCTGTGGCAAAGTGAGATGGCTATTTTTTTGTTTAAGGCTTAACAAGGAGCGCAGCGTTACGATTGTGGCATGACAGGTCTTATCAAGTATTGGCTTAGCGAATAGGGGTTCGTAGCTTTTCGATAGGGCAGGGTTATCAGACAGTTGCGGGTGTAGCGCAGCACACCTTCACATTTTTGAGCGGTGTTAGGAATACTTTGATTGGGTATTAGGATTAGCTGACGCTTGAGCATCCGCTTGAAATTCTGACGTTTCCTTACCTGCGTGCAGAGCATATAAACAGTCAGCACACTTCCGTTAAGGTACTCTTTAGTTTTGCATTCTATAGCGGTTTGGCACTATCATCTACTCTAGCAATCAATTTTTTAGAATGAGGCAAGGATGCTGATTTTGAAGACAAAGATCAATCGACCACAGTTACAGCAGGTTAGGTTGCTACAGCGGCCTAGATTGTTGAAACAGTTGCTTGATGACACCAGTCGGTTAGTTTTGATACAAGCGGCAGCAGGGTATGGAAAAACGACTGTGATGGTCCAACTGAGCGAGCAGCTAGCAGAGAATAACATCGCTGTTGGATGGCTGACCTTAGATGACGACGACAACGATCCTATACGCTTATATCAGTACTTATGGTCAGTATTGACACAGCTCCCTGATTCGCAGTCGTTAACGGAAGATAGGGTGACGAAAAATCATATTCATCATCTGCTTTCTCAACTCGATACCCCATCCAAATACACGTTGTTTATTGATGAGCTAGAGGTATTAACCAATCCTGCCAGTCTAAATTTAATATGGTGGCTCTACCTTTTTTTGCCTGCTAACCACCATCTAGTACTTGCTTCACGTACATACCCAGACTGGTCACTCGCGAAGGACGAGCTACAAGGACTGGTACGGACTGTTAGAGCAAATGAGTTGAGGTTATCATCACCTGATACCGACGCATTACAACAATATTTGCAAAATAACTTTATCCAAAACACCAGTCTTACTCCTTATATGGCGGCTAATCAAATATTATTAGAGCGCTCTGCAACTACTGAAAGCAAATCGACTTTGATTGATGACAAGCTAGTCTCCATGCTCATAGAAAAGACCGAGGGCTGGTTAACGGGTATACAACTGATTACTCTGTATTGTAAAAATGAGACAGACCTATATCAACTCGTTCACCAAGTAAGTGGAGCGCAGCGCCAAATAGCTGATTTTTTAGCTGAGCAAGTGTTCCTACAGTGTGATGACTATATTCAAAATTTCTTATTAAACATTAGTGTGTTGAGAAAAATAAACGCTAGTTTATGTCAGGCTCTAACAGGAGTAACTGATGCACAGCTCTTACTAAAAAATCTTAGTCAACAAGGGCTGTTTATTCAAGCTATAGATGATCAATATCAATGGTTTCGTATACATCAGTTGATGAGACAGTTTTTACAGACGAGATTGCAAAATCAAGATGAAAAAAGGTATTGGGCAGCACAGACTGAGGCAGCTGAATGGTACCAAGAACACGATATGTTTCTAGAAGCTATTTATCATGCACAAGTAATCGGTGACAAAGACTTGGTCTTATCAACTTTAACAGTAGTTAGTCATGACTTAATACTTGAAGGGCGTCTCTACAGTTTATTGGAGCTAACCGACTCCTTATCTGATAAACAACTATACCAACACCCAGCCTTATTATACGACTTGATTTGGGGTTTAATTCTTTCTCGCCAGCATCGCAAGGCTGCGCATTACATACAAGTGCTGGAGCAAGAGAAGCTGTATCTGTTACATAAGGATAAGCAGATATCTATTAGCCACCAAGACAAACAATTAGGATTATCAGCAATGACCGCGTTTATTGCTGATGATTTACCTAGGTCGTATCAACTGGCGCAAACGGGTCTTCAACAACTGAGTTCAGACGCCTATTTTTTTAGAGCACCACTCTTAGCCATATGTGCTTTATATCAACTTTGTCGAGGGAATATAGAAGATGCCCGTTCATTCATCTTGCAGTCTAGAGCACTTTATATTAAGGATGATAACCCTTACGGTCTAACGTATATAGATAGTATTGATGCTACATGCGATAGATTATTAGGGGATATACCAGCAGCTACCAAAAAATTTCAGCGCATTGGTATCAGTCCGGAATATGCTCAGCTAGGCACTAACGATAGCAATCGCAATATGATGCTTAGTGTTGCAAGTAGTATGAAGGCAGATTTTTATTATGAACTCAATCGTATTGAAGAGGCTAAACAAGCCTTGATGGATTTTGACCAGGGTGAAAATATGGTCATTGCCGATATGATTATTGTAGGATTTTTGACAGAGCTAAGGCTAGGGGGTTTAACAAAGGAAAATGATCGCTATCAACATATATCAAAGGCCAATAGCAAAGCGGATGAATGGTCGCTTACTCGGCTACCTAAAGATATACAACGGTGGTTAAAGGAGCAAGAGTTAAAGCGTTCGATGCCACTAGCTGGTACTGTTAAACACGACAAGGAAAGTAGTAGGCCATTTTATAAACTAAAAATAGATATTGAGCAGCCCGAATTTTTGACATTGGCTGAATTATTGACTGGATTAGATTTATTGCCGTATCGTACTGCTATTTTTTTAGGTAGTAGCCAGCAGATAGATGAGGTAATAGTAGGTTTGAATCGACTTTTAAAGTCTGAGTTACCATTTGTATTACGTAACGCTCGTATCAGGTTATTGCTCGCGATGGCATATCATGTTCTAGGTCAGTACCTTCTTTCTTATGCTGCACTAATAGAGGCTCTTGAAAAGTTTCGCTCAACGCAATCACATCGTATTATTCTTGACGAACATCCTTTGCTTTTTATGCTGTTGCAAGAGCTTCACGACTATCAAGGGAATGAGATGATAGTATCGTCTGATATACGTAGCTATATAGGAACACTATTAACAATTAGCGGCTATAACAATGAGGTAGGTAGTTTAGCTTCTAAAGATCAACAAAATGATATAGCGCTATTAACTGGTGATAATGATAATAAGCAAGATAACAAACTTGTTTTGTCGGAACGAGAGATTGAAATCTTATTACTGGTTGAACAAGGGTTAAGTGATAGTCAGATAGCTGATAGGGTGTTTTTATCTATTCATACCGTAAAATGGCACTTGCGTAATATATATCATAAGCTGCAAGTACGCTCCCGAACACAAGCAGTTGCGGAAGCGCGCCAGCAGCATATTCTAGAATAGGCCAAGAACTATTATGCTGGAGCCTATTTAGTGTCTGCCATGTTTTTCTGCGTGTTAGCTAACAGAGTAGCCGCCATCAACGTTTACTATCGTGCCTGTGATCCAGCTCGCCGCATCAGATGCCAAGAACAAAACCACATTAGCTACTTCTTCTGGATTACCAAACCTTGCTAATGGGGTTCGTGCCAAAATTCCATCAGTGAAACCTTCTAGTACCTTTAGCTGTTGAATCATAGGCGTGTCAATCCAGCCAGGAGCAACAGCATTGACACGAACTTTATCTTTAGCAAGATAGATAGCATGAGATTTAGTCAGCTGATCAATCGCACCCTTGGACGATGCATAAGCAGGGGTAAGTTGTGAGCCAAAGATAGCATACATTGAAGAGACATTAATAATAGAGCCGCTATCTGATTTTGCCAATAGTGGAGCCGCACATTCACTGATATGAAACACTGCGGTTAGATTGATATCGATAACCTTTTTAAAAGTGGGTAACTCATGTTCTGTCATGGTCCCGATGCCTGCACCATTGAAAAGCACATCAAGTTTATCCAGACTGGTAAAAAACTCTTTTACTTTGTCTTCATCAGTAACATCCAATTCTAAAAGCTCAATATCCAAATGCTCTGGATACTCTGCCTCTTCACTATTTAGGCCTAATGCCCATACTTTAGCGCCCTTTTCTGCAAAGGCAGTAGCGACAGCTTGTCCAATTCCTGATGTTGCTCCAGTGACCACGGCAACTTTGTTAGCAAATAAATCCTTCGAAAATGTATTTGATGCTTGCGTATCCATACGATAAATTCCTTTTATTAAAAATATCTAGTTAAAGCAACAGATTGGATCTGTTGGTGCATAGTCTTGATTCTATTCTAACAACCATCACACCATTCAAAATTAGCATAAATTTTTACTGTAAAAGACTGGTTTGTTTCAGTATTAGTCTGGCAAAAACCATTCTTTTGAGTGGTTGGCAAGGTGTTTAAGATAGATATACTAATAAAGTATCAGCAAGTAGGCTCAAAACTAATAGCAATCTAACTGTATGTTTAGGCTGTACTTGTTCATGACTAGCCAGCGTTTGAAGGATATCGACGCTGGCTTTAAACCCTCAGCAAAAGGAATTGTATTATGTTTATTGGCGACCATCAAGACTATCTATTGACAGTCAATATGAAGAAAGAAGGCGAGATCAAAAACGCCTTACCAGGTGTTCACATTACTCCCTTCCATCTAAATTCTGAAACTGGTGTATGGGTAATCTATGCCCGTTTCGAGCCTAATACGCAATTACCTGAGCATCTCCATACCGGAGTAGTGCATTTTTATACGACAGCGGGATCTTGGATGTACTTAGAGTATCCTGATGATGTACAAACAGCAGGTAGTTATTTGTTTGAACCAGCTGGCTCTACACATACGCTTAGAAGCGATGAGGGTGCAGAAGGTTTTATTATCGTTGAAGGTGCTAATATAAATTTCAATGAAGATGGCTCACTCATGTTCGTTATGGACGCAGGTTGGATTGAACAGACGCTGCATGCCGTCGCTAAAGAAACGGGGCAAAAAATGCCACGTTACATAAAGCCAAATGCTAATAACGATTTCAGCGATAAAGCCACAAACAATCCTAAAGTTTAATAATTGCTCTTTTGGTTATAGATGAGACAGACAAGCTTGTCTCATCTAGCCTATCAGCTTTAACAAGGAAGGTTGACTATGATTTTTAAAAAAACCAAAAAGCAGGTCAGATGGATTATTGGTGGCAGTAGCGGTATTGGCTATGAGCTAGCAAAGCGTTACTTACAAGCAGGTGATAGAGTCTGTATCTTCGCCCATGATCAAGTTGAGGATGCTGTCAGCACTCTTACTGAATATGCCGCAAAGTCAAAAAAAGGGACTGAGTACATAAAGGGTTATCAAGTTGATGTACTAGACACCGAACAATTAGAAGAAGTATTCAGAGCAGCTGAACAGGCTTTAAGTTTACCTGCAACCGTTATTAACAGTGCCGGTATTGCTATTGCAAAATCTTTTGAAGATATGAGTGAGTCAGAATTTAAACGTCAGATAGATGTCAATTTGGTAGGCAGCCGTAATGTGGCTTATACGGCTCTTCCTTATTTAAAAGAAGCTAGAAATGAGAACAAGCAGCCGCCAAAGCTAGTCTTGATGTCATCGATGGCAGGATTGATACCTTGTTATGGTTACGCAGGCTACTGTGCCTCAAAATACGGTGTTATAGGTCTGGCGGATGTATTAAGAATGGAGCTCAGTAAGCAAGAAGGCATTGATGTAGCCGTGATTTGTCCGCCTGAGGTAGAAACGCCTTTAGTATTTGAAGAGAGAAGGGTAGGATCACCAATCACTAAGCAGCTCAAGCAAATTGGTGGCAGTCTATCTGTTGAGGTAGCAGTCGATGAAATACTAGCAGGTATTCGAGGGAATGAGTTTTTCATCATACCGGGTAAGCAAGCTCGTAAGCTATACCATTTGTCTCGATTGATGCCAATGATTGTCAGAAAACAAGTTGATAAGAAATTAGCACAGATTATAAGTAAATCTGCTTAAATTAATATTCTTAATAAAATATAGACTTCGTTCATTGCTCTTATTTGTTAAGTATCTCCAGTACCGTATCCTCTCCCAGCTGGGCGATCAAATTTTCTAGCTGGGCAGTAGGATCAGCTTGCGTTTGCGCGTCCGCTCTAAATTCTATAGTTTCTTTACCTCTTCTTAAAGAATCTAAGTAGTTTGCCCACTTTTACATCGTCTTTGCACGATCATAAATATACTCAAATCGCCCGTAAGCCTCTCCGTTAGAATCTTTAGTAGTATGACCTAAAGCCAT
Source organism: Psychrobacter sp. 72-O-c (assembly GCF_904846605.1). Taxonomy (GTDB): domain Bacteria; phylum Pseudomonadota; class Gammaproteobacteria; order Pseudomonadales; family Moraxellaceae; genus Psychrobacter. The sequence continues at coordinate 90,833 of NZ_CAJHBI010000006.1, forward strand.
CTCTACAAGCACTAGAGAGTATTCTAGATGCTCTTGTAGGACAGTCTTCGCAGTCGCTCTAAAGCCATGTGCACAGTGTATGTTTCGATATCCTAAATCTTTTAAACGATTATTAGCGGTAGCGTCTGAAATGATGTGATGTTTTTTTAACCCATCACAAAACGCACGCAAAAAAATACCGCTAACTATAACTAGTCAACGGTATTTTCTGTACTGCTATAATGGTACCCGGAGCCGGACTTGAACCGGCACGCTATTGCTAGCGAGGGATTTTAAATCCCTTGTGTCTACCAATTTCACCACCCGGGCAAAACTTGTATTATCTGTAAAGTAAAACGCTATTTATTAAGCTTTTTACTTGTTAGATAGTGGTCGCTATTATAAGCAATTATGCTGATAATGCAAGCCAAAATTAACTTTACGTTAATAAAAAATTGGAGGCTGGGGTCGGAATCGAACCGGCGTTAACGGAGTTGCAGTCCGCTGCATGACCACTCTGCCACCCAGCCAATCAAGGTGGCCTATATTAGCAAAACTGTCTTAAATTACAAGTCATTTTTTCGTCAAAGCCACTTTAAAGTCACTTTATTCGATATTGTCATCGAATTTATACTTTTATTAATACTTAATTAGCTTAATATTCACTATTTTACTAATTCACTGGGTCTATATGTTAGCAACATACTAGATATCTTACGGTAGTGATACTAATTAAAAAATCACCACCAAGCCTTTGCTTAGTGATGATCATTAACAGATAAATTTCGAAAGAATTAAAACGCTAAACGATATCTTCATTATTACGCTGAGCTTTTTTAATATCGCGATAGGTCGCAGTGCAAATTAGTATCAACACGCCAAGCGTAATCGCTGGCCATACTAAAATATAAAACCCGTAGAAAAAAACATTATCCATATAAGCTCCTTATAGTCGTTATTCATTAGTTAACCGTTATCAGCATTCTTAAGCGTCTGGTGCCGGTTGCGTGTCAACTTTAGACTTTTTATCGTAACTACCAACGCGCTGTGCGATTAAGTCAAAGTCAAAGCGCTCATTACCCATCAGGCTGACAATCACACAAACGATGGTACTGACACCATAAGCTGTTAGCGAGGCGACCAGCACCATATATTGACGTAAGAACCCAGTAGCGAATATCAGCATGAACAGCAGCGCAATGGCAGCCGCTAACAGTCCCATTTTGCGACCTAAGAAGCCAAAGACCATAAGTCCTATGACGACTGCGCCGCCAGCACTGGCCATAATTTCAAAGAATAGCGCCGTTATACCGACGATTGGAATCAACTCAAAGCGGGCGATACAAAAGAATAATAGCCCCACGATAACTGCGGCGGTAAAGGCAGTATTGGTCACCCGATTCCAGTACACACTGGCAATAACCGGAAAGACGATAGACCCCCATAATGCACCAACAAACACTAGCATTACTAGAATATCAAGCTTAAAGCTGGCAAAAACAAGACCGGCGGCAGTAGCGACAATCATAGTGCCACGACCGACTAGCATCATAGTTTTTGGCTTTACGTTGCCTTTTTTGGCAATATTCTTGCCGTAGACATCGGCCATCATAATGGTTGAAAGCGCCGACAAATCTGAGTCAGCGGTTGACGATAGCGAGCCGATAACCAAAATAAAGAATAGGGCGATAAATACGGGATGTAGATACGTACTAACCATCTGTGGAATCAGGTTATTCATGTTGCCATCAAGTGGCTCAACACCAATCGTTAATGCCATGAGACCTATCATACCCAGACCGATAACAATACCAGCATAGCCGACAGTGGCGGTAATAAAGGTAGCTTTGATTTTAGTTTTATCAATCGCAAATAAGCGCTGGGTAATGGTCTGATTACCAATAGCATAAGCCAAAACGGCAACAAAAAACGGTGCGCCTTGCTGGAAGAAGGCTTCAGATGAGAAGAAATTTTGTTGCTCAAAAGTTAGGTTTGATAGTCCGCTAACCATAACCGAAGGGCCACCCATAGAGAAGAGCACTGCTGGAATAATAACGATACCAATCGCCATCAAAGCGACCAATTGAGCAAAATCGGTAAACACCGAGGCGCGAAAGCCGGAGGTCAAGGTATAGCTAAGCACCCCGACACCTGCGATAATCACACCCGTCTGGAACGATAGCGGTGAAAGTACCGATACCAGTGCACCAGCAGCCGTAAAGTTGACCATCAAGCTAATTAAGCTGCCCATAATATTAGATATGGCTAAAATTAATTGGCTTGATGAGCCATGGCGGGCGTGAATCAGCTCGCCTAGAGTATGTCCATTGGGTGCCAGTTCACGAAAGCGCATACCAAATGGATAGATGAATAAAATCATCAACGCGCCCCAAAAGCCATAATGTATCGGCCCTGAAACCCCATATTTATAGCCGGAAGTAGCGGCCGCATAAAACGATGCCGCCCAAATCCATGTTGCGGTCATACTCGCCGCACCCATACCGAAACCGACACCGTGACCTGCAACCATAAAACCACTGGTTGATTCTTTGTCTTTTTTAATCAATAAAGACAGCAGGTAGGTACCGCCATAAAACGCAACCAATAATAAAATAATGGTGAACGCCGAAAATTGAAACAATGACTCAGTTTTCAAATTCATACCTCGCAATTGTTATAGATAAATAAAAGTTTTTTATTAAAATAAAATAAAAAAATTAGGAATACGTTACAGACCACGAACCTACTTCACCAAGCCACGATAAAAATCGTAGTCACAGATAAAGGTTAAAGGTGCGTGTTATGCCCAGCTTCAATTGTCACTGTTCATATGTCATTGACCGTATAATGGTAGTGACAAATAATAGGGGCAACTATCAATACCAGCGCCTTATCATGGAATCACCATGACGCCTAAAAGCGTTGTACACAGTAGTAGCGGCTACTAATAAATGCTCAAACAACAAGCATTTATAGCATAAGTACGGATAAGCACTCGGTCGATAACCTGTGCTAAATTTAGACAGCCTATATCAGCTGTAATAAGCATCGTGATGAGTAATGTCTTTTACCCATCCGTTGTATGTGATACGTAAAAATTAATGGTTATCACATTAATTAAAAGTAGCTTAATTAAAATTAGTGCCTCATCTATGAGTACACTTCACTTATTTTTTGATAAATAAAACTACAAATATGTTAAGTATATGTAACATTTATCAGCTACAAGGGTAACCTATTACGGGTGGAATCTCAAACTTACTCTTTATATGGTAATCTATAACGTAGTTCTAACAGACAATAAAAAACCTCAAGGCAGATTTTGCGCTTGAGGTTTTTTTGTTCAACTTGTCCAAAAACTTAATTTCTTAATAAACTAAAGGCCTGAATAATAAGTCACTCTATTATCACGTAAAAACCCCGCCAGCCCCAGCCCATAGCGCTGAGCGACACGTACTGCCGTACTGGTAGGCGCAGACATACCTACTAACCAAGGTATTTGAGTACGAACAGACTTCTGTACCAATTCAATCGACAATCGTGAAGTCATGATAACGCAGTCAATATCTGCTTTGTGTCGCAACTTCCAGCCAATGAGTTTATCAAGCGCATTGTGGCGTCCCACGTCTTCAAACAGGTGCAAATGCTGACCATACATAGTGGCAGCCGCATGGACCGCGCCCGTCAATTGATGCGTATGTTGCTTGGCATCGACTTGCGCTCGTATGTTCAATAAGCTATCAAGGCTTGGCATGGTTGCTGTATTTTTTTGCTCGGTCTGTTGCCTATGTTTTAAATAACCACTCAAATCTGGCAGCGCTTGCGCAAGTCCAGTCATACCGCACATACCGCATCCTGTTCTACCCGCAAGCTGCCGTTTTTGTGCTTGTATACGCTGATAGCAGCGCTGGTTTAATACCAGTTCCACCACATAAACATCATAGTCTTGTAACTGCTCTGAGAGTTGTTCAAGCGGTAGCGATTCATCGGTTGAGTCTCTAGTAAACAGTTCAAAACTTCTGCTATCCGTAAGCTGGGTTACTTCCCAATCGAGCAACTCATGGCTATGCTGAATCAAGCCCTCACTGAACAAAAACCCAACCGCTAAATAATCAAGCTGGCTGGGGCTGGCCATCAGTACCGCATAATGAATACCGTTGATGACAATAGCAATAGCCGCCTCTACAGCCAAGCTGGCTGACATACGATCAATATGAATCTCATCAAAGCCCTCAATACCAATATTATTGCGACCATACTCATTTGATTGATAAGAGTGTTTTTGCGCCATATGGTTACGTGCAAGCGGTGTCGCAGGCAACTCTAAATCTTCAGACATGCTATCTGCTGATACTTTGGCGCTATATTGGGTATTGTTTTCAACTATCATGAACGCTCGTTATATGGTGTTGTCATCGATATTGTTGTGGGTGTTACCTTTTTAAACGTCATTACCTTTTTAAATAGCATTATCACTATTAATTACCTTTGTTATTTCCTACTAAGCAGAGTCAGCTAGTCCAGCCGCTGCACTAACACGTTGCAAAACAACGGTTAATGACTTATACGCCGGTGTTCTAGAGTCTGGCGCATGAGTGTCTAAGTCGATTAAATCGTTACACTCAGGATAGTAGGTAGCGACGGCGTTGGCAGCAATATCCATCTCAGTTAATATTAGCGGCCCCAATGTGCGTTGCTCGTCTTTACTGTCTTGACGCGAGACCATAACTTTATCGCCCTTTTGCCAACCCAATCGGCTAATCTCATCAGGATGCATAAACAAAACATCACGACGATCTGTCTGCCGATAGCGATCTTGAAAGCCAAATATCATGGTATTAAATTGATCATGACTACGGACACTGGTTAATTGCCAAACCGCTTGTTCATTAGGCTGAGGTTTACTCTGAGAATTAGACTTAAAGACGTTTTGAACGTCATCAATATCGCTTATATGCTTTGAGTCTGAGTCTGAGTCAAGCGTCGATGTTGTCTTTGCCATTTGGCTAGCGACATAGGTAATAGGGTATTGCGGTACTTCAAACTGTGCTTTACCACTGTCGGTATCCCATTGACGATGGCGCGCAGGATGGAATAAATGAAAGCCACGCTCAGCGGCACGGATGCGATGGTTAAAGTTTTCAAAACCTTCAATAGCTTGAGCAATATAGTCACGAACGATGTCGAAGTCCTCGCTCATAGCTTGCCAAGGAATCGATGTTTCAGAGCCAAATAATTGCGTGGCAATATCGGCCACAATCTGCGCTTCAGATTTTAGAGTGTCACTAACAGGAGCAGTGCGGCCTTGGGTTGCCACAATCTGGCACATGGAGTCCTCAATCGTTGCAAATTGCTCACCTTTAGCAGTGGTTAGGCGTTCGATGCGACTCAAACACGGTAAAATGATATTATTCACACCTGGATGAAGCATGGTCTTATTAAGCTTGGTGGCGATAAAAACGTTAAGCTGAGTTTTTGTTAACGCTTGTTGAATGGCACTCGAATCAGGCGCAGCTACCGCATAATTACCGCCCATACTAACAAAAGCTTTGAGCTTGCTTTCTATTAAAGCTTTTGCCCCTGCGATGACATCGAGGCCGTCCTCCTGTGGCATTGAGCGCTTAAATACTTTTTCAAGGCTATCAAGTAAGCTTTGCTTGGGTCGCTCGTGGATACCCATCGTCCGATCCCCTTGCACATTAGAGTGCCCACGAATCGGCGACGCGCCTGCACCTTCAATACCGATCATGCCCATAAGTAATAGTAAGTTGGTAATCATGGCGACATTGTCTTCGCCTTGAACATGCTGGGTGATACCCATACCCCAAGTACAAATCGTTGCTGGACTGTCGGCAACGAGGCGAGCAATGTTTATAATCTCGTCTTTAGTAATACCGCAGCCGCGCTCGACATCTGACCAAGACTGCTGACGCAGCCAATGATCTAATGCCTCAAAACCTGAGGTATGGCTATCAATGAAGTCTTTATTAATTTTACCATTTTTGGTGAGCCATTTTGCTATGCCAGTCAAGAGCGCAACGTCACCACCGATTTGAATTTGAATAACGTCATCAACTATGTCGTCACTCTTTCCTGCCACCATATGTGAGGGCTTTTGCGGATTTCTAAATTTACTTAAACCCTGTTCTCGCATAGGGTTGATAGAAATAATTCGACAACCTTGCTTATGCGCATGAGCTAACATCTCAAGCATGCGGGGGTGATTGGTTGCCGGGTTTTGTCCGAATAACATTATAAGCTTGGCCTGCTCAAAATCCTCTAATACGACAGTTGCCTTGCCGACGCCCAATTGCTTGCCAAGCATCACCGAGGTGGGCTCGTGACACAGATTAGAGCAATCAGGTAAGTTGTTGGTACCAAAGCAGCGCACAAACAACTGATACATAAAGGCTGGCTCGTTAGTGACGCGCCCTGAGGTATAGAATAGCGCTTCATCTGGTGATTCAAGTTGCCCTAATTGCTCAGCGATACGCTCATAAGCTGCCTGCCAAGAGATAGCCACATAGCGATCTTGCGCCGCATCATAATATAGGGGCTCCGATAGTCGGCCGCTATGCTCAAGCTCATAGCCAGACCAACCTTGCAGCTCTTTTACCGTATGTTCAGCAAAAAAATTGGCATCTGCACGCGTAGACATGGCTTCGCTGGCAATCACCTTGATACCAGTCTCACAGACATCAAGTGTTTTGTGAGTCTTATGATCTGGCCAAGCGCAGCCCGGACAATCAAAACCATCTTTGGGCTGATTGCTACTCAATACACTCAAGCTACCTCGCAAAAAAGCGTCGTAATCCATCAGCTTACGAGTAGAAGCAATCAGCGCAGACCAACCGGCTGCGGGGTGCGTATAAACAGGAATTTTGCGCATGACAGATCTCATAAGTGAGTGAATAGGTAAATGACGATGAGTAAACGATACTAAATAATATTAAATGATATCTACAGAATAGCCAGTAAAAAATTGCAACTCTATCGCATCGTTACTTCTGCTTAACAGGAGTATTTTAAGACAAAAAAGCATAATTGAAGACTCAGAAGTGCCGATTTGTACGGTAAAGACATAGCGCTCGGATGTGATAAAAAACCTTTGGATTTGGTAGTCGTAAACTCGTGCTGCTAATATTTCTTGTATAATTAATAGCAATAGAGATCTTATACATAAATACGGCCACAAAAAAACACCTGCTATAAAACAGGTGTTTTCTTTGGTTTGAGAACAGCCAGCCTAACCACACTTAGATCTAAATTGATTAACTTAAAATCAAACTGTCATCGTCGACTTTTTCGCCACGAGTTTGCTCAAACATATCGAGTAAATCATGGACGGTCATACCTTCACGTCTTTCGCCAGAGACATCGAGTACCACTTCACCTTGGTGTAGCATCACGGTTCTAGTACCATGCGCCAATGCTTGCTGCATTGAGTGGGTGACCATCATAGTCGTCAGATTATTGTCAGTGACAATCTGATCGGTCAATTTTGATACAAACGCCGCGGTCTTAGGATCAAGAGCAGCCGTATGCTCATCGAGCAACAATATTTTGGACGGTTGCAACGATGCCATCAATAGGCTTACTGCTTGGCGCTGACCACCTGACAATAACCCCATACGATCCGTTAAACGATTCTCTAACCCCAGTTTAAGTACGGCAAGCTTTTCTCGAAACAGCTCACGGTTACCTGAGTTTAAAGCAAGACTCAAACCACGCTTATCGCCGCGCTTATAGGCTAAAGCCATATTCTCTTCAATAGTTAGCGCCTCGCAAGTTCCGGCCATCGGGTCTTGGAACACGCGCGCTACCCAATGGGCACGTTGATAGGTGGTTTTTTTGGTGACATCGATACCATTGAGCAGGATTGAGCCACTATCCACTAGATTCGTACCACTGACTGCATTCAAAAACGTTGATTTACCTGCACCATTAGTACCAATGACGGTAACAAACTCACCATCGGCGATATTTAAATTAATACCGCGTAAAGCTGGGTTTTCAATAGGCGTTCCTGGATTAAAGGTCAACCGCAAATCTTTGGCTTGCATCATATCTGTTATTCCTTAATTATTATTCCTTATGCTTTATTCAAGCTTAACGAGTACAGTCGCTATCATCATTGTTTTACTGTTATTCGTTGAGCTTAAACGCGCAATTTACGACTTAAAAACCTATTCTTGGCTTTTGGTAGCACCAATGCAAACACGACCAACAATGCGGTGATTAAGTTTAAATCTTGCGGGCCAAAGCCAATACTACGCAAAATATCACTTGATAGTGCCACCTGAATAAATAACTTATAAAGGATAGCGCCGATAATAACGGCAATGGTAATAAGCCAAATACGCTTGGCGGGAATAATGGTTTCACCAATGATGACCGCGGCCAGACCAATGACAATGGTACCGATACCGATAGAGATATCTGCGCCACCTTGGGTCTGTACAAACAGTGCGCCTGCTAAGGCAATTAGACCGTTAGAGACTGCCATACCGATAATGGTCATCCACGAGGTATTAATACCTTGGGCTTGCGCCATCTTTAGGTTGGAGCCGGTCGCGCGCATAGACAGGCCGGTTTCAGTACTATAAAACCAATCCAAGAATAGCTTGGCCAATATTACTACCACGCCGATAATTAAGCAGCGCATCCAGTAACCATTACCGTCGGTAACCAGCGTACTAAATACAGTGTTTTCACCCAGTAGCGGTAAGTTTGGCGCACCCATAATTCGTAAGTTGACAGAATATAGCGCGACCATCACTAAAATACTGGCTAATAGCTGTAAGATACCGAGCTTGACATGTAGCCAGGCAGTGACGATACCCGCTACTGAGCCTGCAAGCATACCAAAGGCACAAGCCAGCCAAGGATTGATGCCAGCGACAATAGAGACACCGGCAACCGCGCCACCTAACGGAAAACTTCCGTCTGCTGTTAAATCAGGAAAATCAAGAGTACGAAATGAGATAAGGACGCCAAGCGCCACTAGGCCATAAATCAGACCGCTTTCAAGCGCACCAAAAAAAGCAATTAAGGACATAAGGTATCAGTAAGTCATAACCAAGCGTTCAGCAACCAAGGCGATTAATAGATGTGTGTCAGTTACTAATATCAGGTACTAGGGTCAGTGACTAGCATCATTAATAAGCGCCTATAAACCGAACGACTAAGCGGTGAATTTAACAGATCAAACAATCTGCGGTTAGGGTAAACCAGAACATGTCACAACGAGCAATTATGATAAGCTACTTTGGTTAGAAACACTCCAAGTTTTTAAAACTTTCAAATCGCTTAAAAAATAAGCCCAGCTGATTGAGCTATAGCTGGGTTTTGTGCGTTCAACAAGTAGCATTATTACTTTAAAGACAGGCGACCATTATTTATTAAGCATTAACTAAGCTTCAATATAGTCGTCTGTCTCATACTGCGAGTAATAAAAAAGCGCTATTCTACCACTTCTTTTGCTTTGTCGATAACGGCTTGTGGCAAAGTGATGCCTTCAGCTTCAGCGTTCTTTGGGCTGACATATAAATTAAGAGCCTGCGGCGTATAAACAGGGATATCGCCCGCTTTTTCACCGTTTAAGATACGCACCACGATTTTTCCCGTTTCGCGACCAAGGTCATAATAGTCAACGCCTAATGCGGCAATGGCACCGCGCGCAACAGAGCTGGTATCAGAAGCAATCAGCGGTATTTTACTTTCTCTGGCCACTTGAAACAGCGACTCATAGGCAGATACAACATTATTATCGGTTGAGGTATAGATCATATCGACCTTACCTTCTAAGCTACGTGCTGCCATGGCGATATCAGTACTACGCTGGGCAGGAGCTTCGTGCACAGTTATCCCAAGCGGTGCTAGTTTTTCTTTTAGATTCTCTAGGATAATAGTTGAGTTCACCTCACCTGGACTATAGACGTAGCCAACATTCTTTAAGTTTGGAATAATTTGGCGCATTAAGGCAATTTGTGGTTCATAAGGAAGCGCATCAGAGCCACCGGTGACATTGGTACCAGAACCATCAAGTGTAGGTACCAATTTGGCTTCAACAGGGTCAGTGACGGCTGAGAATACCAATGGAATAGTACTGGTTGCAGCAGCAACCGACTGCGCCGATGGCGTACCAATAGCGACGATAACGTCTGAGTTGTCTGCGACAAACTGCTTGGCAATTTGACCAGCGGTAGCCGTATTACCTTGGGCGCTTTGGAAGTTAACGGTTAAGTTTTCGCCTTCTTTAAAACCAGCTTCATTCAGCTCATCGATAACGCCTTTACGCACTTCATCAAGCGCTGGATGCTCAACGATAGCCGTAATAGCGACCGTCTTCATAGCCGTAGCAGCATCGCCACCAGCGGCGTCATTAGCGGTCGTATCTTGTGCTGACTGATTACAACCAGTCAAGATAGCGGTACAAACACCGCCCCATAATAGAGCTTTGGCAAAACGATTTTGATACAACATGGGTCTTACTCCTAAAAATAATAATGTGTCCGTACAATAAATAAAGGATAGCGTCTAATCGCAGTTATTTGTTTGCCGTTTGGGTTTTTGTATCGACATTGACTGCGTTCTTAAGCATGTCCGCTGGTAAGCTAACGCCTTGTGCCTTGGCGTGTTTAGGACTGACGTATAATGTCAGATCATTCATTACTTCTGGCTTAATCGTGTTGACCGCTTCACCATTTAAGATGCGGTAAACCATCTTGCCAGTAACCCGTCCAAAATCATAATCATTAACACCCAGAGCTGCGGTTGCGCCGCGCTGAACGCTAAACTCATCAGAGGCGACGATAGGCATTTGGATCTCGTTAGCCGCCTGAGTCATCGCTTCAAAAGCAGAAGCCACGTTATTATCAAATGAGGTGTAAATGATATCGGCGCGTCCTTGTAAGCTGCGCGTTGCCATACCAATATCAGTGGGGCGGTTGGCTGGGATATCTAGTAAGGATAGACCTCGTGCCGGTAAGGCTTCTTTAAGATTATCACGTAACGATACTGAATTAGCTTCGCCAGGGCTATAAACATAACCAATAGTCTTAATGCTTGGCTTAATTTTCTGTAATAAATCCAGCTGCGGCTCTAGAGGCAGTTGGCTTGATAAACCCGTTAAATTGTCTTGAAACGGCTTACCGTCTGCGGTGATTAGCTTAGCACCAAGTGGGTCTGATACTGCGGTATAGACAATCGGTATCGTAGTCGTTGCCGCAACGACAGACTGCGCTGATGGAGTGGAGATAGCGACAATGGCATCTGGGTTGTCCCCAGCAAACTGTTTGGCAATCTGACCAGCCGTTGCGGTGTTACCTTGCGCGCTTTGGAAATTAACTTTTAAGTTCTTACCTTCGACATAACCATTGTCTGCCAACTCATCGATGATGCCGCGGCGCATGTCATCAAGCGATGGATGCTCGACAATTTGGGTGATGGCCAGTGTTTTGGCCGGTTTTTCTGCGTTAGCGGTAGTAGTATCAGTCTCCGCCGCAGGTTCAGTAGAGGAGTTTGAGCAGCCCATTAGGCCAAGCGTACTGATGGCACTAATAGCAGCTCCGCACAGGCTTAGGCGTAGAGTTGTGGCAATAGTCATTATTAGGTTGGCTCTTAGGTTAGAAAATGCAGGTTAGCCGAATAGCAACATTAACTCTGCGATAGCGGGCTAACATTGAAGCGATCGTTTCCTTGATCATGATGTCTATATTATGACAGTAATGTAACCAATGGCAATAAGAAATTAAAGCGCTTTTGTCATCGGATTTATTAAGGTAATTGTTCGCTCATTTGTTGCTGATATTTTTAGGTTTTGCTATGAGTATTCAATGATAATAAAGGCTATAAAAAAGATGCCATAAAGACATCTTTTTTATTATCAACTTTATTTTTACTATAAGCTTTGATAGCTAAATCTTTAGCTGAACGCGTTAAGTCATTTAGGCGAGAACATCACCAATAACGGCAGCGTCTGGTAATGTAATAACCACCAGCGACGTCTTTGGATCGCCTGACGATAATACCATGCCTTCTGAGATGCCAAACTTCATCTTTCGCGGGGCAAGGTTGGTAACGCAAATCACCTTTTTGTCTACCAATTGTTCAGGCTCATAAAATTTACGAATACCGCTGAACACATTACGTGGTTGGGCCTCACCGACATCTAGAGTGAACTGCAGTAGCTTATCAGCGCCTTCAACATAATTACAGGCTAAGACGTGGGCAACTTTCATCTCAATCTTGGCAAAATCGTCAATGCCAATGTAATCGGCTTCCTCATCACTGTTTGTAGTATTGTCCTCAGTGGATTTAGCTTGAGTGCTTTTAGCAACATCAGTATTGGTTGCTGTTTGGCTAGTGCTTAGGGCTTCAGTTGGGGCTAACGATGCTTTTGAGGCTTCAACCATGGCCGCGACATCTTTTTCTTCAATACGCTGCATGAGTGGTTTGAACTTATTGATTTTATGTCCCAGCAACCATTGATTACGACTGGCAAAGCTTAAGTCTTCAATGTTTAAGAATTCTTTGGCATTATTAGTGAGCTCAGGCAATACGGGTGCTAAATACACCATCAACTGACGGAAGATATTAATCGCCACTGAGCAGACGTCTTGTACTTCTTGCTCTTTACCTTCAAGCTTAGCAAGCGCCCAAGGTTTTTTGTCATCGATATACTCATTGGCTTTGTCAGCGCACTGCATGATTAAGCGCATAGCGCGTGAGAACTCGCGGTTCTCATAAGCGGCCGCAATCTCGTCACCAGTTTTGGTAATGTCTTCTAATAGACGCGGCTCAGCACAAATCTCTGATAGCATACCATCATATTTTTTGACCAAAAACCCAGCACTGCGACTGGCGATATTAACCACTTTACCAACCAAGTCAGAATTGACCTTTTGCATAAAGTCTTCTAAATCGAGGTTAATATCTTCAACTTTATCAGATAGCTTGCTAGCAAAGTAATAACGTAGATATTCAGGATGTAAATGGTCAGCGTAAGTTTCGGCCTTGATAAAAGTACCGCGCGACTTACTCATCTTCTCGCCATTGACCATCAGGAAGCCGTGGGCAAAGACCCCGGTTGGTGTGCGGAATTCACTACCGGCAAGCATAGCTGGCCAAAATAAGGCATGGAAGTAAACGATATCTTTGCCAATGAAGTGATAAACCTCAGTTTTATGTTCATTTTCTTGCAACCAATAATGGTCAAAGTCTAGGGCGTCATCGGTGCCAGCGCGCTGATCGCATAGGTTCTTAAAGCTGGCCATATAACCGACAGGAGCGTCAAGCCACACATAAAAGTACTTGTCCGGCTCATCGTTTGGGGTATCGGGTATTTGAAAACCAAAATAAGGCGCATCGCGGGAAATATCCCAGCTAGCAAGGCCGGAATCGAACCATTCCTGTAACTTATTAGCAATCGCAGGTTGCAAGCGATTATCGCTGCGTGTCCAGTCTTGCAAGAATTGCTCAAACTCGGGCAAATCAAAGAAATAGTGCTTGGACGTTTTGAGCGTTGGCGTCGCGCCTGATAGTGTGGACTGCGGGTCTTTGAGTTCGGTCGCATTGTACGTTGTGCCGCACACTTCACAATTATCGCCATATTGGTCAGGGGCTGCGCATTCAGGACAAGTGCCTTTGACAAAACGATCCGCTAAAAACAGCTGTTTTTCGGGGTCAAAAAGCTGTTCGACGTCATGGGTAGAGATATGTCCGGCGCTATTAAGCCTACGATAAATTAGCTCAGAGAAATGCTGATTTTCTTCTGAATGAGTCGTATGATAATTATCAAACTCAATCAAAAACTTAGCAAAGTCAGCTTCATGTGAAGCTTTAACCGTAGCAATCTGCTCTTCTGGCGTGATGCCATTGTCTTCGGCTTTGAGCATAATAGCCGTGCCGTGTGCATCATCGGCGCAGACATAGGTGACCTGATGGCCTTGCGCTTTCATTGCGCGCGCCCAAATGTCAGTTTGAATGTATTCTACAAGATGCCCCAAATGAATGTAGCCATTGGCGTAGGGCAGGGCACTGGTTACTAAAATCTCACGCACAAAATCACCTATATCATAATATAAACGGGTTAATTATCAAACGTCATAAGCCATTCATTGATAGCTATTAGTAGACGCGATGTTATTATAAAGTCTAAAAGCTATGAAAACTAAAAAAATGGTTTCTATGATACCGTAATTCAGCCGAATTTGTGCCATTGCTTAGTAAGTATCTTTATAACGTTCGCAGTAATAATCTCATGATGTGCTCATTAGAAAGGCACTCATTTTCTCTTCTATTGGTAAAGTCTCTGAACGCTCTTGCTGATTATCAGCAACAACAAAACCCAATCGACTACCAACCAATTGGGTTTTGTTGTTAAATATTTAGCTCAGCACTTTTTAAAGTTTAGATATCCTCTAGAACGAGCTAAGTTAAAACGGACTAAACCAAAAGGAACTAGGCTAGAACGAACCAAATAGCGTGCCTAAGATAATGACTGCTACCACAGCAATTAGTGGAATAACCATAGTTACCATCGCTAGGTTGAGATAAGACTGTTTATGGGTCAAACCACAAATTGCAAGGAGGGTGATGACCGCGCCGCTGTGCGGTAAAGTATCAAGTCCACCTGCCGCCATAACTGCGACTCGATGCATCAATTCTGGATCAATGCCTGCCTCGACTGCCATCCGTAAATAGTCTTCGCCTAAAGTTGTAAGGGCAATACTTAAACCACCCGATGATGAGCCTGTGATACCAGCAAGGGTCGTCATCGCTACCGCTTCTGAAATCAGTGGGTTATCAGGACTTAGGTTTAAGATACTGTCACGAATAATAAGGAAGCCTGCAAGTGAGGCAATGACTGCCCCATAACCGACTTCTGAACCGGTGTTAAAGATTGGCAACATCGAATCATAAGTACCACGGTTAATGGTTTTTTGTAGATCGTTCCAATGACCGATACGCAGTAGAATCAGCACCACACAAGCAATAATTAGCGAGATAATAATTGACCATAAGCCTAAAGAGCCAGCAATATTAAGGTCAGGGTATTGAGTTTGCAGATTGCTAAAATCCATGGACGGAAAAATAGCGTAAGTCAGTAAGGCGTTTAAGCCAATGACCAAGACCAGCGGTATCATTGCAATGCCAAATGAAGTGTGATGGGTATCACGTGCCTCGGCGGCTGTTGCTAAGTTGCTTTGCGCCACATTGCTTTGAGCGTCATTATTCTGTTCATCATTGTTGCTTGCTTTTTCATTTTTAATAGCACCGCTTTCGCCCTCAAACTCATCATCATGCTGACCATAGCCTTCACCCACAGCGTTGGCTTTGTTCGCTCGCGACTGTAGCCACAACCAACCAAAGATAAACATAATCGTACCGCCGATGATACCTAGAATAGGCGCGGCAAACACGTTAGTATTATAGTAAGGAATTGGAATGGCGTTTTGAATCGCAGGCGTGCCTGGTAGCGCGGTCATGGTAAAGGTAAATGAGCCTAGCGCAATGGCAGCTGGTATCAAGCGCTTAGGAATATCAGCGGCTTTGAACAAGTCTTTGGCGATGGGATAGATAGCAAAGGCCACGACGAACAAGGAGACACCGCCATAAGTCAAAATGGCACAGACTAAAATGACTGCAAGGATTGCTTTGCTTGCGCCGAGTTTTTTGACTACAGTATTGGCAATCGCTGTCGCAGCACCTGAATCTGCCATCAAGCGACCAAATAGCGCACCTAATAAGAAAATAGGGAAGAATTTGAGCAAGAAGCCACTCAATGCGGACATAAAAACATCAGTATAAGCAGGAATACTGCTTAAGAAATCTCCTGATAAAAATACCGCTAAAATCGCCATAATCGGTGCCAAAATCAGCACGGAGTAACCACGATAAGCAAAGAACATCAATAATAATAAAGTAATAACAATGGCAAGTATGCTAAACATGAGCGCCTCTCCTTGGCATAAAAAAATTGGCAATTATGTAGTGCTTGTCGTTATAGGTCAATACGTCATTTAAATTTAAAAATACCACTTAGCAGTGTGATATCGATAAATGTTTCGTATTTAATGAACACTTGTGCTGTCTATATTCAGAATCGCCCAAACCAATCACTGCTACCACTCCCTTGATGTTATTTTCTAGTCGTAATAAGAATTATATGTTAAATTAACATAAGTATTTTAATTATCATATACTGATACAAAATGTATTGTTATTTATATTAATGACTGAGATTTTAGTTAATAGGGATAATCATACGATACAGACAAAAATACAGCGTGAACCAGTAACTTCTTCAAATACATAATAAGAAACATTAGACTGACAAGGAGATTAGTATGAGTCAATCAAAAGTATATAGCAGTGCTAACAGTGCGTTAGAAGGTATTATCAATAATGGACAGACCCTTGCCATTGGTGGCTTTGGCCTGTGCGGGATTCCTGAAGCTTTAATCGAAGCCTTACGTGATAGTGGCTTCAAGGATTTAACTTGCATCAGTAATAACGCTGGTGTCGATGATTTTGGATTGGGTTTGCTATTACAGACGCGGCAAATCAAAAAAATGATCTCCTCCTACGTGGGTGAGAATAAAGAGTTTGAGCGTCAATATTTAGCAGGCGAGCTAGAAGTTGAGCTGACCCCGCAAGGCACATTGGCTGAAAAATTACGTGCTGGCGGCGCTGGTATTCCAGCGTTTTATACCGCCACTGGTGTGGGCACGCTAGTTGCTGAAGGCAAAGAAACCCGTGATTTTGATGGTCGTACTTATGTGCTTGAACATTCATTAGTTGCTGATGTGTCATTAATTAAAGCGCAAAAAGCGGACAAATCGGGCAATTTAATATTCAATAAAACCGCTCGTAACTTCAACCCAGACTGCGCTATGGCAGGCAAAATTACTATTGCTGAAGTAGAAGAAATTGTAGAGATTGGCACGCTTGATCCTGATGAAATTCATCTACCGGGGATTTTTGTGCAGCGTATTGTATTAAATAGCAGCCCTGAAAAACGCATTGAAAAAACTACGACTAAAGCGGTTGAAGGTGCTTAGTTTTTAGTCAACAAATAACGCTACATCAATAATAGAATATTGTAAAAATAAGGAAGACATCATGGCATGGACAAGAGAACAGATGGCACAGCGTGCAGCGCAAGAATTAAAAGACGGCTATTATGTGAACCTTGGTATAGGATTACCAACCTTAGTTGCCAACTACATCCCTGAAGGTGTGGACGTTTGGTTACAGTCAGAAAATGGCTTACTAGGTATTGGCGAGTTCCCAACAGCAGACAAGGTCGATGCTGACTTGATCAATGCTGGCAAGCAAACGGTCACTACGGAGCCGGGTGCTAGCTATTTTAGTAGTTCAGAATCCTTTGCAATGATTCGCGGCGGTCATGTCAACCTGGCGATTTTAGGCGCGATGGAAGTCTCAGAGCAAGGAGATCTAGCCAACTGGATGATTCCTAAAAAGATGGTAAAAGGCATGGGCGGCGCGATGGATTTAGTCGCAGGCGTACAGCGGGTGATTGTGCTAATGGAGCAGGTCAATAAGCATGGTGATCCAAAAATTCTTGCTAATTGTGAGTTGCCATTAACCGGTAAAGGTGTGGTTGATCGCATTATCACTGAGCTTGCGGTGCTGGACGTCACTGACAAGGGTCTAAAATTAGTTGAGCTGGCAGAAGGCGTTAGCTTCGATGAACTACAAGAAAAAACCCCAGTGACGATTATCCAATAGCGGTTGTCCAGTAGCGGGTAATTAATTAGGCCACTGCTACTTGATAAAAATGTAATAAGAATAGAACAAGGATAAATCATGGCGACTCAATTACAACAAGATTTAACCGGCAAGGTCGCTCTCATCACTGGTGCCGCGAGTGGCATTGGGCGTGATATTGCTGAGACTTATGCCCAAGCAGGGGCTGCAGTTGGTATTGCTGATATAAATCTTGACGCTGCACAGCAAACCGTTAGCGCTATTGAAGCAGCTGGAGGAAGAGCATTAGCCATCGCGATGGATGTCACTTCTGAGCAAGCAGTGAACGATGGCATACAAAAGCTGGTCGATACCTTTGGTGGTATTGATATTTTGGTGTCTAATGCCGGCATTCAAATCATTGATCCTATTGATAAAATGTCTTTCTCCGACTGGAAAAAGATGCTAAATATTCACTTAGATGGTGCATTTCTAACCACCAAAGCGGCCATTCAGTACATGTATAAAGACAATAAGGGTGGCACGGTCATCTACATGGGTTCAGCGCATTCGCATGAAGCGTCACTGTATAAAGCGCCTTATGTCACCGCCAAGCATGGTTTGCTCGGTTTATGCCGTGTACTTGCGAAAGAAGGCGCTGAGCATAACGTACGCTCGCATGTCATCTGCCCTGGGTTTGTAAAAACACCACTGGTCGAAAAGCAAATTCCACAGCAAGCCGCAGAAAAAGGCATCAGTGAAGAGTCCGTTATTAACGATATCATGCTGGTCAATACGGTAGATAAAGAGTTCACCACCGTTGATGATATTGCTCAATTGGCACTGTTTTTGGCAGCCTTCCCAACCAATGTTTTTACCGGTCAATCTATCGTTGCCAGTCATGGCTGGTTTATGAACTGATTGATTAGTAAATGGGTTAGCTGTGCCATATATAGATCGATATATTTGAAAATGAGTCATCTATCACCATAATGTCAGACTTACTGGCGTTGTGGTTTTTTTGTGGTCGTAATTCGGCTACACTAATAGGCTTAATAGCGTTCGCGTCTATTTTTATTTTATTGTCGTTAGGTTAATTTATCGCCAATTTCATAATAATAATGCCACACTTACATATTCTTATAGACAGTAAAGGTAGCTATGTTTAATTTTATAAAAAAAATAACCCCCTCAAAACCTGAAACCTCAGAGCAGCGAGCAGCACGTGATAGCGCCGTTGATAAGGTGCTGCTAGGTTATGAAGTGGGTGAGACCAGTATTGCACAGATGGTAACCGGATTAGATCGTGACGGTGATCAGCTCACTTTAGATTTGCGCCTACCACAAGACAGCGATCCCGAAGCCATTCAGCAAGAGCTGGGACAGCTGCTGCAACCTCATGGTATCAAAGCGATTCATATGAATGTGCGTTTGCCAGCGTCTGCTAAAGGTGCGTCTGCAAGCTTGCCTAAGAGCATGCCAAAAACGACTGATGCCATGAACAAGTCATCCAGTGCTTCTCAGGCTCCAGCACAATCTAACCCTGATCCAGAACCACCTATTAGCAAAGCAGCTCCCACCCAAGCATCACTGTCTTCGCATCCACATATTCGCCATATTATCGTGGTAGCTTCTGGTAAAGGCGGGGTCGGTAAATCAACCACTACTGTTAATATTGCCTTGGCATTACAAAAGCTTGGTAACCGTGTTGGCGTGCTCGATGCGGATATTTACGGACCCAGTATGCCTACTATGCTAGGCGTTGCTGATGTAAGGCCTGAGCTAGAAAACGAGCAATTTATACCGGTTAATGCTCATGGTTTAGCGATGTTATCTATTGGCAGCTTGCTTGATGGTGATAATACGCCTGTGGCATGGCGCGGGCCGAAAGCGACCGGTGCACTAATGCAACTGTTTAACCAGACCAATTGGCCACAGCTTGATTATCTAGTTATTGATATGCCGCCCGGCACCGGTGATATTCAGCTGACGCTAGCGCAGCGCATTCCAGTAACTGGCGCTGTTATTGTGACTACTCCGCAGCATATTGCGCTACTTGATGCCCAAAAAGGTATCGAGATGTTTAATAAAACCAGTATTCCGGTATTAGGTGTGGTGGAGAACATGGCGCTACATACCTGTAGCAATTGTAATCATACAGAGGCAATCTTTGGAGTTGGCGGCGGCGAGCGTATCGCTGAACAATATCACGTGCCATTATTAGGACAGCTACCACTAGCTACTGGTATCCGCGCCCAAGTGGATAAAGGTGAGCCAAGCGTCTTAGCCGATGATGAATTTGCGCCGTACTATATAAGTATTGCCAAAAAAATTGAAGCCAATATCGATAAATTTGCTAAGCCTGTGGATGATAAGCGTATTTTTTAGCTGGTTGAGCAGTATGGACAAAATAAACTGAATAGAATGTATTGTTATTAATAAACAAGGATGTTAATTAATATGACGGCATTATCTGCTAAAAGTAGCTATCAGTCTCGACCTACTATTGATAACCTCATTCAAAATGGTCAACCGACCTTCGGGGTCTTTGCTCAAGTCAAAGCTCTCTACTGATCAAACCGTGTTCGCAATTTCATACAGAAATTCAAACTGTCCAAACCAACTTTACCGATGAGACTATTGCCAACTTAGATTGGACACTGGGCTATATGCGTCATGAGACCAATTGGTTTTGGACCTGTATTAATAGCTACTTACCGGATGGTCGCCACTTTTTATTGAATTTATCCATGGGTGTTAACGAAACGGGAATGAGTGAAAACGCTTGCTGGCTTGATGGACAAATCTTTTATTTACCGCCCGTATTATTTTCTCGCAATGAAATTAACTTACAAAATAAAAGTAACCAAAGTACAGATGCTAATAGGCCGCAGCCTTGGCGCATTTACCATCAGAATCTCGGCTGGAGCAAGGTTGATATCGACTTGACGTTTACACCTATTACTGTTTATGAAAAAACCGATAACTTTGGTGTGATTGCCAGTATCTTTGAGCAATGGCTTGGTGAGTATAGTGGCGAGATTCGGATAGGAGACCAGGTTGTTAAAGTTGATAAAGTAATAGGATTAGCTGAAGATCACTTTGCCAAGTGGTAAGTACTAAGTGATAAGTGCTGAGTCATATTCATTATAGATTTACTTTAAACGCAGCCAAGCCTATAAATTGTGCACTCAATTCCGTATAATCATCGCTATCAAAATACTAGTAAGATCATAACTGCTATTCAATATCTGCTGTTAAATATTCGCTAAGGAATAACAATGTCTATCAAATCTGACCGCTGGATTCGTCAAATGGCTGAAGCTCATGACATGATTGAGCCATTTGAAGCCGGTCAAGTACGCTTTAATGACGACGGAGAGCGCTTGATTAGTTATGGTACCTCAAGCTACGGTTACGATGTGCGCTGTGCACCTGAGTTCAAGGTTTTTACCAACGTCCATTCAGTGGTTGTCGATCCAAAAAACTTCGATGAAAGAAGCTTTATTGATATCGTCGGTGATGAGTGTATTATTCCGCCCAACTCATTTGCACTGGCACGTACGGTTGAATATTTTCGCATTCCACGTGACGTGCTGACTATTTGCTTAGGTAAATCGACCTACGCACGCTGCGGTATTATCGTCAATGTCACGCCACTTGAGCCAGAGTGGGAAGGGCATGTGACCTTAGAGTTTAGTAATACTACCAATTTACCGGCACGTATTTATGCTGGCGAAGGGGTCGCACAGATGTTATTTTTCCAAAGTGATGCTGATGATGTTTGCGAGACCAGCTATAAAGACCGCGGTGGTAAATACCAAGGTCAAAAAGGCGTGACACTACCAAGAACGTAGTAGTGATTAAAGCTTAGCCTTTGGTAGATAAGCAACAAACAAAAAAGCTGGACGTATCCAATACGCCCAGCTTTTTTATGTTTATATAAAATTAAACCACCAAGTCTATTACTTTAAAACTTTTAAGCCGGCTTTATTATCACGTTTAGCCTTAGTAGACCCAGTAGTTGTATTTTGCTTAGCTGATGACCCAGAGGCATCGTCTTCTGGTTGGTAGTTATCATATTCATTAGGGTCAAAAAACATCCCTTGTGAGTTTTCTTTGGCATAAATACCCAGTACCGCGGTAAGTGGTACCCAAATCTCTTGCGACACGCCACTAAAACGCGCGCTAAAGTGAATATAGTCGTTTTCTATACTCATATTACCGGTAGCGCGGCTGGCAATATTGAGCACAATACGACCATCTTGTACATGTTCGGTAGGGATCTGTACATTTTCAGCAGTGGCATCGACCATCAAGTATGGCGTGAGCGCATTATCTTCTATCCATTGATAAAGCGCGCGCACTATATATGGGCGGGTGGGAGTAATAGAAGTAGTGGGCTCGCTCATCTTATTATTTCCTGTGTTTACGGTATTAAGTTAATATTTTAACGAAATTATTGTCTGCTCGCTTTATTATTTAGCTTAGTTGATTATTGGTTAATCAGCGGACACTTTTCTGAAAACTTTCGCGTTCGAATAGGCGCGTTTGATAATCAAGTAAAGGACGGCTAATAGCTGGAGGTAAAGTGATACCCATCTCATCCAACCGCCATAATAGCGGTGCTAGCAGCACATCACACCAACCAAACTCGTCTGCCATAAAATAAGGTTTATGAGCAAATAGCGGTGATAAGGTAATCAAAGAATCGGTCAGCTGTTTTTTTGCCATAGCGGCTTGTGCTTTATTGAAGCTATCTGGGTGCATAAGCAGTCGTTTACCCAGTACCAACCAATCGCGTTGAATACGCCAAGCCAATTGCCGAAATTGCGCACGCCCTTGAGGGGTATCAGGCAAAAGCTTGTTAGTGTGATAACGTTCTTCGATATATTCAAAGATAACATTGATCTCATACAGCGCAATATCACGCTGCTGTAAAACAGGTAAAGTATGATAGGGGTTCAGCTCGGTTAGGTCTTCGGGACGCTCTGAGTGCAAGCGGGACAAATAATAAGCTAGCTTCTTTTCTTCAAGTAATAGGCGCACTACATGACTGTCGTAGCCATCATCAGCGTATAAAATAAGCTGACTACTTGGTATGTCATTCGCATCAATCATGAAAGCCTAATGTTAATAGTTAAGGCTGCCATCGTAAACAAAGTTACCCTGTTTATCAAGGTAGGAAGCGTAAACTAGGAGAGCTTACGTGATTTTTATCATACTGATTGATAACTTTTCGTCCTATTTTGCAATCATTTATCTAGGTAAATATAGATTCATAAAATACAAGAGATAAGTGTTTATTTACCCTAAAGTTAAATACGAAAAAGCACTACCGAAGTAGTGCTTTTTTTGAGAGATAAATTAAACTTACTTAACGTCTTTCCAGAACTCTTTATTCAGCAGATAGACCGGAATGAGCAAGACTAGTAAGAACAAAATGACAAAGAAGCCAATAACTTGACGATTATGACGATTAGGTTCCCCCATCCATGCCATGAAGTTAACCAAATCGCCCACTTCGCTTTCGAACTCTTCTTGACTCAAGCTTTGTTGCAGATTGTTCAGTACATGGGGCATCGCTGCGTTCTGTAGTACTAAGTTATTCGCACCCCAAGGACGGCTTGGATCTTCATAAAAAGTCAGTAGATAAGTATAGATCCAATCATCACCGCGTAATCTTGATTCAAGCGATAGATCTGGAGGCGCTGCCCCAAACCACGAGGCTTGAATGTCAGGATCAATCTCAGCATCGATGTGATCACCGATTTGATCGGTAGTCACCATCAAATACTTTTCGACCAGCTCAGGCGGTATTTCTAAGTCTTTAGCAATACGTGAATGGCGAACGTACTTCGCTGAGTGACAACCAGCGCAGTAGTTCATAAACAACTTCGCGCCGTTTTGTAGCGAGCCCTTATTGGTAAAATCAATCGGGGCTTCACTACAAGCTAAGTGCTCTTCAACACCTTCAGCGTTGGTGAATGTCCCGCATCCACTGCCTGCTGCCTGCGCAGTACCAGCGGTCAAGGTTAATGCCGCGCCTAAGCCCAAACCAGCTAGGGATTTTATTAGCGTGTTCATTAGTGACCTCCGGTAACGCGTTCTGGTGGCTGTTTACACTTCTCAATGGAGGTGTAAATGGGCATCAGTAAGAAAAACAAGAAATACAGTACAGTGAATACACGAGCCATGATTACTGCTGTTGGCGAGGTTGGCGTCGCACCTAAATAACCTAATACTAAGAAGCTAATCGCAAACACGGTTAAAGCAATTTTAGATAAGATACCTTTGTAGCGCATAGAGCGTACAGGGGATCTATCAAGCCAAGGTACCAAGAACAATACCGCAATCGCTCCACCCATCGCGATAACACCACCCAGCTTATCAGGAACCGCACGTAAGATAGCGTAGAACGGTGTGTAGTACCAAACTGGTGCAATATGTGCAGGCGTTTTCAGTGCGTTTGCAGCTTCAAAGTTAGGGGGTTCAAGGAAGAAACCGCCGCCTTCTGGGAAGAAGAATATTACTGCAGCGAAGCAAATAAAGAACACCACAATACCTACCATGTCGTGCACAGTATAGTAAGGATGGAACTCGATACCGTCTAATGGCACACCATTCTTGTCTTTGAGCTTTTTAATGTCAATACCATCAGGGTTGTTAGAACCCACATGATGCAGTGCCACTAAATGCATGAATACCAGACCGACTAATACTAGCGGAATAGCAACCACGTGTAGCGCAAAGAAACGGTTTAGAGTAATACCTGAGATGATGTAATCACCACGTACCCATTCAGCAAGCCCATCGCCAATAACCGGTAGAGCAGCGGGAAGGTTTAAGATGACCTGCGCGCCCCAGAATGACATGTTGCCCCATGGCAATAAGTAACCGAAGAAGCCTTCTGCCATTAAGGACAAGTAAATGCCCATTCCGATAAGCCAAATAAGCTCACGCGGCTTTTGGTATGAACCGTAGAGCAATGCTCTAAACATATGCAGATACACCACTACGAAGAACGCCGATGCGCCTGTAGAGTGCATATAACGGATCAGCCAGCCGCCTTTAACATCACGCATAATATATTCAACAGACGCAAATGCCCCTTCGGCACTTGGGTTGTACATCATGGTAAGCCAGATACCGGTGATTAATTGGTTGACCAATACCACCATTGATAAAACGCCAAAGAAATACCAAAAGTTAAAGTTCTTTGGTGCATAGTACTTTGACATATGGTATTCATAGGTTTCAGTCGCCGGAAAGCGCGCGTCCACCCAGTGCATAAGTTTTTTACCCATACTCATATTAAGCCTCCCCAACCGTCAAGATGGTACCATCCAAATTATAGTCTGGGATGGGTAAATTAAGCGGTGCAGGTACGCCACTATAGACGCGACCTGCTAAATCATACTTGGACCCGTGACATGGGCAGAAAAACCCACCATACCAATCATTACCACCTAGGTCAGCTGCGCCAACATCAGGACGGTAGTTCGGTGCACAGCCTAAATGCGTACACACGCCTTCAACAACCAATAGGCTTGGCTCTAAAGAACGCGTAGGATTCGTACAGTATTCAGGTTGTAAGGATTCGCTTGAATCAGGGTCAGCTAAGAGAGGCTTGACTGGTTCTAGTGTAGCCAACATCTCTTCGGTGCGCTTTACCACAAAGATAGGTTTACCGCGATATTTGATGACAATCATTTGTCCAGCTTCAACGGAACCGATATCTTGGGTAACCGCAGCTCCTGCAGCTTCTGCTTTGGCACTTGGAGTCCAAGAACGGACAAAAGGTGTCGCAACCGCAGCTACCCCAACCGCACCAATCGCGGCAGTCGTGGCAATCAGAACTCTACGGCGCTGTACATTAACGCCTTCGGCTTGGCTCATTAATACTTCCTCCAGGTGAATGAAATGGGATTATCCCACACTGGGTTTGTGGCTTAGAAATTTACAATATCAATAAACAAGCCACGTTAGCTGTGCCTGATTTTTCTAATTGTTGCTATTCTAAGCTATTTTGGTCATAAAATAAATTATTGTGTTAAAAATAAAACTATCTCAAGAGGGCATAGTTGTCTATTGAACATGACAAAATGCTCACAGTCGCCTTATAGGCCATATTTTGCATCAAGGTCTAAGCTATTGGAGGAGAGTTTAGTGATTCAATAATTACCTTATAAAAGATAAGGGTATTAAGCAATAAGGAATGATACTTGAAATTAAGACAATCTTCACTAACTTTCAGTACATTTCCAATGTGTAACTATATATGAGCCAATTATCATCACTCTATATTGTAAAATGATGATGGTGGCAATGTTGTTAGAGCCTATGTTATTAGAACCTGTTTCTAAAAAATAACATTAACCTTCAAGCGTATCCCAACGCTCAAGCTTATGCATCATCTCATCTTCTATGATTAATAAGCGCTCACTAGCTGCCGTTGCTGCATCAAAATCTTGATTAAACCATGAACCATCAGCCAGCTTTTCTTGTAGCTGAGTTTGTTCGGCTTCAAGAGCCGCAATCTCTTTTGGTAAATTATCAAGCTCACGCTGATCATTAAAATTAAGCTTTTTGGCCACTTTATTAGGCTTAGCTGCTGGCACTGATTTGTTAGTAGACTTACTATTGGCCGTACCATTATTTGGAGCGCGCGCTGCCTGTGCTGCTTGCTCACGTTTTTTCTGTACTAAATATTCTTGGTAGCCGCCAACATATTCTTTGACGATGCCTTTGCCGTCTTCATCTTGGTCAAATACCCAAGTTGAAGTAACCACGTTGTCCATAAAGGAGCGGTCATGGCTGATCAGCAATATCGTACCGCTAAAGCTACTGACCGATTCTTCTAATAGTTCAAGGGTTGCCATGTCCAAGTCATTGGTCGGCTCATCGAGCACTAGAATGTTGGCAGGTTTCAGCAGTTGCTTGGCCAATAACACCCGGTTACGCTCACCGCCCGATAAAGCCTTAACTGGCGTGCGTGCACGCTCTGGGGCAAACAAGAAGTCTTGCAGATAGCTCATAATATGGGTCTTGCGGCCACCAACTTCGACAAAGTCTGAGCCTTCTGAGACGTTCTGGGCAACACTGGCTTCTAGGTCTAACTGATCACGTAACTGGTCGAAAAATGCGATTTTCAGGCTAGTGCCTAATTCAACACTACCGGTTTTGGTCACTTCATCATCAGACATGTCGAGTAAGGCTTTAATAAGGGTGGTTTTGCCTGCGCCATTAGGCCCGACAATACCAATCTTGTCACCACGCATAATGGAGGTAGTAAAGTTATCGACTAAGACATTACCATCGTACTCAAGATGTAAGTTTTTGACTTTACAGACCAACTTGCCACTTTTTTCACCTTGACCCATAGTAATGTTGACATTACCTACTTGCTCACGACGGTCTCCACGCTCTGCACGTAACGCTTTTAGGTCACGTACGCGCCCTTCGTTACGAGTACGGCGAGCTTTAATTCCTTGACGAATCCAAACTTCTTCTTGTGCCAGTTTTTTATCAAAGTTAGCGTTGTTTTTCTCTTCAGCTAATAATTGTAGCTCTTTTAGTTCTTGATAGCGTGCATACCCGCCTGCACCTTGAGTGACGTCATAGCTGGTCAACTGACCGCGATCAAGCTCGATGATACGAGTCGATAGTTTATTAACGAAAGCTCTATCATGGGTGACGAATAATAATGTCAGACCTTGCCAATCTAATAAGAAGCGCTCAAGC
Organism: Psychrobacter sp. 72-O-c; assembly: GCF_904846605.1. Lineage (GTDB taxonomy): Bacteria > Pseudomonadota > Gammaproteobacteria > Pseudomonadales > Moraxellaceae > Psychrobacter. The sequence continues at coordinate 118,271 of NZ_CAJHBI010000006.1, forward strand.
CATTCGATACTCTCAACGTCCAAATGGTTGGTAGGCTCATCAAGGAGCAGCACATCAGGCTTAGTAACCAAAGAACGCGCCAGGAGCACACGGCGCTTACGACCACCGGAGAGCGATGATAAGTCATCTTCTGGATCGAGTCCCATAGTTGTGATTAGACGGGTTGCCTCACGCTCTAAATCCCAGCCATGTACGGCATCGATATCGTGCTGCAAATTTGCCATATGCTCGCACGCATCCATATCGCCATTAGCGCATAGATCGGTCTGCTTATTATAATTAATCAGTAGATCTGCGGTACGGCGACTGCCGCCCATGACGATATCTAAGATTTTACCGTTGGTCTCGGGCACATCTTGTTCGAGCATAGCGACCCGCACGCTACTATTGATGATAACCTCGCCGCTATCAGGCTGCAACGAGCTATTAATCAGCTTAAACAAGGTAGATTTGCCTTCGCCGTTGCGGCCAATTAAGCACACGCGCTCGCCTGCATCGATAGCAAAATCAATGCCATCAAGAACAGGAGCGACGCCAAAGGCAAGGTGGATGTCTTTTAAATGTATCAGTGCCATAGAGTATCTTAAGCTTATATAATAGTGAGGTAGGGGTTGTTGCGAAATTGCGAGCAGTATAACATGCTGCCACGCGACTGTAGCGTGAGTAAGCGTTTTTTATGACTGTTATTTTATTGCTGCTATCATCATAAAAGGCTATTAAGACGCTATTCATAACTACATATTAAGTAACAACGGCTTATAGAATTAAACATCTTAACAACTGAGATTATTGCCAATTGTTTACCAGTAGTCGTCTATCTATCCACGGCTCAGTTTATTCTTAGCTCAGTACGCGACACATCATAAACATTATAACATCGAGGAAAATATGAACATATCTGCACCACAAGACCAAAACTTATCCAAGGCCCAAGACAATACTTCAGTAGTGCAATCTGAGTTGCAAGTACAAATGATCGAAATACAAATGAATATGGCGCACCTTGAGCTAACGGTAGAGCGACTCGATGAGGTCATCACTCGGCAAGACAAGCATATTCGCGAGTTACAACGTCAACTACAGCTTGTTTATAAGCAAGTAGAAACCCAAAATGCAGATAGTGGTATCGCCCCGTTCGACGTTATGGCCGATAGACCACCACATTATTAATTAGATGACAATCAGATACTAGCAAGATAAGTAGCCGTTAGATTTGCTGGTTTGATTTCAATAAATATCATAAAATTAATAATTGCTTATAAATAAGGTGGCGGTATGCAGCATTTTTATCGCATAGTAAAGAAACAATTGTATTCGCGTTGATGGATATAAATGTCTTCTACTGACTGTCCAGTCATAATAGAGCAATAATGTGTTTTTGTGGTTGTCTTAGTGTTTAAAAGGCATTAGTATCCTCTCCGGATGCCGTTTACCTACCATGTTTGGAGTAGCGGTAAAACAATGCGGATGTTTGGAGATATACAATGCGCCCTACCTTTCACTTAAAAACTCTTGCGGTAGCCGTCGCTGCTTTTTCTGTCGCTAGCATGGCGAATGCTGCCGGTCTTGATCGTTCAGGTCAAGATATCACCGCATTCCTACAAGATGGTTTATACGCTGAAGCCAGCTATACTTATATTGATGCTGATGTGAGTGGTTATGATAATGAGGCTAATACGGCTATTGATAAAAATGCCTATAAGCAAGGTAATAAAGTCGATGATATCGCTGAATCTTATGACTTTTTTCGTTATGGCGTAAAAGCAGATATCAATGATACCTTTAGCGTGGGTGTTTTATACGACGAGCCTTTCGGCGCGGCTGCTGATTATAGCGGTGATAATAATTTTGTAGATGCAAGTGGTGAAGGTACTAATGTAGAAGTACGTACTGAAAGCATTACCGGTATCATCGGTGCAAAACTTGGTGAAAATAAGAATTTCCAACTTTATGGCGGTCCAGTAGCTCAGCGTGTACAAGCTGATGTAAAACTACGTGGCGAGGCTTATAGCATAGCAAATGGTTATACTACACATATCAGTGCTGACCAAGATTATGGTTGGTTAGCGGGTGTTGCTTATAGCAAGCCTGAAATTGCCCTACAAGCTGCATTAACGTATCGTTCAGAAATTGAACATAATACGCAAGCATCTGAAATCTATCCTCGTGTCGCTGGTCTACCTTCTAGCCTAGGGCTTTCAACAAATAGAAGCGATACTATTGAGATTACCACCCCTAAATCTGTAAATTTTGATTTTCAAACCGGTATTAATCCTACTATGTTAGCCACGGCTAAAGTACGCTGGGTACCATGGAGCGATTTTGCGATTACTCCATCGTTATATAATGAAAATAGTAAGGGGCTAATAGGTGTACCTGGTGTCTCTGGCATTCCTCCAGAAGGGTTAGACTTAGTTAGTTATGACAAAGATCAGTGGCAGGTAGAATTGGGTCTTGCCAAACGTCTAACACCAGCTTTAGCCGTTACTGGTAATGTTGGTTGGGATAGTGGTGCGGGTGATCCAACAACCTCTCTAGGTCCTATTGAAGGCTACTATAGTGTTGGTCTTGGCGCGAAGTATAACGTAACTCCAAACTGGGCAGTTTCAGCTGGTGGTAAATACCTATGGTTCGGTGATGCTGAAGGCCAAATCCCAAGCAAAACTATCGTTAGTAACTTTGAAGACAATGATGGCTATATCGTTGGTGTGAAACTGTCTTATCAAGCCAAGCAAAATTTTAACTAGAGTGTAATAGGATTAGCCTTATGTAAGGTAAACTCTGTTATATACATAGAAAAAGCGATCCTTAATGGGTCGCTTTTTTTATTCAGCTTAAGTCAAAATAGTTAATATTTTAAAAGATCTAACCAAAAACGGCTTTTGAAGAAATATCAGAATCATATATTATCTAATGTGATTGACACTCACGAATACAGATAGTGGTAGATATTGTGAAAGTAGTGGTAGATATTGTGAAAGCGAATAAAATTTAGAGCAATTGTATTAGAAGCTTGTTTACATGTTTTGTGTACTGTTCAGTCATAATAGGGAAATAAAGTACTTTAGTTGTTGTTTTAGTGTGAAAAAGGCATTAGTATTCAAATTAGGACACCGTTTACATCATTAGCATGTCGTGCAGTATCACTGCGACTTGCTAAATATAACAACGGTAAAACAACGAGGATGTTTGGAGATACACAATGCGCACTACTTTTCACTTAAAAACCCTTGTAGTAGCAATTGCTACTTTTTCTGTAGCCAGCGTTGCTAGCGCTGCTGGTCTTGATCGATCAGGTCAAGATATGACTGCCTTCTTACAAGATGGTGTCTATGCTGAAGCTGTATATACTTATATCGATGCCGATGTTAGTGGTTATGATAGTGCCAATAACAACCCTGGTGTTAATTCTTATGAGCGTGGTAACAAAACCGGAGATATCGCTGAAGGTTATGACTTTTTCCGTTATGGTGCAAAAGCCGATATTAACGACACCTTTAGTGTTGGTATCTTATATGATGAGCCCTTTGGTGCTGCTGCTGAATATACTGGTGATAGTAATTTTGTATCAAAAGGCGATGTCAATAACTCTATCATCGAGCTAACCAATGGTGATTTTAATGGCGCAACTATTGAACCTGAGATTACAAGATTAACGGGTGTTGCACAGGACACGTCGGCTACTCCAGAAGAAAGAGCCGCAGCTGGCGCTGGGGCAACAGCTCTTTCTACTGCCGTAGGAATAGCCAGAGCTGATGCAGGTGCTACCGTAGGCGAAAATACTAACGTAGAAGTTCGCAGTAATAGTATTACGGCTATTCTTGGTGCCAAGTTCGGTGCCAACAAGAATTTCCAAGTCTATGGTGGTCCAGTCGCTCAACGCATCAAGTCTGAAGTGAAGTTACGAGGACTTGCTTATGGTCCTGCTACTGGTTATACCTCGAATAGTAATGCTGATCAAGACTATGGTTATATAGCAGGTATGTCCTATAGTAAGCCTGAAATTGCACTAAAAGCGGCATTAACCTATCGTTCTGAAATTGATCACGATATGGATATCATTGAGACTTATCCTTTATTTGGTATCCTAACTGAAGCAGAAGCTCTCAGACAAGGAGCACCAGCTGCAACAGCGGCAGGCTTAGGGGCAGCAGCGGCCACTCAAAGGAATAAAATTGAGATTACTACGCCCAAATCAGTCAACTTTGATTTCCAGACTGGTCTTAACCCAACTACATTAGCAACAGCCAAAGTACGTTGGGTGCCATGGAGTGATTTTGTAATTACGCCACCGTTATATAATGAAGTTAGTAAGAATAATAAGTTATATGAAGAAAACGGTTTAAACTTGGTTGAATACGAAGATGACCAGTGGCAAGTAGAAGTTGGTATTGCCAAACGTTTAGCACCAGCACTTGCCGTTAGTGGTACTGTTGGTTGGGATAGTGGTGCTGGCGATCCAACGACTTCACTAGGTCCTATCGAAGGGTATTATAGTGTTGGTCTTGGTGCCAAGTATAACGTCACCAAAAACTGGGCTGTATCAGCCGGTGGTAAATACTTATGGTTTGGCGATGCTCAAGGAGCACTACCAACTGACAAAATCGTTGCTGACTTCGAAGACAACGACGGTTATATTGTAGGTGTGAAGCTTTCTTACCAAGCAATGCAAAATTTTAACTAGAGCTTAATAGCAATAGTCTTCTGTTGAAGTTAGCGCTATCGTCTAATACAAAAAAGCGATCCATACAGGGTCGCTTTTTTGTGGGCTCATATAAATTTTATAGGTTCATGTAAACACTTTTGACTGATAAACAGCAAAGACACGCTTATCATTGACAACACAGTCTCTTCTATAGCTGCTCTAAGGTACGGAATTAGTCTTACCGTATTAGGGGCTCAAACCGACTTGGCTCAGCTCAGACCGCACTTGCAGGTGGCTACTTGATGTCCTTATCAGGTCGAATTGATACTATCGTGAATCAGGGATAAAAAAGGTACTGGGATAATAAGAGAAAGTTGTAGCTGACTTATCAAAGCAAATCTATCAAGCGTATCTGCCTCTGTAACGGTATCATAAACCTATAGTGTCTGTTTACTATAAAATCGCTACGGCGTTGGCCTTGTTAATTACACCAATATATTTTTTATCTTGTATGGTTTTCTTGTATAGTTGAGCCACTTTAAAACGAACACAGTATGGCTAGGAGGAATTTTCACAGCCTCTGGAGTGACGTAGTTGCACAGCAAGCTACAAATATTTTACCCACTACACGGAATCATATGTGTGTCTATTTTATTTGGTACTGACTATATCTATACTATTGTAGATTGACTACAGGAGCCAACTGCCCACGCTTTTAGCAACTGCGTAGTTAATAGTGGTAGTTGCAGTGCAGTGTAGAGCCTAAGCTTGATTTGAATGTCGTATTATAGTCAATAAACCAAAAAAGAACTACAATACCTAAATGACATACTCAAATGATTTTCGACAACTCGTATTAAGCAAGATTGCAGCAGGGCAAACGGTACGCCGCGTTGCCCAAGACTTTAATATTAGCACCAAAACAGTCCAAGACTGGAAAAAGGGTGTTCCAAAGA
>NZ_CAJHBI010000007.1 GCF_904846605.1 Psychrobacter sp. 72-O-c
TCGAGCCGTTAGAAGAACCTGTTGTTTCTCTAAAAAGCTTGATAATCACTTTAAAGTCTTTGATTTGGTGTTCTTTTATATCAATTATGGCTATGTCTGATGCCAGCATACTTTCTGATACACCACCCTTTATTTAAAACTAAATGACCGTCTATAGACCATTACAGATTCTCATAATTCAAATTCCTATGATTCCCTACAGCTCAAAGTCATCAAAGTTACTGTCTGATAAATCCGAGTCGATTTGACCAACTAAATAAGAGCTGATTTCAGTCTCTTGCGGCGCGACCTGAACGTTATCAGACGACAGCCAAGTATTGATCCATGGAATTGGATTTGACTTAGAATTCGGGAACGCTGATGGCAAGCCAACTGCTTCCATACGCAAGTTAGTGATGTATTCTATATATTGGCAAAGAATGTCTTTATTCAGCCCAATCATCGAACCATCTTTAAATAAATAGCCTGCCCATTCTTTCTCTTGCTCAGCCGCCTTACGGAATATCTCAATGCTTTCTTCATAGCAGTCATTGGCAATCTCGACCATTTCTGGATCATCTTTACCGTTACGCATGAGGTTTAGGATATGCTGCGTACCGGTTAAATGTAGCGCTTCATCACGGGCGATAAGCTTGATAATCTTGGCATTACCTTCCATTAGCTTACGCTCAGCAAACGCAAACGAGCAAGCAAACGACACATAAAAACGAATGGCTTCTAATACGTTGACCGCCATGATGCACAGATAAAGCTGCTTTTTCAGTGAAGTTAAATCAACCGTAACTTGCTTGCCATTAACCGTATGCGTACCTGCGCCATATAAGTTATATAGCTGAGCATTGTAATAGAGGTCATCATAATATTTTGCAATATCAGAGGCGCGCTCTAAAATATGCTCATTAGCCATGATGTCATCGAACACGACGCCTGGATCGTTGACGATGTTACGAATGATATGGGTATAGCTGCGGGAGTGAATGGTTTCAGAAAACGTCCACGTCTCAATCCAGGTTTCAAGCTCTGGAATAGAAACCAAGGGTAGTAGCACGACGTTTGGACTGCGACCTTGAATAGAGTCGAGTAGGGTTTGGTACTTTAGGTTGCTAATAAAGATATGTTGCTCATGCGAGGATAGATTACCGTAGTCAATACGATCGCGCGAGACATCGACTTCTTCTGGACGCCAAAAAAACGACAGCTGCTTTTCAATCAATTGCTCAAAGATAGGATGCTTTTGTTGGTCATAGCGAGCAACGTTCACCGGCTGACCAAAAAACATCGGTTCTTTCATAGCGTCATTTGGCGTTTGGTTAAAAATCGAGTAAGTCATGGGGGATGCCTTTTTAAATCATTCTAAATTAGGGTTTACGAGTAAGTAAGCTGTCATATACTTTGTTGTTTTCTCTTTTACCTACAGCTAATACATATACAACTACGATATCATCATTCACGCTATAGATTAGTCGATAGCCTACAGAACGTAGTTTAATCTTATAAGTATCCATGTGCCCTGACAATTGTGATGCAGGGATACAAGGATTTAATAATCGTTGCTCTAATTTCTTTTTAAACTGTTGCTTGATATTTGGTGCAAGATTTTTCCATTCTTTTAACGCTAAAGGGTGAAACTCAAGATCATAAGTCATCCAATGTTACCTTTATAGGTATTTGGCCATCATTCATTCGCTCTTTAACTGTTTGAGCTAATGCCATATCGTCCATTGCTTCCATCATACGCTCGAAGACATCTGTCGAAACCAAGTAAGCCACGGGTTTATTGTGGTTTAAAATAGCAATAGACTCACCATCTGACTGCTTAATCAGTGCTGAAGGGTTGTTCTTTAACTCTGAAATACTGGCTGTTTGAGTCGAAAATATAGGTTGCATAGTCAATTCTCCACTAATAATATGTCCTAAATATAGAGACAATATTAGCACGAAAATTAGGTCTTATTTGTTAAGATATTAATTGCAAAATGCGTTATAAGTTTTCTAAAGATATTTGTACAGGCACTTGTCCCTCATTCATATAAGCTTTAAATATCTCGCTTAGCTCGACATCATCTAATGCTTCTAATTCATCAAGAGCACTCTTGCGCAGCGTACCTAAACCAACGTCTTGAAGTTCTTTCGATGATTGCTTTGGCGTCTGTTTCTTCACTGTTTTTTTGAGTTGTTTTGGGGCTTGTTTCTTTGGTTCTTCGTTAGAGCTTAATTGCTCACGAACGTCTTCAATATCGACGGTTACTTGTACCATATGCGCGTGACCATCGTTTAAGTCTGAAAATACGTTAGGGATAAACAAACCACCGTCTTTGATGATTGCGGTATATTGCACGTCTATGACCTCCGTCGTTTTTATTCTTTATATGACTTTCAATTATAGCTGTAAAGCCAAAGTGTTTTCGTTTGATAGTATGAAACTTAAGTAGCCAATCCCGCCTACCGCTTGTATCTGCCTAGCCGCTGGCGTGCAGTCTATCGTGTCTGGTCGCATTCCTGTTGTCTCGATACTACGCCCAGTCATGGACTGCATCGCCATCGTCGTTAGCAGGATACCGCTACAGTCGGGGCTAAACTACCTTGTTAGGGCGCGGCTGTTCTTTCTAAGCAAAATTATTATTTAAGGTAGGGTGCATTTTATGCACCTTTTAAATTCTTACATCTCATGGGTGCGCTTGGCGCACCCTACAATATTTGCCACCATTCTAAAGGTAAGTTGGTGTCGAAGGATTTTTTGTTATCGATTAAAACGTTGGGTGTCGGAAGTTCCATCCAACCTACGCTAGCTTATAGTGGATTACTTTTTGTTTCATCGAATAGGCTGTTAAACGTTATTTTAATGAAACTTGGCATTCTAGGATCAGAAAAGCTATAGCATCCTGGCGCTGTTTTATTAAGTATATTAGTATCACCGAATTTTTCCGAGAGTCTAGAAAGCCTTCTATTAATAGTACCAGAAGGTATATTCATACCGAATAACTCGTTTAGTTTATTAACAACTTCTTTGCTTCTAAAGTCTTTCTTATTACAGTGAGAAGTTGCTAGTAAAAGAAGCTTGTATTCGTTAGGCTTTTTTATATTTCTAAGCATATTGTCTAATGAGCTTAACAAAGTGCTCTCAGAGTCTTTTGAAGAACGAATTAATGCTTCGTTAAGTATAGGCTCTTCTATATGACTTTTGTTCTGCTCAATCGCAATCTCAGAGCATTTTAAACATATCAAATGAGTAAAATGGGGAAAGCCAGAGCTAATGTCTACGATTTTATCTACTACCTCATCATTAGGCTTTTTACCAATAGACTTCATACCATTTAAGACTATCTTTTTGATATCTTCATCTGACATTCTTTCTAGATGAATTTCTTTTAAGCATCTTTCAATTGACTTATGACCAGCCGTTAATTCGTTAGCTGTTTTCGCTATACCAATCAGTATTATTTTAAAACCAGAGTCAAAATCACTTAATAACTTTATTAGCTCGGCAAGTTTACGTTTATCTTCACTATTTGATAAGGTATCAACCTCATCTAGTAAAAGAATACCATCTAAGTCTTTTAATCTATCAGCTACCCAAGATGGAGAGTCGAGATTGGTCTGGCTCCTATGGTTTATATTAGTTTCGTGTTCGCTAACCAACTCGCCTTTGGCTACAGCTATATTGGCACTTGCAGTACTAGTATGTTTTACTCTTTTATTATCACCACTTTTAAAAATATTTACGCCAGCATCAATTAGTGGTTTGTGCAACAAAGTACTGAAAGTATCACTTCTGTCACAGCTTTTAGAGTATATCTTCCCTTTATTGAGGGCTTCATTAATTTTTCTCAGAATAAGATTACAAGTCGTTTTAGCCAATGAGGTTTTACCTACACCTCTATCTCCAAATAATAGAATATGTAGTCCAGGAGATGTTATTACTCCAATGATTCTTTTTACATCTTCATCTCGACCAAAAAAATGTTCTAACTGATTTATAGGAATATGAGGAGTAAAAACCTTTCGTACTCCACTTTTAATTATTTTAACTTCATCAGTTATACTTTGTTGAATATCAGACATCTGTGAACTCCTTGTAAACATATGATGCTCCTATATCTTACAAGCACCACCAGCACAATCATCTTCCATATCCGCTTGCGCATCATTCGCGCCATCACGAGTGTTGTGATAGTACAAGGTCTTCACGCCAAGCTTATACGCAGTCAACAAGTCTTGTAATAGCACTTTCATCGGTACGCGCTGACCTTCAAAGCGAGTCGGGTCATAGTTAGTATTGGCAGAGATACTTTGATCGACGAACTTTTGCATGATGGCGACTAATTTTAAGTAGCCGTCATTGTTCGGCATCTGCCACAGTAGCTCGTATTGACCTCTAAGCTTATCAATCTCAGGAACCACTTGCTTTAAGATCCCATCTTTTGACGCTTTAATAGACACCAGACCGCGTGGTGGCTCGATGCCGTTAGTAGCGTTGGCAATCTGACTAGAAGTCTCAGACGGCATCAAGGCGGTTAGGGTTGAGTTGCGTAGACCATGAGTGGTGATGTCTGTACGCAGGGTTTCCCAATCGAGATGTAGCGGCTCTTGGCAGATTTTATCCAAGTCCTTTTTATAAGTATCTATCGGCAAGATACCTTGCGAATAAGTGGTCTCATTAAAGGCAGGGCAGGCGCCTTGCTCTTTTGCCAGTTTATTTGATGCTTTCAATAAATAGAATTGAAGAGCTTCAAAGGTTTGATGGGTCAGACCTAATGCTGAGCCATCTGAATAGCGCACACCATTTTTCGCAAGGTAATACGCGTAGTTAATCACGCCTACACCCAACGTACGGCGGCGCATACTGCCATTTTCAGCCGCTTTAACCGGATAATCTTGATAGTCGAGTAGGGCATCAAGCGCACGTACGATTAGCTCAGCTGGCTCTTCGATATCGCTGACGTTATCAACTTTACCTAAGTTAACCGCAGATAGCGTACATAGCGCAATTTCGCCTTCCTCGTCATTGATATTATCAAGTGGCTTAGTCGGTAGCGCAATTTCCATACATAGGTTGGATTGGCGAATTGGCGCAACGCTTGGATCAAATGGGCTGTGAGTATTGCAATGGTCAACGTTTTGAATATAGATACGACCAGTACTGGCACGCTCTTGCATCATCAAGCTGAATAATTCAGTCGCTGGAATTTGGCGCTGACGAATTGATTTGTCTTGCTCGTACTTAGTATATAGCTCTTCAAACTTGTCTTGATCTTCAAAGAAAGCATCATATAAGCCAGGAACATCCGATGGTGAGAATAAAGTGATGTCTTGACCTTTAATCAAACGGCTATACAAAGTTTTATTGAGCTGAACGCCGTAGTCCATATGACGAACACGGTTGTCTTCAACACCGCGGTTATTTTTTAGTACCAATAGCGACTCAACTTCCAAATGCCATAAAGGATAGAATAAAGTCGCTGCGCCGCCACGGACGCCGCCTTGTGAGCAGCATTTGACAGCGGTTTGGAATAGCTTATAGAAAGGAATACAGCCAGTATGCTGAGCTTCACCGCCGCGAATAGGGCTACCAAGGGCACGGATACGACCAGCATTGATACCAATACCGGCACGCTGTGATACGTAGCGTACGATAGCGCTGGTGGTGGCGTTGATTGAATCTAGGTTGTCACCACACTCAATTAGTACGCATGAGCTAAACTGACGCGATGGGGTACGTACACCTGACATAATCGGCGTTGGCAAAGAGATTTTAAATTGTGAAGTGGCATCATAAAAGCGTTTTACGAAATCAAGGCGTTCCGATTTATCATATTTGCTAAATAAACACATACCGACCAGCATATATAAGAACTGCGGGCTTTCATAAACTTTTTTGGCCACACGATCTTGTACCAGATACTTACCGGCCATTTGCTCAACGGCAGCATAGGCAAGGTTCATATCACGCCAATGATCAATATAATCGTTTAATTCATCAAACTCTTCGCGGCTATAGTCCGCTAAGATATGCTCATCGTATTTACCAGCGTCAGTTAGCTTCTGTACATGGTCAAATAGGGGCGGTGGGGTAAATCTATTGTAGGCGATTTTACGCAAATGAAAAACAGCCAAACGTGCCGCTAAATACTGATAGTCAGGCGTATTTTCAGAGATTAAATCAGCCGCAGATTTAATAATAGTTTCGTGAATATCGCGAGTTTTGATACCTTCATAAAACTGGATGTGCGACTTAAGCTCGACTTGCGATACCGACACATTATCTAAATCGTCAGCTGCCCACGCGATGACCTTATGGATTTTATCTAAATCGATAGGCTCTAGACGTCCGTCACGTTTGGTCACTTGAATTTTATCGATATGTGTCATGCTGGCCTCTACTGTTGATTGCTAATATTGACATTGCGCAGATAAAATCTGGCAAGTATTTTTTATAAAGCTATAGCAGGTTGGTACGGGAGCTGTACTTTTTTTAAGCAAAAGGCTACCGCTGCTCATAGTGATGATAAAATCACTGAGCACTACATATAGCGTGTTTGTTCGTAAGTAGGCACAATATAGCCGGAATATTTTAAAAATACTATATTGATTTTATCAAAATTATATGTTGTGAGTAGACTAGAGAGGTCTGTTTGCGGCGTAAAGAACGATGGGGTAAGGGTTAGGCGTGTTTCGCTTAAATAATAAATTTTTTGTAAAAATCGATTATTATTTTCAGGCTACCATGCTAAATAATTTCTTATAGAAATTGCTACGGTAGTGGCAATAATTGCGGCGCTAATTGTACCTGAGACCACGAAAAATCGCCACCCATATGAGTGACGATTGTGGTTATTATAATAGCTGTTATTCTCAATATTATAGGTGATTTGACAACGTTAGATCAGCACCGTACGTATATTACAACGCTATAGGCAAATCACAGTGCCATACGGACGGTTTTCGCATTATCAAGTGACGCATAGAGGGTATTGACTTGTTCGACTGATGTTAAATACAGATTGACCCGTGCCGAGTGAAAACGTCCCGTTTTGGATGGTTTAACTTGGATAGAAGCCAAATCAAAATCAGGGAATTGACTGCCAAGAATCAGCTTTACTTCATTGAGTAAGCTTTCATGCTCGCCTTCATGACCGATAATGCTTAATGGATAGTCCATAGGGAAGTTCCACAGCTCAGGATTCTGAATATCGGTTTTTTTGCCTTTGATGTCATCGCTATTTAAAGAAATTTCACTGACATTGACTTCTTTTTTAGGGTCTTGTTGATTGTCACTCATTATAGAATCCTTAACGCTATTTGAAATTAGTTGTTTGAAAAATATGGGTTTAATTATATTTATTTGATGGTTCGATACTGCTTTGGTGGTTCAGTACTACTGTACTTAATGATAAGGCACAAAAAAGCTGAGACATGCTCAGCTTTTAGGGTTATATCTAGTACTAGACTGAAAGGTACTGTGCTTAAAAGCTAATACCTTTATAAGGACTTAGCTCCTTACTTTCAAGAACTAGTCATTTTCAAGGAATGAACGCAAGTGCTCAGAGCGTGAAGGATGACGTAATTTACGTAGAGCTTTTGCCTCAATCTGACGAATACGCTCACGAGTCACATCGAACTGCTTGCCGACTTCCTCAAGGGTATGATCGGTTGGCATATCAATACCAAAGCGCATTTTTAGCACGCGCGCTTCACGTTCAGTCAGATTGCCAAGGACATCACGAGTCGCTTCACGCAGACCCGCTGAGGTTGCATCATCAACGGGGCTAGAGATAGTTGAATCTTCTATGAAATCGCCTAAATGTGAGTCTTCATCATCACCGATAGGAGTCTCCATAGAGATCGGCTCTTTGGCAATTTTGAGTAATTTACGGACTTTCACTTCGTCCATCTCTAAGCGTTCGCCTAACTCTTCAGGCGTGGGCTCACGTCCCATCTCTTGTAATAGCTGACGAGAAACGCGGTTAATCTTGTTGATAGTCTCAATCATATGCACTGGAATACGGATAGTGCGCGCCTGATCTGCGATAGAGCGGGTAATCGCCTGACGAATCCACCAAGTCGCATAAGTTGAGAACTTGTAACCACGACGATATTCAAATTTATCAACCGCTTTCATTAGACCAATATTACCTTCTTGAATAAGATCCAAGAACTGTAGGCCACGATTGGTGTATTTTTTAGCGATAGAGATAACCAAACGCAAGTTAGCTTCGACCATTTCTTTCTTAGCGCGGCGAGCTTTCACTTCACCGATAGCCATACCACGTGCCACATCTTTCATATCATGAATTTCCATGTTGAGCTTATGCTCATAATCACGGATAGCACGTTGCAAAAGAATAACATCGTCGGTGACTTTTTCTAGCGTTGCAGCAAACGCCGGCTTACCTTTTAGACGCTCGGTGAGCCAATCAACGTTGGTTTCGTTACTTGGGAATGTCTTACGGAACTCTTCACGCGGCATACGACCACGGCGAATAACCAAGCGCATAATTTGGCGCTCTTGTTTGCGCACATCGTCATAAACGTCATGCATAATTGCCATGACTTGATCTGACAAGCGGTTATTGAGCTTAAGCATCATAAAGCGCTCGGCAAGCTGTTTGTAAGCTTCGTCAGCTTGCGTACTACCACGACCGAAATCTAGCAAGGCTTGTTTGGCAGTAATAAATAAACCTTCAATCTCTTCTAAGCGTACGCGCACTTCTTCTGGATCAATACCGCCGGTTTCTTCTTCCTCTTCTTCAGTGTCTTCTGCTTCGTCGTCCTCTTCAGCGTCAGCCTTAGCGGACACTTTAGGATTGACCTTTGGCTTAATAACAGGGATTTTTTCTTCTTTGGCAGCCGCTTTGTCTTCATCAGTTTCGGGATCTAAAAACCCAGTGATAACATCGGAGAGCTTTTTGTCGCCATCTAATACGCGCTGATATTCATCAAGCACATATTGCACTGTTCCTGGCCAATAAGACATCGCATGCTGAACATCACGAATACCTTCTTCGATACGCTTGGCAATGACAATCTCGCCTTCACGCGTCAGCAAATCAACCGTTCCCATCTCACGCATATACATACGCACAGGGTCAGTAGTACGACCTGGCTCGGTTTCAACAGCAGCCAATACCGCTGCTGCCTCGTCAGCCGCCGATTCATCATCACTTGAGTCATCGTTCATCAAAATGTCATCAGCATCAGGTGCGGACTCAAATATCTTAATGCCAACGTCCGTTAACATCTGGACGATATCTTCGATCTGATCGCTTTCGGTAATGGAGTCGGGCAGCTGGTCGTTCACCTCAGCATAGGTCAAATAGCCTTGCTCTTTACCCATTTGGATCAAGGTGGCCAGCTGAGACGTGGACTTAGAAACTGACTTATCGTTCATAAATACTCACTTTGTTTGCGTCGGACATTTTCGTGATATGACGGGCTACTGCTTGCTCAGTGCGCTGATCTAATCAACAGATTGATCACAAAAAAGCGTAGGGGTTGTCAATAATAACAAAAATGAATTGATATGAATAAAGGTTCAAAAAACGTCAATAAAAACACTCAAAAAACGGCTAAAAATTAAAAGCCTAAAAAATATCAAAAATAATAGGGTCTAATATTGCTGTCAATATAACCGCGGCACAGTTTAACACAGACCACAGTAATCAAGCACAATGTCACTGCTAAACGTTCAACAAGATGACTCTGACGATTGCTAACCATAATCATAAATAATGGGGTCAATATACCTTAATTTAAAGGGCGAGCACATTATAAACAAAAAGTTAACCCTAAAAAGTTAATATTAAATATCAGTTTTTACTATTAATGAAATAAAAACTGGCAAAACGATGTAATAACATTGCTATATAGAGCTATCTACATAAAGCCATTTATATTAAACACTGATCATTTGCGCCGATTGTTCTGCTTGCTGTGCCCGTAACCAGTTGCTTAATAACTGCGCCTGAATGCGTACGATAGTTGCCTTGATATGATCAGGATTTTTTACCAGCTCTTGTATTTTTTTCTTCATGTTACGTTCTAAGAGTTGACTCACTAAATTTTCAATCTGCTCATCAAGGCTTAAAATATTCCTAGTGATAAGGGTTTTATAAAATGATCCCCAATTGCGGCTAAGTCCTTCTTGAGTTGAAGGCTTTAAGTTAGACAATACAAAATGTGCGGCGGCGTTAGCATCTGGCGGTAAATAACTTAGGCAGCGCTTAATGGTGCTGACCACATCCAGTAAGGCAGTATCTTGCAAGTCTTCCCAAGCTAATGGCCGTAAAGCATCAGGAGAGGCTTTTTGCTTGATATGCGCGGGTAGGTTCAAGCCATCAATACCAGCTTGTTGCCAAATCGACTCAATCGGATCATCCGTTAGCGCGCGCGGCTGAAACAAAAAACACAGTTGTAATTGCTGGCTGATGGTCATATCCCCATCGAAGTCTAGCAGCGCATCTTTTGCTTCAATATTTTGACTGCGCTTGCCACCCAGTTTTTGATAAATGTCATTATTGAGCAGGTAACGAAAGCTGCTACCTTTAGGTAATGAGGTCGTCAGCGTGCGCACTTGCGACATCAGCTTGGCTTTACCTTCTGCCAAAGTTAAGTCGTAGCGCTCACTTAAATAAGCAAAAATATACTGCGATAGCGGCATGGCATTGGTAATCTGCTCACGCATAGCCTCTGCGCCATGACTTTTAATAAAAGTATCTGGATCATGATTATTGGGCAGGGACAAAAACCTCAGTTCTTTATCATCACCAAGTACAGGTAGACTGACTTCAAGGGTGCGCCAAGCGGCTTTTTGTCCGGCACTATCGCCGTCGAAGCTTAAGGTCAACGTAGGATTTAGAGTCAATAGACGTGATATTTGAGCTTCATTAATGGCCGTGCCCATTGAGGCGATCGCGCCATAGATACCAGTTTGGTATAGGGCAATCACATCCATATAACCTTCTACTACTAACCAGCTATTAGCACGCTGCTGGCGGGACTCATAATAGCCATATAATACATGCTGCTTATGAAAAACGGGCGAGTCTGAAGAGTTAATATATTTGGGTTTTACTTCATCATCGAGCGCTCGGCCACCAAAGCCAATAGTACGACCTTGGTTATCACGAATTGGAAAGATAACCCGATCACGCAGCAAGTCATAATCACGTCCAGACTCTGATTGGCGCACCAAGCCTAAGGCTTTAAGTCCTTCTATATCTTGCGGAAATTGATGCTCAAGATGTTGCCAACCGAATGGTGCATAACCCAGCCCAAAGGTCTCTAAACTTTGCTCGGTGACACCGCGCGTGGCAAAATAGTGCTTAGCGTGAGGATGGGTGGTTAGATTGTGCTGATAAAACTGCTGAATTTGGGTCAATAACTCATATAAATTACCGTCTCTATCGGTGGCGGCATTGTCTACATTTGAGCTTATGGATTCAGCGTCATCTGTCAGCCATGCTGGCGGACTGCTATTATGATCAGTGCCGTCATAATCAGTAGCATAAGGTATGTTAGTGGGCAGGTTGTTGTCACTGGCATTGTCATCATAGGCGTACTGATCCTCATACTGAGGATAGTCAGGCGGGTTACTGGCTGCTATCGACTGTCCCTCTGAGGGTATAACAGGCGTTGCTGGTTTTGCTGTGGGCTTAACTATAGGTTTAGTAACCGGTTTAGGTTTGCTACGCTGATAGCTGACATTTTGCTGTTCTTCTTGCGGTACTTCAATGCCTGTTTGCTTTGATAGCTCATTGACCGCTTCGATAAAGGTTAAGTTCTCATAGTCACGCAAAAAGCTGATGGCATTACCACCCACGCTACAGCCAAAGCAATGATAAATGTTTTTTTGTGGATTGACATAGAACGAGGGCGACTTTTCACCATGAAACGGACAGCAGCCTTTATATTCACTACCGGCGCGTTTGAGCGCGGTATGACGACCAATAATGCTGATCAGGTCAGCTTGGCTATTTAGTTGTTCAAGAATATGGTTTGGAATGCTCATGGAAAAAATATTTTACCATAGGATGCTGAGGGATACTTGAAGACAGAAAAATAAGGCCAACCATATCGTTGACCTTATTTTCTAATAGCGTTTATTTATAATGCAGGGACTTCTTTATGAACTGCTATAGTTAACAAGCCCTAATGTTAAAATTAATCATCTTCGTTCATATCGTCACTATCAGAATCAATAGGTGGCAAGGAGATGCTATCGCGGCTGTCATTAAGTAACGTAGTGCGGCGCGTAGGATTGATGTTTTGCGGATCAACCTCAGCTTCTCTAGCGGCGGCGATGGCACTACCTTGTCCAGAGACTTGCTCGGTTGAGCTTTCAGGTAATCCTAAACCGAGATTGATGCCCCTTTGGCGGGTAGGTGTACTGCTAGCAGTGGGAGCTGCGGCATTGTCGGCAGGCAATCTAAGCTGGGTGGCGGTACGAATCATCTGCGTTTTAGTCGCACCCGTATACTGACCTGCTATGTTCGATGCATCTTGCATGCTGGAACGTCCAAGCTGACCAAAGGTCAATTTATTCAACCAAGTGCGATCGCCTTTGGTATCAAGCTTGACGCGTCCGTCATTGGTCAGCATGTTAGGATAGTTGATTTGTAGCAAGGTTTTGTACTCTTGTGCTAAATCTGTCAGCCCCAATTTTTGATGGCTATAAGCAAGGATAGCAATGGCTTCAGGCATAGAATCGCTCAACGGATAATACTGAAATACCCATTTAGCACGGTTGACAGCAGCGACATAAGCTTCACGCTCAATATACCAATTGGCCGCAGTTAGCTCACTTTCGGCAAACTGATTATAAATAAACGTCATACGTTGGGCAGCATCTGGCGCATAAGCACTGTTTGGATATTTATTAATAAGCTCTTGGAAGTTGGCAAAGGCGATACGCAGATAAGCGGTATCACGTTCGGCCTGATTGGTCTTGAATAGTTTGATGCCTTCAGATGAGCCTTGCATATTGGCCACACCGCGTACGTAATAGGCGTAGCTGACTTGCGGGTTAGACGGATACAGGCTGATAAATCGATCAGCGCTGGCGGCGGCCGTTTCGTAATTGCCACTTTCATATTGGGCATACATCGTATCGAGCAGTGCTTGTTCGGCGTATTGTCCGGTAGGATAGAAGGTACGCAAGTTAGTGAGGTCTTCAATAGCTTGGGTATAACGTCCTTTATCAATCTGAGTAATGGCGTCACTGTAGTAACCTTGCTCTGACTTCTCGGCGGTTTCAACCGCATCGACGTCTTTACCGGTCAGGTTTTTAAAGGTTTGACAGCCGACTAGGCTTACGCTTAGCGAAAGCAGAGTTACTGAGGATAGTTTGATAAACGTGTTGCCAATAGGGCGCATACTTCTTCTCCGACACAAGACGCATAATAGCAGCGGCGCTATCACACTATATAACAGGTTAATGATAAAAAGGCGATGATCACGGTAACGATAGACTGTCTATCATTGGGTGTGCTTATTATTACACGTGTCTATTGATTAAAAGAGTCTATTAATTATAAAATTCTATATTTGACATAAACGTAATTAAACATACTTTTGATTGGATTTAACTTTGAACAAATTTCAATCAAATACAGTGCCATAGCATACAGCAAAATCTTAACCAATTTATATAATAACTTGCGACTGGTCTACTTTTTCGTTATCTATTTTGTAGTTATCTAGCCAGCAAGTCCTCAAATTCTATAATGAGTTGAGTTTTTACGCCCCTTGCTTAAAGTAGTAGCTGCATTTTTATTAACTGACTGCTATTAATTAACTGTTATTAACTGAATAGACCGCAAGAGAGCTATTTAGCAATAAGCGAGCTGTTTAAAATAGCTGTTTGTAGTCTAGCATGGGCGGCTTCAACGGGCGATGACAAATGCCGCCAGCGTTGATAAATATACAGTAAATTAACCTCAATGTTGTATTGCAGAGAGTTAATAGCTTATCATCAGGACGCTAGATGATGAGTAACAAATGACAGATAACGGTTAGCTACTATAGGGCTTGAGCACTTGGCATGGTACACTATAGCGACCTTAGACCTGCTTTTTTTTGGCTGTTTTTATTTTCAATAGTCAGCTAATGGCCTATCTGTTTTCTTATAAAGCTCACCTTGGTGACTTTGCCACGTATGAATCTGCTATGAATAATGATGCTATGACCAAAAATTTAACGCCTAGTCCGTTGCTAGATAATGATTTATCAGCGCAAGAGTTACCCGTGCAGGATGAGTTGCTAAACGACAATGAAGCACGTGACGATGAGTTGCTTGATAGTGACTTAATAGAAAGTGACTTAATAGAAAGTGACTTAATTGACAGTGAAGACGATGACGATGACGATAATGATGATGGTGACGATTCATCTGTAGCTGGACAAGCAGTGCCCGAAATAATTGATATGACTCATACGGTGACTGAGGAAGAATCCGGTCTACGTATCGATAAACTGGCCTCGCAAGTGTTTACGGATTTTTCACGTGCGCAGCTACAAGGTTGGGTCAGTGATGGCAGTTTACTCTGTAACGATAACACGCAAAAGCCTAAGTACCGCGTTAAAGTCGCAGACGTTTTACATCTGTCCACGACCTTACAGCAGCATAGCGAAGATCAGCCAGAAAATATAGATATTGATGTTGTTTACGAAGACGATGCGGTATTGGTCATTAATAAACCAGTAGGCATGGTCGTGCATCCGGGTGCGGGTAATCAGACGGGCACGCTAGTTAACGCGCTGCTGTACCATTATCCGCAGCAGCATCATTTGCCACGGGCAGGCTTGGTACATCGTATTGATAAGGATACCTCGGGGCTGTTACTGATCGGTAAAACCAAACCGGCGCAGATGGCCTTGATGGCGCAGCTCAAAGATAAGTCAGTTTATCGTCACTATCAATGTGTGGTAGCAGGTGATCAGGCCAGTCTAATGCGCAATCGGCGCATCGATGCGCCGATTGGTCGCCATCGTAACCAACGCACCAAAATGACCGTAATGACCGCAGGACGTGAAGCCGTCACGCATTTGTTAGATATTACTCCGTTAAATCACAATTATTGTTTATTGGATGTGGGACTTGAAACCGGACGGACGCATCAAATCCGTGTGCATTTGAGTCATATCAGTTATCCAATAGTGGGAGACCGTGTCTATGGCGGTCGCAGGCAGTTGCGAGCAGGGCTGACAGAAGAGCAGCGCAATGCCATTAGTAACTTTTCGCGGCAAGCGTTGCATGCTTACGCTTTAGGTTTTGTCCATCCGACGACGGGTGAGGATGTTAAAGTGACTACGCCTATTCCTGAAGATATGCAAAAGTTGATTGCGGTGTTAAATGATGGTTATTATTCTGAATAAAAAGCGTTAAGTATAAAAAGCTAAATCAGCTGCGATGAACTAAGAGTGATGAATAAGCCATGACTAATAAGCTTCCGATGACACTACTGGCACAGCTGGACGACGTAGCTGTTTTTCAAACAGCGGCTTTTGCAAGCGCTGATGTTGAAAGTTTAGATGTTGAAGGTATTGGCTTTGAAAGCATAAGTTTCAACAAGGCTGACCAGAAAATGCGTCAATCAGAGCAGGCGAGTTATGGTGAGTTGAATCTAGGTTTGCATGTCAGTGACGATACCGTGCAAGTATTAACCAATCGTATGCGTCTGTTAGCGGCTATTAATGAGCAACTAAGTGCTCAACCGCTAACGCCACAACGTGCGCCTACTACTAGCTTGCACTGGATGAATCAAGTCCATAGCAAACAAATCTATGACGTTGATAGTACGCCCTTTAGTATGCAACCCGTAGACGCTGATGCAATGATCAGTCAGCAAGGTAATCTGGGGCTAGCGGTGATGACGGCTGACTGTGTGCCTATTGTCTTATATCAACCGGCAAGTGGACAAATAGCAGCCATTCACGCTGGCTGGCAAGGGCTTGCCTGCGGCGTTATTAAAGCGACGGCTGAGCGCTTTAGTGCAACTGGGCAGATTATGGCATGGATTGGGGTCTGTGTTAGCCAAGCAAACTATGAAGTTGGCACCCATGTCCGCGACCAGCTGCTGGCTGGTTGTCAAGAAAACAAATCCTTAGCACAGTCAAATATTGATAATTTCGAGCAACTGTATGCTGTGGATTCTCAATCTGACGTTGAACCTAATGTTCAGCCTGATGATTGTATAGAGCTTGGGCACTTACATAAGACAGTTGATAAATTATCAAATATCGCTAAAGTAAGCACGAGTAAAGTAAAGCTGAACTTACCGAAGCTTGCTGTTGACCAATTGAAAAATGCAGGCATTACCGTGAATACTGCTATGCCTATAGAGTGCAGCTATGCCGATACGCGCTATTATTCGTATCGGCGTCAGACTCATTGGCAACAGCTGGCAACAGGACGGATGGCATTGATTATCGTGCGTCGTCCTTCTATAGCCGCCATTTAGATCATTACCTTTATTTTATTAATGTTTACCGAATTAATCACCTATTATTAGAGTTTGTATGAATACATCTGTAGCGCCTTCTGTACAACCTTCTCACGTCGCAACTACTGATAACGTGCCTAGCGTAACGATAGCCGTTATTTATCACAGCAATTATGGTCATACCAGGCGCGTTGCTGAAGCAGTAGTCAGAGGCGCACGCCAACAACTACCAGAATCTCAGGCCAAAGCGATAGACATCCATAAGGTAGATTGGGATTTTATTGATGAAGCAGACCTACTGGTCTTTGGTAGTGCGGTATATATGGGTAGCGTGACTGCTGAATTCAAAACTTTTATGGATGAGACCTCAAAGCGTTGGTACCAAAGGAAATGGGAAGGCAAGTGGGCGGCAGGCTTTGCCAACTCGGGCGGACTTAGTGGTGACAAACTGGCTGTCTTGCAGCAGATTTGTCTATATACTATGCAGCACGGCATGAACTGGATTGGGTTGCCGCTGATGCCTACTGGACATAATGATCATGACTTAAATCGCCTGTCCAGTTTTTTAGGACTGATGACCCAGTCAATCGACGCGCCACCTGAGGAATCGCCGGGTAAAGGAGATATCGATACCGCTATTTGGTTTGGTGATCATTTGGCTAAAACCATTATCAAGCACCAGCCAACAGTATCAGCACCGTAAAAGTAAGTTCGCATTAAGCAGTTAATAAAAGTGTCATAAAAAAAGAGCAGATACCACTATTGGTATCTGCTCTTTTTTTTGCTCCATACAAACCATACAAACCATACAAACCATCTATTTATCCGCAGTACTTATTATCCGCAGCACTTATTCATATGAATTATCAACAGCATATTTATAAGCAGCCTTCAACGAGTATAAATAAGCTTTGAGCAAGTATTATAGTCAGTTAACAATAAAAGAGAGTCGTTTATAGCAGCGTGCTACTGGTATAAATTTTTCTTGCATGCTGTTCGCAAGCGGGACAGAGGCTGCAAAACGTTTGTTGCAGTAGCATCCCAGTAGCACTGTATCGTTTTAAACTGAATAGGCTATAGACTATTATTTTTGCCAGAGGGAGCCGTTACTGGAATAGGGCTATCGACAAACTGAAACAACGATTGGCAGCCTGTGAGTAGCGTCATCAGTATAAGCGCACATGTAAAAGTCAAAGTTTTCATAGTTGTTCTCAGCATAGCGTCACCGACCATAAGAACTATCAATAAAACCGACAATAAAAACCGACGATAAAATAAGTTACATCATAGAGAAGATACGATGTTAAGCAATAGTACGATTATATTAATTACGAAGATATTATCCATTAGTAGTAGCGAATATCAGTAGCGAACTTTCCTCGATATTAATACCAAACCTTATGCTAAGTTTTAGTTTTTAGACTCTAGAGTTTGTATCTATTATGTACATAAAAAAACGCAATACCAGCTATAAAATAATATTTTAGAGTTTTACTAACAAT
The DNA here is from genome assembly GCF_904846605.1 of Psychrobacter sp. 72-O-c. Lineage (GTDB taxonomy): Bacteria > Pseudomonadota > Gammaproteobacteria > Pseudomonadales > Moraxellaceae > Psychrobacter. The sequence goes on from NZ_CAJHBI010000007.1 coordinate 17,942, forward strand.
GCCTACTTAACAAGGCTTTAGAGCGTTTTGTTATCTTTCTAGTTTAATTACTGTTTATAAAGGGTTTATTAAATTCTACTTGTTTAATAGGTTATTAACTACAGCAAAAACTTGAAAACCGCATGCTGTTTAGGAGTTCATAGAGATTTTGTAAAAAAATGGGACTGATAAGTTACTATTTGAGTAATAAGCACGAAATAGTTTTACCTTAGTAGGGTAGATAGACATTCTTTGGCAACTATTTGTATTAGATACTGAAAATCAGACTCAATATTTAATGTTAAATATCAAGTGCTACAAAAGCACTAGATAACAACTAAAGCACCCCAGATGCCAGCTGTAACCAGCTATAAGAGGATATTATGAAGCCACTTTCTGTGATGTTATCAATGCTTGCTATTGGTATCACTTCCAGCGCCGCGATGGCTCAAAGCGCCAATCTCCCTAACGCCAGATTAGTCAATGCCAGCCTACCCAATGCTAGCTTACCTAATGTCAGCCCGGCCAATAGCGATTTGGTCAATCGAGGGGCGTATATCGCGCGTGCCGCTGATTGTATGGCCTGCCATAGTGAAGATTATGCTGGCGGCTCAGCGATTGAAACCCCAATGGGAGATATTTATTCTACTAATATCACCCCATCTAAACGTTATGGCATTGGTAAATATACTCAGGCGGATCTCAAAAAGGTCTTACAACAAGGTCGCACGCCAGATCATATGCTTTACCCTGCCATGCCATATCCGTCTTATAACGGTATGACCGATGAAGATATCAGCGCTTTGTTTGCTTATTTGCAGACAGTACCGGCAGTAGATGTTGCTCCTGACTATAAAACCGATTTACCATTTCCGTTTAACTTTCGTAGTTTAATGCTGGGTTGGAACCTCATTAATGTACCGTCTACAGAAAACCGTGATGGTCTGACTCAAACGCAGCAGCGCGGTGAGTATCTGGTTAATAATCTAGCGCATTGCGGCACTTGTCATACCCCGCGTAATAGCACTATGGGCTTTGATAAAGACATGTATTTATCAGGTGCGCCACTGGGCAATTGGTATGCACCTAATATTACTCCTGACGACTCTAGCGGCATCGGCAGTTGGAGTGAGCAGGATATGGTCACTTATTTGCGTACTGGTGAGCTAGATCAGCGCGCTTATGCTGGCGGGCCGATGGGTGAGGTGGTTACTCATAGTACTCGCTATCTAAAGGATGAAGACTTAGGGGCGATAGCCTCTTATCTAAAAGCCGTTCCTGCCATTCAAACGGATGACAAGGTCACTGCGGTTGATGTAGCCCGTTTACCAAGTCCAGCAAGTGAGTCGATTACTCATGACTTACTTGAGCAAAAGGACTATTTAGCACAAGCAAAAGCCAGTGTGGGTGCGGGTAGTAACTCACCAGAAGCGCTATATCTTGCCACTTGTGGTAGCTGTCATGGTGTGGACGGCTACGCGCAGCCTGATGCTCGCTATGCGCCTATCGTTGGTTTGAGTAGCATTCGCCGTGATAAGCCTGATGCGCTGATCAATGTCATTTTGTACGGAGTAGATAGTGGCTTAAATACGGCACCTAAAATGCCTGGGTTCTCAGAAGACTTAAATAGTGAGCAAATTGCCGGTATTGCTAACTATGTGCGCGTTAATTTGGGCGGTCTGGCTAACAGTGATGTCAATGCCGATGATGTCGATCGCGTCATGACTGCGGAACCTGAAAGGCCGTTCTTGATTAAACACGCAGGCTTGCTAGCGATTATTGGCATTATTGTTGCGATTATCATCATTGCATTCATTATTCGGGCAATCATGAGTTCGAGGCGTCGCCGTTAACTTATGCAGCTTTGATTTGAGCGTTTTAACTTATGCAGCTTTGATTTGAGCGTTTTAATTTATAAGCGCTCAGATTACACGGGAATTAATCCTACGACCATTTAATAAGAGCGGGACAAACGCTTCTAACAAAATACAGGGTAATGACAAGACGATAAGAGCTGCGATTTAGTCTCATAAGCTTAGCAGCTTTAATAAAGCTAGCATATAGCTAAAATAAAGACAGTCAACGTTTATCGCCAATGCACGAACGTCATACCATAAGGACACTATTATGAAAGACATGCTTCAATCACCCACGCGGCGTCAACTGCTCTCTATGATCGGTAAGACCGCTGGGGCAACCGCGATGTATCAAGCAATGACCACATTAGGATTTGCTTCAGAGTCGAGCTTTAAAGAATCAATGGATTTAAAAGGCGCGCCTGCGGGTGCCAGCATTGTCATACTTGGGGCAGGGTTAGGTGGCCTTACCGCTGCCTATGAGTTACGTAAAGCGGGATACCAGGTTAAAGTGCTTGAATTTCAAAACCGTGGCGGCGGACGCAGTTGGACGCTGAACAGTGGTGATGAATATACTGAGCTTGGTGGCGAAAAAGTGACCTGTGACTTTGAGGAAGGTAACTACTTTAACGGTGGGCCATGGCGTCTACCAAGCCATCATTATGCAGTGTTCCATTATTGCCGAAAGTTCGGCGTTGAACTGCAGCCGTTTATCCAGACCAATGACCGTGCTTATTTGCACCGTACTAATCATTTCGGCGGCGTACCGCAGCGTCTAGGTGATGTCAAAAACGACATACAAGGTCATGTCTCAGAGCTATTATCAAAAGCCGTCAACGTCGGTAGTCTTGATCGCTCGGTAAATACCGAAGACAAAGAGAAGCTATTAGAAGGTTTAAAAGGTTGGGGTGTTCTTGATAACGACTACCGTTATGTGACTAGCCACGCGACCAGTAAGCATCGTGGCTATAGTGTTTATCCCGGTGGTGGCTTGATGCCGAATTCTGAGCCATCGAGTACCTTACCCATGGATGAGTTATTGAACTCTGGTATGTGGTCGGATATTTATAACAATTATTCGGTTCACGTACACGAACCAACGATGTTTCAGCCTGTTGGCGGTATGGGTAAAATTGGTGATGCGTTCACTCGCGAATGTCGCGATATGATTGAATTCAATGCGAAAGTCACTAAAATTAATCAAGATGACAGCGGCGTAACCGTCGATTATGTGGATAGCAATAATCCAGACGGCGAAATCAAAACGGTTCGTGCTGATTGGTGTATTTGTACTATTCCGCTCAGTATATTGACCCAAATCGACATTAACGTTTCAGCCCCTATGAAAAAGGCGATGGCGGCAGTACCTTATGACACCTCTTATAAAGTAGGCTTAGAGTTTAATCGCCGCTTTTGGGAAGAGGATGAGTGGATTTATGGTGGAGTGACTTATACGGATATGCCGATTACCCAGATTTCTTATCCTTCGCAAAATATGTTTAAAGATGGTACCGGCGTACTGCTTGGCGCATATGGCTTTGGAGCTACCTCTTATAAATTTAATACCTTAACGCCGCAAGAGCGTATCAATGTCGCGCTCGCTTATGGTAAATATATTCATCCTCAATACCCTAAAGAGTTTCGTTCAGGTACTTCGGTAGTCTGGCATCGTATCCCGTGGACACTAGGTTGCTACGGTATTTGGAGTGAGTCAAGCCGCGATCAGTATTACGATACCCTATGTAGTATCGACAATCGCATTGTGTTGGCAGGTGAGCATTGCTCGCATATTCCCGCATGGCAAGAAGGTGCGATTTTATCTGGCATGGATACCGCAAAGCGTTTACACCAAAAAGCAAAAATGCTCGGTTAACCATCATAATAATAATTCAGAGGCTATCATGGACAATATAATTATGAAAAACATGACACCCAAGACGCTAGCTATGATGTTACTGAGTATCGTTGGCAGCACCGCTTTAATAGGTTGTAGTCAGCATACGGACGACAGCACAGAAACTATTGGTAGTAAGCAAGCAGCAGAACAGGTTGTTGACTATCAAGCAAGCCGTAATAACGGTGCGTGGGGCGGGGTTATTATGAGCCGCGATGAGCTCAGATCGCCACCGGCTAATATCGTTGATGCCAGCTCATTGCCAGCTATGGCAGACGATCCCAGTTTGGTAAAGTGGCGGGAAAAATTCGAAGGTATAGACGTAGAGAGCAGGTATGAAGGGGCAAACGCAGAGGCTAGATCTGCAGGTACAGATACAAGGACCGTGTTTGAAAATACAAACGGCTTTGTTACTACTAATGGTGAAAAACTCTATCACGACTCTTGTGCTGGCTGTCATATGCATGAAGGCCAAGGTGCACAAGGCGCAGGCTATTATCCACCACTTGCTGATAACAGCAAAATGCAGTCGAAATACTATATCATAGATATTTTAATTAATGGCTTTCGCGGCATGCCATCCTTTCATAGCATGATGAATGACGAGCAGATGGCAGCGGTTACTCAGTATGTGCATAGTGAACTGAATAACTTTACTGATACGGTGACTGCCGCTAATGTGGCACAACTACGTCACGACAATCCGCCGGGCACTGATCCTAGTGAATAAATATACAATGGCTAAGCGATAAAAATTTAATTACTCGATCAGTTTGATAAATTATATTTATAAAAAAGCACTCGATATCACTATTGTGTGCTTTTTTATTAGGTTCTTTATGATCAGAAATTAGCTCTTCAATAGAGATTGATAATCAAAAACGGCTTAGAATTTGCTCATAATCTAATATAAATTACCCTAATTATTTTGCTCATTTAGAATACTTCTTATTTTGATTTTTGTAAAAAAACGTGCATTACGAATAATTAAGCAAGCTATCTTATTCAAATAGTTTTATTTTAGTAAGGGTGATCTAATGTTATCTGCCAGTAATCAGTTTTTGCCAGCTCTATGAGGTCTATATGAAGCCATTTTCTATACTGTTGTCAGTAATTGCATTTAGTATGGCCTCCAGTACTGTAATAGCTGATGGCGCAATCCCTCCTAATGTTAGCTTACCCAATGTCAGCCCAGCCAATAGTGATTTGGCCAATCGCGGTGCGTATATCGCTCGTACTGCTGACTGTATGGCTTGTCATCGTGAAGACTATAGTGGTGGCGTTCCCATTGAAACACCCATAGGTAATATTTATTCGACTAATATTACCCCTTCTCAACGCTATGGTATCGGCAACTATACCGAAGCCGATTTTAAAAAGGTCCTGAAAAAAGGTCGCGCGCCCAATCATCAACTTTATCCTGCCATGCCATATCCGTCTTATCACGGTATGGTTGATGCTGATATCAGTGCATTATTTGCCTACTTTCAGACCGTACCCCCAGTAGAAGCGGCTCCTGAAAAAACCACTAAACTACCATTTCCATTAAGTATTCGTAGCTTAATGTTGGCTTGGAATGTTATCAATGTGCCCGCTACTGAAAATCGCCTAGGTCTCACCCAAACGCAGCAGCGTGGTGAATATCTGGTTAATAATTTAGAACATTGCGGCACTTGTCACACCCCGCGTAACATCACTCAGGGACTTGATAAGGACATGTACTTATCCGGTGCGCCGCTTGGTAAATGGTATGCGCCAAACATCACCCCTGATAATGACAGCGGTATCGGTCGCTGGAGCGAGCAGGATATCGTCACTTATTTGCGTACTGGAATGCTTGATAAGCGCGCTTATGCTGGAGGGCCTATGGCTGAGGCCGTCGCACACAGTACCCGTTACCTAACTGATAAAGACTTGAGCGCAATGGCCGCTTATCTAAAAGTAGTCCCTATTATCAAAACAGATGATTACCTAATACCGGTGAATGTCGCACGCTTACCAAGTCCAGTAAGTCGCTCTATTACCTATGATTTACTTGAACAAAAAGACTATTTAGCTCAAGCGAAAGCCAACACTACTACTAACAACGGCACTGTCGATAGCAACTCGTCAAAAGCGCTATATCTCGCTAACTGTGCCAGCTGTCATGGAGTGGACGGCTACGCACAACCTGATGCTCGTTACGCGTCTATCGTTGGACTCAGTAGTATCCGCCGTGCTAAGCCTGATGCACTGATCAACGTCATTGCTTATGGGGCTAAAGGTGCTTTGAATACAGCGCCTAAAATGCCCGGCTTCTCAAAAGAGTTAAGTCCTGTGCAGATTGCCAGTATCACCAATTACGTTCGTGTCAATTTCGGTGGTCTTACTAGTAGTGATGTTAGCGCCACTGAGGTTAAACGCATACTGAAGTAAGCGCTATTAACCCAGATATTAACCTTAGCTATAAAAATATAAGTCACTATCTGCGGTCAGGGACGAATGCTCTATTACAAGGACAATAAAATGAACGATCTATTTCAATCGCCCACACGAAGACAGTTGCTTACGATGATTGGTAAGACCGCTGGGGCAACCGCTATGTATCAGGCGATGACCACGTTAGGGTTTGCTTCCGAGTCTAGCTTTAAACAAGAAATGGATTTAAAGGGAGCACCTGCTGGTGCCAGTATTGTCATACTTGGGGCAGGGTTAGGCGGTCTCACCGCTGCCTATGAGCTACGCAAAGCGGGCTATAAAGTGACCGTCCTTGAGTTTCAAAATCGTGGTGGCGGACGCAGTTGGACATTGAATAGTGGTGATAAATATACCGAGCTTGGTGGCGGAGAAGTGACCTGCGACTTTGAAAAAGGTAATTATTTTAACGGTGGACCATGGCGACTACCGGTTCATCACTATGCTGTATTTCATTATTGTAAAAAGTTTGGCGTGGCATTACAGCCGTTTATACAAACCAATGATCGCGCTTATTTGCACCGTACCAATCACTTTAATGGTGCACCGCAGCGTTTAGGCGAAGTCCAAAGTGACATACGCGGTTATGTCTCAGAACTATTATCCAAAGCAGTTAATACAGGTGGTCTTGATACGACGGTAACTAAAGAGGATAAAGAGAAGCTGTTAGAAGGTTTAAAAGGCTGGGGCGTCCTTGATAACAATTATCGCTATGTTAAGAGCCACGAAACCAGCAAGCATCGCGGCTATAGTGTCTATCCGGGTGGAGGACTAATGCCTGATGCTAAGCCCTCGACACCGATACCAATGAATAAACTATTGGATTCGGGCATGTGGTCGGATATTTATGCCAATTATACCGTCTACGTGCATCAACCTGCGATGTTTCAGCCGGTCGGCGGTATGGGAAAAATCGGTGATGCATTCACTCGTGAATGCCGCGATATGATTGAATTTAATGCCAAAGTCACTAAAATCAATCAAGACGAGACTGGTGTCACGGTCGATTATATTGATAGTAATAGTTCTGACAGTGAAACTAAAACGGTGCGCGCGGATTGGTGTATCTGCAATATTCCACTATCAGTATTGACCCAAATTGATATTAATGTCTCAGCGCCAATGAAGCAAGCAATGGCGGCTGTCCCTTATGATACCTCTTATAAAGTGGGCTTAGAGTTTAAACGTCGGTTTTGGGAAGAAGACGAATGGATTTATGGTGGTATCAGCTATACCGATATGCCCATCTCCCAAATCTCGTATCCTTCACAAGATCTGTTCACTACTGGCTCAGGGGTGCTACTTGGTGCGTATGGATTTGGGGAATCTTCTTATAAATTTAATACGCTAAATCCAAAAGAGCGTATTAACGCGGCACTACAGTATGGCAAACAGATTCATCCGCAGTACACCAAAGAGTTCCGTTCCGGTACTTCAGTCGCATGGCATCGTATTCCATGGTCACTGGGCTGCTATGGTATTTGGAGTGAATCAAGCCGTGATCAATATTACGATACCTTATGTAGTATTGACCATCGTATCGTGCTGGCAGGTGAGCACTGCTCACACATTCCTGCATGGCAAGAAGGCGCGATTTTGTCAGGCATGGATGCTGCCAAGCGCTTGCATCAAAAAGCAAAAAAGCTCGGCTAGTAAGGTTAAAGATTAAGTAGAGGCAGTAACTAGTAAGAATGATAATAAATTCAGAGGCGACCATAGAGATGATGAAACCAAACCTGCTTACTGTGGTAATGATGTTGAGTGTCGGAGGAACCGTTGCGCTATCGGGCTGTAGTCGCTATAACAAAGATCAAACCGCTCATACAGCAGCCACCCTTGCTAATCTACAAGCAGCGCAAGTAGTATTTGATAATCAAGCCAGCCGCAATAATGGCGCATGGGGCGCAGTCTATATGTCTAAAGAAGAACTTAGATCGCCGCAAGACAATATCGTTAATGTCAGCTCGATACCAGCCATGGCAGAAGATGCCAGTATGCAAAAGTGGCTCGCAAAATTTGAGGGTAGCTTACAGGGTAAAACCGGATTTTTTACCACTAATGGCAAAAAGCTCTACGATGATTCTTGTGCTGGCTGTCATATGCAAGATGGTAAAGGCGCACAAGGCGCCGGTTATTATCCACCATTAGCTGACAACAGTAAGATGCAATCAAAATATTATATTATCAGCATTGTGATCAATGGCTTGCGCGGTATGCCCTCATTTCACAGCATGATGAATGATCAACAAATAGCGGCGGTCACCCAATATGTGCATAGTGACCTTAATAATTTTACAGATACGGTCACGGCTGCCAATGTCGCCCAGCTTCGTCATGGCTTCCCACCAGGTTCTGATCCTAGTGAGTAAAGCTAGGATATAGAAGCGACAAAAAATTATTTGCTTGCTTAACAATTGCTTGTTCATCAATAACTTAAAACCATAAAAAAGCGCTCGATAATGATATCAAGCGCTTTTTGCTGTCAGTATTAACGGTTTTTCAATCGGAAAAGCTTACTTTGTAAGTTAAATAAGTTACTTGGGACTGGCAGACCACACTGGTGAGCGGAGAATACCTTGACCCGATTTGCCAAAGGATTCGCCACCATTCAGTGATTTAATCGTCAATACGCCTTTGCCATTTTGGGTAGACGCATAGACCACTCGTTTACCGTTGGGTGAAAAGCTTGGGGCTTCATCAATACCAGTGTTGCCAAGATTGGCCGTTACCGCGCCGCTGCTGTTCATAATGGCTGCTGAGCGCCCACTTAAGAAGGCAATTTGCGACCCATCATTACTAAACTGCGGGCTAGTCGCATAACCGCTGTTAGAGACTTTGGTAGTACGTCCTGAACCAAACTCATAACGATAAATTTGCGGCTTATTAAATCCCGCTTTATCAGAGACAAAGACAAAAGATTGGCCATCAGGTGCATAGTTTGGCTGGACTTCACTACTTGGCCAGTTGATAATCCGTCTTGGTGTGCCACCACTAGCACTCATCTCATAAATATTAGAGCTGCCTTCAAAGCTACTAGAGAATAATATCCGGCTGCCATCCGGTGAGAATGAAGGACTTAAATTGCTACCAGGAAAGGGAGTCAAGACACTGGCACTGCCACCACTGACACTTTGTACATAAATGACCGGATATGATTTTTCACGCTGTACGGCATAGGCGATACGATTGGCATCGGGTGACCATGCTGGCGAGAATATAGATCCTGTGACCTCAGTGATAGTTCTGGCATTTTCGCCATCAGCATCCATGACTTTTAGCCGTGAGACTTTATCCTTGCCGCGTCCAATCTCTTCAATATAGGCTATACGTCCTGAGAAGTCGCCTGGAGTTCCGGTAATAAGCTCATACACTTTATCAGCAATGACGTGACCGGCGTAGCGCATACTTTCTTTATTATTATCGGCAGTTAAGCTTTGTTTGCCTTCAATGACTAGTCCTGACTTCACATCAATCACTTCATAATCGGTGACTATTTTACCGCGATTGGTACGAGTACTGCCGACTACTAAATAAGGAATACCCATACTTTGCCAAACTGGTAGCGTACCAGCCAGTTCGCTGCTGCTACGAGGCTGCTGTGGTAGTTTTTTGCTGGTAACGTTGAGCTCAGTTCTGCTCAAGTCATTTAGGATAATGGGCGATAATACGGAATCACCAGCGAAAGGTACAAAGGCAACTTGATTTTGTTGTACAGGGATTTCGTAATCCAATTCTAATACCACAGGCGCAGCGAATAGACTGGGGGCGACCAGTAAACCTGAGGCGCTGGCAAGTAGAGTAATTAATAGTTTTTTATGGGTACGCATGACTAAATCGAACTCCTAAAATAGTGTAATAGCTGTTTTTTATAGACGATAAGTTGGCTATTACGGTAAGACAATATTGCAGGCGGTGCAAGTTGCTTAAAGTAAAGTTAGCGGTAATAGAGTAGATAGTAGGGTTTGAGCAATTGATTAGTTGCTGCCCTTAAACTGTATGGTAAAAGTAGGGTATTTAGGATCATCAGTATCAATTGGCAGATTGCGAGTGCTTAGCACCGCTTGTTTGGCCGCTTCATTGACCACACTATCAGAGCCTGAGGCAGAGACCTTCACCACATCACCATTGGCATTGACAGTAATCGTCAAAGTGGCGCGCTGGGTCGAGCCTTTAGCCGCTATGGGTGGATTATAGTTACGTTTGATTAAGTTGATAATCTCGCTATTACTGGCCCCACTACTACCATTCGACGCAGAGCGGCTGCTACCTTTTGAGGTACTAGAAGTTGCCATGTCGCCAGATAAGGTAGATTGACCGTCTGATAAGCTATAATTTTTGCCGGCACTACCTGAGCTACCGGTATTGATTTCTATATTACGCTGGTTGCTATTAGGACGCTCAATCTTGGGGAAAGTGTTCTGTTTAGTGCGAAACTCTTTTAGTTTTTCACGCTCTTCTTCGAGGTTGCTTTGTTTATTTTGTTCAACGCGCTCTAGTCTTTCTAACGTTATATCATCCTGTTCTGCTGTCCACTCAGCGAGATTACGGTCATACTCTTGTGATTGCTCAGTCAGTCGTTCTTGCTGCTCTTGACTCATGAGCATAGGCTCATCAGAAGGAGCGTCTGAGCGCATAAAGACAAGGACCTGCTGGGAAGTTGAGGATGAGCTGTTGTTGGGTGCTGCGACGCTATTATCATTGGGGTTTAGTGGCTCGTTACTTATGGCACCGCTAAGGCTATCATTGGTTTCTGAGCCATTAGAAGCAGCGGCACGATTGGCTAATATTTGTCCTTGCATCTCAGCAAGTTGCTCAGGTGATACCATAACGGTTTCAATGCTGCCAGCAGTTTCTACTTCGGTATTTTGATAAGTATAAATCAATATCCCAATGACTAGACCATGCGCCAGCAAGCTTAATAGCGTGGGCAGCGTCAGCCCATTACCTTCAGGTTGGGTGGGCACATAGACGGCAGGAGCATTATGCATTACGTTGATACTCATGGACGTGATTCATGGGGTTGTCTACTTTATTAAGCCAAGCTTGTCTAGTTGTCTGATGGAGCGGTACATCATTGATAGCTATGTCATCAATAGATAGATCATTCATTATAATGTAGGCGTGGGTAGGGGAGCACCGGTTAATAGCCCCACCTTTTGAATGCCTGCTTGTTGCAAGTTTGCCATTAACGCCATGATGGCACCATATTGATTATTCTGATCCGCATTAATCATCACTTGTAGTGGCTGCTCACCGGTATTACTGTTTTGCGTTTGCAGGTTTGACAAAGTATTGATCAGTTCCGGTTCACTAATTGGCATGTCGATATTGTTCTCATAGCTGATAAAAATCTCGCCGCTGCCTGTTAAGGAGACAATAACCGGCAGCTGATTTTGGCTCAAAGTGTTGGTTTGCTCTCTTGGCAAGTCCACATCGACCCCAGTCGTCAACATTGGGGTGGTCACCATAAATATCACCAGCAGCACCAACATTACGTCGATATAAGGAACTACATTAATTTCCGCATTGAGCGATTTTTTCTCACGGCGGTAGGGACTTGGCTTCATAGTCCTTGTACCTGAGTGGTTTGTTTGCCTGCTTGACTGCCTAGGCTGGATGAGGTAGAAGCTACAGGATTATCCGTGCTGGTTTCACGCTGTAGCATACCAGTCATCTCATCACAGAATAGCGCGCGTGAATCATAAAGGCGGCTTGATTTGGCGGTAAAATGGTTATAGGCCAGTACAGCGGGAATAGCCGCAAATAATCCCATCGCCGTAGCAATTAATGCTTCAGCAATACCAGGAGCGACTGAGGCAATGGTAGCTTGTTCGGTTTGGGATAATCCCAAAAAGGCATTCATAATACCCCATACCGTACCAAATAGTCCGACATAAGGCGCTACCGAACCTATGCTGGCTAGGGTAGTCAGTCCTGATTCCAACAATAGCTGCTGGCGACCCAATCCAACCCGTAACTTACGCTCAACGCCATCGATGATATCGTCTTTGGGTTGACGTTTTTTATGCATTCTTAAATATTCAGAAAACCCGACATAGAAAATCTGCTCAAGGCCTTGGCGTTCTGGTGAGCCTTGAATGCCTTGATATAGCTTAGATAAGTCTTCACCTGACCAGAACCAGGTTTCAAACTGTTCATCGAAGTTTCTGGCTGTACCTAAGCGCGCGCTCATACGAAAAATAATAACCCAGCTGAGCAGCGAGGCTAATAATAATAATGCCATTACAATCTGTACCAGTAAACTGGCTTGGGTGATAAGATCGATAATGTTTAGTGATTCAGGCATGTAATGGACTCACGGATAATTAATAACAACTAAGCTAAGCGGCACACTTAGGCCAGATAAAACCTTTCATGGCTGATATGAACAATAAGAGCTCAAAAAGCCCATATTATAATAATAAGCATTTATACGCGTTCATAAGGTAGGCCTTTAATAATACTATATTAAAGTACATAGGTTAAAGAAAGGATACAGAATAGCGCGGTAGGCTCACATTAACCCGCTAGTGTACTGTTAAATGATAAAAAGGTCATTTATTAATGTGTTAAATGCGCATTGAACAATCTCTTTATTAAATAAGTAATGACAACCTTCTAGATATATATTATTGTGCAATTGGTAATACAAATTGTAACTTTGTACTCACAAGGTAAGTGTAATGATTGAATTCGTAAGCTGAATTCTCTAAGATGTTAATCTTTGTTACTACAGCTTTCTAATTATAACGTTACCATTTTTTCTTCAGGTAATTTGTTCAGTATTCACAAGCTGTTTATCATTTAGCTAGAAGCATCATCTACATTCACGGTTCGGAAGCGTTATTTATAGTCGCCATTAGGAGGCGTCATTCATATTCGCAATTTGGAAGTGTCATTTACATCCTCAATTTAAAAAGACGTTTATTTATAGCCGCAATTTGGAAGCGACATTGACTTAATGCAATTTGGAAGCGATATTTACTTAACGCAATTTGGAAGCGATATCTATGAATGCAATTGAACGCTATTTTGGTATTAATGGTGAAAACACCACGATCAAAACAGAAATTCTCGCTGGTGCAACCACGTTTTTAACGATGGCCTACATTATCTTTGTGAACCCTAATGTATTGGCAGAAGCTGGCATGGACAAAGGCGCGGTATTTGTCGCCACTTGCTTAGCTGCTGCAGTGGGTTGTTTTATAATGGGTATCTACGCCCGCTTACCGGTGGCATTAGCGCCAGGCATGGGACTCAACGCTTTCTTTACTTATGGCGTGGTTCTGGGTATGGGTTATGCGTGGGAGACCGCGCTGGGTGCCGTATTCTTATCGGGTTGTATTTTTGTACTTTTAAGCTTGTTTAAAATTCGTGAATGGATCATCAACGCTATTCCACTCGCTCTTAAACAAGGGGTTATCGCCGGTATCGGCGCGTTTTTAGCCTTCATTGCGCTGCAAAGCTCCGGTATTATCGTCGGGCAAGACGCGACCTTGGTTGCCCTCGGTGATATGAAGTCGTTTTCACCAATGATGGCCTCTTTAGGGTTTTTTGTCATCGTCGGCTTATCCTACAAAAAAATCCCTGGTGCGGTAACGATTGGTATTTTACTGGTTGCCTTGATTAGTCTGTTAACGGGTAATACTCAGTTTACGGGGATTATATCTACGCCGCCATCAATTGCGCCGACCTTAATGCAGCTTGATATTGCTGGCGCGTTTGACGTGGGCATGATCAGTGTCATTTTTGCCTTTCTATTCGTAGATTTATTTGATACCGCAGGTACCTTGATGGCTACCACTAGTCAGGCCGGTCTGGTTGACAAAAACGGTAACGTTCCTAATCTAGGTAAGGCGCTGTTAGCGGATTCAACAGCGACTGTTGCAGGCTCGTTGTTTGGTACGTCATCGACGACCAGTTATGTTGAAAGTGTAGCAGGGATCGCCTCAGGCGGCCGCACCGGACTAATGGCAGTAACGGTTGGTGTGCTATTTTTACTCAGTATTTTCTTTGCGCCATTAGCCGGTATGATTCCAGCCTATGCAACGGCTGGTGCCATCTTTTATGTGGGCGTATTAATGCTGGCTACCTTAAAAGAGGTCAACTGGGAAAATGTAACGGATGCCGCACCTGTTGCGGTAGTGCTGTTGTTTACACCGCTAACATACTCTATCGCTGACGGTATTGCTCTTGGTTTTATTACCTTCACTGCGGTTAAATTATTGGCAGGTAAATTTTCTGAAATTACCCTTGCCGTTTGGGTATTAACGTTAATCTTACTCGTTAAAATTATATTTTTATAACTGAATCCAGATAATATAAACCATACTGTATTGTTTATATTACTCATGTCTAAACCCTCCTTATCATTCAATGGTAAGGAGGGTTTTTTTAGTGAAAAATTAGGGCGGTTTACCACTGTTAATTTAGAGCTGCTCATTCGTACAGTTATACTTAATCGTTAATAGTAAACAAAAAACTATAACTTGAGCGTCATTGCTACGACTATTCTGTTATCCGTTTGTTTTTAAAGAGTATATTTATTCGTGCAAATGACCGATATCGTTAGTTTGAAAATTTTTTTCGTGATAACATAGCGGAGTTAAGCGCATCACCTCAATCAACGCCGTAGAGGTTTTTCTTACAGTGAATTAGCGTCATTTAAGATCACAAATTAACGATATTAAGGCTATGCTTCACCATACCTTTATAGTTGGATAATCTACTGGTCATACTCCTTTCACTACCAACAAGAAGAAGGCACTAATGCCGCCTAACTGTTCGTTGTTGCCTTTGCATTGTTAACGTAGTTCGTTGAACGCTCGAACGACATACTTAACCGTCTCCAGCATATGCTGGATTTGCTCGTTTTGTGATGGCGCCGTTCGGTTCTTTGTTGATAGTTTTTATAAATTAACCGCTTGTGTAAATAACTGGCTTTTATAAATAGCTTTCATAAAAAGTTCCTACGCACCATTTATTATGGTTTTTAAACGATAGTTGTGGAGTTGGTATGAACCCAATAGACCAGTTTGCCCCGAAAGAGCCGATTTTATTTAACCCCACCGATCTATTGGTGCCAGAGTATATTGAGCAATCAGCAGATGAGCTGTATGCGCGTATCTCGCCATTATATAGTGTGGACGAAGACCGCTGGTTAACCGACTTGCTGCCACTTGCCAAGCCTAGTGATGAAGAGCGCGAGGCTGCTGCTCAGCAGACGCGCAAGCTAGTCGAGTATGTGCGTAATGATGGTAAAGCCGTTAAGATGGTAGATTCACTACTGCTTGAGTATAGCCTCGATACTCAAGAAGGTATTTTGCTGATGAGTCTGGCAGAAGCCTTAATTCGGGTGCCAGATAACTATACCGCCGATGCACTCATTCGCGACAAGATGAGCGTCGCAGATTGGAAAAAGCATCTTAAAGGTGACAACGGTTTTATCACTAATGCCTCGACCTGGGGCCTTATGATGACCGGACGTGTGGTCAGTATCGATAGTGATACGACAGCGTCAGGATTTATGGATCGTATGACCAAAAAAATGGGCGAGCCGATGATTCGCGCGGCCATGCAAAAAGCCATGCGCGTGATGGGTCATCAATTTGTATTGGGCGAAACCATTGAAGAAGCCAACAAGAACAGTCAAAGCTACCGTAATAAAGGCTATACCTATTCGTTTGATATGTTAGGTGAGGCCGCGGTTACTCATAAAGATGCTGAAAATTATTTTAACGACTATCTGCATGCGATTAAGTCTACGACCGATATCAAAGTCAAAGACGGCATGCCTAAGCCATCTGTATCTATCAAGCTATCAGCGTTGCATCCTCGCTATGAGGCGACCCAAGAAGCACAAGTTATGGGGTTACTTCGTCAACGTTGCTTACTGCTTATTGAAGCGGCACGCGAAGTCAACGTCGATCTCAGTATCGATGCTGAGGAAGCGGATCGCCTAGAGATTTCCTTAAAATTATTTGAATCGCTATATCGTGACCCGCTAACCACTGGCTGGGATGGTCTTGGTCTGGTTGTTCAAGGCTACGCAAAACGCGCTATTGCTATTTTTGCATGGGTGGCGCGCTTGTCTACTGAAGTCGGTGATCGTATCCCGCTACGTCTGGTAAAAGGCGCATACTGGGATACTGAAATTAAGCTGGCTCAGCAAAAAGGTCTGTCCGGCTATCCGGTATGGACGCGTAAAGAAGGCACGGATACCGCTTATCTGGCATGTGCGCGTTTCTTATTATCAGAGCATTTGCGTGGGCTGATTTGGCCGCAGTTTGCCACTCATAATGCCCACACGTTAGCGACCGTAATGACCATGAGCGCGCATAGAGACTTTGAGTTTCAACGTCTGCATGGCATGGGTGATGCGCTTTATGATCACATTTTGCAAGCCTATAACATCCCTGTGCGCATTTATGCACCGGTTGGCGCGCATAAAGACTTGCTACCATATTTGGTGCGTCGTTTGCTTGAAAACGGTGCGAACAGCTCATTTGTCCATCAGTTATTAGATAAATCTTATCCTATTGATAAGCTGGTCGTGCATCCGTACGACAAGCTGCTGACTAATGACACCTTACATAATCCAGATATTCCGTTGCCACTTAATATTTACGGCGATCGCCGCGCCAGTTATGGCCCCAATATATTCGTCGAGTCGCAGTGGCATCCGTTCAAAGCAGCTATCGATACTCACTTGCATAAATCATGGACAGCGGCGCCTATTATAAATGGCCAAACTATCAGCGAATATGCGGTTGATGGTGTACCTAGTAAGCTTGATAGCCACACGATACGTGCCCCTTGGAACCATGAAGTCATTGCAGGCGAAGTGTGCTATGCCAATGCGGAACTTGCTCGTCAAGCTATAGACGCAGCGGTTGCTGGGCAAGAGGCGTGGCAAGCAGTATCTGCATCTAAGCGCGCTGCGATATTGCGTAAAACAGCTGATTTATATGAAGAAAACTACGCTGAGCTTATGGCACTATGTCAAGTTGAAGCGGGCAAGACCATTCAAGACAGTATTGATGAAATTAAAGAAGCCGTTGATTTTTGTCGCTTTTATGCGGATGAAGCTGAGCGTCTAGACGACGTCGTTCATCAGTTTACTGATTTGACTGGCAACCAATCACGCCAAGTCTATAAGGCGCTCGGCACATTTGTCTGTATCAGTCCTTGGAACTTTCCGTTGGCCATTTATACCGGTCAAGTGGTTGCAGCATTGGCCGCTGGTAATACAGTGGTTGCAAAACCTGCCGAACAAACCAGCTTGATTGCCCACTTTGGCGCGCAATTGATGTATCAAGCGGGCGTACCTGCCGAGGCGCTACAGTTTGTTACGGGTGCTGGCGAAGTTGGTGGTGCACTGACCGCAGCGGATAATCTATCAGGTGTTATCTTTACTGGCTCAACCCAAACGGCTCAACGCATCAATCAAAGTCTCAATGACCATGCACAAGCCAGCGGCGAGCTACCGGTATTGATTGCTGAAACGGGCGGTCAGAATGCTATGATCGTCGACTCAACTGCTTTGCCTGAGCAAGTGGTTAAAGACGCGGTATTATCTGCCTTTGGCTCAGCTGGTCAGCGTTGCTCGGCGTGCCGTATCTTATGTGTACAAGAAGAAGTGGCCGATGGCATCATAGAGCTACTACAAGGCAATATGGCCGAGTTGGTCGTGGGCAATCCTATTCATGCTGCCACTGATGTGGGTCCAGTCATTGATAGTGATGCCAAGCAAGGACTTGAGGCGCACATTGAACGTATGATTGCGGAGCCAACGGCGACTATTCTAGCGCAGACTCCTATGAGTGCTAGCTCAGTGGTCAGCGAAGACGACTCCACTTTTGTACTGCCAACGGCGATTGAAGTACAAAGCATTGATGTGATTGGCGGTGAGCATTTTGGCCCGATATTGCATGTACTGCGTTATCAAGCGCGCGATTTAGACAAGCTTATTGACGCGATTAACGGGACGGGCTTTGGCTTAACCTTAGGTATTCATAGCCGTATTGAAAATATCGCTGAGCATATTGAACGTCGCGCTTTTGTGGGTAATACCTACGTCAACCGTAACCAAATCGGTGCGGTGGTCAATGTGCAACCCTTTGGTGGTTGTGGTCTCTCTGGCACAGGTCCGAAAGCTGGTGGCCCGCATTATGTTCCACGCTTGATGCGTCTCTGTAATGCAAATGAGACTAAAGCAAGCAGTGGCACTACTCATTCATCTCTTAAAACTGACATCGCATAAGGAGTAGCAATATGGCGACTGAATTCAAAAAAAATCATGCCCAAGTTTGTGAAGCTTGGCGATTACTTACCGCGGTCAATCGTGCCATCTATCTTGAAGCAGCTATTCCCAAACTGGCATTGCTTACTGGTGATGCTAATAAAGCGCGGCGCTTATTCAACCATTTATTAAGCGCAGCACCTAAGCTTGACGAAGTGCAACGTATGAACGGTGCAACTGGCGAGTCTAATGAATTGTATGTGACCGCTCGTGGCAAAACGATGGTTATCGGTGCCGAATCAGCCAGAACGATGGCAGTCCTTGGACAGCTTATCGCCGCTTTGTTGACGGGTAATGAGGTGATATTGCATTGCCCAAGCCAAGATGATATGTGCATAGAAGCCGTAAAAGTGCTTTATGAGACCGGTATCAGTGATGATGTCATCAGTATCGCTAACGACTCACAAACGATCACTTTGTTATATATTGATCGTCTCGCGCAAGTGGCCGTTACCGGTAATAATGCTGAAGTACAAACAGTCAGTCAAGAGCTCGCCAATACGGACGGTATCTTAACGCAAGTGATTGCGGTAACCGATATGGAAGGCTTATCAGATATGCTCACACCTGATTATCTGTATCGCTTTATCACTGAACGGGTAAGAACTATTAATACTACTGCGATCGGTGGTAATGCTAGCTTACTTGAGCTTGGTACAGAATAAATAACTTGATATGGATTGAATGACTATAAGATTAATAGGACGCTGTTTGGACTTGCTAGATAAGGAATGAGCAGCGTTTACTGATTAAATATTTAGTCTAAAAAAACCGATATCTGGATGTATTCCGGATATCGGTTTTTTATGGCGATAATTTAAGCTAAGCTTATTAAAAACTACTCAGGACAATCCATCCATATCCAACCATTCTCTAACCATTCCATCAAATCGTCTGGGTCAATGTTTGTAACATCTTTAGATTTTATATGTTCACCATTGGCTAGGCGTACCAGCAGTGCTGTGGCATGATTGTCAAGGCCATCAAGCCGCTGGCCATTGACGTATATGCTTATACCATCAGTATTCTGGTTATATAATAAACGGCCACTATAATCTGCTTGTAAGGTGGCACCTTGCGCCAAAGCTTGTATCAGCTCATCGGTATTCATCGTTTCTTCAGGAACTAGCGCATCATATTGACGCTTGCTGACCACTTCACATACTGCTTGGCGAATAATATCAGCACCACGATCCGACTGTAGTAGCTGTAATAATTGTGCGGTGATGGCATCTATACTTTTCGCTTGTAGTTCACCTGAAGCTTGTGGCGCTTGTGGCAGAATCATCGGAATAAATAAATCACTATCGTTGGTCGCTACATCGGCAATACTGTCGATAATTTGCATTACATTAGGGCGACGGCAGCCAAATGAGAAGGTCATGCAGTCATCTTGCGCCACGCCAAAATGAGATAATTTAGGCGGCACATATAGCACATCACCAGCTTCTAAAATCTCATCAAAGATAATATCGCCCATATCATCAAAGATACGAATCGGCTCACCGACAACAAATTCAGTCTGCTCATCACAAAACTTGCCCAACTGCCAGCGCCGCTGACCATAGCCTTGTGCTAAGAACACATCATAATCATCATAATGCTTACCGACTGAACCGCCTTTAGGTGCATAAGACACCATAATGTCATCGCGCTGCCACTGCGGGATAAAGTCCAAGGCTTGCCATAATTGCCCCAGCTCAGGTGACCACTGTTCTAAATTTTGTACCAGTACCGTCCACTGCTCGGGCAAGTTGTCAAAGTCAGATTCGGTCAACGGTCCTTTTTTAAGTTGCCATTGTGGTTGGTTAGCTTGCTTGGTTGATGATTGGGTTAGTAGGCGAGTTGATGCATCCTCTTCAAGGGCAAGCCCGAGCATATCATCTGGCTCAAACATATTAATCAGCTGCGGCAAACCTTGTTTAATAAGTAGAGGCTTCTTTTGCCAGTATTCTGCTAGAAACTGTTCTGGTGTTATGGAATCGGGTAAACAAAGTCTTAAATCACTCATTGATAAATCCATGTCATTTAATTCATTTAAAATGGTTAGGTTGCTTTAGAAAAACAATTTAATAGTTTATGATTGCCGGTAATCTAGTTATTGATACTTAGTCATTGTTATCTCGTTGCTGTTATCAAGCCATTCAATCAGTCATAGGACAATCATGAAAAAATTACAAATTATCGCTCTACTTGCTAGCGTCTTCCTACTACAGGCCTGTGTGCACAAACTGGTTACTGTACCTGTCAAAGTTGCCTATAAAACTACCAAAGGCGTGGTCAAAGGCACGGTCGCGGTTACTAAGGCCATCATACCTGGCGACAGCGATAAGAGTGACAATGATAAAGATGATAAAGAATAAATAAAGTGTATTAAACGCTTGACCATGTCGACCATAAAAAAGATCGCTTTTTGAGCAAAGCTGTTAAATTAAGTGCGTGCAAGACGTGTTTAATATAGTTGTTTCAATACAGTCGTGTTAGATAAATGAGCTTTGATATAACAGTATCAAAGCTCAAGACAACTGCTGGTTTGAGCGATAATGTAGCCGTGAGTAGTACCATATCGCAGCAATGATACCGCCAATTAATGCCAGCGCCATATCTTTGTGCGCATCCCAGATATCACCTTGCTGACCATTATAAGCTTCAGCGGCTTCAGGCGATAACGTCGTTGCAATACCCCATTCAAACAACTCATAAAGCATACTGGTAGACATATTAAGCATCAATGTTAATACTATTAGCTGCTTTGGCGACTGAATTTTTAGCAGATGTTTTAAACTTTCAAACATCGCGCCAAACAATAACAACCCATAGCTAAAATGGACTAAGCGGTCGTACATATTACGCTGCCAGCCAAACAGTGTGCTTAATTTTATATTAAACAACTGCTGTGTCCAGTTATCATAAGGCACATAAGAGTAGAGATAACGCGCACCAATAATATGAATAAGTAAAAATAAAGTCGCGAGCACATAGGCTCGCGAACTAATATACCAGTACCGATAAGCGCCTAACATCATTACCAAAAATATCAGCGTACCTGCTTGATGGAGCAGATAGTCTGACCAGTCTAAGGGGTCAATACTTGCCAATATCATGACAAGAACGACCCCCAAGGTGCTAATGAGAACAGGTTTGCTCAAGCGCTTCATTTTTATTCCTGCTAGCAATGAGGGCGACATAAACCTAAAGTAGGCTTATTAATCGTTAAGCTTAGCAATCCACTCTTTAATCGTACGCGCTTGCTCAGCGGCGTTACCTATATAGGTTGCAGGCGTCATTTCACGTAAGCGCGCCTTATCGGAATCACTAACCGCAGACAGCTCGTCGCTTTCAACGAAGGTTAACATTGCTTCGCGAGTCATGGCATTACCACGAGTCAAAGCTTTAAGCTTCTCATAAGGGTTTTCGACACGGTAGCGGCGCATGACGGTTTGGATCGGTTCAGCCAACACTTCTTGCGCTTGATCCAAATCGCTGTTGAGCCGCGCTGAATTTAATTCAAGCTTACTGACGCCTTTTAGACAAGCATCATAAGCAATCATGCTTTGAGCCAGACCAACGCCAATATTACGTAATACGGTCGAGTCTGATAGGTCGCGCTGCATGCGTGAAATCGGTAGCTTCTCGCCTAGATGTGCCAAGGTAGCATTAGCCACCCCGAGGTTACCTTCTGAGTTTTCAAAGTCAATCGGATTGACTTTATGCGGCATAGTGGAAGAACCCACTTCACCGTCTTTTAGGCGCTGCTTAAAATAGCCTAAGCTAATATATTGCCAAATATCACGGTTGAAGTCGATTAAGATGGTATTAAAACGTTTCACTACATCGAACAGTTCAGCGATATAATCGTGGGGCTCAATTTGCGTGGTATAAGGATTGAAAGTCAGCTCAAGATGCTCATCAATGAAACGCTCAGCATGCGCTTGCCAATCAACATCAGGATAAGCCGCATAGTGGGCATTATAGTTACCAACGGCACCATTAATTTTACCCAATAGCTCAACTTGACCAACCTGTCTAATTTGACGAGCAAGGCGATAGGCGACGTTGGCCATCTCTTTACCTAGAGTTGTTGGGCTAGCTGTCTGACCATGAGTGCGCGACAGCATAGGCTGGTCAGCGTGAGTCAATGCCAAATCAACGATACTATCGGTCATTTGCTGCATTTTATCGAGTACGATTGCGCGGCTGTCTTTTAGCATTAAGGCATACGATAAGTTGTTAATGTCTTCACTAGTACAAGCAAAGTGGATAAATTCTAGGGAGTCATTAAGGGCTGCCTGACCACGAAGTTTATCTTTAATAAAGTACTCAACTGCTTTCACATCATGATTGGTGGTTGCTTCGATATCTTTGATCGCTTGTGCATCGGCTTCGCTAAAGTCATCGACAATAGCATTCAAGAAGGCATTAGTATCTGCATCAAATGCCGCCAACTCAGCAATCGCATCATTGTCAGCCAATGACTGTAACCAGCGAATCTCTACGGTGACACGAGCTTTGATTAGACCGAATTCAGATAAATAAGGACGCAAGCTGTCGGCTTTGGAGGCGTAGCGGCCATCAATCGGGGAGAGCGCGGTAAGTGGGGTCATAGTAATGCCTCAAGTAGTTTTAGTAATGAAAGAAATTAAGAAATAAAAAACATTTAAAAAATTAAAATTTTTATTAAAAATCTGGCTCGAAAAGTGGATATAAAACAGTACGTTTTTTCTTTTATTAAAACCCACACGGCGCATCAATAGACTCAATCACACCACCGCCTAAGCAAATCTCGTCAATATAAAATACCGCTGATTGACCAGGAGTTACTGCGCGTTGGGGCTTATCAAATACTACCCGTACTTGGCTGCCATCATTCTCATTATTACTATTAACAGCAAATACGCGGCACGCTTGATCCGGCTGACGATAACGAGACTTTGCCATACAGCGTAGACCGTCTGAGCTAAAGATAGCAGCAGGCGGTAGACCATCGACCCAATCAAGCTTATAAGCGTGCAACTCATTGCTTAGCATCATGGGATGCTCGTGACCTTGACCGACTATTAAACGATTTTTATCTAAATCTTTTGCCAGTACAAACCAAGGCTCTTCGGGACGGTCTTTGACGCCGCCAATACCGATGCCGCCGCGCTGGCCTAAGGTATAATACATTAGCCCGTCATGGGTGCCGATGACCTTATTATCATCAGTAATAATTTCGCCTTTTTGGGCCGGCAAGTATTGTTGTAAAAAGTCTTTGAAGCGTCGTTCACCAATAAAGCAAATGCCGGTAGAGTCTTTTTTATTAGCGGTAATTAAATCATGCTCTTCAGCAATCTGACGGACGACTGGTTTTTCTAGTTCGCCGACTGGGAAGAGAGTTTTAGCAAGTTTGTCGCCGCCAACGGCATGTAGAAAGTAACTTTGGTCTTTATTATTATCAAGGCCACGCAATAGTTGTGCGACACATACACCATCAGCGTTGGTATAGTTAACACTGCGGCGGGTATAATGACCGGTAGCGATATAGTCTGCGCCAAGCGTTAAGGCATAATCTAAAAATGCTTTAAACTTAATTTCTTTATTGCATAAAATATCAGGATTGGGCGTACGTCCCGCTTTATATTCAGCCAGAAAATGCTCAAACACGCGGTCCCAATATTCCATCGCAAAATTGGCCGTATGTAGCTTGATGCCAATTTTATCGCATACCGATTGCGCGTCTGCTAAGTCATCCATCGCGGTACAGTATTCGGTACCATCATCTTCTTCCCAGTTCTTCATAAACAGCCCTTCCACCAGAAAGCCTGCCTGCTGAAGAAGAACGGCAGATACGGAAGAGTCAACCCCACCTGACATACCGACAATCACGCGCGTAGTTGTAGGGTTGTCAATATCGGTAAGGGTCAAGGCGCGATGGGCGCTAAAAGAATCAGATAAAAGTGTGTTTGATACATCTGGCATGGCTGGCGTAGCTAACATAAAAAGTGCTCAACAACTTATGGTAAAATAAGCGTCATATTATAACAGCTAATTGAAACCGTTGGCGAGCTGCAGGCCTTTACTGATTTAAAATTTTAGATAATAGTTATTGATAGACTTCCATTGATAGAATTTGGATAACGGTTTTCAAAACTTTCACATCACCTTTACCTCTCATCTTTAATAGCTTTTGGAATAATCATGATAAAAATTGGTCAAGGTATCGACGTTCACGCTTTTCATAATAACGGTCAGCAGCAACAGTATGTAGTGTTAGCTGGTGTACCTATTGAACACAGTCATAGCTTGCTTGCGCATTCTGATGGCGATGTGGTGTTACATGCTTTAGCGGATGCCTTACTTGGCGCACTGGCGCTAGGGGATATTGGACAGCATTTCCCTGATACTGATGCGGCAAATGCCGGTCTTGATTCGCGAGTCTTGCTGCGTTATGTTTATGGTAAAGTACAAGCGGCAGGCTATACGCTGGGCAATGCCGACATTACCGTCATGTGTGAACGGCCAAAGCTTGCGCCCCACAGCCAAGCAATGCGTACTAATATCGCCAGCGATTTACAAACCGAAGTCAGTAATGTCAGTGTCAAAGCAACCACCACTGAAAAGCTTGGTTTTACCGGTCGCCAAGAAGGTATCATGGCCAACGCCGTGGTATTATTGGTACCTAATGGCTAATAATTTTTAACGGTCAGTAATACCGAATGGCTAATACGTGACATTTAACCCTTAATAATATGTAACTGTTAATAATTAGTCTCGTATTAACCCTACTGGTTGCGCTTGTAATGTGGCGATTATCGCCCCATGTAGCAGAAGTATGCAGACCTTACTGTTTAATATTTAGTATAGTCCTCTTTAATAAATCGTTTAATCAATAGGAGCTTTTATGAGTGAGCAAACCCCAAATACTGCCGCGAACGACGTTGAACAGCTGATTCGTGACCAAATTAAAGATAATAAAGTTATCTTATATATGAAAGGCACGCCGCAGTTTCCACAGTGTGGTTTTTCAGCCAAATCGATTGAAGTACTCACCCAAATTGGCCGTCCGTTTGCGTTTGTGAATATTTTAGAAAACCCAGAAATCCGTACCACCTTGCCAAAAGTTGCTAATTGGCCCACCTTTCCACAGCTATGGATCGATGGCGAATTAATGGGCGGATCAGATATTATCCTGCAAATGTATCAGTCAGGTGAGCTTAAGCCTTTGGTTGAAGCCAATAGCCCTGCTGCTTAATAAAATTTTTACGTAGGTGTCTTTGATGTCTACGTAAATCAGCTTTGCAACACAAAGCCCGAGTAGTCTAGCGATGACTGCTTGGGCTTTGTGGTTTTTGAGCGCTGGTCTTGACCCTTTATTTGTTTTCAAATTTTTTACCCCCATATAGTGCTCATGAAAAATACCCTATAAAGACAGTTTGAATAATAAGAGAAAACTATGAGTAATCAGTCAAATGAGCAACAAGCAATCGAGAAGCGCCGTGAGTGGTTAAAGCTTGAGTCAGCGCGTATCATTGATATTGCTAATAGCGAGTCGAATTCAGCGCTAAAATGCATTCATCAACTTAGTGTGGCGGGTGGCGCGACCGAAGGTACTTATATTGCTATTGAGCAACGTATTGTTGCGGATCAAGATGCCGCTGGGGCCTATCACTTGGCATTACTGGCACAAAATACGCCAGATTTACCGATTGATGCACGCCAACTTATCGAGCTGGTAGTGAATAAAGGCGATAACCAACAGCGTTTGGCATTGCTCAAAAACTTACCATTACCGCCAGTTGATACCATTAAAGAACTGATCTTGGCCAGTAATGATGGTGATGCGATTGGACAAATGAATGCTTATTTGCAAATCAATCCCGAAGGTTATGGTAGCCAGCATATGCTTGCAAGTGGTCAGGCTGATCGAATCGTACCGTTAAGCCCTGGTAATAACCGTTAATAGGGGCTTGCTTAATAACAGTACTGATCATCAACGACTAATTTCAAGATTTTTAACGCAAAGATTTTTATGCCGTGCAAAAATTGTTATAATTATCGGCTATCTATTCAGATTTTAGCGGCTTATCTCAGCCGTTAACCATTTTTTAAAATACGATTAACGTTTATTCGCCACCCAGTAGGTCATTGTTATCATTTTAATAAATGCCCCGTGGTCAACAGTCGCGTTATGAGTCAAGTGAGGCACACATGCAATACCCAAAAACTTACGACGTGGTGGTGATCGGCGGCGGTCATGCTGGCACAGAAGCGGCACTTTCGGCTGCACGTATGGGTGCGCAGACTTTGCTATTGACCCATAATATTGAGACGCTCGGGCAGATGAGCTGTAATCCGGCGATTGGCGGTATTGGTAAGTCGCACTTGGTGCGTGAAATTGATGCGCTTGGCGGCGCAATGGCGCTCGCCACTGATAAAGCCGGTATTCAGTTCCGAGTATTGAACAGTCGTAAAGGCGCTGCCGTTCGAGCGACACGTGCGCAAGCGGATCGTATTCTATATAAGGCCGCTATTCGCCAAACCCTTGAAAACCAGCCCAATCTCGATATATTCCAACAAGGTGCTGACGACATCTTAGTTGAAAATGGTCGTGCCACTGCGGTGGTGACTTCTACTGGCATTGTCTTTAAAGCAGAAACGGTTGTTTTAACCACAGGAACATTCCTAGGCGGAGTCATTCATATTGGCCTTGAGAACTCTAAAGGCGGACGGGCAGGGGATCAGCCTTCGATTAAACTTGCCGATCGTTTGCGTGAGCTTAAGCTACCGGTAGGCCGCCTAAAGACTGGCACGCCAGCACGTATTGATGCGCGTAGCGTGGACTTCAGCGTAATGACCACACAGCCGGGTGATACTCCATTGCCGGTGATGAGTTATATGGGCAACGTTGCTATGCATCCTGAGCAAGTCAACTGTCATATCACCCATACCAATGCGCGTACCCATGACATTATCCGTGAAAATTTAGACCGCTCACCGATGTTCTCTGGCAAAATCGAAGGCGTGGGTCCGCGTTATTGTCCGTCTATTGAAGATAAAATCCATCGCTTCGCTGATAAAGACAGCCATCAAATATTCATTGAGCCTGAAGGTTTGACCACTCATGAGCTGTACCCAAATGGTATCTCAACCAGCTTGCCGTTTGATGTGCAGCTAGAGTTTATTCATAGTATGAAAGGGCTTGAAAAAGCGCATATCACGCGTCCTGGTTATGCGATTGAATATGACTATTTTGATCCACAAAGCTTAAAGCCAACGCTTGAAACTAAGTCTATTGATCGTTTATATTTTGCTGGTCAAATCAATGGTACCACCGGTTATGAAGAAGCGGGCGTTCAAGGTTTATTAGCAGGCATTAATGCGGCCTTGGTTACTCGAGATAATAGCGAGTTTGAAACTTGGACACCGCGCCGCGATCAAGCCTATCTTGGCGTACTTGTCGACGACTTAATCACTCACGGTACCACTGAACCATACCGGATGTTTACCAGCCGCGCTGAGTATCGTTTGCTGTTGCGTGAAGACAATGCCGATCAGCGTTTGACTGAAACCGGACGTAAACTTGGATTGGTTGATGATGTGCGCTGGCAAGCTTATCAAGAAAAAATGGAAGCGATCAGTAAAGAGACCTCTCGTCTAAAAGACATATGGGCCACCCCAGCGAATGCTTTAGGGGCGCAAGTAACCGCACAAACCGGCGAGGTACTGTCGAAAGAATCTACTGCTTATGACTTGCTAAAACGCCCGCAGATACACTTTAATGATATTGCTGCTATTACTGATTCACAAGTCGACCCACAAGTGGGTGAGCAGATTGAAATATCGGTCAAATATGCCGGTTACATCGACCGCCAGCAAGAAGATATCGATCAGATGAAGCGCTTAGAGAACACACCGTTACCAATAGATTTTGATTATAGTGTGATATCTGGACTATCAAATGAAATTGTCCAAAAGCTAACCCAAGTTCGTCCGGCGACTCTGGCACAAGCTGGTCGCGTTAGCGGTGTGACACCTGCAGCGATTCAGCTATTGGCGATGACCGTCAAAAAACATAAAAAAGCGAAAGCAGCTTTAGAGTCATAAATTTATGTATGATCAGGCAATAAAGATGTGAACTATAAGGATGTCAGGCTGTTGACAATTTCGAAACAGCCTGACACTTAGTCATTCTAGTGAATCTTTCCTAATCCAGCGCAATCTAAATCTAACGCGACCTGCAGCAATGCTGTCTTTATTAATTTAGCCACTTTGCTGACTTGAGCCTATTTATGATCGAAGCTATTCTATTTGCGATTACTATTGTTTTACCCAACCTGGCTTTAATGGGGTTGGGTTTTTTTATGCAAAGACGCGGTGAAACGAGTCAAGCTTTTATCGATCAGGCCTCAAGCTTTGTTTTTAATTACTGCTTACCTTGTTTACTGTTTTTTAGCGTGGTCGATAGTAACGTAAACTATGCCAAGCAAATAATATTAATAATTGCCGGTATTGTAGTGACATTTATTTTATTTATTGGTTCAGAGATTTATGCCAAACGGTTTATCAGTCGACCAGCTGATCAAGGTGTGTTTGTACAAGGAATCTTTCGCAGTAACATGGCGATTATTGGCCTTGCAACCGTTGCCAATGCTTACGGGGAGCGGGGTCTGAGTATTGGTGCCGTGTATATGGGTGTCGTGACGATATTGTTTAATATCTTAGCGGTGATTACGCTTAGCCGCGTATCCAAAAATGCTGACGATACTTGGTCTAGTCGTAGCATTATGATTATCAAAAAGCTATTTACCAATCCGCTTATCCTCGCACTGTTGGCAGCGTTTGCTTACAAAGCATTGCCACTACCACCAATCCCAAGTGTTATTAATACTACCGGCGGTTTACTCGCGGCTGTTGCATTGCCGCTGGCACTAATCTGTGCGGGTGCCAGTATTGATTTGAAATCCATGCTGAGTCCTTCGGGGTTATCGATGCAAGCCAGTATTGGCCGTATTGTTATCGCGCCATTATTAGCCATTGCGGTAGGATTGAGTTTTGGGCTGACAGGCGTGCATATGGGCGTGCTGTTTTTGATGGTGGCATCGCCAACGGCAGCAGCCAGTTATGTGATGGCAAAAGCCATGGGTGGGAATGACATATTGGCGGCCAATATTTTAGCGTTTACTACAGTAGTTGGCCTATTCGGTATGGCAATCGGGGCGGCGCTCTTACGTGGATTGGGAATGATGTAGTTGCTAAAAGTGAACTCTTTCATGATTACAATAATAAATGTACTGGTGTATTTATTGTTCTATCGACTTTAATTAAGATACGAAGAGCTAAATACCCTGTACTCTGTAGTAAGTACTCATCCAGTCATATCTCTGGACAGTCGTTTTCCTCGTCCATAAACCTATGCTTGTTTTCCATCAATTCCTCAAAAAATGCTTTGCCTGCTTCTGATAACACGTAAGACTTACTGCTTGGCTTTTCCAGCATGATGCCTCTATCAACCAGCAGGTTCTTAACGTGACCCATTAAGCTATCTTCGCTCTTACCAGTCATTTTGGATTTTTCTAAAATTTGATCAACGTAGGGAATATTTGCCATCTCCTTAAAATCATCAGGGGTCAGGCCACCAGTATGTGAGGTGATTTTAGTTATAGAATGCCCATTAACCGTTAGGTATTTACCTATAATTAAAAGAAGAAAATATACTTTCATACTAATATCAGTCTTACCATCCAACCCGCCTGCATCATTTAAGTAAACGTAGGTTGGCGTTTCTATTAACTCAAACCCGTTCATTGCGTTATTCTTACGATAGTCTGCTAGGTTATCCATGATCTCAGTGAATAGAGGGTCTGCTATTGGCTCACCACTGTTGCTTAATTTATACTTATTGATGATACGCCCATTCATTAGCTGGTCAAATATCTCAACGCTCAACCCCATGTTTATACTCATATTGTTTCTTCCTCACGGTAGCTTAAGACTACGTATTCGTAAAAATATTTATCGTCACTGATCTTGTTCCTAATGTTTTGCTGTTGCAGGCCACTAGTGTTTAATAGGGGTAACAGGTATTCGATGCCATACAGAACGTCTATAAGGCTAAAGTCAGTAAGCGCCGTGAATAAGGTCTCGTAAACAAACAAATATATATCATCAACTCTGCTTGGTACATTTACCTCACACATCAGGTCAAATATTCCATTGTCCTTTTCGTGCTCAATAATCATATCTATTGGCAGCGGCTTTAGTTTTGATGGTACAGGCTTGATTTGCCTAGTTTCTATCTGCTCAAACCAAACCTTAAAGGCCAACATAGAATCATCTTGCGCTAGCGGGCGATTGAGGCGTTTATAGTAGCGTTGCTTGAAAGTGAACATACCGTCGAGTGAATTTAAGTGCTGCAACACTTTACTATCAGCGGTAAGGAATTTGTTTTGTGTTCGTCCATGTTGGAGCGGCTCAATGGATTTAACAAGGTCGCTAAACGCACGCTCTATCACCATGAAGTACTTACGGTCTTCAGCAAGGCTACTTAGATAGTGCTGCAACCTTGCAGTGACTCTATTTAAGTCTTTATAGTAGGAAGTCACTGCCGTCTTGCGATACTGAATATAAATATCATCACTAATAAGCCCTTTTTCCTCGTAAAAGGCTTGTAGATTGTTCAGTGACTCAATAAACGTATCACCACCTTGTAGTCGCATCGCGGGATCGATAAATTGTAAGCAAGGGATTATGTTTCTTGTGTACAGCTTGTCCGCTTTTTCGTATAACTCAATGATAGATATTTCACACAAGCCTTGCTCTTTTTGGCGATATAAGTCGGATATTTCATCCACCTTGATATTTAGTACCTCAATGTTGCTTTTGATCTCACTTAGAATGTCATTAATAATTTTATTAAAGTGAGTATAGGCTTCCTTGTAATCGTCGCTACCGCTTGGGCTTGCCATTATATTTTTAACCGTGGCGGATATATTCTGTCTAAAGTTGGCAAACTCTATACTGCTAAATTCACGACTGCGTGATATATCTAAAAAGACTAAAAAGTCATACATGGCTTTTGATAAGCCAATCATGCCTGAGTTTTTATTATCATAGACAAAAACATCACTTTTAACGAGAGCATCTAAGCTCATGATATTCTTTAAGGCGTTATCCTTATGTACTCTAACGATTTTCTCATAGAACGCTAAATAAAGGCGTTTAGGAAACTCTGAGGCGGTGTTGTTTTCATGGATATAATCAATAAATTTAAAAAAATCGCGCTCAAAGCCATTAGCAAATATCTCTTTTATGATGGTCTGTCTATTAATTCTCATACGACACGCTCTTCAGCTGCATTTATTTTGCCAAAAGTGTCTATGTGTTGCGGTAAGATGTGCAGCACACAGTCAGGGTGCATTAAGTCTTTATTAAATTTGCAATAATCAATATTGATGTGGTTGCCAACGTGTTTACATACCGTACTTAACCGATGCGGGGTCGCACAGAATACAGAAAAGCCTGATTGAGCGATTTGGTTAACAATGGTTTTAATGTTTTTCTTATCCATGTCAGCAATTTCATCGACGATAACCGGCATCATAAGGGTGCTGTCTTGGGCGAAAATCTTGCTAAGCAGTATAGAGATAATAAAAGAGGTCACTGTGCTTGTGGTGCCACCAGACTGTGGTTTTGTCTCTATATGACCGGTGTCTTCAACGTACTCGTAGCTGATAGATTTAATGAGATTAACCATCTTTAGCGTACGTTTTTTACTATGGCTATTCTCTTTGATGTAGCTTATGAGCGAAGTATAAAACTCAGGCTCAAGCAAGGTATCTTGGCTTAAGTCATACTTACTGCAATTGTCTAATAGATTTCTATAGTCGGCTTGAGTGGTTAGGCGCAGGCGTACCGCATCAAAGTTAGATACTTTATGGTGGCTCAGCTCTTTGTTCATCGAGGTTATTTCTGACTGTAGCAGCCTATTTGCATTCTTAATTTCCTCAAGCATGCTGGCAAGATAGGAGTGATGCTCATAAACTTTGTGCTTATAATCCTCTTTTTTGACATTAATTCTATCAAAAGTGTTCTTGTACAGGGCTATAATTTCGCTGTACTCATGCAGGCCAGTTATTTCTTTGTGCGGATCAAGCTCTGCAAGCGGTATGTCTTCCATAAACCGTTGTAACTTAGTTTTATACTCAGCTTTCTCGGCAGCTAGTGCTATCGCTGTATTTTGTAGCTTCTCAAAATCTTCGAGCTCTAAGACTAGCATGCCATCAAGCGCCGCTAGATACTGATCATTATCATCAGGGATATAGGTTGCTTGAAAGTGACTGTTGCTGCGTTCAATGATTTTGTCAGTAGTATCAAAGCGACGTATGAAGCTCTCAATGTCCTCTTTTTGCTTGCTGTAGTCAATATAAGCTGCATAATAACCATTTAACTTTTCTTGCTTGCCAGCGTGCTGATCGGTTACTAGCCCATACTCTTTAATTACTTTATTTAACGTTGCTTTACTCTCAGTAATTTGCCGTTTAATGACTGCCAAACCACCTATGTCATCGATATTTAAGCTGATTTGATTATGCTCTGTTTTTAGTTTCTTTTTACTATGATCTGCCACTGAATTATTGGCGTCAGCGATAATATTATTGAGGCTGCCAATATCCTTCCTCAATTTCTGAATATGAGCTTGATTGTTAATTATTTGCTCTACATTCTTTTTGGCCTCTGTCTCTTTATCATAAAAGACAAAATTGGTATTAGCCAGCGTTGACTCTTTAAATGTTAATACACCTTTCTCGCTATTGAACAACTCAGCAAAGGCATTAATAGTTTGAATATCACTATCCGACAAATCACAAATTAATTCTGAAAACTCGTTATTTAAGCTGATTAAAACACTGGCACTATGTTCAGGCAATTGACTGGTCGCCAGCAGACTTAGATTATCCTTTGCGGACTCTAAGCGTGCAAGGCGTGCGGTTAGGGTACTGATCTCATGGGTTTTGGTTGTGATAGCTGTGGTCGCCTGATCTATATTATCAATGCTTTTTAACATAACAGACAGCTCTTCAAGACGAACTCTAAGCTCATACATAACCACATCAGCAGGCTTATTAAACTCACTTAATATGGTCTCAACGGCAATCTGCTTTTGCTCGTAGGTGTTGATGCTTGTCAGAAGAGATTTATGCTGGGTATTGAGCTCGATAAGCTGAGTCTCAAGGTTTTTAACCTCGCCTGCTAGTGGGTTTTTCTTGGCATTAATGCTATTAAGTTGCTGGGTGATATCGCCAAGTTTATTAGCTTGCTGTTCCTGACTACGGTTTAGATAGGTCTTTAGTACTTTAAATGACAGGCTGTAATCATTAACCGATGTTAGAATCGCATCAAACTGACCTTTTAGAGTCTCGTAAACTACCTTGTTATTTTCATACTTTTTGAGCATCATGCCTTCATTGGTCAACTTCTCATAATCATCTTGAAGGGCGCTGAAATCAGCATCCATCCGCTCTTCATCTCGGCCTCGTCTCATCTCAATTATAGTAGCTATCGCTTGGGGCAAGGTGCTTTCCTCACCTTTACCTGAGTTAAAAGCCAGCTCAAAAATATTAATAAAAGCCTCTATTGAGGACTCTCTTTGGTCTTTGAGCGGCACTAAGCAGTATTTTGCATCTGCACTGGCGAAGTTACCAAATAGAATTTTAGACAGTATGGCCTTATCGCTGACGTGTAACCCTTTATAGGTCTTTACCGCACTGAGTATCGTTTGCACGCTAAGATTGGGCGCGAAGTAGTTGTTTTCGCTATCCCAGAATAAATGGCGGATATCATCAAACGGTACAGGCAGTAGCACACGGTTATACTCATAGTTGCCTGCTCGGTATAGAATCATGCAAAACTCACCTGACGGATTTTTACCTTCCATAATCAAAAAAGAATTGGCAGTGGGAAAATAATACTCATATGATTCGTCACGCTTGAATTTTCTGCCTGACTTGCTGACAAAGTTAAACTTACTCTCACACT
The DNA here is from genome assembly GCF_904846605.1 of Psychrobacter sp. 72-O-c. GTDB lineage: Bacteria > Pseudomonadota > Gammaproteobacteria > Pseudomonadales > Moraxellaceae > Psychrobacter. The sequence goes on from NZ_CAJHBI010000007.1 coordinate 52,440, forward strand.
TATTAAAGTTAGTTTCAGGGTAGAGTAGTAGCTTGGTTGCCGACAGGCTTGCCGTCTTACCTAAGTTATTGTCACCGAACATCGCCAGATGATGATCAAGGGCCAGCTCTGTATAAGCATGGCTCGCTGAGTTAACAAATACAATTTGCTTGAGCACATAGCTGTAATCAAACTGCTCATCGTCTAATAGCTGATTAAAAGTATCAGTCGGCATATAAATAGCTCTCTTGTTCGATGAATTTCATATGGTTACGGATTATTTCGCAGATAGGTTTAAGTGGTGGGCAGTCTTGGCCAATCGTGATTACTTTGCCTAATTCTTCACTGCCAAACTTTTCTACCACGCCAGCCAGTCGCTTCTGAATATCGCTTGGGTATAAAAAAACTTTAGAATTATTCATTGATAGGTTATATAGATTCTTAGCTATAGTCAGTCCACCTAAGTCAAAATCAAACAGCATATATAACGTATCGTATTTACTCAATAGTTTCTTATGTAGACTATTGGATATCTCATTACCTGCACCGAATATAATATCTAATTCATTATCTTTGGGTAGGTTGCAGTGTTGATATAGGAAGGTCAGTGTTCTCTCAATATAGATAAATAGCTGACGATTTTCTATAAGAAGGGCTTGCTTGGCAGGGTGGTGGGTGTGCTGGCAGGTGTGCTGATAATTACCATCAGTATCAAACAAAATCACTGCGGGATATTCTACTGATTTGCGAATAAGGAGTATTGAGCCATCAACCTTATAGTCATGACTTCTGTTTTGTCGCGCCCCTGATACCCTGTCTTCATCCACACCAGCGGTAAGGCGACGTAATTCACTCATGAGGTCCTCATCAACACTTTTTATAAGATAGTAACCAAGTTTTGCTGTACGACTAGCGTTAATATTAGTTGGGCTATATCTGTGAGTGAGGCTTAACTGTTCAATCATTTTTTGTAGACGGCGAAGATTGACAGGTTTGCTATTATCAATACTATTAATAAACCTTTTTAAGGTTTTCACGCTCATGCTATATCCCTTTGTTTTTTAGTTATATTGTTGGTCAATCAGAACGTCTTATTGGTTAGCATTAATATATTTTGTTATAGTCAATACCAAATAAAATAGACACACACGTAATTTCGCATGGTAGGTAAAAATTTTTCTAGCTTGCTATGTGACTGTGTCACTCCAGAGGCTGCGAAAATTTCTCCCAGCCATACTGTGTTCGTTTCAAAGCGGCTCAACTATATACCTAAACTAAGGTGTGTCATCAATTAAAACATTTTTAACCCTCATAATCTAATTAATGATAAGCCCTAGAATGTTCTTAATAATAATACGTGATTATTACCCTTCAATACCCACTTAACGCCCCTTAATACCTGCACTATTCCAACCGGAAGACTGTTTCAAAGACAGCCATAACAAAAAGTAATTAATAACAAAAAATTCTGTTAGATAGTGGTTTAATATTTATCATAATGACGTTACTATGACTTTGATATTCAAGGCTGAGATTTTAATATTCAAGACTTGGGTTTTAATATTCAGGATTCTATATTCCTATCGTCAAAAGGATAAGCTATGCGCTACGAAGTTATTGTTATTGGTGCGGGTATGGTTGGCACATCGATTGCTTGGCACCTACAAAAGAATAACTCTAAAGTTTTATTGTTAGACAGAAAGCTACCAGGACTCGAGACCTCATACGGTAATGCTGGGCTGATACAGCGCGAAGCGATTCACACCCATCCCTTTCCTCGACAGCTGACGGAGCTGGTAAGAGTCATGCCCAATCGTGGCACTGATATTCGCTATCGCTTGCCAGCTATCCTGCGTTATCATCAGGCGCTCCTCCAGTATTGGAAGTATTCTACGCCAGCCTCTGTCAAAAAAATAGAAGCAGAATGGCAGACACTGATTGCGCATTGTACCAGCGAGCATCAGACCATGATTACCGCATCAAACGCTGATGAGTTGATTAGACGTGATGGTTGGCTGCAGTTACATCGTTCTGAAGATACCCTTAAGATCGCCGCTGCCTTAGCCATAAGTGACCGTGAGCAAGGGGTTGAGCATAAATTGTTGTCCGTTGAAGAGTTAAAAGTGCTTGAACCTAATGCTAATTTTGATGGTTTTGTCGGTGCGATTCATTGGTTAAATTCTTGGCAAGTTTCCAACCCAAGTATGCTAGTAAAAGCCTATGCCAAAAATTTCGAAGACATGGGTGGTACGATACAAGAAAAAAACGTAAAAGAGATCACTCCCGATGACAGTGGTGATGGTCAGGGTTGGAAGGTAGTCACTGATAATGACACCTATTATTGCGATGATTTGGTAGTCGCTGCCGGTCCTTGGTCTAATGAGTTAATCAAACCATTGGGATATAATCTACCCTTATTCCCGATGCGCGGCTATCATCAGCACTTTAAAACCACTGGTAAAAATACAATCAATCACAGTATGTTTGATATGGATAAAGGCTTCGTCATGGGGCCTATGCAGCAAGGTATTCGCATTACTACCGGTGCTGAGATGACTACGATGGATGCGCCAAAGAACTTCGGACAGCTGAAAACAGTACTGAAGCTTGCTAGAAAAATATTGCCATTAGAGGAAGCGGTAGAATCTGAGGCGTGGGCTGGCTCGCGTCCGTGTATGCCAGATATGAAGCCGGTCATTGGTCCTGCGCACAAACATGATAAGTTATGGTTTGCCTTTGGTCATAGCCATCAAGGTTTTACTTTAGGACCTATGACCGGGCGCATTATGGAAGAGCTGATTCATAATAAACCTGTCATCGTAGATGTAGAACCGTTTAATGCGCAGCGTTTTTCTAAGACTAAATAAACGGTCACTCATTTAAAACTTTTAATAAATAAGTTAGAGATATAAGGATCAACCGTCATGCAAAAACTGCATAGCAATCAACGTATGAGTAAAATCGTCATCCATAACCAGACCATTTATTTATCAGGTCAAGTGGGCAATGCTGAAGACGATATCACCGCTCAGACATTAACCTGTCTAGAGAAAATTCAAGGCTTACTAGAAGAGGTGGGCAGTGATAAGTCAAAAATCCTGTCGACAACCGTATGGATAAAAAGCATGTCAGATTTTGCCGCGATGAATGAGGTATGGGATAAGTGGTTTGAAGGTACGCCGCCGCCAGCTCGCGCCTGTGGCGAATCAGCTTTGGCGCGTCCAGAGCTATTAGTAGAAATGCTTGTCATCGCTGCTGAATAACCGATCAGAAGTATTAAAAGCTATTTTTTATCAAAATTTAAATAAAAAAACACGACATTAATGGTTGTGTTTTTTTATGGGTAAAAAAGTGTTTAACAATGTCGGTCGGTCAGCATTATTTATTATGAATGGCTATAAATTCAGTGCTTAAAGCGCTACTCATCAAGCTTTCTCTTACGTGTATAGTCTTAAATGCATAATAATAAATGAATGTATATATTTTAATAAGTGAATGTTATAGATATTATATACAAAATAATATATTATAATTAAATATATAACGTATTTTAAATTAGTTACTTTTATATCAGGGACTTTGATCTCAATGACTGTTATTACATTAATTATATTTAATAGTTCATTTTTGTCTTTTGGTATTTAAAGTATAACTCTCAAATATTTTAGTCATTAGCAGACCTTAATTATAAATAGGGAGTCTCTATTACCGGTGGTTATGAGGCGTGGGTTGAGGCAAGCCAACTTTGATGCCAAATGTTGGGGTTGATTTTGGTTAGTCTATTATTTTAACGGTCAGTGTTAAAAGGTACAGATGAACAGAATCTGATATAACGATTGGCCTATAAGGACATATCATGAAACGATCTTTGAGTAACTCGCCTCATACATCTAATCAAGGTGTTAATGCCTCTGATACTAATATTTCTAATACCAATTTTTCTATTACCGATGTTTCTAATAATAATAGCGCTGATAATGCCCTAAAGCTCAATGACTTCAAACTGTTAAACCGCCGTCAATTTATTGGTGCGGGTGTGGCGACTGGGGCAGTCATGGGGAGTATGGCACTGATCGGCTGTGCGTCTTTACCCAAACATCAAGAAAAAGCCAATATCGTTATTGTGGGTGCTGGCATTGCAGGGTTAGCGGTGGCCAATCGATTAAGCCGTCAACTGCCCAATGCTAAGCTGACCATTCTAGACAGTCGCCAGGCGCATTACTATCAACCTGGTTACACGCTTTTAGCAACGGGGGTCTGGAATAATACTGACAAGGTCACCGATAGCAATGTTGACTTAATACCTTCGAGCATCGCCTGGGTGCAAGAAAATGCCCGTGAGTTTTTACCTGATAGTAATCAAGTGATAACCGACAGTGGTAAAAAAATTAATTATGATTATTTGGTAATAGCGACTGGATTGAGATTGGGTTTTGAGCAGATTGAGGGTTTGAGTATTGAAGATTTAGGAACTGACGGTATTGGTAGTGTCTATCCTAGCCCAGAAATCGCCTTAAAAACCTGGCACCAAATAGATGCATTTCGCCAAAAAGGCGGTCGTGCTGTGATGACGCTAGCCCATACCGATATGAAATGTGCAGGTGCGCCATTAAAAATGACCTTTATGTTGCACGATAGACTCATACAAGCAGGTACTCGAAAAGATAGCGACATTCAGTTTTTTAGTCCGCATAAGACGGTGTTTAGTGTCCCTGCTGTCAATGAGAATATATTGTCACGATGGGCTGCTTACGATCCACCGATTGGGACGAATTTTGAGCAACGCTTAACAGCAATCGATAAAGGGGCCAAAGTGGCCTATTTTACGAATGAGCAAGGCACTCAGAGTCGCCAAGATTATGATTTTATCCACGTTGTACCGCCCATGTTCGCGGTAGATAGTGTGCTAAATAGTCCATTGGCAAATAAAAAAGGCTGGCTAGATGTTGATAAATATACACTACAGCATAAGCATTATGACAATATTTTTGGTGCTGGTGATATCAATGGGACGCCAAAAGGAAAAGCCGCTGCCACCATCAAAAATTCTGCCCCGATAGTGACGGCTAATATTATTGACGTCATACAGGGGAATGGGCCAAGCCAAAAATTTAATGGCTATACTTCTTGTCCGCTGTTAATAGAAGAAGGTAGGGCGATGCTGGTTGAGTTCGATTATGAAAATAAATTGATACCAAGCGTTCCTTTGGTTGACCCTTTAAAAGAAAGCTATTTTGCATGGTTCTTAGAAGAGATGATGCTAAAGCCTGCCTATATGGCGGTTGCCAAAGGTCGAGTTTAGATCAGCATTAAACGTTAGTATTGTTTAGACCTGTGCTTTATATTTTCTTAAACTAAGACTGCTTAGAAGAAGGTTTACAAAGGAGCGGCCATGTTATTTTTAAATCAAGCGTTTATGATGTTATGGGAAGCAATACTAGAGAATGCCACGTTGGTCAGTGCATTATTACTAATATTATTAGCCGCATGGATTTACTGGGCCGTTGCAGGTAGGCATAAAAAACTGGCATATGGTCTTGCTGGCATACTGGCAAGTGCTATTGCAGTGGTCGGATTTTTTACCTTACCACTATTTTTTAATGCCAGCTTAGGAGACCTCACCTATTGGGTAGATTGGGCGTTCCATTTGGTTATGGTAGTGGCATTGTTGGTTTATGCCTATGTAGTAATGTTGCCACTAGTCACAGGTCTGACTGGTTCGATCAAACGTAGGGTTTAATTTATCATCATCAGCTATCTTATGATGGTAATGTATCAGCAAGGACTTCAGTGTTAATTAACCATATTGTTAACGATTGCTAAATCATAGCTGTCTACAATTTTTAATCTTGACGTTCAGCTGAAAACTTAAAACCCCAACTCTTGATCCTTGTCAGCTGGACGCAACTTCTCTTGATAACGCTTATAATAAAAACTACGATAAGAATCTGAAGCATCTGAACGGGAGAAATTCATTGCGCGCTGTCCCCTATAAATATGTAGTTTATGTGGTTATTGGCATACTGCTGATGCTTGCAGCTGGTTTTGCTGTATTTCGCTGGTGGCAGGGACCGCTATTGCCGAGCTATACCGTGATTTCAAGGCCATTGGTACAAACGGTAGTGGCGACTGGGCGAGTGGTGACGGTATCACGCACTGAAGTGGGTAGTGAAATTACCGGTGTGGTACTTAAGCGCTTGGTAGAGGAAGGTGATCAAGTTGCAAAAGGCGATCTGTTGCTGGTACTGAGGTCGGATGAGGTTGCTGCCCAAGTGCGGCAAGCGGAGGCTACGCTGAGCGAGCTTGCGACCAGCACGCGTCCACAAGCGGCAGCGGATTTGGCTAATGCCAAAGTACAGTTAGCACAAGCCCGCGGTAACGTTGAGCGTAGACGTGAGTTGGCTGCGATTTCGGCAATTTCGGCTGAAGAGATGGCGCAAGCAGAGCAGGCTCAAAGTCAGGCACTGAATAATCTTGAGTCAGCACGTTTAAAAGTAGCCGCCTTGGCTGCTGGCGGGGTCGAGGAGGCTCTGCTGCGCGAGCGTTTGACTGCGCTACAAGCTCAGTTCGCTAAAACCGAAGTACGAAGCGAGGTGACAGGAACAGTGTTAACCCGTAATGTGGAGACCGGCGATCTGGTACAGCCGGGTCGGATACTGTTCACCATTGCGCTAGAGGGTAGTACGGAAATCCGAGTGCCGCTTGATGAGCGTAACTTATCACGGCTGGCGTTACAGCAAAGAGCGGTAGCTATTGCTGATGCCTACCCAGAGAGTCCTTTTCCTGCTCGTATCAGTTTTATTGCACCAAGTATTGATCCACAGCGTGGTACGGTAGAAGTTAGGCTGACTGTTGATCCTGTGCCTGAGTTTTTGCGTCAAGATATGACAGTGTCAGTGAATATTGAAACGGATCGACGCACGCAGGCACTAGTGATCCCGAATGATGCTTTAGGCAGTGTACAAGGAGATAAGGCGGTAGTGCTGTTGCTACGTGATGGAAAAATACAACGCCAGAGAGTAACGCTTGGTTTACGGGGCTTGGCAATGTCTGAAGTAATTACGGGTTTAAGCCTAGATGATCAGGTACTGGCCGATGCCGCATCGTCGTTAGCTAATGGTGCGCGGGTACGTATTAAGTCACAACAGCTCCCATTTATGGATAGTGTTGACGCTATAGGTCTTAGCAATGAATTACCGGAGAAAACCAATTGACTGGCTTTTTCGGGCGACTATGGATCGAGTCAACCATTGCGATGAGCTTTTTGCGCGAGGGGCGCATGCAATCGATCATGATCACCGTGGGTGTAGCAGTAGGCGTGGCAGTTATTATTTTTATTACCGCTTTAGTTCAAGGGCTACAGTCTAACCTTATCGAAAACACCCTAGGTACTCAGGCCCATATTCGTTTATTACCACCGGATGAAATTAATATGGTACTTCCGCCTGTAGCGGGTACCGTGCAGTTGCTACAGGAAGATAAACGGCCACAGCGGCTACGATCAATTAACAACTGGCAGCAAATTACCGCTACTTTGGATCAATTACCATTATTAACGGCCGTATCGCCAACGGTGTCAGGACCCGCGTTTGTAAGGCGTGGTGAGGCATTGGCGTCGGTGGCGTTAGTGGGTACGGACCTTGAACGTTATCAGAAGATCATACCGCTTGAAGAGTATTTGGTCAGTGGCCAACTGCGAATGGGCGCTGACAATGTACTGATTGGCAGCCAGTTAGCTAAAGATCTAGGGGTGCAAGTAGGTAATAAGCTGCGCCTAGAAACCGGGCAGCAGAACAGTGCAGTGGTGAATATTGCCGGTATATTTGAGCTGGGTGTGCGCGAGCTAGATGCACGCTATGTATATTTGGACTTAAAGCAGGCACAATCGCTACTCGGTCTCCCAGGGGGTGTCACGGTGATCGATCTGACCGTAGCAGATATCTTTGAAGCAGAAAATATTGCAGCACAGGTAGGACGCTTGACATCATTGCAAGCAGAAAGCTGGATTATGACTAACGTGCAGTTGATGAATGCGCTTTCAGCACAAAGTTTGTCTACTAATATGATAATTGTCTTTGTGGCTATTTCCGTGGCCTTTGGTATTGCTAGTGTGTTATCAGTCAGTGTCGTACAACGAACCCGAGAAATTGGTATTTTGCGGGCGACTGGCGCGACAAGGCAGCAAATCTTACGTATATTTTTGATTCAAGGTGCCGTATTTGGTCTGTTAGGTTCGGTTGTGGGTAGTGCTGCCAGTTACGTGCTGGTGTGGGTATTTAATACTTTTGGCCCAGGGTTATTTTATATTCCAATCTCTGTAAAGCTGGTTATAGTGGCAATGTTACTGGCGACACTCACAGGCGTACTGGCTGCTGCTATACCATCGCGCCGAGCAGCAGCACTGGATCCGGTGGAGGCCATTCGTTATGTCTGATAAGTCTCATGAAGTCCTACGCTTAGAGTCGCTGCGCAAATCTTATAATGTTGGCCAGCCCAACGAGATTGAAGTGCTACATGGTATTGATTTGTATATTGGCAGCAATGATTTTGCGGCACTGATTGGTCCCTCTGGCTCTGGCAAAAGTACCTTATTAAATATACTCGGTTTGCTTGATAAGCCCAGTGATGGTGAGCTTTATTTGTTAGGTCAGGCCACCAGCGCTATGGAGGACGCTGGACGTACTGCGCTGCGTGGTAATAGTATCGGTTTTGTTTTTCAGTTTCACCATCTGATCCAAGCATTTACGGCATTAGATAATGTGTTGATGCCGTTGATGCTGACACAGGGTAAACCAGATAAACTTGTGCTACAGCAAGCGCGTGAGTTGCTTGCTGCTGTTGGGCTGGAGAAGTTTGCTAATAGTAAGCCTAATGAACTCTCGGGAGGTCAACAACAGCGAGTAGCTATTGCCAGAGCCCTTATAACCCAGCCTGCGTTACTATTAGCCGATGAACCTACCGGCAATCTTGATACGGTTACGGCTGCTGAGGTATTTGAATTATTCCGTAAAGTTAATCGCGAGCGTGATTGTGCGGTACTGCTTGTAACTCACGATCCACGGTTGTCAGCATCCTGTGATCGCACTATTAATCTAGTTGATGGTCGTATTGAAAGTGACTCGCTAAATATATAGCCCCACCACTTATAAAGTAGCAGGGCTATTCTTATTTGTTCACTTTACTGGCTTATTTTATCTCGACATCAATTATATTTACAAATAGGAGATAAACCTTAAATTAATCACTTAATGCTTCATCTATTAGTTTGGTATTATTGAGACGATGCAAGTTTAGTGTTAGCAAACTTATCTCAGAAAAGCTATCGTTTATAATCAAGCTTTGGTAGTCTTTTGCCTGAAAAGCTACTCTGCTTAATAGATCTTCAGGACATCTTTCTTTAAATTTTACTATTTTATGATTTTTGAGCAATCAGCCACTAAAACAATCATTTCATTTTCTGCCCTAGCCAAATAGCAGCGGCAATATTTACCGCAGTGGTTTCGATATTGTCATAAGCATTTTTCAATACATTATCAATAGAATCTACTTTTTGGATACTGGGCATAACCACATCAAATTGTGTAGTGTGATCATACTTAAGACCATCCACACTACCGCAAAGGGCAATAACAGGCGTCTGACTGAGCTTAGCAAGTTGACTGATACCGGCAGCAACTTTACCCATTGAGGTTTGCGCGTCGAGCTTTCCTTCCCCTGTTATTACTAGGTCAGCATTCGCAATGTGTTGCGATAAATCGACGGCCCCAGCCACGGTATCAAACCCTGATTGCAACTGTGCTCTGCAAAAGGTCATTAAAGCAAACCCAAGACCACCTGCGGCGCCTGCACCTGATACGTTTTGATAATTCTCATCACTATAATAATTACCATTTTGTTTACTATGCTGACGACAAGCCGTCGCAAAGTGATTTAAAGACTTATCTAAAAGCTCAGCTTGCTCAGGGCTTGCACCTTTTTGTGGACCAAAAATAGCACTGGCGCCTAACGGACCACATAACGGATTGGTCACATCGCAGGCCACTTCAAAGACAGTATTTAAAATATTCGGATTGAATGCTGAGCTGTCTATTTGTTGCAACTTAGTAAGTTGCTCACCGCCTTGTGTCAAAGGCTCTCCCTGCTGATCATAAAATACCATTCCTAGAGCCCTTAGCATGCCAACACCCGCATCGTTGGTAGCACTACCTCCAAGACCGATAATAATACGTTTTGCCCCTTCGTTTAAGGCGTCTTTGATCAGTTCGCCAACTCCGTAGCTACTGGTAATAACTGGGTTGCGCTCTTCTACCGTTAATAGATGTAGACCGCAAGCCTCGGCAATTTCAATAACGGCAGTAGCATCAGGTAATAGCAAATATTTTCCAGTAATAAGTCTCATGAGCGGGTCATGTACTACCACATCTTTCCAACGTCCGCCTAGTACATAGGACAAAACAGCGGCAGTGCCTTCGCCGCCATCGGCCATTGGTAATAACGTATAGTCTGCATCCGGAAATACCTGACTAAATCCAGACTTTATAGCCTGGCAAACCTTAATAGCTTGTAAGCTTTCCTTAAACGAGTCTGGGGCGATTAAAATCTTCATTGAGCTCTCTTGAAATAATAGGGACGCTAAAATATTGATGGCTTCATCGCCAGTATTGCTTTACTGGTGGCTGAATGCTTGGCGCCGTGAGTAAAGCAATACGCTATATTTGCTCATCATTCAGTCGAGCCTAGTCATGCACGTTTGCATAAGTTATTGGATACTGAACTAGGTCAATTTTAATTGATGGTCCTATAACCATCAACGTCCTGTCCATACTGGATGTCGCTTCTCGATAAAGGCATCAATACCTTCTGCCACGTCGTCTGCCATCATATTAGCTACCATTACCTCACTGGCATAATCATAAGCATCTTCTAAACTCATATCCAACTGTTTATAGAACATGTTTTTGCCGGTGGTGACTGCAATAGGGGATTTAGCAGTAATGGCATCGATTAAAGACTGCAGGGTATCGTCTAATTGATCCGCTGGAGTCACACGATTAATCAATCCTTGTTGCAAGGCGGTATGCGCATCAATAAACTCACCAGTGATAAGCATCTCAAACGCCTGTTTGGAAGATAGATTGCGACTGACAGCGACGGCAGGCGTTGAACAAAACAGTCCAACATTTATCCCAGAAGTCGCAAATTTTGCGCTATCAGCGGCAACTGCCAAGTCACAGGTAGCAACGAGTTGGCAGCCTGCTGCCGTAGCAATGCCTTGTACTTTGGCAATCACAACTTGTGGCATATTATTAATAGTAAGCATCATTTGACTACATTGCTCAAATAATGATTGGTGGAATGCTTTATCTGAATTTGCTCGCATTTCTTTGAGATTATGACCGGCACAAAATGCTTTGCCATTCGCCGCAATTACCACCACTCGGACAGTGCTATCTTGGGCAATGCTATCCAGCTCTGTTTGCATAGCAGATAGCATATCGACAGATAACGCATTAAATTGTTTAGGGCGGTTTAGAGTGAGGATAACGACACCGTTACTGTTTTCTCTTATGACCAAAGGGTCTTTTGAGTCTGGAGCAGCGCTCGTAATAGGATTAGAGTTTGTCATTTATCATCCTTGATAATTGATATTAATAATTGGCTTCAATAAATTTTTTGTATAGTAATTTGAATAGCATTCTAAAAAGTAACCTGAATAGTAGCATGCCTTATAAATCGTATAATAGAAAGTCTTACAGGGGGTTAAAGTCTTCAACAAGACCATCAAAAAAAGTATCTAGGCTTAAAATATCATATTGGTAAAGGTGTTCAACAGAGTTAATATATGACAGCTAAATCACGACCAAAGTTGCTTCTTATTCCTTTGTTCTCATCAAAGGTAAATACGGCATCTTTAATATAATCTTCTGACTGGGCTGCCATGCGTATATCAAAATAATAATGACGCTAAATCTAAATAGCCTGGTCTTTATTAATACGCGTCTGTACTGGTGTCGCCAATCCTATCGCTTGCTCAAAGTGTTCAGTCGCTGTTGATGAATCCAGCCAAGATCTAGCCAATATTTTAGTAGTACCGTCGATTTATGACTAGTCTAGAACACAGCTTTGATAAATAAGGAGCAATTAGCAGTCCTAATTTTGAATGCTATACAGCGCCTAGGTTCCTGTAAACTATTTCTGTAAATAGCTATTGTAAATTGCTTTTTTCTAAATTTGCTAAAAATGCTGCAAAACCTTCTGTCGCCCGAGCTTCTAGACGGCTGCTGGTAATCACACGGACGTGATTGCTCCAAGTGATGGCATAGCCTCGGGTCTCAAATCTTTTGACTAAATCCACATCTTCATGGCAAGATAATGGGGCAAAGCCGCCAACAGCGAGATAGGCCTCACCGCTAAAACTTAAATTTGCCCCATGAATATGGCGATGTCCCATAATATCTTGGTAATGATTACTATAATCTTCCCGCGTTTGCGGGGTCAAATGCGCCCAGCTATCAACGCTCACCACGCCGCAAATCATATCCGTAGGCTGATGCGTAATATGTGCGATTTGCTGTACCAGCCAATCTGTAGTCACTATTGAGTCTGCGTCTGTACAGGCAAGCCATGTTGCTCCTTGGGTGATAGCATGGCGAATACCCATATCTCGCCCCCGTCCTACACACTGATAATCACAGCATATATAGTCAACACCTGCGGCTTTGACTAACGCCAGCGTGTCATCGGTGCAGCTATCAAACACCACCAGCAGATACGCCGCAATGGTTGGAGGTAGTTGCTCAATGGCTGTCTGAACCGACGCTAGGCAATTGGTAATAGTCAGCGCCTCGTTATGAGCGGGAATCACAATACCGATTTTCATGTCACCTATTATTTTGTTGACTGTCATATCATGTCATACCAAGTTTTCTTGCATGGCGACCGAATTTGGAGCGTTTTGCCAAACGTCTAATAAAAAATCAGTATCTACAATCTTGCTTTGATGACTAAAAGACACTGGATGATTAAAATCTATTTGATGACCTTCGACATTATCTGCATTATTTACCAAATTAAACGCTTGGTGTAAGCGTTGGTGCACCGTCTCGCCCGTCATCGCAAAGCCATCAATGGCGTATCGCCAATGACAGCACAGTAAAGTACCGCCTATGGCAAGGTTTTGCCCAATCCAAGCGATAACCGTATCAATATCATTTGGCGATAAATAATATAGAATTTCACTAATGACTATTAGATCAAAAGGTGGTTTATTAGCGAGCGATTTATTAGTAAATAGGTTGTCTGATAAAGGATAAGCTGTTAAAAGCGCCTCTTTTAAAGTCAATAATGCGTTAGGAATAGCCCCTTGTATAACCCTAACATGGGGTAACCCCGCCAAGCGTTGTTTGGCAAGTTGCACCGCTTTGTTATTACCATCTGTACTTACTAGAGCCTCACAACGACGGGCAAGTAACTCACTAAACACGCCATTACCGCACCCTAACTCAATGGCATTGCCATATTGTGCTTGCGGCAGTACCGCTAGACACATATCACGTTTTCTTTTCTCATACCAGCGGGTCTGATACTGCCATGGGTCAGTATTGTCGCTATATAACGCATCAAAATAGCTTTCTGAATACGTTTCTAAACAGGGGACAGGTTGGCTTTGAGATTGGGTACGGTCAGCCGAGGTCGTTTTAGAAACATTCAAACTGTCCGTAAGGTTACTTTGACTGTCCGTAAGATTCGTATTAGTAGACGTCGTAGATTTAGGGGTGTGACTCATATAAATAAACCTCCCAGGGCTGGCTAATTCTAGCGATAGTTTGGGCAGATAAAATCGGTGGGTTGCCCGTACTCTCATCAACGGTAATTTGACTGTTAAAGCATTCAATTGCTTGGGTTTTACGCTGTAGTTGCTCAGTGGTTAAATCAAATCTGCTGGCACAGTGCCAAGGAATACGAATATCGTCAGGCTTTGCCCAATGCCATGCCCAAATTAATACTTGATAACACGCTAAATGGTGTTGCTTGGCAAATGAGGCCACCACTTGCCCTGTTGCTTCGTGATCGGGATGTCCGTCGCGCATAAAGGTCGTCACTAAAATATCGTCAGGCTGAATAATAGCGGCTAATTTTTTGGTAAATTGTGCTTGTTGGGCAAACACGTCACCATCGGTTAAATCTAGGGCAATAGACGTGACCTGATGAGCTACGCCTAACATTTCTAGCGCCGCAAGGCTTTCTTTCGGACGAATGATGTTAAGCTTTTGCGGGGGATAAATCTGCGAATTTGGATGGCTTTGTTCGCCATTGGTCACACAAACAACGACGATAGGATTGCCATTAGTAGCCAACTGTTGCAACATACCGCCACAGCCCAATATTTCATCATCAGGATGCGGGGCAAAAATACACACACGCTGGTGTGGCGGAAAAATTTTTGCAATATTTAATCGGGGTAAATTTCGTAACCCTTGCCAATTTTGCCAAACGTCCTGACTGGTCCCATCGCCTTCAATAACTCGATCACCAACAATCGGATGATTATATTCAGGCGTTAAGGCGTTATTAGTTATGGCATTCGTGTTAGTCGCCGCAACACTGTTGGTGGATGAAATGTCAGGGCTTACAGAGTCAGGGCGTGCAGGATTTTCTGCCAGCTTGGGTGCTGCTATATTAGGGGCTGAAATATCAGCTGTGGTCATACTAGGTATTACAGTTGCCATATATTTTCCTGTTCTTCAGTTAATTCACTAGTTAAATCGCTGGTTAATTCACCTATTTTTTGTAAATCAAATGCCCCATGACTTTGACGAATAAACACGGCTAAATCGGCTGATAATCTTGCAAAATGGGCATTACGACAAAATGGGACTGCCCCCAATGCCTGTCCGACGGTCTCTAACACTAAGCGAGCCAGCTGCTCGACGTTTGATCTTAATTGACGAATGGCAAGTTCGTGGCTCAGCTGCGGTTGGCTATCTATTAAGCTTGAGACATGATGAAAATACTGCTGAGTGACGGCTAATGCCGTACTAATTTGACCCAAATACATGGCTTTATAATCATGCGGTTTTTGCTGATAAGCCGTTACTAGATAGGCTGCTAAGTAAGCCGTTGCGCCATACCAGCAAGCGGCGACACCTGCTGCCCCATGCCAAAATCCCACACGTTCTAGATACGCATTTGCCGGCCCAACATTACTGGCCGTTGCCTGATTAAACTGTACGGTGGCAGTATCAGTGGGCTGCATTCCTACCGCTTGCCATTCGCTATTGTCAATCTCAACCCCAGTTTGCTGCATATCTACGATAAGCAGTTGCGAGTGACCGTGCTTATCTCGATAAGTCATTAGCGCATGATCAACAATATTTGCCCCCGAACACCATCCTTTTGTGCCGCTGACTTTGCCCTGCTGGTAACGTATAGGATGGGGGTGACCTTCTGACGCCCAAACTGCCCACAGCCCATTAGTATTATTGTCATAGCCCACTTCATGTAAAATACTCAATGCATCTAAGTGCGATTCAAACCATTTTGCAATTGTTAAATCAATACTCGCAACATAGGCCAAAATTTGCCAACGGATTAAGGTGGGTGAGTTTGTCCCATCACCATTGACGCTGGCACTGGCAGGATGGGGGATTTTATCGCTATAAGTGACTAAAATGTCTAATATGTCACACCGTAATTTGTTTGTTAAACCGAGCGTGCTAATGGCTTGATTATCAACGGACACAATGTTTTCTACAGCGACTTTAATGTTTTGTAATAAAAAATTCTTTGTATCTAACATTAGGGCATGTCCTCATTGTTCTTATGAAATTATTCTTGTGAGTTAGATATTTCGGCTTTAGCTTCAGCTGGGTGCTAGCTATTTGTGTGACGTTTCTTGCCACAGCGTAGGTCATCTTAAATACAGGTCATCTAAAAAATCTTGTTGCCAGGCGTGTGAATTATCCTGCTGTAACCCTTGAAATAACGTTTGATAGCGATTCTTTCGCTGCGCTAATGGCATCTCCAAGGCAGTTTTTAAACCGTGTATGATGCTTTTTGGCTGGTGCGGGTCGATAATGACCGCCGCTTGCATTTGTTCAGCAGCCCCTGCATAACGTGACAGCAACAACACACCAGGATTATCAGGATTTTGGGCGGCAATATATTCTTTGGCGACTAGATTCATGCCATCTTTAAGCGAATTTACCCAACCGACATCACTATGCCAAAACGCTGTCATCAGCATCTCTTGGCTTAACACTTTTTCGCTATACGCAATCGCCTTCCAGTTATTTATATAGTCATCGTTTTTAAAGGTATCTGCTTCAGAAGCATCGGCTTTAAAGACATCCGTTCTACAAGCATTAGGCAAAAATTGTTGATTAACGTTATTAACGGCTTGTCTGACACCTTTATAAAGTCGTTGATAAACCGGTAAATCTAAGCGGCTAGGACATGCAATTTGTAATAATTTTAGCTGATTTTGATACGTAGGATATTGTTGTAAAAAATAGCGATACGCCGTAAAACGCTCTAATAAACCTTTAGAATAATCAATCCTATCTACAGCAATTATCTGTTGTGCGGCAGGCTTCATAGTATTTTTTTTCTGAGTATCTTTTGCAGCTTGTAGAGATAAAGGTGAGGATAAATTGACTACCTGCTGCTGGATTTTTGCTACATTTACGCCGATTGGATAGGCATTAATAACTAAACGATGCGTGGTGGCTGATTCTAAGTCAAGGTCTAGATTGAGCATTAACTGCACACCAGCTGACGGGTTAGATTTAGCAAAATCTCGCTTGGTATGTGACGTGTTTATTAGCGGATCTTTCAAATGACTTTCTTTTAAAAAGCTACCTTTTAAATAATGCTGGAAAACGGCAAGACAGTTGGCTTTATCTTGCTGAGTTTGCGTGCCGAGTACATCATAATAGGCAAGACGCTTAATAAGTTCAGAGCTTTTATCGAGCTGTTGCCAAAATGCCAATGGGACAAACGGAATGTGCAAAAAAAAGCCGATACGATTGCTCATGCCCAATTGTCGACAATAATACGCCACACTTAAAAAGTGATAGTCATGCACCCAAATCACATCATTGGGTTGGATGAGTTTTTTTAATTGTCTAGCAAAAAGACAGTTTACCGCTTGATAGCCTGCATAATCTTGCGGTGCTTGGCTGATTAAATCGGTTTGCTCGTGTAACAGTGGCCACAGTACATTATTGGCGAATCCACAGTAAAAATGCTGATATTGTTTGGTCGTTAGGGCAATGGTGACATAAGTAACCATTGTATTAGCTCTTTGTAGATCAGCGCTTGCTAAAGAAGTTTGTTTGCTACTGCTAAATTCATTAGTAGCGCAGTCGTCATCGGTATCAACATGAGCATCAACAATGTTGCCATTCCAGCCCATCCAGATGTCTGAATTACCTATTAACACATCGTGCAATGCTACTGCAAGTCCGCCTGCCATCGGGTTATTGTCGGGCATTTTAACCCGGTTAGATAAGACGATTAGGCGGCTCATATGACATGTCTCGTTGTTTTTTTGGCAGTAGGGAAATTAGCGTCTGCTAACTCAAACGCTAGAGTGGCGCGTTTTTGGTAAAAGGTCAGGAAACTGTCAAGTAAAACAGTAACCTCATGAATACTATGCAAATAATAATGAGCGCAAGTGGGCTCACTACCAACTTTAATACCCATACCGTTTAATGAACCCTTTACTAGCTTGTGGTTTTTTCCTGTTGACCTATTTTCTTCTATTAAATTGTTATTTTCTATTAACCTACTGTCACCTTGTACTGCCATAAATCCTGCTTCATCGGTGATGTCATCACCAATAAAAATAGCGCAAAGGTTATTGCTGGTTTGCATTTTTTTCAGTAAGGTCAAAATTGCTTTGCCTTTATTTACCCCTTTTGGAACGATCTCCCAAACATATTTACCTTTTTTTAATATCCAATTAGCATAATTTTTTAATATTCTCGACATAATGCTATAAGCCATATCGGCTAAAGCAGGATTTTGCCGATAATGTAGGGCGACGGAATATGGTTTATCTTCTATGGCGAAGTCATCATAGGGCAAACAAGATTGGATGAGAGCCTGCCTTATGGCGTCAAGTTCGATGATATCAACCTGCGCGACGTTGGTATCGTCGTTGTCTTTCTTACCATCAAATGCTATTTCTAAGCCATGAGTTGCTGCAATCGGTAACTGTATAGGAGACAGCATTTGCCTTGCTTCAGAAAGACTGCGTCCTGTCACGATCGCGATCTTAACGCCATAACTTTGTATTTTTTTTAAAAGCATTAATGTTGTATTTGGGATGACGCTGTCTTTTGGATTAAACGTAAAATCTGAAAGTGTGCCATCTATATCCAAAAACAAACAATAGTCCTGCTGATTAGATAAATAATCGGCAAAGTTTCTTGGCTGAATGTATATAGATGGCACATTTAAGCTAGGGCTTCTTGCTGAAGTCATACCTTTTCCTCTTTAAAAGGGCATCATATAGGGATTTGTATTTTGGCCTAATTCATCCTAAATTTGAGATAAGCTATCTGCTGAAATTCCGCATGTTTTTAAGTGCTAGTTCATAAAGAAAACCAATAATTTATAAGTACACCAACAACAAGCAGTAAGAGCTGATAATGAGTTTGCCATAAACCAATTTACACTTTGTTGGCGATAATGTTCACTTTGGCATAAGTTCTGTAACTTATTAAGCACCGTCCCAACCAACAAGCGTCTGTTAAGCAATGCTTCATTCACAGTCTCAAGATGTTGCCCTTTTATGTTCTTACGCAGTTTATTACTCACCTAATTACAGGGGAAGATATGCTGCTTGTTGTTCTATATAATCATCAAATTAGCCAGCTAAAAGTTGAGCAGCTAAAAAAGGTAAATTTTTCTGATGCGATGATGTACATGGATAATACGAACGATATATTTCTATATAGAAAACCTGCAGGTGAATATGGCTGATGTAAGCTGAAGAATCTATAAACATGAACTTAGTAAGCTAAGCCCATCAACAGTAGTTCATCATAAATAAGAAACCACTCTTTTATGCAGCATAAAGATGTTATATTCTGGAAAAAATAATAGTCTTAGACAATCGAAAGTCACGCGTAGTATTTTAGAACGACGGTGTTTCAAAAAGTATGCTGGCATTAGACAATGAAACTAATTTTAGTATGCCTTTGCCAACATTACGACAAAGGCATCAAATTATAAGCTAGGACTAGCGCTTACTACTCGTTATCGTTTTATAGCTGCTGACTCAATTAGAAAGAACCCTAAAAAATAATACCGTTTAAACATCAATTAAGGGCGTTATGAATGGGCTGAAATGAAATCAGAAATATACTTATTAACAATTTCTGGTTGCTCAAGCGCCACTGAATGGCCCGCTTTTGGAATCACAAACATCTGACTCTCAGCTACGGTTTGGGCGATATTTTCGGACAGCGGCACTTCATACGCATGGTCTTGCTCACCTGCCAATATCAGCATAGGAACTTTACAGCCCTTAAGCTCATTTAACACGCCGGTACGATGAATAACACCATGAGCGCTGCGCGCAATATCCGGTCCCAGTTTTAACATATAATCACGCCAGTGCTCGCGCTCGGTCGCACGGGAAGGGTCTGCCAAATAGTCATCACCAAACATGATGTACATAAGTGTATCGATGAACGGCTCGGTACCTTGTGCGCTTACACCATCAATTAGGGGCGAAAAATCGGCCAATTTGTATTCAAGTTCTCCGCTGCACCCAAGTACAATACAACCCTTCAGCAAGTCTGGGCGGCGAGCGGCTAAGCGCAGTGCAATGAAGCCTCCCATAGAGTTGCCGGCAAAGAAGCAAGGCCCTAGGTTAAGTGCCTCAATTAATGCCACGGCATCGTCAGTAAGCGTATCCATATCGACGCTTTTTAGTTCCGAGCCGGCACTTTGTCCTTGGTTTCGATGGTCATAGCTCACAATTCGAATATGTTTAGAAAGATGCGCTATTTGGTGAGCGAACATTTTTTGGTCAAAAAATAGAGAGTGACTCAGTACTAACACTGGAGCATCTTTAGGGCCTTGATCGTCATAAAACAGTGTGGTTCCGTTAACATTAATCTTTGGCATAGTTTTTCCCTTTGTATAAATATTATTAAACCTAATGGCACTTATATTCAAAGTGCTACATTTACTTTAATTGTTTCACTCTAATACTTCTACCAGAACTCCTAAGTCTTTGAAAGTGCTAAATTGTGATGTCAAATTGTATCTGTATAGCTATAAAGATAATTTGGTGGATATCAGTGCTTTCAATGAATTCTCGATTGATAATGATCTATAAAAATCCAAGATAGATATGAAGTAAATTTTACTGGCAGACTGTTTGATTAAAACCTTCCAAGTTAATGTCTATGAGATTGACAACATATAGTCGATTCAATTTAAAAACGATACAGTGCTACTGGGATGAACTTTTTGCAGCCTCTGTTACGCTTGCGAACAGCACGCCAGAAAAATTTATACCAGTAGCACGTTGATATAAGCGACTCTCTTTTATTGTGAATCGACTATAGTTCATTTTGGTCACAGTGCTGTTTTTTAGACTTTTAGACTTTTAATATGTTAGATAAACTTAGTAATTAGAGCGACTAGCTAATACTGAAAATCGCCACAGCCCCTGAAAATTGGACAAAAAAAAGCCTCACTGTGAAGTGAGGCTTTTTCGCTTTATACAAGCAAATTTGGAGCGGGAAACCCCAACCTTGGCAAGGACGTAGACCAAAAGTATATTAAGTTTAGTTAAGCTGTAACCCTTTACTTTAAAGGTGCTAAGCTTTTTATGTTTTGGATAACATCCTAATATAATAACACTATTCTAAGTATAAATATGTTTTTAGTCACCATAAATTTCATGTACAATGACACCAACCAAAAATTATTTCAATCCCTACTCTTTTGGTATTCATTCACTAATTTATTTTGATATTGAGTAATCAGTTCTAATCTAAGAATGTGTATAGGTGAAAATTCAGGTTTATCAATATGGCTAAAAGAACACAGTCCAAGAGTAGAGAGTCGGTTAAGACCATTAATTTAACTGATAATTTTTTGGTGCATGAGCTCGCCAAAAAGCCATATCAGCTGTTTTGTGAATTATTTTTTGATGAAGTAATAGTAATAAATACTAGATTGGCTTCATGTAAAAAGCTGTATTTTGAGGTCATTCACTTTGAAGAAACAGTAGGTGAAACACATAATGATGTGTATTATTTTTTTGAAGATTTTAGGTCGGCTTATCAAGTAGAAAGCCAGTTACCTGTTACCGTTCGAAAACTAAATTTAACAAACGCTGATATCACTCGTAGAGCCTGGCAGTATCTATTCGATGAGTTTTTAAAATTGGAGCCTGTCAATCCAGTTATTTATCAGGCTATCAAAGAAGCAATGCCTGAAAGTATTCAACTAGAAATTTTTCAATGCAAGCTAACCATAGAAAAAATATTAGAACTCAAAAAAATAAAACGCTATCAATATGAATATCAGCACAAGTTGTACCGTAATCTAACAACTCATCAAATCCCATCTTTCCCTGATCTAATCCAAGAAGCGAAATATGATATTAAATCAAGAGCTGCAAATATTGATACCTGATACTGAAGACTTGTATACAGATGACGTTAGAAATTTCTTTTTAACGATAGCAAGTTTGGTTTCTATCGACTTCATGGATATTACGGTTACTTGTGAAAAGCCATTTATTCTCAGTTCAGAACGTTTAAAAAAAATCCTAGAGTCTTATCAGGGTAAGTTAACCAAATTTGAAAATCCTACTCGTGCTTTTATAGCCAGCACATATCATCTACCTACTTTAGATGTTGATAATCCTAGTGAACAATGGCTGTGGACTGCTAAGATATGCCATTTACTGATTTACTTTGCTCAAAATGGTTTGCCAAGACGAATTAGTGAGACCACTGCTGAGGCTAGGAAGTGGGTGAATCCGTCTAACTATAATCACCAGATATGGGAGCATTGTTATAAAATTTTACAAGCAAATAACTTAGGAATTACATATCAAAATTTTGAGAAGTATCGAATTGAGCTTGAAAGCAAAAATGACCCTAGGCTTAAATCATTCATTAAAATATACAGAACCATTGATTTTGCATATAACAATAAAGCAAAAATTACTCGCTCTTCCTCAGGTAGAAAACAGGGTAAGCAGAGCAAGTTAGATGATCCAAAAATAGAGTACATAGCACAAAGTGATGTTGATGACGATACTGACGAGCTCGTATCCGTCACAAATTTTGAACAAACAGATAGTTTTAATGATATTAATCGAGAGCGTCTGGATGATCCTGTACCCGATTTCAGTTTTATAAAGCAAAGTACATTAAAAGCGACTGAAAAATTCTCAAGCAATCAGATCTATCGTAGAACTCGCGCAAAGTTTGCTCACGCAAATAAAAACGAAAGATTTCTGAGTAGCAATATTCGCTTGCTACCACTTAGTGCTATGCAAAATATATGCTCTAAATTGTGGCAATGGTTTGACAGCTTTGATAGCGAAGAAACTGATAGGGAAAGAAAACGGGCGATAGCTTATCTATTACTTTCTTTATATACAGGCTATTCAGTTGCCAAGTTAGCTGAAGATATTGATAAAAATGATAAAAGTATTGTTGATATTAGCGCCCGAAAAAAACGGTGTGATTTTATTGTTCATCTTGATATCACTCCATTACGTATTAGAACGATAGGTATAGAGTCTGTGCTTGCTAACCAATTAACGCAGTTCAAGTTACCACTACCTGAACCGTTAGGGATCTTTTTAACTTATAAAGGTCATCCGGACTCGACATTGATTAATGAAGTTATCGCTAGTTTACGTGAGGACTTAGAGCTACCTTTAATAAGCCTAGGCAGAATCGAAAAGTCACTGTATACCATTATTTCCCATGAGGTCAGCACCACTCAGCTAGCCAGTATTATCACCTCTCGCAACAGTAAGAAAAGAGCTGATTTATGGTACAGCTCACATTCCCTTAAAGATGTGAAAGAGATCTATCATAGAGCCATTGAAATACTCACTGATCGTTGTTATGGCAATCGTTTAGACAAAGTCGAGTATCTGTCCGAGGTTGAACTAAGTGATGATGCTATAGGCAGCCAAAACTGCCCTGACTATCCTATAGTGAGTCTATTCATTAGCCACCTGTATCAGAAAGTAGAAGCAACCACCAATTATATAGAAAAGTTTAATTTTTATAATTTATGGCTTTGGCATGTGTCGTTACTGCTAACCTCTATAAGAGCTGTTGAAGGTGCTCCTGGTAAATTTAATCAAATCAACTTGAGCAAAGGTTTTGCTTGGATCTCTGACAAAGAGGAACGAGTAAGCGCCAAAAGTCCACGCCTAGTCCCTGTATGCACATTTTTAGTAGAAGCAATTAAAAATTTCTTAGATTACCTGCGCCGCTTTGTTAGACAATTCGGACGCTTAAACCTTAAGCTGAAATTAGAGGTTGATAAAGTATTTAGCTCTGAGCGTCCACTATTGAACTACATTGATAAACAAGGAGCCTTGCAGTCCCTACGTCCTGCAATTATTAGCAAAGAGCTAGGCGATAATTTTCGTTTCAAAGTTGACTGGACACGTCATGTTGGACAACGTTTTTTGCATGAACAAGGGGTGGATGAAGCTATTATTCTCGCTATATTTGGTCATGAGATGATGGGGCAGGAGGCTTGGCGAAAACACTCATCATTAAGTATTGGTGACATATTGTCACCCAGAGATGATTATCAACAGCTAGCAACCAAACTAAAGCTTAAGCAGGTGATCTCATGACTGAATACTCTCCTATAGAGCCTTTGTATGGTCATGAAAGAAGGTTGGCCAAACGGCAGGAGCAGCGAAAAAAGGCCTTACAGCAAACCAAAGAGATATGCCAAGACTATTGGGCAGCTTTCATTCATGAGAGCAGTGAAAGCCAACTGGATACAATAACTGATGAGCAAGTCTATAGCTTATACGAAGCTATTTATAAAAAAATAGAACAAACTGTTCCAGCAAAAATAATCCCTTTTGCTTTGTTTGAGCGGATGCGTTTTTTTGATAAAGTCAATCAGTTACGTAAAAAGGATAGTTTGCCGCTATTACCAAAACCAGTCATTGCTTCTCGAGCTCAACGTCCAAAAAATATCAACGACCTTGATGATTTTTTATACCTATCGCAAGCAGAAGAGATTGTTGATCAGGCATTAAGTAAATGGCAACAAAAAAATACCTTTTCCTTACTAGATTGCGTCACCTGGTTCTTATTTACACTGGTGAGCTTTGCAGGCTACAACGATGAGGAGGTGCTCAAAGCAATCTATGATTATCTTGATGAAAATAAGCTTATATATCAGATTTTTGATGACATGCTTGCTATCCCCATTAAGATATTATCACCTGGCTATGGTAATAAAGTTGTTCTCGTAGATGAGGATATAGAGGAGGTTTATCAGACTCGGCTAATCTTTATTGATGACATCAGTCGCTTGTGGTTATTTAAACTACAAACCCAGCGTCAGCAAGAAGATGGCTTTCCAAAATATCATCAAGTGATAAAAAGATTAGGTGAGTTTACTAATGAAAACTTCACGGTTAAATCAATTTCTAAATCAAAGTACCTACGACATATCGCTATTCATTGGCAAACTTTGCCTGAAGTAAGGTTAGATGTTCAGCTTGTAGAGGTGTTAACTGGTCAGCAGAGTCAGACCTCGGTGACAGAGGAGCACTTGCTTCGGTATTTTCAAACTATAAAAACGCCCAAAGCAATACTAACTGATGATCATATTAGTAGATTGGTTATTGAGTCTAGCAATGAGCCTTCGTTAGAACCTTCTAAAACCGTGAGATTCAAGTCTGATGCTGTCAAAGAGATACGAGCCATCCTTAATGATGATAGGAAAAAAGTTAGAGAACAGTTAGAAGGTTTACTTAAGCAGGCTTTGTATCCGAATCAAGAGCGACTGGTTATATGGATGCTTGATTTGTTTATTAGTAGAAATAAAATTAGTACCTTAAAGCGATACTTATCCGATGTAGGCAATGACTTTATTGCAAGCACTCGTGACACAGAATTTCTAGGGTGGACGAAGCATGATTATCACTATATTTATAATGATATTCTTGCAAATAAAAACCAAAATAGAATGGGGTTTACGACCACCATTCTATGTTCACTTCACTACTCGTTAAAAAAGCATTATCAAGCTCCTGATATCGACTTGAAGGGTGGTGGTGACCCACAAATTGTATCAAGCTACTTGATCCCTAACCACGTCTATCAACTTATTCAAAGCTGTATCTCTGACCAAAAAGAATTAAGCGATTATAACCAGCAAGCGCTTAGTGTTGTGATAACACTGCTATATCGCACTGGAATGCGTATTAGTGAAATACTTGGGCTGCAAGTCAAAGATATTGAATATGATAATCAAGGTTTTACTGAATACAATATTATTGTTCGTTCCAACGCGCATCGTGATTTAAAGTCAGATGATGGCACACGACGCATACATTTATCAGTATTGCTCTTAGCAGATGAACTGGAGAGATTTAAACAGTTTTTTAATTTAAAAAAAGAGCAATCCTCTCGCTATCTATTTACCTTAGAGTATCAGTCAACACCTCTGTCTCGTTACAGTATCGAGCAGCCTGTAAAGAAAATATTGGCAAGCACACCTTACAATGATATGACGCTGCATAGCTTTCGCCATAATGCGGTATCAAACATGGCGATAATCCTTAGGTGCAAGCAAAAAATTGCCATGCATTTTACAGATTATAGTGAGAAGCAGATTGATAACATTAAGTATCAGTTTTTGGGTAGCGTACGCAAGATATCGACAAACTATTGGGATGCATTGATGGAGTTTGCAGGCCATGCAGATTTGAATACAACCTTTAGCTCATATATTCATACTGCTGACATCATTGCCAGTCATCAATTACAACAGGCTAAGTTGACACTACCCCTAAGTGTTGTAAATAAGCTGATGGGTGCAAGCCGCGCTGACTTAAAACAACATAATAAGGATGCTTTTGAAGGCAAGACAGATAAAGTCAATCTTAATTGTATTAGACAGTATATCAATCGTAAAATTGAGCATGAGAAACTTTCAGCTTCTCATGACGTGAAGAGACAACCATCAACTCTCGATAGCAACGACTTAGCGGTAGAACAGAATTCGGCAGTGTTTGGAAGGTATAACCGCGAGATGATTGAAAAACTTTTGTATGACATCGAGGATGGGCAAAGATTAGATGACGCCAGTAGTTTAAACTTCAAATATGACGATGCACTGATAATTTATGAACATGCAGTAAGCTTAGTACAAAACACTGATGGCAGTTTAAATCACAAGCTTATCTCAAAAAAACGCAAACAAGGGTCTGAACACATACTTATTGCCCCAACGCCTCTTCATTATCGTGAGGAGAAAGCATTAGTAAATTTGTGTTTTGATAATCTTGAAGAGTTATACAAAACCAAAGAGAGTAGGCGTAAAGTCAAAGAGATGCTTAACGTGTTTTATAACAAGGCAAATACGTCAAAAAGTGAGATCCGATTCACGTACAAACAAAAGAAACTATTCTACAAGTACCTAAGCATAATATGTCTGATACTACCAAGTAAATATTGGCGAGTGAATATCAGCTGTATAAAGTCAGAGTCTTATGCTGATGAAAAGAAGAAGAAATTCAATAATTTCTTTGTAGATGAGAAATCTAAACTTGAAGAAATTGAGAGGTTTAAAGAAGATAACTCTAGTTTTAATGGTGAGCTTACAGGTGTTGATACTTATAGCGGTTACTCATTGTCTGTCATCAGTCCGATTAAGCAACAGAATAACCAAGCCGGGAACTATTCCTCTGCACTAATGAGATATGTATTGCACTTTATGCTAATAGTAGAGGGTTTGAGTCACTAACAAAACCCAAGTCCATCTCTACGGTTTCTTCAGCATAGCTCAACTTAAAGAGTGATGCATCTACAAGCGGAAGTGGGTTGTGAGTTAGTATGCTGTTGGCTAGAAGCATAGTTATTTCTTTCAATCATTACTTATTGCCTCGTAATCTTCTCATAGCATTATCTAGAACATCAGTTCCTTCTGTATCATTCATTGTATTTGAGAGTGTTAAGTTGTCTTGACGCATTGAATGAATAATATCTAAATTAAACTTTACATTTTTCAAAGCTTGCTTAGTATCCTGATAGCCTGCTTCAACTAACTTATTGACAGTCTCAACCGAGAAATCAAACATCGCTATAGAGCCGCCTATATTTATACTAGGGCGAATTTCTATAATTGAAGTGTCAGGAAAGTCATGGCGATGCCACAATGAACCATCAGTTAAATGGGTCACAATAATATGATTGCAGCCTGCTTCTATCAATGGAGTAATAGGTGTATTTCCCTGTGACTTGAGGTAACCGCCTTGTCCACCGTCAGTATAACGCTCATCTTGTGAACTGCTAAGTGCTTTAAAAAGTAAAGGCACGGAAGCCGATGCTAAAAGAACTTCTTTTTGTTCGTCTATTGCCAAGGATTGGATATGTCTAAATTCTGAAGGAGTATTATCTATACCAGCGATTTCTACTTTAATAACATCTCGAATTGCTAGAACCATGTCTTTAATCGCTTTACCATTATGCTGCTGTTTGAAAATTGAAACATATAATGGCATAGAGTGTTGTAAGTGATCGATATCGAGATACTCTTCTAACATCAACCTTAGCGTATCATCTTTGAGTATATTTTCTATTTCTAAAGTTGTGATACCAGGTATCAAAAAGCTGAGCCATCCAATAGGACTGCCAAGTCTTAATCCTGCTGATAATAATATAGTAATATAAATTAGATAGTTCACTTTACTTTTTGATATAGAACTGAGATTAAACTTAGAAGTTAAAGAGTCACTGTCAAATTGAATAGGCTTAAGGTAGGGCAGTTTATCCCAAAGCATTTCTAAACGCTTTGCGCCTTCGGTGAAATTAGGTGCTGACGCTAGTACTGCACCATTTAGGGCGCCAATACTGGCACCTGAAATCATATCAATACCGATATTCATCTCATCTAAAGCTCTAGCGACACCAACATGATAGGCTCCTTTTGCTCCACCACCTGATAGCACTAAGCCTACTTTATTTTTAGAATTGAGACCTTGATTCTTTACTAAATTGTTGCTCATAATCCAAGCCCTTGTAATCTAGAGTGCTCTGTTCGGTTGGTCATCTCACCAATCATGCGCTTAGTTACTCTATCAATATCGATCATATTTAAGCTTATGTTTTTATACTCAGGCTTTCTATCATTTGGTAAGTCATTGTATTGAGTCGCCATAAACACGATAGGATACTCATTAGGCGCTTGTTGACTCCAGTCACCTTGATAAGCTAAAGCGTGTTGTAGCACTTCGCTTTCCTCACGTTCATCAGGTAGACATAGCCACTGATCCTGATGTAAGTCTTCTCTAGCACCAATATTAAGATTTTGCTTGAAAGTAGCGATAAGTTCATTCTCGAGCGTATCTAGTAACTCCTCTTTCTTTGTTTCATCATTATAGGTACGCAGATATAAGCCAAAGTCTCCCCAGTACAAGGTATCTAAAGTCGTGTAACATTGACCTAACAAAGATAGCTTAGAAAACTTTTCTGCTTTCAATTTAGATAACACATTGCCCATTTGGGTGTATGCATAGCCATAGCTTTCTAGTCTGTCTAAGCGACTACTCACTTTATCTACTTGCTTTTCAATCTGCTGTTGAAAGTCCAATACGTAGTGGGTGAGTTCAGCTGTTTGTAATTGCGTGTTTTTGAGCGTCTGATGTATCTCTATTATAGCGTGGGTATGACCTTGCTGTGATTGGAATATCTCATGGAAATAGTGTTGGCAAGCATCTAAACCTGCGATAAGATGATCGTTAACATTCGCTTGCGCCCGCTGGGTTTTACCTGATATCAGGGACAGGTTACGAGAGACAAAGCTCTTTGGTTGTAAGCTTTTGCTATTAAGCTCTTTTGCAGTATCCAAGCCATTAACAAAATCAATGACCATCTTATCTGTTAGATAAGGGATGTTTTGTGCTATAGACTGTTGATATTTTTCTAGTTCCATAACTATATATTCCTTTTCCATTACTCGAGATGATAAGTTTATATTTTAAATAAGTATATATAATATAGTTAAGAAATATCTGCATTAGAGTTAATTGTAGTCTCTATCTTTTCAACACTAAATTTACCTGATAGTCTTTCCCAGTCTTCTTCAGTCTCATGACTTGATTGCTGTAAGGATTTTATTTTTTTCTTATAATATTTTTTAGTTTGTAAGTCAGGCATTTTTTCTTGAACAATCGCATTATTCATTTCTACTACTGCACTTTTTATAGTGTCATTAAACTCATCAATAGAAAATATGTTTTTTTCTAATAGTTGAGAGAGGATATACGCTATTTCCTCTTTTAAAGGAGTGACAACTTTAGTCTCCAATATCTCTTTCAGCTTATTACTCATATCTTTTTTATTTATAGTATATGTCTCTATGTCTACTTTATATGTACCCCAGTTTTTATTAAATAGACCACCAAAAAACCTCTTTGCACTACCTACTGTCCCAGATTCACTTCTTGTTTCTACAGTTCTTTTGTGCTTTACATCTACAGAAAAATGATCTAGCAAATCCATTTCATTTTTTTTAATATTTGAATCTATTCCGTCTATCTTAATTTCTTTCATTCCCTCTTTATTAAACTCTTCCTGTAGATTGTTCAATAAAACATTGCATTCATGGTGCAAGACCTTAGTTATATTTTGTGTGTCTTCTATGCTCTCGTTTAATATGATTCGATATTCTTCAGTTATAACATGAATTAGTTCAGATGTACTATTCATAACTGCACTTTTAAAAGCATTAAGTTTCGATTCATCTGGGAATATTAATGAATTGCTATTAGACTTGGCTAGCTCTCTAGCTTTATCAAGCTCAGTTAGCCTTTCTTTTCTAATTACAGATTTTTCGAATGTGAGAAGCTGAGAAAGAGTTCTACTATTTATTGAATTATCTAAATCTTGAACATTTTTCTTTGTTTTATTTGTCTCAATGTCGAACATTTCGTCTAATTTATCACTTATACTTTTAGATACTTTTCTTTTGTCTTCTTTTTTTTTCATTTTTTTCACTGCATCGGTTTTTACTTTCAAAAAATCCACTTTAATACTTTTCGACATAGATTGTAGTTCTTTGATTTGGTTTTTTAAATCTAATATTGTTTTCTCTAGGTTGTTTATTTCCTCATTTGTCATTTTTTCTTTATCAGCAAAATGTCCACGAATATTGAAAAAGTTATGTAACTTATCAAAGACATCACTTGCGCCAGTGAGTGCAGATTGAATAGCTATATAAGGTGCATTTTTCTGCATATTTAATATAATGTCTGTTAGAGGTTCAGTCATAAGACTATCTTTTATTAACTCATCCAGTTCTTCAGAAATATCCTCCATATCCATTTTTGAGTATTTTTGCTCAGCTCTTTTTCCTAATACTTGCTTAGCAAAATCTTCTATCCAAGTTCCTTCTTTATACTCAGGCTTCACTTTGTTTTCTAGTAAATAGGTTTCCATACGGTTGGCTAAGTAAGCATCTCGTGCTGATATAGGATAGATATGTTCAAAATTAATTTTATCTTTAAGTAGATTATTAAAAATATGATGTTTAGTAGAGTTGGCATCATCTGCATTGGCTGACTCTTGGTCAAATTTATTAACTAAGGCGAACAAACGTGATTTTTGAATAGTTGGTATGGTTTCTATCTCATTTTTTATACTTTCTTCTGCTTCAGAATTTAGCTGCGTATAATCTAAGACTAGCATTACAGCTGAACTACGCTTTAGCTGCTCTCTTAATAGACTTAATAATTCCTTATGACCAGACTCATTAGGTCCTGCTGTATCTAATAGCATGAATCGTCCATTAGTCTCAAAATCTTCTTTTAATTTGAAAGCAATTTCAATTGTAGGTAGTGCATCTATATTTTTATAGCTATCATAAGGAAAAGCAAATATTTCTTTGTCAGCTATAGTGTTCAGCGTTGCAGTAAGACGGACTAAGTCATTGAGAAGTTGTAAAAAATTAAATATATTGGTTTCGCCATTATAGCTATCACTAAATAAAGAATCCGCTTGAATAAAATTGATTAAATCAACTATTTCCGGGCTTGGGTTTTCGATTTCATATATTGATATTGCATTTTTAATATCAACTAAAAAATCATTAATAGGAGTGCTGTTAAAAGTTAGTTTGGGTGTTTGCTGCTCTTTATTATGACAAATCAAAGTAGGAAGAGATGTCATTGGGCGATTACGATTGGGTAGGATTTCGCGTCCGACAATAGCGTTAATGGTTGTGGATTTACCTGCCTTCATAGTACCTACAACGGCTAAAACAACATCAAAATTTTGAAGTTTATGTACTTCACCTTTCAGTATTTCTTGGAATGCCTCACATGTTTCATGTGTCAAAATACCTTCATTTCCACCTTCTTCATCAGTATTTAATTTGTTTTCTTTACTTAAAACTTCAGACTCAATATCTGAGAGCATACTTATTTGCGTTTCTAGAATTTTTATTGCATCCGCTTTATAAGCATTCAGTTTTTCTTTTGTCATTAGGTTGTTAGACTGGTGCATAGTGTTACCTCAAATTGAATTAGTATCATGTCAAATAAATGTTTACAAAGTTTGATAATAGTGTTGGATATTTTCTAAATATTCTTTAAGTACACCCTCCATCTGCCCCTGAACCTCACTCGGACTAATGACACGAATATGCGGTATCCAGTACTGCACTATAGGGACGACCTCTCTAGGGTGTACATCTCTGCATGCCAGCAGTAAGTCACCATTATCAAGCTTTCGTACCAGCTTCTGATTGGGCAGTAGGTCACGGCGCTCAAAATATCCGGCAACTTTGGCATCGACCTGCAAGACGATTTCACTGATTTGATTACCAAAGAATAGGCTGTCCGTACCAAGGATTTTCACTTTGATATCTTCAGAGCAGGTAAAGGTCTCAGTATTGACTTGCAGATTGGTTATTTGGGTAAAGCAAAATGTCCGTGTTTGTCCATGACGACAGCCAACTACATACCAAATGCCATTTTTATTGAGTAGATGATAAGGCTCTAAATAATGGTGTTTGCTGGTGCTATCAGTAGCATTCTCGCTAACCTTACAGTAATCGAATTCAATATATTGGCAGTTGGTAATGGCTTGATTTATGGCTTTAAAGTCATCAGTACGCGCGCTAATGTTTTCATAAGCAAAACCTTTAACAAGGATGCTTTGATTGAGTTGCTCTTGAAAGAACTGGCGGTCAATTTTTGGTAGTAGATCTTGGACACTGGCAAAGTTAGCAAAGCGCTTGATATCAGTAATATCTAAATAGCCAATTTTTTTGGCATCAAGACGATAGAACTGTGGGCCTGCTTCACTAAAATCTAAGATGGTCAGGCGATCTTTAAAGTCTCGTTTTAAGGTGCGAGTAGAGACCTGATAAGTACCTGCTAACTCAAAGATATCTAAACGCTCACCAGAATTGAGCCTGACGATAATGTCAGATAGACGATAAGCGAGTTTTTCGTGTTTTTTTAATCCCATAAAGACTCAATTACATCAATATACTTACTTTAAGTTGCAAAAAGTTGCTGAAATATTACAAATGTGTAATTATGCGCTTTTATCGAAATTTAGCAACCAAAATTTAGTTCTATAAAGTCATTGCGCTAAGGGGCACTGGACAGACTTAATTTTCATAAAAACTAAAACCGCTAGGATTTAACTTGGGGTATAACCAAGCAGTAGCTAACGTCGCCACTTTCGATAATCCTTTTCATAGAAAACAATAGGTTGCTGAACACGCGGTGTTATTTTAAGGTTGTTTTTTATTTGCTTAGTAATCATATGTTGACCACGAAACTGTAGGAACTGGTATAGACCTCTTGGATCTTCAATAATTACGTAGGAGTTCAAACCAATGCGATTACCAGATTCGAATATAAACCAGATAGGAATGTGCTGTTGAGATTGAGGTGCGTGCGAAATAAGCGATAGAGTGGTAGAAACAGGTCGCTGATTACTTTTTTTAGAGTTTTTATTAAGCCACCACATCATATATTTCCTTTATATACACATGTTAAAGACCGCAGTGTAGCGCGTGGTAATGACAGGTTGTGTCAGAATGGGAAAAGAAAAGTATTATTACTGCTCAAAGCTTGTTGAGCTATGCTGAAGAAACCCCAACAAAATAACAGGCTATAAGATGTATAAAAAAGAACAAATGTATTACTCACCATCAGACCTAACTAAATATATGGAAAGTCCTTTTGCCTCATGGATGGATAGGCTTGCTCAAGAACACCCAGAACTAGCACCAGAAAAAGACCTTAGCGATGAGTTCATGGGGATGTTGCAACAAAAAGGCTATGCCCATGAAGATAAGCTGGAAATGAGGTTTACAGCTGAGGGTAGGACGCTAGTAAAGATTGAGGGTAGCAGTAATACCGAAAAACACATCAAAACTTTAGAGGCAATGAAAGAAGGTATCGAAGTCATTGTGCAGGCAAGATTAAAGCTTGACCAATTTGCTGGCTTTGCTGACTTTCTGGTAAAAGTAATACACGAGTCAGGTCAAACCCCAAGCAAGCTTGGCAACTGGCATTATGAGGTATGGGACACAAAGCTTGCCAGCCACGTTAAGCCGACATTTATCATCCAATTGTGTTGCTACGCTCAAATGCTTGAATCCATTCAAGGCTGTTTGCCTCAAAGTATTACTGTTGCGCTTGGCAATGGTGAGATGGAGGTTCTAAAGACTTATGATTTTTACTACTATTACTCAAATTTAAAAGCCAATTTTCTAGACGAGCATGCCAAATTCCACTTAGATAATTGTCCAGACCCTGCCGACTCTGGAAGCTGGGGTAACTGGAGCAGCCATGCCGAACAGATTTTGCTTGATAAAGACCATTTGTTTCAAGTAGCAAGCATTACCAAAGGACAAATTAAAAAGCTTAACAAGGCAGGTACGCACACTATGCAGCAGCTTGCAGCCTCGCCTCTATTATTTATGAGTGGTATTCATTCTACGGTGTTTGCTAAGCTAAAAGCTCAAGCCGCCATACAAATAAAGAGTAAATTAAAAAGTCAAAAACCAAGTGAGGTAACTAACAGCGATAGACCGGAATTTGAGATTTTACCTCATTCTCAAGGTGAGAAAAAAGGGCTGGCACTGCTACCGCCTCATTCTCCGATGGACGTATTCTTTGACATTGAAGGTTTTCCGCTTGATGAAGGTGGGTTGGAATACTTGTGGGGTAATACTTATTTTGATGAGCAGGGCAACCGCCAATTCAAAGACTTTTGGGCTCACAACCGTGAACAAGAAAAACAATGCTTCCAGGACTTTATTCATTGGGTTTATGGTAGGTGGCAACAAGATCCAAATATGCACATCTACCACTATGCCAATTATGAGATTACAGCCTGTCGTAAGCTGATGGGGCGCTATGGTATCTGTGAATACGAAGTTGACCAACTGCTAAGAAATGAAGTGTTTGTCGATTTGTACAAGGTGGTGAAGGGTGGTTTACGATTGGGTGCCCCTCGATACTCCATCAAAAATGTCGAGCGCCTATACCGCGATAAGCGTGATACCGAAGTGGGTGACGGTAGTGATTCGATCGTCGTTTACGATCAGTGGCGAGAATTAAACCAACTCGGCGTGGAGGGCGATACTTGGCAGACCTCAAAGATTCTTAATGATATTCGAGATTACAATATCGATGATTGTGATTCTACTCAAGAGCTGGTGGTATGGCTAAGGGAACAGCGAGCAATTCATAAGATTGATTATCTTGGTAAAACCGAAGTCATCGAACCAGAAATCTCCGAAGAAGTAACCAAGGTTACTACACTGCGAGACCGTTTATTAGCCCAAGCCGAAATAGAGTTACTAGGTAATCCTAAGCAAGCACAACTCACTGAGAATCTAGCATGGATGTTAGAGTTTCATCGCCGAGAGTCCAAACCATTATTCTGGAAGCTATTTGATCGCCTTGGCTCAGATGAGATGGAACTCTTCAACGACTTAGACTGTCTTGCCCTTTGTACGCGCACGGATAGAGCACCCTTTAAATTTTCATCAAGAGACAAGAACTTAAGCTATGAGTATCGGTTTGACATCGAGCAAGAGTTTAAGGGAGCTGCAAATAGTTTTTATTTGCTTGGAGTAGAAACACCCGACGGCAAAGGTGCAAAGGTTAGTTATCTTGCAGAAGAGAGCGACTTAGATAAGGGTTTGATTGTACTTAAAACCAAGGATGAGCCACCACATACGGTGTCTCTCATTCCAGATGAATACATCAGTACTGGTATTATTTCTGATGCGTTGTTTAAAACGGTGAGCGAGTATGAGCAAGGATTATTTAGACAGCGAAAATACGCTATCATGGACTTTCTAACGGGGGCAAAGCCGAGAATTTTAAACCATACAGGTGGTGATATCATCAGCAGTGATGGACCAGATGCTCGCTTAGAGCAAATTATCGCAGCGATTAGCAATCTTGATAGTAGTTACCTACCCATACAAGGGCCTCCAGGTGCGGGTAAAACCTATACGGGTAAACAGGCCATCGCTCATTTACTTAAATCAGGGGCAAAAATCGGTATTTCTAGCAACAGTCATAAAGCTATCAATAATCTATTACTTAGCACTGCTAAACACTGTAAACAGCACAATATAAAAGCATCATTTTTCTGTACCAAAGAAACTGACGATGAGCTTGCTGATTATGACGTGACCATCTCAAGCAATAATCAATTAGCCAGTCACATTCAGCCAGCGTGCGTTGTTGGTACGACCGCATGGGGATTTGCTCGTGAGGACATGACAGAGCAGCTCGACTATCTGTTTATTGATGAAGCAGGCCAAGTCTCGACAGCAAACTTAGTAGCCATGAGTCGCAGTGCTAAAAACTTGGTATTGATGGGCGACCAAATGCAACTGGGGCAACCATCACAAGGTACACACCCCGCTGAAAGTGGGTTATCGGTACTTGACTATTTGCTACATGAAACGCCAACCATACCTGCGGATATGGGAGTGTTTTTAGATATGACCTATCGTATGCACAGAAAGGTCAATACTATTATCAGTCAGCTAATCTACGAGAGAAAATTACAATCTCACCTTGATAATGATAAGCGTATCCTCGAAGTATCAGAGACTACAGCTAGACAAAATACCGACTTCCAAACGCTAGAAGCTTACTTAAATTTGGATGCAGGCATTGTCTTTGTTCCCGTGGAGCATGAGGGTAATACTCAAGCTTCTGATGAAGAGGTAACAACGATTAAGCAACTGGCTAAATCGCTACTGGGTCGCATTTTTCATACTGGTGTGACCAAAGATAGTGGAGAAGCAGTTACTCGCCCAATCACATGGGAAGATATGCTTTTTGTAGCCCCGTACAATCATCAGGTTAGTAAGCTGAAAACAGCCTTAGGTAAACAAGCAAAGGTTGGTAGTGTTGATAAGTTCCAAGGTCAAGAATCACCGATTGTGTTTTTGAGTATGTGCGCTAGTGATGCTAATGAATCGCCTCGAGGCATTGACTTTTTATTCGATAAAAACCGCATTAATGTGGCGATTTCTAGAGCGCAAACACTTGCTATCGTAGTGGCAAACCCTAATCTTGGTAATACCTCTGTTAACAGTGTTGAGCAGCTAAAAAAGGTAAATCTTTTTAGTGCAGTAACGTGCCTATCCTCACTTATAGCAGATTAAAGACAGGCTACATCACAAAAACAACAACTAGATCAATTCTAAATGGAACAAGAAATGAATTTACAGAATTTGTATGAAAGAACAAAAGACCTTAACTATATCGAAATTGAAAAACTAGGTTCAAAGCTATCAGCGGCGTTTATTAAGACGTATATTAATCAGATTGACGACAAAGAAATACGAGAGTCACCTGTTGATTTTGTAGAGAATCTTTTAAAACTGAGTATAGGTGTACCTTTTAAAGACAAGCTAAGTATCATAAATGATACGGATTTCTTTAAAAACGGAACTGTAGATGACTACCTAAGTGAGGTTAAAGCTTTAAATCCTCCCAAAGAGCACATTATGTCATCATCATCAGTTGCCGCTGGTGGTTTTTATAGGAGCTTTGGTGGTATTAAAGATAAAAATTTAGAGGATATTCGAAAACCAGAGTATGCTAAATTTGCGATCAAACTTAAAAAGCTCATTGAAGATCTATCTGAGTTATACAAATCTAATAAAAGTAATAGAAAAGAGGCAAGAAAACTCTATATAGATTCAGAATTAGATTTTAGTCTGAAAAATATTACCACTAATATAGTTGCTAATATTATCTACCCAATTTTCCCGACGGCTTTTCCATTGACTAATGGTCATGTCCAAAGAGGATTTGTAGCTTTTGATTTAATGAGTTCTAAAGATCTAAAAGATGATAAGAGTCTAGATAAGTTGCGGGACAGTACTAAACCCGAAGACTATATAACGCTTGCTGAACGAATGGATACAGAGATATTCGAAGGCATTGAGCTAGACGGTGAAGATAAGCACTTTGGTATTATAGATAAAATGTTTCACGTTTATAATATCAATCATGAGATTGCTCATTTTGACTCGCCAAATACCATTTTATATGGTGCGCCTGGTACTGGTAAGACTTATGAAGTCACTAAAAAAATGGAATTTTTAAAGGACGTTGATGGTGCAATCGTTCATAAAATGCAGTTTCACCCTTCTTTTACCTATGAAGACTTCATCGAAGGCATCAAGCCAATGGGCGTTCTTAATGGCAACATTCAGTTTGAACTAGTCAATGGTGTATTTAAAAATTTTTGCATGGAGGCAAAAGAGAGACCTGACACAGATTTTTATTTTGTCGTTGATGAAATCAATCGAGCCAATCTATCTACTGTGTTTGGTGAGACGCTATCATTGATTGAAAAAGATTATCGTCATGATCCTGACCCTAAAAACAAACCAAATGATAATCTAATCCAAACCCAGTATTCCTCACTAATCGACGAGTTAATTAAAGAGGATGAAACTAAAGAAAAAAGATTAGTCTATGCCCGAGATGAAAACGGAAAAGTTGCCTTCGGCGTACCCAAGAACGTCTATTTCATTGGTATGATGAATGATGTTGACAAAAGCATCGATACCTTTGATTTGGCATTAAGACGACGTTTTAAATGGATTCGTAAAGACTGTGATGATGACGTTATAAAGGAAATTAAATTTAAGAATGGAAATGATAACTTTAAGAATATTGATGAATACGTAAAGTGTGCTAAAGCGTTAAACGAGTATATTAGTCAGGAGTTACTACTTGGGAGCTCTTACGAGTTTGGTCATTCTTTCTTTATGAAAATGAGTGATATTGCGAAAAGGACGAACATTTCAAAGTCTAACCTTGAAACTCTTTTTGACTCACACTTGAGGCCAACCCTAAAAGAGTATTTGCGAGCGTTCTATCCTGAGAACGAAATTGAAGGAAAAAATGGTAAATTAGCCTCAGCATTAAAAAAGTTCCAAAGTGAACTTAGCGATAGTGCTGAATGATGAAGGCTTCTTTCCCAACCAATCATAATTTCTATGGTGAAAAAGCCATAAAAGACAATGTGTTGACTGATTTTTTTAAAAAAAGCACTAAGTCAAAAGCCAAAAAAATTTTTAATAATACATTTGAACTCACCACTAAAGATGAGTCGCTAAAACAGCTTAATATTTTCCGTTTTAAGCCTGCTAAAGACAAGTTAAAAGAAGATGAGCAGTTAATTCTTAAACTGTATAAAAAAGAAGACAACCAAACAGGCGAAGTGGATTACTTTGTACAGACGGGATTATTTGCTGGTGTCGTCTACCATAAAGACTGTGAGTTTAATATTACTTGTGCTTATGGCGAACCATTTTTGCACCGTATGCTCAATTACATCAATGATATTTACGTAGATACTAAAGAAGTAGACGCAGAGCAGAATAAAAAAGACAATTCATTTCAGCATATTTTGGCTCATTTGTTTGTGCATGCTTTAGAACGCTCTGCCACGCTTGGTTTGCCGCAGTTCTACCAGCAGAAAACCCAACGTAGTCATAAGGTGCGGGGCTCGGTTGATATAAATGCTTATCTACGTCATGACATTCCTTTTCAAGGTAAGCTAACGACTAAATATAGAGAACAAAGCTATGTGCAAGAAATCATAGATGTGCTTTATTTGGCGTGTGAGAAACTAAAAAAAGTCTTTGGCGTAAAGTATTTACAGCCCATTTTAAATCTTTATCAACTGCTTAAGTCTCAATATTCAGGCCAGTTTGTCAATCAATCAGTTATTGATCGTGCTAAGAACCATACTGCCTTGTACAATCCTATGTTTGCTAGTTTTAAGCATACCTTAGAATATGCCGAAATTATCCTTAACGACTGGGATTTGCAAAACAAAGAAAAAAGCGACAAACAGACTTATGGCTACCTATTTGATATTTCGCAACTGTTTGAAGTGTATTTAGAAAAGCTGCTTAGCCAACACCTGCCAGCGTGGTCAGTATCAGGACAGGAACAGTTAAGCCTTTATCCAAATCGGTTTTATAAGCGCAATATGTATCCTGATTTAGTATTAAAACATCTTGAAAGTGAAAAGGTAATCGTACTAGATGCTAAGTTTAAAAAGATGAGTTTGCAATATCTTGATTTAGATCGCAGCGATTTTTATCAAATCCATACTTATATGCAGTACTATGGCTCAAGCTTGCTGTTTGGCGGTTTGATTTATCCGCTATCTGGCGATCATATTTTAGAAAAGGCCTATAGTGAGTCTTTATTTGACAATGCACATAATAATCAGAGATTCATCGTCGATGGCATTGAGCTTCATCAACCTGATCTTGAAAACATGACCATTAAACAGATTATCGACCGTGAAAATCTATTTATAAAGAGGTTGCAAGACTTGATCAATGAAAGTCTTCTCAAAGCTAGTTAAAAGCTAATCTATTGGGTTAAATGCTTGGGCTAGACGCTGGTAAGCCATACTCGACTCTATTGATAATCTCATTACGCTGTTTAGTAATCAGTCGATAGCCCTTAATAACCCCGTCATAAGGCAAATTACCGTGATACTTTTTATAATGCTCATCAATACATTTCAGCACGATCGACTCACGCTCTGACTCATTCATTTTGGCAATGTTCTTAGGCAGGTATGCGTTAGCTTTACTAGCAGCAACGCCACGAGACATCCAATTTGCGCCCGCCGTAAACTCAAAATCAACATCGGCTGTTAAGCGATATCTGGGCAGTGGATAGGGGTAATGCGCTAGGTCATATTCGATTTGAGCAATATCGGCTTGGAATGGCTGATATCGTATATCGAGCACTAACAATAGCGCTCTTAAGAATTCGTTAGCAGTGAAGTATATATCAACGTCAGTATCGTTTAATCCCAGTATGTCGCTAGACAATACATGACGCAGACGATCACAGGCGGGGATGGTTTGTGTTTGAGGGTAACCCATAGCCTTGACAATATGTTGCGGGCGCAATTCAAGCTTGTCTATTTGACTGACAGCATATTTTGCCAAAGGATGACGTGGACTATAACGACAGGTATATTTGGATTGATCAGAATTTTTATTTAGCATAATAGAGTAGACTCCTGAACTCCGACAACAAGGATATGAGTGTAAGCCCATATAGGCTCATCAAATCGGGCATGGATAACCTTGTCGGAGTACAGGCTCATGCGCTTTACCAGAGTTGTTTTATATCGTGCTGGAAGTTGCAAGGTTTGTAGCGCTGCCATTGATTTATTGCTGATTCACAATAAAAATTGGTGGCTACAAAACAGTTAAACCCACGATAAATTTTAATAATGATACAGTCGATTCAAAGTAAAAGAGACACATTTGTAGCAACGTGCTACTGGTATAAATTTTTCTTGCGTGCTGTTCGCAAGCGTGACAGAGGCTGCAAAAAATTCATTCCAGTAGCCCAGCAACGTTGTGCCGTTTCTAAATTGGATTAACTATAGCATGTCAGATGACATTAATTGCGGTTAGTCTTCACCATGAAATGTCGCTGCATCTATCCAAACGAAGGGGTCTTCACACAGGTAGAGCAGGTGATACCAAATGTCACTGTCACGAGCAATGCGGTGATGACCACCCTCAAAATAATCCACTTCCCAGCTGTCAGGCAAATTCACTAACGTTCGTCTGGCAACAGCCACATCCAAACGCTCATCATCGACCTCGACCATGACCCGCATTGCTTCAGTGTTAGAAGTGGGAAAGGACAGTTTCATATTAGCCACTTCTGGAATACGATCCGCTAAGGCTTCACTAGGATAAATACAGGGCGCAATCAATAGGGCCTGTAAATTGTATTTATGGGCAAAATGATTGGCAAACCAACCCCCAAGTGAATGCCCTGCCAATACCACCCGAGGATATTCTTTCATTTTTTCTTGAATCAATGCATCGTAAATCTCAAAGACCCCTTCAAAGTTCTCTCGGTAATTGACCGTTTGACAGTATTTAGGCTCACGTTCAATACAAGTGTACTTACTGGTTTTATTACTCGAATCCAGACCGTGGAAAAACAGTAAGAATGTGTCGTTATTCTCAATGGGGAACATCATAGCTTTCTCCTTTTTAGGAATATTTTTATTCATAGTCAAGTGCTTAGCTTATAGGTTTGGCTTAGATTAGAAAGTGTTTTTATTAGCCATCCACGCTTGGTACAGGTCAAGAATCTCCGCGCAAGCCTTTATTGAGATATTCTTAGCAAAGCCTTCATTAAACCAAAAATCATAAACTGCTTGTACAATCTTTTTTACTGCTTCAACGTCTTTTACCTCATCCACGTCTTTTACGCCATCAAAGCTTTTAAGCTTTATCTCTTGTAATTTACGGGCAATGTCTTTTGCCTGTATATCAGACTCGTTATAGGGCGCACTCCAGCCCAC
Source organism: Psychrobacter sp. 72-O-c (assembly GCF_904846605.1). Classification (GTDB taxonomy): domain Bacteria; phylum Pseudomonadota; class Gammaproteobacteria; order Pseudomonadales; family Moraxellaceae; genus Psychrobacter. The sequence continues at coordinate 94,556 of NZ_CAJHBI010000007.1, forward strand.
ACAGTAACGATAAAGCACATCATTAATAGCCAGTACAAATATGGCGTCAGCCACACCAAGAGATTCAATTAATCTGTCTAATACCCAACAGCGTTCTTCATAAACTGAGGGTTCGATTGGCATATCGACTTTTTCAGTCAAACAGTCACAACTGACCATATGTGAGGGTTTGCTAAAGTCATCCCACAGTAGTGGATACGTCTGACCAATCCCACCTTTCTCAATAACGTTAAAGCGCCAAATGCCGTAATGGGTATCAACCCCTTTATAAGGAATTTGAATAAACCACTGCATCAGCTCATCACTGTCATACATAATATGAGTACGTCCAATACGCACGCCTTGATTGGGCAAAACTTTGGTATATAAATGCTCCATATCATTGCTATAAAACTTCACTTTATTTAGGTTCTCAATGCTTGTATCACTGAGCTTGGCATTGGCATCATTTAAGTTTCGATACAGCTTAAAGGGCGCTACAAAACTTAGCGTCTGATCGGTATTATTAATAAAATAAATATCATCTTCATAGTCGTTAATCGATACGCTAGTGAGATAAAACAATGGGGTCTTAAGTGGTGGTGATTTACCATCATCGGGCAGTGATGGTAGACTTGAGAGTCTTGATACGCCTGCCCACTGTACATCGTCTATGCGATTTTGTTCAAAAGGGTATTTTGTGATTATCATATGCATGTCCTTATTATTTTAAATTTAGTTTGGGTGCAGCATTTTTTAATTTTGAGCGTCAATTTTAAGTCAGCCGTGTCTGTTCGCAGCTTTTTAAGCGACGTAATCAAGGTAAAGTGAGTGAGTTAATTTGATAGATTAGCTAAAGGCTTTTTATTCTTTGTTTGAACTCATTGTTTTAGCAACAAAAGGTTCGTTACCCGCATTTACATGCAGGCTATATTTAAGTATTTTTTTGTGTCTATAACTAGGATGGTATGTAATGGTTAATAGAGGTCAAGAAGTTTTTAGACTTAACGAAAATAGCAGAGTTATGATGTGAAGCGTTGCGCTTCGAGGGTTAACTCCATGTCACGATGTCACGTTATTTCTTCCTGACTCAATAACTATAATACAAAAAATGTTGAAAAGATAGATGCTAGAGTAGGGCATGCGACAACTGCTGTCGCTTAGCGAAAGATAAAGGGTGTTTCTTGAAGGGTTTTAGTATTCTAGATCAGATTGATTTTATCACTTGATTTTTAAGCAGTTGATAGCAAGGGTTGGCAAGTATTTCAAGTAAATAATATCTCTTTGAAAAGAGTTCAGTGATTACTAATGAAAGCTATCAAGCATGAGCTGTTAATTATAAAGGTATTATTAGAAGCTAAATGTACCGCTACAACTCAAAAAATCTATCAGCCTAGAAGATAAAATTACAGGTTGTCCGTTATACTAGCCTTTGTGATAAACACAGAGGTTTACTGCTATGAATACTTCCCCAAATGAAAGTTATCCAAAATCCATCAATTCAATAGCGAAAGCTTGCGCCATAACTTTCCAAGGCAATGCCAGTAACCAGCGTCAACAGGATACTTTCTTCTTTTTGGATAACTGGTATCAAGAGACCTTAGGTATTACAGAAATTATAGCTATAGAAATGCCGTTTTGCTTTGCGGTATCGGATGGGGTTGCCAGCTCTAATTATTCACAGCACTGCTCAAAGGCAGTAGTCAAAGCCATTGAGTCTTTATGGAATGACAAGCAAACCATCACATCAAATCGTATTCATCATTTAATCAGTCAAACCAAGCACTCGCATAAACGTTATGGCGCCGCAGCCACTCTCGCTATGATTACAGGAACATTCAATAGTGATAAAACTGTAAGCATAAAAATAATGCATGTTGGTGACAGTCGTATCTATAGACTGCCTAAAGGCGAGGGGAAGTGGCAGTGCTTGACCCGAGATGACAACTTACTGAACGAACTGATTGATCAGCAAGCGCACGAGCAAGGTCGTCAAGCTAAGTTCGCAGATTATAACCGTGACGGCATGGCGGGTAGCTTATACAGTATTACGGAATGTTTTGCACTGACTGCTGATAATGATTTCCCGAGCAGCGAAGCGCCAGATAGTACCGTGCAGACCATTACTATTCAGTCAGGTGACTGTCTAGTGGTTTGCACTGATGGTATTCATGATTTAGTGCCAAGTGAGAACTGGCAACTTATCAGTCCCGAAGCTGATTTACAAGAGTGGTTAAAGACGCTTAAAACGCAAGTCTATCAATCTGATGGCAATGCTTATGATAATGGTACAGCGATAGTGGTTCGTTTTGATTGAGAAATTGCATTAATAGGTAATCAATATGATGGATTATTATAGTCAGCTGGCTCGAACCTCAGCACTCAGAATACAAATAAAGTGAAATCACTATGTCCATACACCCTATAGCCAGCTATAACAAATCAGAGCGCCTATTTATACTCTATCAACGTTTGCCACGTGATAAAGCCAAAGCTATATCATTGACTGAGCTTATGAATGCTTATGGCAATGATCCTAACAGTTTTGCTAATGAGCGCAAAAATTTAGAGAACGACCTCATTAGCTTAAATCAAATATTTAGTGATGTCTTTCGTAGTCCAGCTTTAGTAAGAGTGCCCACATGGGAGCAAAACATCAGCGGCAAAACAGCAAGATTTTATATTGAGCCAAGCTTTAGTATTGATGTCATTAATGAGCAAACACTATTTTTCTGGGAGATGCTGAGCAATTATACTGCGAACTATTTGCCAGTTTCTATTCAGCAGACTATAGCTGATAAGTTATCGCAAATTCGCCGTCAGGAGAAACAAGCCTTTAATAGCAGCCCGTTGGGACAATGGCAAAATAATCTGATTACCTTACCGAGTATGCTGCAAGCGCCGACGCTTAATGAAGATGTGCTTGCGTGTATTCATCAGGCCTTGCTACAGAATTGTCAGTTAAATATTAGTTATCAAAATAAATGGGAGCATAGCCCAGTCCAAAGGTGGGTTTATCCGAAAGGACTCGTTTTTATCGACAATATGATGTATCTCACTGGGTTTAATCCTGTAGACGATCATATTAGTGATGAGGTGCTATTAAAGGCGCATCGCAACTTTGCGGTCAATCGCATCACTCGCGCCATCGTCATTGATGAGTCAATGCCTGATTGGGTAGGGCGAGATATTTTTAAGCTGGCAAGTCTGCAGAAATTGGGCAAGCTAGAATTTACCGACAACACTCAAATTAACTTAGTTTTAAAAGTTCAAAAATATGCCTGCCAGCATCTTTATGAGCGTCCACTCTCAGCAGATCAAAAAATTACTATCATCGATGATACGTGGAACCAAGTGAATGCTACTGTTGCCGATACTCAGCGCTTGCAAGACTGGCTGGTGAGTATGTCTCAACTGGCAGTGGTAGTTGCACCAATAGAGTTAAAAAAAGTAGTTCTTGATCGGTTACAGAGTGCGTTAGAGCTTTATGGAAATTAAGCTTTGGTTATTGATAATAAGGTCGTAAATAAACTGATAACGATTCGTTTTTTAGATTTAACAGGAAATTTAAAATGACAACAAACAATACTCTTACTATAGAGCCATGGATGACAGAGCTTTGGGCATGGGCTGATAAGTTTGATATATCTGAAGAAAAGTTGCCACGTAATCAGGATGATCTGTTAGCAACAACAGATCTAGACATTAGCTGCAAAGGATTAATTGAGCTACCTGATAGTATCGGTCAACTCAGTAATTTGGAATCGCTAAATATCAGTGGAAATCAGCTCACCACGCTACCAGAGTGCATAGTTAGGCTGGAGAAGCTGGTTTGTCTTATTATTGATGAGGGTAGTTCTACTCATAGTGCTAATAAGCTAATTAACTTATCTACAGAGGTCACTGATTTTTTACGTGGCTTAGGTGATGGTTGTAGAGGATGGAATGATCCTATCAAATCCACTAAAGCTAGCAATAGTATTCAGGAGTACATACAAAGACATAAGGTCTTAAATAAGGAACAGACCATGATAGCTGAAAATATTGACCGAGAAGCGTTACAGACAGTCATCGACTGGGCAGAGTCATGTGACCTATCTATTTATGAGATTCCAAGAGATATTGACGAACTGGCTAACAAGACATACATATCTATTAGTGAGTATACCCAGCCAATACCAAAGGCTATTGGCTGTTTGACGCAACTAAGACGCTTATCTTTGCATGATTCTATGTCATTAGGTGACAATACCTGCCAAGCTGATAATAGATTTCCAGACACTATTACTAATTTGGTGAATCTTGAAGAGCTCAGATTAACTTGTAATGATCCCGATTTTATTCCTAATAACTTGCATGAACTAAAAAGTCTAAAAACTTTAGAAATTACTTTCCATGATGTGTCTGTCGTTCCTAAAGTATTGGCAGAGATGAGTTGTGATATCGAATTGCATCTATCTAGTAAGCAAGACAGGTTGCCAGACAACTTAACGGATATCAGATGTCTAACCGAACTATTTATCGATAATGACCACTTAACCGTATTGCCCGATAGTATCGGAGCATTAACCCAGCTTCAGTCTTTAGGCTTAAGATGCAACAGCCTTACTCATTTACCTGAGACCCTCACAGGACTAGAGCAGTTAACTAATCTTACTGTGTGGAGCGAGAGTCTAACGGTGTTACCCAATGCCATTTCCAAGTTAAAAAGCTTAAAAGAGCTATACCTTGATTGTAAGCATCTAACCCAACTCCCTAATTCACTAGAATGTCTAAAAAATTTGTATGAACTAGATATTAGAAGTGAATACTTAAGCAGATTACCCAACGATATCGCTGAATTAACCGGTTTAAAAGAATTGCATATGGCTTGTCCAAGTATGACAACTTTGCCAAGTAGTATCGATAGACTACAAAGTCTTGAAACTTTACTCATCAATTTTGACAATGATGGTGATTTGAGATCATACCAGGGTAGTGGAGGTGAGCCATCGACATTATCAGGGCAGGCTACTACTTTACCTGAAACGACAGGGGATTTGCCAAACTTAGAAAGATTAGAAATTCGTAGCGCTTATCTCGATAAGTTGCCCGATAATATAGGCAGTTTGAAGAACTTAAAAGAATTAACAATCACCAGTCAACATTTAAAACAGCTCCCACAGACTATTGGTGGTCTAACTAACCTGACGCAGTTAACGCTAAACTGTAAGAGTCTTGAGTGTATGCCAGAGTCATTGGGACAGTTGATTCAGCTAGAAGAGCTCGGTGTCACTAGCCACAAAATCAAACAATTTCCTGAGGGTTTGGCTAATCTAACTCATTTGCGTTCACTAAATATTCCTGCTCAGTTAATTAGCCTGTTACCGCCAATTGTCATCGAAAGGTATCGCAATCATGACCTCTGGCTGGGAAATATACCATCAACTGCTTTGTACACACCGTTGGCAGGTGATTATTGCTTATCTTATTACGGATTTTTCCTCGTTGATGATGGCTGGGATAAAAAAGCACTAATCGATCTAAAGCATAAAACAGGAGTGAGTCTCTTATTCGGTTTGCAAACGTCTGACAAAAGCATTGATGAATTCAATGTGATAGATGGCATTATTATTTGCCAGCCAGCAGAGGCAGAACAAGTAGTAGGGGTGTTTAAATCCGTATTAGAAAGAACAGGCTTGGTTGGTATCAGTATTGATGATTTTGAGATGGGTTGTTTGTCTGGAAAATATGCTCACTTCATACAGGCTAGTGCCATGGGAGAATTTGATTCAGACCGAGCAATCGAGCTTATCATGAGCCAAATTCCTAAAGGTCTTAGCATTAATTCTATGATGCTTGGAATAGAAAGTAATCGTCATATATCGCTTGAGGAATTTGAAGTTATAGTAACTGCGATTGAGAGTAGGGCTGTGGTTGACGCACCTGTGTTCTACGGTACAGAAATTATTGATAAGCCTAAATATTGCTGGATGGGGGCGATATATGCGGCCAGCTAGTCTAATGTTGAATGTGAGTATGCCCTTCACTACTTTGTACACACCGTTAGCAGGTGAGTATTGTTTATCTGAATTTGGGTTTTTCATAATCGAAGATGAATGGGACGAAGAGTCACTGATCGATCTAAAATACAAAACCGGAATAGATTTTTTATTTGGTTTGCAAACGACTGACAAATGCATCGATAAGTTAGACGTGATAGATGGTGTTATTATCTGCAAATTGGATGAAGTGTAACAAATGATGAGGTTATTTGAGGCCATATTATCGACGAATTTCATTGGTATAAACGTTTATGATATCAGAATTCCATTTTCAGATAGAAAATCTGCTCAGTTTATACAAGCTCCGGTAATGGGAACGTCTGAATCAGACAGAGCAAACAAAACAGTCAATCATATCTTTAGCCAAATTCCTAAAGGTATTAGTGTTGAGTATATAATACTTAGTTTTGAAAGCGACCGAGATTTGTCAATTGCCGAATATTCAGAGCTATCAACTGTGGTTGAAAGTAGTGTTACAGATGACGCAGAGGTGTTTTACAACTTGAGATATGTTGATAGAGCTGACTTCTGTTGGATGGGAATAATATATGCTGCTTGACAAGCTATTGTTGAGTATATTTAATGACATAGGTTTTGACAGTATTGAGAGACTAGTTGCATGACTCAGGAAGCCTGTAAACTATTTTATTAACTTTAAAAGATTAAGATATAAATCCATGATAAAAGAAAATAGTATTAATGAAGGTTACGAAGTTTTAAAAGTTGCTCGTTTTCTATCTTCAAAAGAATACTCAGAGAATAAAAAACTGGTTATACCTGTCTATCAACGACCTTACCGCTGGACGGAAGAGAATATTATCGACTTGCTAACAGACTTGTACTACCAGTGCAAAAGGCTTGGACATAACTTAGGTGATATTTATAACCCAGATAATGCGTACCGCTTGGGTACTGTGGTTTTGCATCAATACACTGATGAAGGAGGTCAGACTCAGGTTGCTTTAGTTGATGGTCAGCAGCGTACTTTGACACTGCTGTTGCTTATGAAGGCTGCTGCGGATTCCAAAAGATTTAAAGAGCAGTTTAATGGTTTTGCGCCAGTAGAGATAGAGCTTCTTAACTGCAGTGAAACCCAAAAAAACCTAAGTAAGAACCTTGCGTGTATAGAGCGTCATGTCAGCAGCCCAGAGTTTACATCAGAGGTATTAGACTTTTTACTAAATCATTGTGAAGTGGTTCAAGTAACCTTGCATGACCTATCTGAAGCCTTCCAGTTTTTCGATTCACAAAATGCACGTGGTCTTGATTTAAGTCCTCATGACTTGCTAAAAGCATTTCATTTACGCGAGTTTGCTGCGTCAGAGGATAGTTTAAAAGAACCCGTTGTGAATCAGTGGGAGCAGAAAAATACAAAGGATCTGAAATTGTTGTTTTCCAATTATCTATACCCTATTCGGCAGTGGAGTCTTGGCAAGCCTAATCTATACTTTTCAAAGTCTGATATTCATGTATTTAAAGGGGTTAATTTGAGTAGTGAGTACTATCCACACTCCTATCCTTTTCAACAAGGGCTAAAAGTCATCCATAACACAGTCGATAATTATAACCAGCACGCGCATCGAGCTTTTGATCAGCAAATAATGGCGTACCCGTTTCAGATTACCCAAACATTGATTAATGGACGACGCTTTTTTGATTGGGTTGCCCACTATCAAACCCTTCTAGATCCGCTACTAAATAAGGCCATTGAAGAAAAAGATGATAATTGGCTAAAAGCTATTTTATATCAGCAAGAAGAACTACAAAAGTCAAAGCATAGCAAAGTGTCTAGACCCACTGCTTTAACTATTATGCAGACTATAGATAATAAAAAAGAAGGTGATAAATACAAATATAGCCACTGGTGGCGGCAGGGTGATAGATATGTTCGCCGCATGTTTAGCGCTCTTGTTCTCTGTTATTACGACCGCTTTGGTGAGCAAGATTTAGCAAGGGCAATTGAGTACATATTTATTTGGACTTATTCGCTGCGGCTACAGAACTCAAGTGTTTACCTGGAAAGTGTAGAAAAACATATAAGGCGTAATAATTTATTTATGCGCTTACAGCAATCATTGTTGCCTGTTGATTTTCTAAATAAACCATTGCCTCAAATATTAGAAATAAAAGCATCGAACATAGAAGGTATCAAAACTATCTTTGAGGAGCTTGGCTACTATACATCAGAGCAAGTAACGGAGACTACTAATGTCCAGTAATACTCAAGAGAGCCTTAATCTTCAGCAACTACTTGGTAAAGATCATTACAAAGTGCCAGTCTATCAACGTAACTACGACTGGGGCGAGCCTCAAATACAGCAACTTATCGATGATATTCAAGATTTTGCAGAAAAAGAAGGCAAAACAACTTACTACTATATTGGTAGTTTGGTAGTACATGAGAAAACAGACTACTTTGAAATTCTCGATGGTCAGCAGCGCTTTACCACATTAAGTTTATTAGCTTGTTATTTAAAATATCGTATACCTGAGAGTTTTGAATGGTATGAGGAGGCAAACCTTGGCTTTGAGAGCCGAAGCAAATCAGAGTTTACTGTCGATAAGCTCTTTGATGTTTTTTGCTCAGACGAAACATCTAATTACGATTCTCCTAGAAAGCTGTCTGAATTAATCAGCACAATCGACACTAAAAAAGCTAATGCTTCAATATTAGAGGGCTTTAAAGCTATAGATAGGGTCATTTCAAGAAATTTTGATGATAAGGGAGCTGAATCACTAAACGAATTTGCTATCTACTTACTGAGCAAAGTCAAGATTTTGCCTGTTTTTGTGCCTAAAAATACTGATGTTACTCATTATTTTGAGGTCATGAACAATAGAGGTGAGCAGTTAGAGACGCATGAAGTGGTCAAAGCAAATTTGCTGTCTGTGGTTCAAGGCAACGCTCACGCCATGGCCACCGTCCAAACAGTGTGGCTGGCGTGTTCAGATATGAGCCGTTATGTGCAACTGGGTTTTTCGGTAGATGAGCGCAAAGCTATATTTAGTGAAGATTCTACGGGTTTTTTAGTGGAAAGATTCGAAGATCTGACTAACAGGATTGCCGTGCAAAGCGATGGTTTAGGCTCAAAAAATGGTTCACTCTCTCTTAATAGTGCACTCGAAGCCGGTAAAGAATTACGAGAAAAAGAAGGTGATAAAAATATAAGTAATGATGATAATAGTGATGAAGGAAAAGCAGAGCGATTTACCAGCGTTATAGATTTTCCTAACTTTCTTATGCAAGTATTGCGTATTTATTTAAAGCCAGAGCCGGGTAAAGAGCTGCCAGCTTTAGATGATAAAGACTTAATTAATGCTTTCAAAAATTTTATAGGAAAGGATGTTAAGAGGGTAGAAGATTTTGTTTTTTCATTACTAAAATTACGTTATCTTTTTGATCATTATATTGTTAAGCGTGAGCGCGCAAGTGGCAAAGAAGACTGGTCATTGAAACGGTATAAATTTGATAAAAATGGTTCAAGCTATATTAATAGTTTTGGCAAGGAGGAGGGTGATAAATTTGGTGGAAACTGGTCTTGTGCGATGTTGCTTTCAGCCTTTCATGTGTCTTACCCGACTAACTCTCGCAAAAACTGGTTGTCTGCAGTGCTGTATTGGTTGAGCCAGAATGAGCATTCAACGCCAATTACGGCAGAAAATTATTTAGATTTTTTAGAAAGTCTCGGTAGGGCTTTTATGGTAAATCGTTACCTTACAGTAGCGCCTAAAGAATATACGGATTTCATGTATATCATAGAGCAGGATGAGAGCCTTAACGTGGCTGTTGAAGACCTTAGTGAATTCTTAAGGTATGGCCGAGTCAGAGTATTTACGTTTAATTACCTAGATTATTTATTATGGAAGGGTTTTGATTTTTCTCAAGAAACAAAGTCTAAGTTTAGATTTAGTTTTAAAAGTTCCGTTGAGCACTTTTCACCTCAAACTTCTAAAATCAATGATGTAATCAATAGCGATGATTTACATAAATTTGGCAATTTGTGTCTAATGGGCAGTAGTGATAATTCGTCTTTAAGTAATGATAGCCCACGCGAGAAAGTGAGAACATTAGAGGGAAGGCGTACAATTATGACACCCTTGAGCCTAAAATTAGAGTTAATGATAAAAGCATTGCCAAAAAATCGGGAGTGGATTGATACTGATATAAATTCACATGAAGAAGAAATGTTTAAAGTTTTGAAGGAAGATATAGAACGAGCAACATGAGTTCTGAAAGCCTCCTAGTTTTTAGGGTGAGCGAGGATGAACAAATGACCACGTGCCCGAAGCGCAGTACATTCGAGCACAGCGTTATTAATAAAAAAGGACGCAATATTAAATATTGCGTCCTTTTTTTATTAATATGAGTTTTTGGTGGCAGCTCAGCTTCATTTTTTCGTATGCATATCATGAAGGAACATAGATATTTATACCATAATTCGCTTGTACTAAATAAATTTGAGTTGGTTTGGCTAGCGATGATTTTTTTAGCGCTATCTGTGATTGACTTGATTGCTGAATTAACCTATGCAATGGTAGTCATGCGACCAACACAAATTCTAAATACACATTCAACGCCCTCTTTTGGAACAGCCATCGCTTTCATGATAGTTGAGTACTCACGACTCAAGCGGAGCCAAGCGAAAAAGCTATGTGTGGTTGCAAGTTGTTCAAAAGTTGCATGCTATCGACATTTTCAATCGCTAAATATAAGTTACCAAAGTGGCGGTCATCCAAGTTACCAAACACTCTAATCGCAAGCGTTTGACTCAAGCCATTTAGTAAGGCGTTTCGCAATTCTTTCAATCGTAAAGCTTCAGCTTCCTTGATATCATCTAATACTTTAGCTGCTTCAGCAAATCCAACAATCAGCGGTACAGGTAATGTACCAGCACGCAGACCATCTTGTTGACCACCGCCAGAAATTATAGGCTCAAAGTCAGGGTGTTGTAGGTGCTTTGAATACAATAGACCAATGCTTGATGGACCATATATTTTGTGTGCTGACAGTGTGAGAAAATTAACGTCTAAGTCGTGATAAGCGATATCAAGGTAACCTGCTTGTGAAGCATCTACGTGTAACATCGCATCGTAGCGCTGACATAGCTCAGCAACTTGATAGATAGGCTGATTTGTCCCTATAACGTCGGTAGTCATGGTGCAAGAAACCCATAGAACGTTATTCTGCTCAAGTTTGGTCTGCATGTCTTGTAAATCAATGATGCCTTTTGGAGTTATTTTCATATAAACCAGATTAGGGCCATCTTTATCAGCTGCTATCTCTAATGGGCTTAAGACTGATTTATGTTCTAAGTGACTGGTTAGGATAGTGTCTGCTTGTGTATTTATTATTTTAGCGATTGGACACCTTAGTAAGTCGCTAAGTTATTCGCCTCAGTGGCCCCTAACGTAAATAGCAACTCCTCTTCAAACCAACCATATATATCTACAAATGTTGCGAAGCTGTCATTTATCGATTCTTATTTAGCATAGTCGAAAAAATGTCCACTTAAATAAGAGGTATCAGGTTGAGACTATATATCATGCATAACACTAATAGATGAAGTATCGCATGGTATATGTGAGTTATAATCTAAGCATTGTCTTAAATTATTTAATGTTAAAAGTTAAGTTTTTTACCGCTTAATCAGAATATTAAACCACCTTCCATTTCTATCTGTTCTTTGGTCTTCGGTCAGCCAAATCTCATCGTTAAAATCATGATTAAGTTTCTGTTTGAGAGTTTCCCAGCGATCTTCATTCATATCACAAAAAAAACGATTATTATTTAAGCGCTCACTATCACCATATTTAAATGATGCGTAAAAAACACCATCATTTGCCAGCGTATCTAACAGGTTGTCTATTAATACAGGCAGTTCTGCATAAGGCATATGCAACAATGAAGCGCATGCCCAAATACCTATAAATTGCTTTTTCCAATTTTTTTGACTAATGTCTTGAAAGGTACAGCGATGCCAATCAATATTGTTTCGATAAGCTTTGTTTCGATAATGAATGTTTTTTGCAAGGTCAATCAAGGTAGTGCTATCGTCAATAGCGGTAACCTTAAAACCTAAATCGGCAAAGTGTAAACTATCTCGACCTGAGCCACAGCCCAAGTCTAAAATACGCTGTTGGCTTTGGTTGGTAGCAGGAAGACTTGCTATAAATGGTTCATATAGCGCTTGCATGTCCACGTTAAGTGTCTGCTCAACAAACGCTTGCGCATTATCGTTATAAAAATCGATAGTATTATCTTTGGCGTTTTGATCATTCATAGTGGATAACTCATTAAAAGACACTGATGCCTTGTTGCTCAGGAAGCCATTCATGAATCAACCGCTCCCTCGAGAAATTAAAAGACTTCTGTAAAAACTGCTTACGCTCAGCATCGGTTTTACCTGTTTGCATCATTAGGGTTTCACGTAAAGGATGATGACTGCCAATCAGGTACTCATTACGAGTATGCAGTCTTTCCAGCAATTTTATGTCAGGCACTTGGGCAAATTTACCGTTTGTACCACGGTTACAGTCAGAGCAGGCGAGTACCAAATTCCAAACACCATCGACATTGACGGGTCGACAGCAACCAGCAGAAGCCACTTCAGGTTTTAGCAAATGAGGGAAGAAGTGGTCAACCTCTGCCAGTAGCTCATGTTGAATGGCAATGCTAATTTCTTTAAAACAATAAAAACATCGGCTTTTCTGATAGCCATTCAAGGCACCTCTAGAGCTTGTAATGCCAACTCGGCGATGCTTATTATCTTGGGTAAATAGCTGTTTGGTTTCTTGGTCAAATTCGACTGCAATTAAGTTTCTACTTAGGTTTAGCTCCCATGCTTTTTCAACCAAGTTCCAACGAGATTCGGTTTCTTGATTTAAATTATCGGCAGAGTTATCAAACACATAAAATAGTTTAAATAAATTATCTGTTAAGCGTATTCCTTTATTAAATCTACGTTCATCAATAAAGAAATCTTCATCGATAACATCGTAAAAGCGCTCTTGAACCGCTTTAGTGTTGACCACATGGAATGCGTTCAAAACATATTTAAAGCCTTCTTTATTGGTGATATTGACCAACTCATCCTCAGTCATTTTGTTGTTATTAAATGCTAAGCAAGCATTTATAAATTTACCGTTTCCATTACTGCCTCTATTGTTTTGTTTTGGGCTATGCTTTATATGTTCGCACAGATGCATGGCATAGGGTAAAGCCAAGTCTTCGAGTGAAATTAAATCAGAATTTCTATCTAAGCTGACGTCGATTAAACTTTTAGCAAGCGCAAATTTATAAGAAGCCGTATTTTTGCCAAATAGGATAATGGCTCGCCAGTAGTTTTCTAAAGTTGGCTCAACATCAACAAAGTTCATTAGTGGCTCAGTTTTATTGGTTTAGGATAGCAGTCAATTTTTATAATACTATAAATTATAGATGGCGTTATAAGTGTTTGAATTTCAGAATTTGGGCACGAAATGGTCACGTTTTGGTCACGGCGCTGATTTTTGGGCTTTCAATATGTTAGATAAACTTAGTAATTAGAGCGACTAGCTAATACTGAAAATCGCTACAAGCCTCGAAAATTGGACAAAAAAAAGCCTCACTGTGAAGTGAGGCTTTTTCGCTTTATACAAGTAAATTTGGAGCGGGAAAAGAGATTCGAACTCTCGACCCCAACCTTGGCAAGGTTATGCTCTACCACTGAGCTATTCCCGCTAATCTATCAACTAACTATCGCTAGTTGATGATGGCGTATTATACGCAGTTTTTTTAGCCTGTCAACAGCCAACATGCAAAAAGGTAAAAATTAGCAAAATAGGGATGTCATCCTACTAGGGATGTATGTTATAACATATTTTTATAATAGGTATTCCAAAAGCTTTGTGTGAGATAAATAAGCTGAAATACCACTTTATAATTATTCTCAATCACAGTTACAACCACGACTATTTATAACGATAAGTCTTAAGGATAAGAAACATGAGCAAGCAATATACTATCGCTGATTATTTATTTGATCGTATCGCTGAGGCGGGCGCTACTGAAATATTTGGTGTGCCTGGCGATTTTAACTTAACATTTTTAGATAATATTATCGCCTCTGATAAGCTACGCTGGGTCGGTAATACCAATGAGCTCAATTCAGGCTATGCCGCAGACGGTTATGCGCGTGAACGTGGTTTTGCTGCCATGGTGACTACTTTTGGCGTAGGGGAGCTGTCTGCGATTAACGCCACTGCTGGCTCGTATGCGGAATATGCGCCGGTACTGCATGTGGTTGGTGCGCCTGCCATGGCTTTGCAAGACTCAAAGCGCCGGATTCATCATACGCTTGGTGATGGTGTGTTCAATCATTTTATAAAAATGGTAGAGCCAGTGACCGTGGCACGTGCGCAAATTACTCCTGAAAATGCCGCCTCTGAGATTGATCGGGTGATTCGTATGGTGCTCAAAAAGCATCGTCCCGGCTACTTGATGCTATCACCTGATGTGGCGCGCCAGCCCATTTATCCCCCTTCTACCAAGCTTATCGATAGTGAAGAGAATATTACCAGCCAAGCCGCTTTAGTAGACTTTAAACAGGCGCTGATAGAATTCTTACCGAACAAGACCACCACCTTGATGGCAGATTTGATGGTGCATCGTTTAGGACTGCAAGACCAGCTCAAAGCTTTGATTGCTGACACCGACATTCCTTATACCACCTTATCGTGGGGTAAGACCTTGCTCGATGAGCATAGTGAGCGTTGGGCGGGTACTTATGCAGGGGTGGCATCACGTCCGGTAGTCAAAGATGCGGTGGAAAACTGCGAATGCTTGATTAAGATTGGGGTGCAGTATACCGACACCACTACTGCAGGATTTAGCCAAGATATCAATCAAGATGTGGTGGTTGACTTGCATTATGAACGTGCATCCATCAGCGGTCAGAACTTTGCGCCAATCGCGCTCAAAGACTCGCTACAGGTGCTACATGAAGTGATGACCTCTGGTATCACTATTGTGCCAAAGCCTTTGTGTGAGAAAATGCAGCCACATGAGCAACAGGGTAAGGATGACGAGCCTATCCGTCAAGATGACCTGTGGCATATCATTGCTGAGCGTCTAAACCATAACAATCTAGTATTTGCTGATCAAGGGACCGCTTATTTTGGTATCAGTGATGTTCGTCTGCCAGAAGGTGTGACCTGCTACGGGCAGCCTATGTGGGGATCAATCGGCTATACCATACCCGCAGGCTTAGGCGGCGCTATTGCCTCTCCGCATAAACGTAGTGTGGTATTGATTGGTGATGGCTCAGCCTTACTGACTATTCAAGAGATAGCGGTCATGCTCCAAGAGCGTATCAATCCGGTTATTGTGCTTATCAATAACGATGGCTATACTGTTGAGCGCGCCATTCATGGCGAAAATCAGCGCTATAACGATATTCCCAAGTGTAATTGGCAGTCTATGCCGCAAGCCTTTGGCGGCAATGAGGACAATACCTTATTACTTAAAGCTGAAACTGCTGGCGAGTTAAAAGCGGCTCTACAAAAAGCAGCAGACACTACAGATAAAATGGTGTTCTTAGAGGTGATAGCGGACAAGCATGATATTCCACCTTTATTAGCAGATATAAGCGCAGCGCTTAAGCCCTAAGTGGTTTAAGCTTATAGTGTCAATCGTTTAATGACACTACGTTTAATAGCCAACGTAAAAAGCCCCATTTAGCATCAATAAGCTGAATGGGGCTTTTCTATGGATAATTAAACTTTACAGGGAGTTAATGTTTTACTTAAAAATGAACTTTTACCAGCGCACTTGGAACGCTTTGATCTACACCATCTCGACCAAATTTGTTTTGCCAGTAGCTGTATTCCATACCGACTTCGATGCGATTATCGATACCGAGCACTTCTTGCAAGTTGTATTTGACCTGTGGGTTGATATGCAGCTGATT
This sequence comes from Psychrobacter sp. 72-O-c, assembly GCF_904846605.1. Classification (GTDB taxonomy): domain Bacteria; phylum Pseudomonadota; class Gammaproteobacteria; order Pseudomonadales; family Moraxellaceae; genus Psychrobacter. The sequence continues at coordinate 110,526 of NZ_CAJHBI010000007.1, forward strand.
CTCTTTATCATCATTGTTAAAGGAGTAATCGACATAACCATCAATCACAAAGTTATTCTTTTCCCAACCGTAGGTTAAAGTGATTTGCTGGTCGTCAGCATTACTGAAAGTGTCATCGTTAAAAGCGTGAAACAGCGTAGCTGAAGCATATTTCATACCTGGGATAGGTATATTTAGATCAGCACCAATACCAACTAAGAAGTTATCTTGCTCAAAACCGTTAGTGTTCGAGCCAAACTCGTAAGTACTCGCTAAGTTAACTTGTTTGATGATGCCATTACTATAGTCTGAAATTTTGAACTTTGGAGACAGCTCGCCATAGATATCTTTGGCCCTGGTGCCTTCAGAATCGCTTGCGCCTTGCAGACGATCGACGAAGAAGAATACGCCGCCCCAGCTGTGAGCAGAGGCATGTTCTAGCGTTACAGTTGTCAGCTCGCCATCTTCCGCTAATTCATAATCACTACCGTAAAGTACAGAAATACTGGTGTCAGTAAAAAAGGTCTTAGCCTGAGCACCAGTAGTCACAGTGCCCAAAGTGACGATAGCAATAGCAGCAGTGGTTAATGGCTTGATAGTAGATAATTTGGTATGGATAGATAAATTTGTCAGTAAATTAAAACGCACAGTATTACTTCCTTATGTACAGTCGTTGGTTTTCCCTAAAGGCGTGGCTATATCGATAATAAGAAGTCTGGTTTTAACGTCCTGTTAAAATGCATCAGTACCGCTAGGGAAAAAATAGATATGATTAAAAAAAGCTACTACAGACAGTAAATATCGTCTGCTAAATAAGAAAAGTGATTAAAGTAGCTAAGTGCTGCTACGAAAGTAAAAATCGATAAAACTGAATCAATAGTGACAGCCGTAACAAGATATTTATTAACGATTTGAAACAGTTAACCATAATTCAATGGCTCTAACAACTCCAACTTATCCAAAATTGAAGCCCTAATATGTAGTGTTATCTTACTGATATCTACTAAGATTATGATTTTATTAATAAAACTGACTAAATGGTCAGGTTTAAATATTTTTTTTATTTAAAAATATTTAGGATATTACTAAAATACTGGTTGTTGATAATCACATAAGCTGCCAAAGACGAATGAAGTGAGTCACCATTGTCATTATGGTCGTAAGCTGATTTCCTATGCCAAATTTAGATAAAAAATGATTTTCCTCAATTATTTTATTATATGGCTGTTTCGGTTTTACTACTTTTGACTGAATTTACTCCGCTAATACATACAACATCTTATATATTGTTCCTTTTCATTAATCTCTCACTCTACTCTTCAAATTAATATATCAATTAAATATTGTTCATATAACTGTCTCTAATAACTATTAATTTTCTAGGATATTAGCTGTACTTATAATAGCTATTATTTTATATAATTTGACTGTGTGCATTGACCACCATATATTGAATGTAAACTAATATTAGATAATCATATGTTTTTTATTATTAGTATTTTTAATACTTAATCTTGTTATTTTCAAACTATCATCATAGTTTTGGTTGGTAGTTGGCGATTATATTGACAAGAAAAAGTGGAATTTTTAGAAACGAGGGAGTGTACAGAATGAAAGTATATAGTCATGAAAAGCAAAAACTTCATCACCCACAGAGTTACTTTTCTCGGGGACAAATGCGTGAACCACAAGAAAAACCTGAGCGCTTGACAGAGTTGTTAAAAGCGCCAGAGGCATTACGCCTAGAAGTAACAACTGCTAAAGATATAGGGATCGAACCTATTTTAGCGGTGCATGATTTTGGCTATGTTGACTTTCTAAAGCATAGTTATGAAGAATGGATGGCTGTAGATGAAGATATGGGAGAGGAAGTTCAAACGACCATTTATATGCCGAACAACAATGCTGGCCTTGGTATTTTGGCAAAAGCTGCTAAATATCAGGCAGATGGCAGTGCGCCAATTGGCAAGCATTCATGGACGTCCATTTACTGGTCTGCTCAAACGGCGCTCAATGCCGCTGATTCGTTGCTAAACGAAAAGACAAGTCAAAATAAGTTGCAAATATGTCTCACAAGACCTGCAGGCCACCATGCACGTAAAAGTGCAGCAGGTGGCTTTTGTTATTTAAATAATGCCGCCATCATCGCCGAGTATTTACGTCAAAAATTCCAAAAAATTGCCATTATAGATACTGATATGCATCATGGTCAGGGTATTCAAGAAATATTCTACGACCGCAAGGATGTGCTATATACCTCTGTACATGGCAGTCCTATCAATTTTTATCCAGTGGTCGCAGGCCATGAACATGAGAAAGGCGAAGGCGAAGGTTATGGCTATAACATTAACTTTCCGATGCCGCACGATACCGATGAAGCCGGTTTTTTCCATCATGTTGATAAAGCAGTCAAAACTATAAAGTTATTTAATCCAGATGTCATTGTCCATGTTTTAGGATTTGATGTTTATAAAGATGATCCGCAGGCCAAATGTAACGTTAGTACCGAAGGGTTTAAAACCTTAGCACAAAAACTTAAAGCACTAGATAAACCCGTTATTGTTTTAGTTGAAGGGGGCTACTGCATAGAAAAGCTCAATGAAAATTTACAAGCCTTTTTATCTGGGTTTACTTCAGAAGAAAAATAATAACGACCAATCAGTAATTAATGTTAAACAATTACCTACATAAAGGATTTATTGAGGTAATTGTTTGGTTAACTGACAACAACAGGGATGTTTAATATGAGTACTTCCATTCTAAAAGCGATCAGCTATGCGGGTGTCTATGTCGGCGCGGTCATTGGTGCAGGATATGCAAGTGGGCAAGAGGTGCTGCAGTTCTTTGCAAGCTATGGCTTTATTGGTATGTTGGGTGCCATTATCACTATGATCATGTTGGCATGGTACGGTACTGTATTTATGGAATTGGGTCACCAACTTAAGACCAACAGTCACCGAGTTGTTTTGAATTATCTGTGTGGTAAAAAAGTAGGATTTTTCGCCGATTATATTCTGTTGTTCTTTATGTTTGGCGTCATCAGTATCATGTTTTCAGGTGGCGGTGCTGCTATTCATCAGTACTGGGGTCTGCCGCCAGTTGCCGGCAAAATTATCATTGCCGTCATGACATTGTCAACCGTAATCTTTGGCTTTACATCCTCTGTTAGAGCATTAGGGATCATCTCTCCATTAATGATTTTGGCAGTAATTGTCATCTCTGTCATTACTTTCACCACTTACTCTGATCACTTGGCAACCGTAGATGCCAGCCTCCGAACCCTTCAGCCTGATACAGCCACCCCATTTTGGTGGACGTCAGCGATAGTTTACGTCTCATATAATGTCATTCCAGGGGTATCTACTTTTGCTTCTATTGGTAATAAAGAGCCGAACTTAAAAATAGTAAGAATGGCTGGTGTCATCGGCGGGATGACCTTAGGTATTTGTTTGCTATTTATTATCATGGCGCTCTTAGCGAACCTTGAAAACGTCATGAGTTATGAGATTCCGTTTTTAGAGATAGCGCGTGGTATTGGTCCAACTACCGGATTTTTATTTAGCATAGTACTCGTGGTTGCGGTATTCACAACTGCGGTATCTAATTTATATGGTTTTTGCATCCGCTTTTATGATTCTGATACGGAAACGTCAAAGTTTCGTATATTGACCGTTGTCGTTGTGGTGCTATCTTTACTTGCCTCACTCTTCCCATTCAGCACCTTAGTAGGCACCTTGTATCCCGCTTTAGGTATTCTAGGAATGTATGTTCTGATCTGTGCTTTGTATAAGACCTTTAAAGGTCAGATATTTATGGCTGAACGACCAAAGTTATAATGAAAAGTAAAATGGAAACAAAGGGGTATGGTATGCGATATGAAGTGATTGTTGTTGGTGCCGGCATGGTAGGAACGTCCATTGCTTGGCACCTCCAAAAACATAACTCTCAGGTTTTATTATTAGATAGAAAGTCACCAGGGTCAGAGACCTCATATGGTAATGCCGGGTTGATACAGCGGGAAGCCATTCATGTGCACCCCTTTCCTAGACATTTGACTGAGCTGGTAAGATTGTTACCGAATCAAAATACTGATATTCGCTATCGCTGGCCTGCGGTCCTACGTCATCACCGAGCATTACTACAGTATTGGCAGTTTTCTGCGCCATCTTCTGTCCAAAAAATAGAAAAAGAATGGGAAACTCTGATTGAGCATTGTACCAGTGAGCATCAAGAGATGATTACGGCTGCTGGTGCAGAAAACTTAATCAGACGTGTTGGCTGGATTGAGATGCACCGAACTGAAGATAAGTTTAGAGTCGCTATCGCAGCGGCGCTAAATATGCGTGAACAAGGAATTGAGCACAAAGTTCTTTCCATTGATGAGCTAAAAGTACTTGAGCCTAACGGTAATTTTGATGGCTTTATTGGTGCCATTCATTGGTCTAACTCTTGGCAAGTCTCAAATCCCGGTGCATTGGTAAAAGCTTATGCCAAAAGCTTCCAAGAAATGCAAGGATCAATAACTGAGTGTAATGTCAAACAAATTCTACCTGATGGTGATGGTTGGCAGGTGATAACTGATGATGATATTTTTTATAGCGATCACTTAGTGGTTGCTGCCGGGCCTTGGTCAAATCAGCTGATAAAACCTCTATGTTATGATCTGCCACTATTTCCGATGCGTGGTTATCATCAACACTTTGACATCACACCTCAAAACACCATCAATCATAGCTTGGTCGATATGGATAAAGGGTTTGTCATGGGGCCAATGCAACAAGGTATTCGCATTACTACCGGCGCTGAAATGACATTAATGAATGCGGAAAAAGACTTTGGACAACTGCAAGCGGTACTGCGTTTTGCTAAAGAGATTTTGCCATTGACCGACTCCGTAGAAGAAGAGGCGTGGGCCGGATCACGACCCTGTATGCCTGATATGAAGCCTGTGATCGGTGCAGCCGTTAAGCATGACAATTTATGGTTCGCTTTTGGGCATGGTCATCAAGGCTTTACCTTAGGACCGATTACTGGGCGGATCATTGAAGAGCTGATACATGATAGACCTTTGACGGTTAACGTCGATCCCTTTAATGCTCAGCGATTTTAAACACTCAATAAAGTAAGCTAATAATATATGTTTTAACCCTATACATTCTAATGAACTAAGGATAAACCCCAATGCAAAAAATTCATAGTAATCAACGTATGAGCCAAATCGTAATCCATAACCAAACTGTTTATTTATCAGGACAAGTCGGCGCTATCGATGAAGATGTGGCCGCTCAGACTTTGACTTGTTTAGATAAAGTCCAACAGCTGCTAGAAGAAGTGGGCAGTGATAAATCAAAAATACTCTCAGCAACCGTATGGCTAAAAAGCATGGCAGATTTTGAAGCGATGAATACCGTATGGGATCAGTGGTTTGATGACACGCAGCCACCAGCTCGAGCGTGTGGAGAGTCTGTTTTAGCACACCCCGATCTGTTAGTGGAAATCACTGTAATCGCTGCTGAATAGAGACGCCGATGAGGGATAGGTTGAGCATATTGTTAATAAGTCATAATTCTAATTAAGAAAATAATAGTTAAGGGGATAATAATGAATAATACAATCCATGGTGGTCAAGCGATCGTAAACAGTTTGCAATTACATGGGGTCAGCCGCGCCTATGTCGTTCCAGGTGAGAGCTATTTATCAGTATTAGATGGACTCTATAATGCTGATATCCAGACAGTAGTGTGTCGCCATGAAGCCGCCTGTACTTATATGGCAGATGCTCACGGTAAATTTACGGGTCAGCCTGGTGTTGCTATGGTTACGCGTGGGCCGGGCGCTGCGCAAGCCTACACCGGTATCCATACCGCTTGGCAAGATGGTGTACCACTCATATTATTCGTTGGGCTAATCCCTGTAGCAGACAGAAATCGTGAGTCTTTCCAAGAGTTTGACCCTAATCAATGGTTTTCTAGTCAATGTAAACAGGTTTTGATATTAGATGAAGTTTCAAGAGCGTCCGAAATTGTAGCGAAGGCTTTTCATGCCGCTTTAGAAGGAAGACCTGGCCCTGTCGTAGTAGGTTTACCTGAAGACATTATTCAGCAAGAATTTCATGGACAATTGCATCCGGTTATACCTGTGTCTGAAGGCAGTGTTGCTGACGACCAGCTCAATATCATACTTGATGCATTATCAAACGCTGCTAAGCCGTTGATTTTTATAGGGGGACAAAATTGGACGCTCGAAGCGTCTAAACAATTAACTCAGTTCGCAGAGGACAATCACATACCGGTGATTCATGATTGGCGCGCCTCAGATAGAGTTGCCTTTGATTCGCCTGCGCATGCTGGTTATTTGGGTTATGGGCGCTCAGATGAGTGTGCGGCATTAATTGAAACAGCTGATGTGCTGCTAACGCTGGGAACAGTATTAGGGGATGTCGCGAGTGATGGCTATAAGTTACGTCAGTCTTTTGATAAACCCAATTATATTGTTAATTTAGATACCAGTTTGCGCGGGCATAGTGGCTCAGTTACTGAACATATTATCGCCAGCCCCGTTAGCTTTAGTAGAGCGCTAAGCAAAGTGCCGCTATTAACAAGCTCAGAGTCTCGCGCGTCTTGGTTCAATTATTGCCATGAACAACAAAGAAAGGATTGTGCTTTTCCAGAAAAGGAAACAGATATTGAAAGCACTGATCAACCTTATGCCAGTATGACCCAAGTTATTAAAGCAATTACCGAGCAATTACCGACAGATGCCGTATATAGTTTTGGTGCGGGCAATCATTGTTTATGGGCACAGCGTTATCTGCCTACGCACACCTTTCCAAGTCAGCTCAGTACCAGAAATGGGGCGATGGGATATAGTTTGCCAGCAGGTATCGTTGCCGCCCTAGAGTCGCCCGAACGCCTATCAGTTGTAGTCACAGGTGATGGCGAATTTATGATGAATGAAGCGGAGCTATCGACATCATTACGTTATAACGCGCCTGTTTTAATCATCTTAATGGACAATCAGCAGTTCGGCACTATTCGCCAACATCAAGAAGCCCATTACCCTGATAGAGTATCGGGTACTCAGCTACAGAACCCTGATTTTGCAGCGCTTGCCAATGCTTTTGGCGCACACGGCATACGAATCACTAGTAATAAAGACATTAAAACAAGTGTCAATGAGGCGATGCAGGTAGTTACCAAAGAGCGTAAAACAGTATTATTACATGTAATTACTGACCCTGAGCAGCTCATGCCTTAGGCCGCTAATACCAGTTAATACTACTAGCAGTTAATAATATAAGTCACTCATCACATTATTCATAATAAGGAAGTATTTTGACTAACTATTATGGTATGAGTGAGTTCGTAAACTTCAAGCCATATAGTAAATAAAGATTTATAGAGACCCGCTATCCCTAACTATATTGTATTATGAATTAAAGGTAGTAATGAAAATCGAGCTGAAGTCCATAGGCTGAAGTATCATAATAATTTAACTCTATGTGCTTTTAGCTTGATTTTCATGTTACTTTTTCATGTTACTTCGTCATCAATATATTTAGAATATAAGTGCTGAAATTGTCATGATACAACAGAAATTAGCAGATAGCTTAAATTGGACATTGCTTCATGTGTTAATCGTTATATATGAAGAGGGCAGTATTAGTACTGCTGCTAATCGTTTAAATATTACCCAGTCAGCGGTTAGTCAAAATCTTAAAAAGCTTGAAGAGCAGCTTGAGAGTCAGCTTATTATCCGTAATACCAAGCCTTTAGAGCTTACACCCATCGGTCATTACTGTCTGCAAGTCGCTCAAACCATATTTACAGAAATCACTTCTATCGAGGCCATGAAAGGCAGCAACTCGCATCTCTTAGAAGGCGACATTAAGCTTTTGGTGGCCAGTCGTCTCCACAATCCAAAATATAATGATTTCCTAGTCTATTTTAAAAAGAAATATCCAAATATCACCTTAGATTTGACCGTGAAATCAAGCATGGATATTTTAAATGCCCTCAAACAAAAAACCCCTGCTGTCGGTATCTGTTTGGCCAAACATATCCCCGAAACCCTCAATCAACAATTATTATTCAATCAGCGCTATTATTTGTACTGCGGCTATCATCATCCTTTATTCTCATCGTCCGATTTGAGTTTTGAAAGTCTATTAAAAGAGGATTTTATTGCTTTTAATAGTGAAGATATTGGGGATGTTCTCTCTCCAATTACTGTATTTAAAGAAAATCACGATCTAACAGGTCGTATCAGCGCCTATACTAATAATTTAGATGAAGCGGTTCGGCTGATTTATACTGGATATGGTATTGGTGCCTTACCTGACCAATTTATTGCGGCGACCCATCTAGAATCTAAGCTCAGACGTCTGCCTCCAAAAGAAGGTATTGCTGACATACCTGTTCATATTTTTTGGCACAAACAACGCGCTTTGTCACCTATCGAAGCTAAATTTATTGAAGAAATTGTAGAATTTGATATTTCTTTTTAATTTAGATACAGCTTTGTAAAAAATTACTATACCTCAACGTGACAATAGGCGAGCATGAACCCACCACCTGAAACCACCCGCTTTTTTATGTCTTCAACTTACCTCCACAAACACCTTTGACGACTAAATACGTTGTGTAATCTATAACATTCATTTAAAATGAATTTTAAAGTTAAACTTTATTATATTCATAATAAGAAGTCTGCCATGCAATCTATCTCTTTACCCAGCAAACCGCCAACTTCTCCACATCCTATTCTTAATTTGAGCTTCCGCATATTTTTTAGTGCAGCGGCGTTATTTGCCGTTATATTTATGGTGTTGTGGTCGTTTGTGTTTACTGGCCATACTAATATCGACGCGCAAACCTTGAATCCGCTGTACTGGCATGGTCATGAAATGATTTATGGTTATGCATTGGCAGTGGTGGCGGGGTTCTTGCTGACGGCAGTGAAGACCTGGACTGGGGTGATGATGCCGCACGGTTATAAGCTGCTGGGTATTTTTGTTTGTTGGTTGCTGGCGCGTCTTGGCTGGGTCGGGTTTGGTTTAGGGATTGGGCAAGGGGCTTGGTTACTATATATGGCAGCCGTGTTTGATATGCTATTTATAGGAACCATGGCGTTTGTTATTTTTCGGGCGGTGCTACAGGTCAAGCAATACAAGCAGATGGGGATTTTGGCGAAGCTGGCGCTGCTGACGGTTGGTAATGGACTGTGCTATTGGGGTGTGTTTAGCGCAAATATGAACCTGACTAAGATTGGCATGTATCTGGGGTTTTATTTAATTATTGGTTTGATATTGACCATCGGTCGGCGTGTGGTACCGTTCTTTATTGAGCGTGGTCTCAGTATGGATGGGACAGAAAAGGTCACGGTGCGAAATAGTAAAGTACAAGATATCGCCAGTTTACTATTTTTCTTAGCATTTTTTATCGTTGATTTGTTTTATCCTAATAAGTATCTGCTGACCATTACTGCGCTGGGAGTGGCGGTGGTTAATATCGTCCGCTTAATAGGCTGGTATCATCGCGGTATTTGGCAAAAGCCGCTGCTATGGTCGCTGTATATTGCATTTTTGGGTATGTGTCTGAGCTTCTTATTGTACGCGCTACAACCGTGGTTGGGTTATAACCACAGTATTGCGGTACATGGGTTGTCGATTGCAGGTGTTGGGATGATGACGTTAGCGATGATGGCGCGGGTGTCGCTTGGTCATACTGGGCGCAGTATTCATACGCCTCCTAAAACCGTCAATATTATGTTTGGCTTGATGGTGCTGGTTTTTATCAGCCGCGTGCTATTGCCAATAGTAGATATGGATAACTATTTGCTATGGATAATGATAGCGCAGGGAGCATGGATTGCCTGTTTTGTGCTATTTTGCATTAGCTATTTACCCATGCTGGCACGTCCTAGACCAGATGGCCTATTTGGTTGAGGGTTTGGATACTGGTTTGGCTAATAGTTTGGGTACTTTTAAAATTCACATTTAGAAAAAACGATGAGAAGTAGAGCAGTCATGACAGTTAAAAAAATTAAAATAAACAGGAGCACTAGTAAATGCGACTAACCAACTATAGCGATTACGCGCTGCGCTCGTTAATTTATTTGGCAGTCAAGCCTGAGCCGCAAACGCTTGCCAATATTAGCGATATTGCGCGTAGCTATGATATTTCTAAGAGTCATTTAACGAAGATTATTCATCAATTGGGGCAGCTTGGCTATATAGATAGCGTGCGGGGTAAAAACGGCGGCATTCGGTTGGCACGTGCACCCAAAGATATTAATTTGGGTGTATTGATAAAGCAAATTGAGCCGGACTTTGCCTTGGTGGAATGTTTTGCCACGAAGGTGCCCAGCAATGACGATAGCAATGATGATAGTACTGATGATGGCACTAATCATGATACGACTTATGATAATAGCCATGATGAGGCTAAGACGCCAGGTTTGCCGTTGACTCTTATCGATGAATTAGCAGTAACCGAAAATAATACCAAACTGGGCTGCGTTATTAGCCCCGTATGCCAATTAAAAGGGGTGTTTTTTGAAGCACTGACGGCTTTTATTAACGTTCTTGAGGGTTATACACTAGCAGATATTATTAATAACGAGGATGAGCTTAGGTTCTTGTTGTCATAAGGCTTGTTGTCATAAAGAAGGGTATTGAAAAGACTACCCACTTGGTAGCCTTTTTTCTGTAAGCCTTTTTAGACTCTTAGGGATTTTCAAGCTTAGGACGGGCTTTATCAACGGCAGTCAGTAATGCTCTCTCAAACCCGCCAGCCTCAAACTTAACCAAACCTGAATGCGCCGCACAGAAATGTCGGGTATCACGCCACTCATGTGCCAACTCTGTTGCCCAGTCGCAATATTGCTTGCCAGCATTGGGCTCATTGGTAAGCGCTTTTTTAGTCATTGGGTGCAGCATCAGCTCTGGTAGCACCGCTTTAAGCAGTTTTGTTGGAGGGCTCATAAAAGTATCATCAACGTGCACACTTTGGCTGGCAGGATGGAATACCAGTAGCGAGCCTGAGTGAACCTTCTCATTGGGCGAGATGTAATGAATACCTTTAGGGATAGAGAATTCAAGCTCAGGGTAACGCTGGGCTACCGCATCGCTTTCAACCAGATCATCAGACCACTGTACCTCGGGTACTTGCTTAGGATGACGCTCACTACCATAAAAGGTAGCTTGCGGGAAGTCTTCAGCCATCTGCGCACAATGTACGGTATGAAAAGGATGGACGTTTAGTACCGCCTCCACATCTTGACCATTATTGGTCAATACCATGACTTTTTTACGAACATCACCCGTTAGCGCGTAACTGTCCAAAAAAATAAAGCGTCCTGATGGCAATTGGATCAGCGAGCATTGTGTGCCTATATTGATTATGCCGCCTAAGCGGAATGACCCTCGTATATTCCAAAATTCTGCGCCCAAATTTATTATTTGATCGGCCATTTTTTTTGTTCCTCAACTTATGATCTATTAACTGGTAGTGACTGGTAACTCAAAAGGTTACCTTTACCCAATGTTTGATGATTATGACTGATGAAGTACTCAAAGTCTGTTATAAAAAAATATGGTTGATACAGGTATTCAATAATAAAGCCAACAAAGCAGGGCGTGTCGGTTACTAAAAAGGACTGCCGTTTTGGTCGCTTTAACAGTTAAGAGACTTCAAGCTCAGGGCGTGCTCTATCGATGGCAGACAGTAATGACGCCTCAAACTTACCTTCCTCAAAAGTCACCAAACCGGAATGCGCCGCGCAAAAATTACGGACATCGCGCCATTCATGCGCCAACTGTGTTACCCAATCACAATACTGCTTGCCAGCATTGGGCTGATCTTTGAGCGCTTTTTTGGTCGTTGGATGCAAGCCCAGCTCGGGTAGTACGGCATCAAATAGCTTTGAGGGCGAAATCTCAAAAGTATCATCAACATAGATACTTTGGCTGGCAGGATGGAAGGCCAACAATGAGCCTGCATGAACCGTCTTGTCGGGTGAGATATAATAAATGCCTTGCGGTAGAGAAAATTCAAGCTCAGGATAGCGATGGGCTACTGCTTCGCTTTCAACCAAATCATCTGCCCATTGTACTTCTGGTACTTGCTTGGGATGACGCTCACTGCCATAAAAGATCGCTTGAGGAAAGTCCTTCGCCACTTGTGCACAGTGAACGGTATGAAAAGGATGGACGTTGAGCACGGCCTCTATATCTTGACCGTCATTGGTCAATGCCATAACTTGCTTTCGTACATCACCAGTTAAAGTATAACTGTCTAACAGTATAAAACGTCCTGACTGCAGTTTTACCAAAGCGCATTGGTTGCCGATATCAAGTATGCCATTTTTTATAAATGAGCCTCGTATGCTCCAAAACCCTGCACCTAAGTCATAAATTTTGTCTGTCATCTGTGTTATTCCTTAATAAATGGTGCATTGGAAGGTTGTTAGATTTAATGATACCTAGATTTAATAGTACTTGAAACCTGCGTAACAATTGCTATACCACGTTTTATAATTATGGTTTGTATGTTCATTTAAGTCTGTTATAAAAAGGAAGGTATAAAGATGTCGTATGGTCAGCCTTTAGTAATTCTTGTTCAAGTGGATAGCTATTTATTCTGGTCTTATATCCTTTAAGTCACTGATTAATATTATATTACTTACGCGTGACGTTATTATAATGCTATGCTTTACCAATTATAGAACAATTATTATTAGGACTTACGCAAAACCGAATAAGTATTGCTAACCTCAAGAATAACGTAGTAGCATAATAGTCATGAAAAAGCCCAAAGTAACCCGACTAGATTATTGAGCTATGCTGAAGAAACCGTAGAGGTAAACTTGGTAAACTAACGACTCAATGAGGAGTTTACCATGACCAAGAAAATCAGAACTTATAGCACAGAATTTAAAGCAGAAGCCGTTAAGAAGATAGC
>NZ_CAJHBI010000008.1 GCF_904846605.1 Psychrobacter sp. 72-O-c
TCTTTGGAACACCCTTTTTCCAGTCTTGGACTGTTTTGGTGCTAATATTAAAGTCTTGGGCAACGCGGCGTACCGTTTGCCCTGCTGCAATCTTGCTTAATACGAGTTGTCGAAAATCATTTGAGTAGGTCATTTAGGTATTGTAGTTCTTTTTTGGTTTATTGACTATACATACTTTTGACTTTGAATCGACTAAAAAATAGTCGCTGTCAGTGCTATGGTCGAATGTTCAACACGACCTATTCGTATGAAAAAATACTTATAGTAATTACGGCAATAAACGCTTGGTATTCCAGCTTGCTACATTATTTCTACCATTGTCACTATCAGTACTCCGCGTATAAACAATACGGTCATGCATCCGATTAGCACGACCTTGCCAAAATTCAATCTCATTGATGGTAATCTCATAGCCACCCCAAAATTCGGGCGTTGGCACTTGAGTATTTTCTGGATAATCAGTTTGTAGCTGGTCGAAAGTCTGTTCCATAACTTCTCGATTAACAACTTCACCACTTTGCGGTTGGCTAACCCAGGCACCTACTTGGCTATCATGTGGACGCTTTTGAAAGTACATAGCTGATTTGTCGGCATCTATTTTTGCAATGCTACCGCTAATACGAATTTGACGCTCAAGCTCGTGCCAAAAGAACAGCACTTCTGCATTGGGGTTCTCAGCAATATCTTGACCTTTAGCACTTTCATAGTTGGTATAAAACACAACGCCAGTCTCAGTAATCTCACGCATTAATACAATACGCACACTGGGTTTATTATCTGCGCCACAAGTAGCAAGACTCATCGCATAAGGCTCTTGTACTTGTTGCTCGGTCGCATCGCTAATCCAACCTTTTAATAGTTCAAACGGTGATGCAGGAATTGACTGCTGGTCAAGAACACCTTTTTCGTACGATAGCCGTTGATCGGTAAAATCCATGCTCATAACTATTCCTTGATTGATTCTCAGCCTAAATTTCTGATGTGTTTGTTTCCTTCTTTGCAAGTATAACAATATTTCTCCGATTTACTCATTTTACAAACAAGATTGAGCTATGCTGAAGAAACCTTAGAGACAAATTGTGTCTCTCATTGTAAGTAACAAGGTAAGTTTTTGTGGCTACCGTAGATACCGGCTCTTTTTAGGCCGCCATTCGCCGCTTGATGCTGACAGTCGACGAGCTGTGTGTTTCCCAGTGACTGGCACTCTGATGGACGAAAGAAAGAAGAAGAGATAGTTTGTTTATCATTACTGGTAGGATAGCTATTAAATGAGTGGGCAGGTCAAAGTGCTTGAGAAGCAGTCTGTTGAGAGCCATAGCCTAAATTATTATCGTTAGAACTTATAACAGACCCAATTCTTGTTTTCTATCCTACCAAACCGTGCATCGCTATATTTGTCTTTTATAAAATTGAAGCGGAAGCGGACGTGTACACCTTCCTTGTCTATTGAGGCATACCAGTACTCGTCATTAGAGCCTGTCATTAATTTAAAACATTTGTCGTTCATGAATTCGCCTACTGTGTAAATCTCTCCTTGTACGTAACAATCATTACCACTCGTACATATAAGCTTATCGCCCGTATTTATCATGTTTTCCTCTCTCATTTGTTCAGTGAATAAATATCTAGATAATTCGATCTCATCGTTAGAGATTTTCAAGCTTAGATATTTTTTTAGGCTCAACAGAAAAATTTGACATACGACATTTTACTTTATATTCGTATTAACGAATATAACAACTTATTAGGTAGTAATGAAGTCGATTTTTGTTTTAATAATTAAAATTTTGAGAATGTATAAGATAAACAGCTAAGTTCTTGTTTAACTCAGAGTTTCAACTGGCGTAATGGGTATTTTGATCACTATGATTAAAAGCTATTTTCTATAGTGGCGTCATAAATCCGGACAGTTTTGAAGAAATTGTATTAGAGGATGTATAGAATTGAGCAAGTGTCAAAAAAATAAGCAGCGCCTTACCCTATTGTTTACCACAATAGAGTAAGGCACTGCTCAATGGTACAACTGATGTTCAGGATAATAACGCACTATGATAGTGAATGGTTGTTTGTAGAAGGTAATATGATTAAAGCGCCGCATTACCACTACAATAACGATTAACCAGTTCTATCTTATGGTTATGGTTTTTAGCCAATATAGTGCCATTAAAGACTAGGTAATCATCAGAGTCAGGTACAATATCTTGTTTAGCTTGCTCCCATACTAGACTAGATCTTAGTTTGTTACCTCTAAGACAACGGTTAATACGAGCATGGCTGGTATTTTTAGGATGATGATCCGCATAGTTGGTGATAGTGTAGTTGACTCACCATCAAGTACTGGCAATACGTATTAGTTGCTGCGTAAGTCCTAATTACTCTATAGTCGATTCAATCTAAAAACGATACCGTGCTACTGAGATGCATTTTTTGCAGCCTCTGTCCCGCTTGCGAACAGCACACAAGAAAAATTTATACCAGTAGCACGTTGCTGTACACGATTCTCTTTTATTGTAAACTAACTATATATGCGTAACATTCAAGCTGCTAAAAACTCTAAGCCAAATTAATCTCGTCCTTATCATAACCTGAGTATTATTATGACTATAGAAAATAACGATGCTACCAATACAACTGATACTAATTTAAATGATTTAGAAAAAACATTAAACGATACACTGTTTGAGAGTTTCAATGACGGTTTGTATATCGGTATGATGTCAGGCACTAGCTTGGATGGCATGGATGCAGTGCTCTGTCAGTTCAATTCCGATGTTAGTGCTGATGAGAACGCAGAGATGCCCATGCAACTCTTGGCCACTTACAGCCAAGACTTTCCCAAGCGTTTACGTGAAGTGCTACTGGCTTTATGTCAGCCAAACGGGATAAAAGACTTAATTTCACAAGACGATGAGCCTGATGATAAATGTGGTGAATTAGATTGGTTCGGTTGGGCAAGTCGCCTGTATGGAGAGTTTGCCAGTGAAGTGGTTAATACTTTATTACAGCAAGCTGATATTGACACAGAATCAGTATTAGCGATTGGCTGTCATGGACAAACGGTTCGCCATCGTCCGCAGATGGGCTTTAGCCTACAACTGGTCGATGCCAACATTATCGCTGAGCGCACGGGTATCAGTGTGATCAGTGATTTTCGCCGCCGTGATATGGCGGTCGGTGGGCAAGGTGCACCTTTGGTTCCCGCCTTTCATCAGGCATTATTTGCGGCAACGGATAACACTCGCGTACTGCTCAACTTGGGCGGCATTGCCAATATAACGGTCTTGCCAGCCGCCTCTATTTATGAGCAGTCTAGCAACCAAAATGATCAGCAAACCGATAGCGAGATTGTTGGTTATGATACCGGCCCCGCTAACTTATTATTGGATGCATGGGCGGCGCTACATACGGGCAAAAATTATGATGCTGGCGGTGCATGGGCGCAAACAGGACAAATTATTGAGCCGCTGCTCACACAGTTATTAGCACATCCATTTTTTGCTAAATCTTATCCTAAAAGCACTGGACGTGAAGACTTTAACTTAGCGTGGCTACAAGCCGAGCTACAGACATTTGATCAAACAGCCGCCAATATTCGCTATTCGTCAGCCGATGTGCAAGCGACACTTACTGAGCTGACTGCAATAAGCGCCAGCGTACAAATCAAACAATTTATAAAAGATGATGATGGTACTGCAAATAATGTAATAAGCGCAGTATACGTTTGCGGTGGTGGCGCGCTTAATGATTATTTAATGACCCGCCTGCAAGCACATCTTCCCCTCTGTACTGTAGAGACCACCGCAAGCTTAGGACCAGATCCAACATGGGTGGAAGCGGTCGCTTTTGCATGGCTTGCGCGGCAGACGCTAATGGGAGAAACGGGAAATCTACCAGCAGTGACTGGTGCTAGTAAAAATGTAGTATTGGGACAGGTTTGTTTTGCTTAGCTTTTTATTCAGTATTTTTATTTTACCTTATCGACCTCGTTAGTTACTTTAAGTTTACAGCCGTAAACTAATGTGTTTTATAATGGTTGCTAAAATACCGATATAACGCTATAAACAATATAGCGTGACAGCCTAGTAACTCCATAACAATAACCGTATCACATTAGCAAAATACCATTCTTTTAGGACCGCAACAAATATAGGATATATCGCATGAGCCAACATAGCAGTTCATCTACCTCGCAAGCCACGAATAGTGCTCCACCGCAGCAACAAAAACTGCGACAAAAGCCACCCCATTATGAGCGCTCTGATGAGACGCGAATAGTGGTCACGGGTATGGGTGCCGTTACGCCACTGGGGCTGGATGTCGGAAGCACATGGACAAGACTACTCAATGGCGAAAGTGGTATCGCGCAGATAACACATTTCGATGCTACTGAATATCGGGCTCAAATAGCAGGCGTGGTTAAGGGCTTCGATGCCAAGCAATACGTGAGCGCTAAAGACGCACGTCGCTACGATGACTTTATACATTATGCGGTAGCAGCAACGACTATGGCGCTGAAAGATGCCGGCTATATCGATGAGGTTAGCGCTGCTGATACCCCTGTAAAAAGCGTGGATCAAGAGCGTTTTGGCGTCATTATAGGGTCGGGTATTGGCGGTATTCAAACCATTGAAGACAGCTGTGCAATGCTAAATGATAAAGGTCCTAAAAAAGTCTCACCTTTTATTATCCCCGGCTCTATCGCTAACATGGCAGCCGGTATTGTAGCGATTAAACACACCCTAAAGGGCCCAAATCTTGCCACTTCAACTGCATGCACAACTGCTACCCATGCTATTGGATTAGCCGCGCGATTGATTGCTTATGGCGATGCTGATGTGATGATTGCTGGTGGTAGCGAAAAAGGCTCAAGCCCTCTTGGTATGTCAGGCTTCGCGGCGATGCACGCGCTCTCTACTCGTAATGACGAACCAACTAAAGCCTCGCGCCCTTTCGATAAAGATCGTGATGGTTTTGTACTGGGTGATGGCTCGGGTGTAATGGTATTAGAGAGTTTGGCTCATGCCAAAGCCCGCGGCGCGACGATACTTGCTGAGCTGGTCGGATTTGGCATGAGTGATGATGCCAGTCATATTACCTCGCCCCCTGAAGATGGTAGTGGTGCAGCACGGGCGATGCGAAATGCGCTTAATGATGCTGGTATCGAGCCATCTGCTGTCGGTTATGTTAACGCGCATGGCACCAGCACGCCTGCGGGAGATGTCGCTGAATCAATAGCGATTGAGACCGTATTTGCTCCTGTTAAAGACAGCATCTTGGTCAGCTCAACCAAATCGATGACCGGTCATCTGCTAGGTGCAGCCGGCGGCATTGAAGCGATCTTTACCGTACTGGCCCTGCAACATCAGCAGGTACCCCCGACCATCAATTTAGACAATATTGAAGACCACTGTAACCTCGACTACGTCCCTCACCAATCGCGTAAAGTTGATAATTTACAGTATGCTGTCTCTAATAGTTTTGGCTTTGGTGGCACCAATGGTTCCTTAATCTTCGCGCGCTGGCCACAAAATCGTTAACCCCTAGCGTCGTGTGATGCTGTCAATGTAACGTTGGTGTCAGATTTGCTACGTTTGTCCCCTTGCAGCCCCTTATCGTACCTGCGTATGATAAGGGGTAATTTTTGGAACATTTATGGAAGAAATCATGTCAAGTTATTCATTTTCCCATCAATTCTATCAACGCTGGACACGTGCGCCGGAGCCCATACGCGCAGCGATCATTCAAGAGCTAACTGACATTACCAGCCTACTACAAACGGATACCCCGTTTGAAGAATTCGTTTTTAGCTCTCCTGATTTAGATGCTCATCTTAACGACCTCTATGAAAATCATAATGCCGAACAAGCGGTGGCCAGAGCCATTGCTGAGAAGCAAACACAACAGCGCGCTGCTGCCGAACAACAACGTTTAGAAGAAGAGCAAAAAAAGAACACGGAAGAGAAAGCAAAAGAAGAGGCTAAAGAAGCCAGGCTATTACAAGAAGCAGAAACTGCGCAAAAACAACAGGATAAAGTAGCGGCGTTAGAAGCCGATAAGATAACTGATACTCATATTAATACTGACACCAATATTAATACTGATAAAACGAGTATCGATAACCACAGCGCTGATGATAAAGCCAACGTCGCTAACGATAGCAGTATTCAAACGATCACCGATAAGCTAAGCCAAAGTCCAGCAATTGATTTATCTTTAAAGGACCTAAAATTAAGCGACACTCATAAAGACTTAATCCATGAGTTAGAGATGCACGTTGATGATTACTTAAGTGAACAAATGGCGCAAATGTCTGAGAATTTGAAATCTTGGCTACGTGCTGAGCTTACCCAGCAATTGACCCAACAACAACAATCGGTTGATATAAATAATAAGAAATAATACCGTTAAAAAGTAAGCCTGCTAATAAGAATAGCACTTAGTTAAATTTCTAAACAAAAAAGCGCCCAGTAAATTACTTACTGGGCGCTTTTTTACGTTACTTTTAGTATTTTAACAACGTTCTAATAGCTGTTTTATATTGCCTTTGTGCGCTCAGTCAGCCACTCAAGAGCAGCCCCTTTCACACGACCATTTAGCTCAGCATAGACTTGCTTATGATAGTCATTTAACCAATTTACTTCTACATCGCTTAATAATGACTTTTCGATTAAACGAGTATCGATTGGGCAATAAGTCACCGTCTCAAAATTAAGGAAGTCACCGAATTCAGTTTCTGTAGGCTGAGCAACGCGCTTATTGACCATCAAGTTTTCGATGCGGATGCCCCATTTACCTTCACGATATAAGCCCGGCTCATTACTTGAAATCATGCCCTCTTTCATCGCGCGCTCTTTAGGCGTGCTGGCACTGTAGGCAATCACTTGTGGGCCTTCGTGAACGTTTAAGAAGAAACCGACGCCATGACCGGTACCATGACCATAATCCATCTGCGCTTGCCATAATGGGGCACGGCAAATCGCATCAATCAATGGTGAGGCGATGCCATCAGGGAAGTTGGCACGTGCAAGCGCAACATGGGCTTTAAGCACGGTGGAGAAGTCGCTTTTGTGCGTGTCGCTCACGTGCCCAATACCGACTACACGAGTGATATCAGTAGTGCCATTTTGATACTGGCCACCTGAATCAATCAATAATAAGCCGCCCTCGCCCTTGCTAACATCAAGATAGCTGAACTTCTCTGGCGTTGCACGATAATGTGGCAACGCGCCGTTTTCATTAAAGCCTGCAATCGTCGGAAAGCTCGGTGAAACATAATGTGGCTGACGACTGCGCTTCTCAATCAACATACTGTCAACATCTAACTCGCTTAAGCGCTCGCCAGCATTTAGCTTTTGCTCAAATTCGGCAAAGAACTCACATAACGCGGCGCCGTCTTGACGCATAGCTTCACGTACATGGTCAATATCAGCATCTGACTTAACTGATTTGAGTAAAGAACTAGGAGCCATTTGCTCAATAAAGCCAATATCATCGACCATCTTAGATAGCGTGCCAACGGCAACTTTACTTGGGTCTAATAACAATAAGTCTTCAGGAGTCAAAGCGCCTAATGCGTCTTGTACAGCATCATAGCTAGCAAGAGTAAACCCGCTGTCTTTTAAACCTTGTTCAATATCGCTACTGATTTTATTATTATCGACAAACAACGTTGCCTTGTCGCTACTGATAAGCAAGTGAGATAAGAATATCGGATTATAATCGACATCAGCACCGCGCAAATTGGTCAGCCAGGCGATATCATCTAAGCTTGATAGTAGATGATGAGTCGCGCCCGCTTCCTTCATGCCTTCTCTTACCGCTGCAAGCTTTGAAGCTGCAGACTGCGCGACAAACTGGGCATCATGCGCATACAACTTTGCCATTGGTAACGCAGGACGATCAGGCCAAACGTTGTTGAGCACATCACGCTCAGTAATGAGGGTGACTTCATTGGCATCAAAAGCATTTAACAGCTTATCTTGCTCAGCGATAGACAGAACATTGCCATCAACCGCCACGCTATCACCCTCTTGCAAATGGTCAGCAAGCCAATCAATATGATTGGGCTGCTTTGGCGCCATCTTCTCTAAGCTGATACCAGTATCTTCTAATTGATCAGCAGCATGTACCCAATAGCGGCTATCTGTCCACAGTCCAGCAAAGTCAGCAGTCACGACTAAGGTACCTACCGATCCAGTAAATCCGGTTAGCCATTCACGCGCTTGCCAATATTCTGGCAAATATTCTGATAAATGCGGATCGGCTGACGGCACAATAATGGCCGTCAAGTCTTGCTCAACCAATGCTTGACGCAGGTTATCGATACGATCATGAATATTTTGTTTATTCATTGGGTTATTCCTTATTCATTTTTTAGAGAGGTTCTATCATGAGACGACTATAAGTAGTCTTTTTATTTAAGCAGTTGAACTTATATTTAGTAACGGCAAACACTATTTGAATTTAAGTATATAGTTCAATTTATTAAAACTACCAATTTATTAAAAAAAGTATCGAGAGTAACTGCTACACGATATAAAAAGATAGACAGATAAGCATAAGTACTACGCTATTACCGAAGAGTATTATTAGATGTTTGGGCAGATAGTAGGCTTTCAATAGCCTGATAGAAATATATAAGCAATTAGATAACAAAAACGTGCTACCAATTATGGCAACACGTCCTATCACACGTAAATTATGCGGTTGTCATTCACGAATATATCTTAATACATCTTATCAATTAGCTAAGCTGATCAGCACGCTCGCTCTTTTTAAGCATATTATTAACAGGCTTTGCTAATACTAATAATATAATGGCGGTAACCACCAAAAAGATCGTCATGGTCGTAAATAGACCCGGTAACCCTTCAATCTTATCCGCTGACACATGGCCACCGAAGAAAGCAGCAACCAAGTTACCCAGCGCTATAGAGGCAAAGAAAAGACCCATCATCTGGCCTTGCATACCCTTTGGCGCAAGCTTAGTCATTGCCGACAAGCCAACAGGACTGAGCGCTAACTCACCGAGGGTTAACAGGAATAGGCTACCCACTAACCACAAAGGTGACGCCAATCCACCTTCATTGGTCAAGATACTTTTAGACGCAAATATCATCAACGCAAAGCCGGCGGCGGCCAACAGCATACCAAGCGCGAACTTAGTCATACTACTCGGTTCAAGGCCTCGATTGCCAAGCTTGACCCATAGAATACTAGCGATGGGTGCTAACATTAAAATAAACAGTGGGTTTAGTGACTGAAACCAAATACTGGGTATCTCAAAACCTAAGACATTAAGATCGGTATAGTTATCGGCGAACAAGTTAAAAGAAGTCGGTTGCTGCTCAAAGCTTGACCAAAATAGCGTCGAGCCAACAATCAGGATGAAGCAGATTAACAAACGCAGCTTATCTGTTTTATCCAGTCGCGGTGACAGGAACATAACCGCAAAGTACAGTATGACCACAGCTGCAATGACATAAGTCATATACTCTGCGACCATTTCAGGCGCAAATGGCATGATGCCGGTACTGACCAAAATTGTCAGCAACGCCAAAGAGGCTAGGAACCCTATTACCCAGCGTCCCACATTTGTGAAACGGCCAGTCGTTTGTTCCCATTCAGGAGTAATTTTTTTGGCACGGGCATAACGATTCAAAGTTTTCTTAGCTGAAAAACGATAGATCAGCAACGAAACCAGCATGCCCAGACCACCGACACCAAAGCCCACATGCCACATGCCTTTTTCTTTAAACACCCCGACAATAAGCGCGGCTAATAACGCACCAATATTGATACCCATATAAAATAAAGTAAAGCCGCCATCACGGCGCGCATCGCTTTTGGGGTACAACGCACCAACCATCACTGAGATACAGGTTTTGAATAAGCCTGAACCCAAAACAATACACATCAGACCTACGAAAAATAGCGTCATACCAAACATAGCAGATAGCGCAATACACAAATGACCAAGGGCAATAATAATACTGCCCCACCAGAGTGCTCTTTCCTGACCCAGCCAGTTATCAGCCAACCAACCACCAGGCACGGCTGCCAAATAAAGGGAGCCGGCAAAGATACCATAGATAGCAGAGGCAGTTACTTCATCAAAACCAAAACCGCCGCTACCGACGGTCGCCACCATAAATAAGACCAGTAGCGGACGAATACTATAATAAGAAAAACGTTCCCACATCTCTGTGAAAAATAACGGACGTAGCGGTTTAGGATGCCCCATAAACCCATCTTCTAGCGCTGCCAATTCGGCGGCGCTAAATTCTGATTGTGACTCTGTACTCATGACTTTATTCCTTTAAAGATTATTATTATATGACCAAACCCTTAATTATTCTGATAGGCGGTCATATGTGCGGGTTATTGTTCAGCTAAACTGACTGCAAGTAAAGAAAAAAATTGTTTATTAATTATACAAATACCCACAAAAAAACTCGCTTACCAATTACTGGAAGCGAGTTTGCGTACAACATTCATTTAAGTCATAACAAGTAGGAAGCATAGCAAGTAAAAATTATAATGAGCCAATAGCCCTTTATAACCTAAAAAAATAACCTAAAAATCTATTTATTCTGCAACGACCGTAGCACCATCTAAATCGCCATCAGCTTGTTCAGCAGTTAAGTCAGCGTCACCCACAGCGGCTTGGTTCACTGTCCCTTCAGCGGTTGCAGTGCCGGCTTCAGCAGTAATTATCGCATCGCCAGTACTTGGAGCAGGGGTGACCATCGCATCAGCTGCCGTATCTGGAGTAGTTGCAGCAGCAGTAACTGGAGCAACAGCTTCTACCGTATCAGCTTCAGCTGGCGCGGCATCTTCTTTAGCAATCACTACTGCTTCATCAGCGGCGACTGACTCTTCTGTAGGCTCAGCGGTAATATGCTCACCAGCTGGACGCAGCCAGGCTGAAATGCCAATAAGTAGGACAATACCTAAAAACAAGGCAATGCCAACTAGAGTAAACATTAACTCTTTTTTTGGATTGTTTTTAACGATATCTTCTGACATACCTTATCCACCTTGCGCAAAAAATATTTAATGTATTGGCCTATTATATCGCAATTTATACCGATTTGTTAAAACCCTTAACGATTTAAAGGAATTATTAGCAAAAATTTTATTCATCAAGCATTTATCATCATTATTGTCTATTTACCTAAGCGTGCACGAGTGTTTGAACGCTTGCCAAGATAGCTTAATAATAATAATAGGGCAATGATAAATAGGATGGGATAACTACCCATAAGCATGAAAGGGGTGTTGCCGACCCGTGCTTGAATATTACCCCGTAGGACGGTGCGCTCAAATTGCGGTGCGCGCTTAACGATACGTCCTTTATGATCGATGATAGCGGTAACGCCGGTATTAGTCGCACGCATAAACCAGCGACCATTCTCAAGGGCACGCATTTGTACCATTTGCAAATGTTGTAGCGGTCCTGCTGAAGTCCCAAACCACGCATCATTCGATATAGTCAATAAAAAGTCCGTATCGATGGCATTCTTACGAGTAGTATCAGGATAAGCCACTTCATAACAAACGGCAGCGCCTAGATTGTGTCCGCGTACTCGTAGCGGCGACTGCTGATCACTACCGCGACTATAGCTCATAATGTCTTGGCTACCGGCTAGATTGGGCAAAATATCTAATACGCCTTCGAACGGAATATATTCACCAAACGGTACCAGACGCTGTTTCTTATAGAGGCCATCGGCTTCTGCACCCAGTGCAATCACACTATTATAAAACGGTGGGTATTTGTCAGTACTGGCGTCGAATGCAGCTTCATCTTTATAAGGAATACCCGTGACCCATGTAGTATCAGTGGCATTGGCCATTTTGACCATTTCACTAATAAAGCCAATCGCCTCAGTCTGAAACATAGGAATAGACGATTCAGGCCACACCACAACATCGCGCCCCCATTCACTACGGGTCAAAGTCGCATAAATCTCTAGTGTTTTTACTTGAAATTCAGTGAGCCATTTTAGATCTTGCGGGATATTGCCTTGGATTAAGGATACTGATAAGTCAGGCGTACCTTTGGGCTTGGTCCATTGAGGATTGATCAGCCATAACGAGGTGCTAATTACTAATATTATTACCGAGACCAGCATATAACCGCCGCGGCGACGTAGTAGCTCAACCATACTGGCTGCCAATAACACGGCAACAAAAGAGACCGCAAATACGCCCGCAACTGGTGCTAAGGAAGACAACCAATACTGTTCAGTAAACGCATAACCGACGAATAGCCATGGAAAACCCGTGAATAGCCAAGTTTTCATCCATTCCTGTAATATCCAAAGGGCTGCAAAAGAAAAAGGCTGTTTGCCGACCATACGGTTAAAAATCAGCGCCAAAAAGCCATGAAATAACCCCATGCCTAGGCCCATCAGCGCGATCATAATCAGCGCTAGCCATGTCGGCGTGTCACCATAAACATGAATAGAGGTATATAACCAAAAGGCACCAACGCACCACAGCCCCGTACCGTATGCTTGACCGATGAAAAAGGCACGCTTACCAGTCATGTCTGGCATTAATAGCGCATACAGAATCGCTGGAGATACGATTGCCAATGGCCAAACGCCATAAGGGGCGAGCGCAAATAAAAATATCGCCCCTGCCAGCCAAGCAAGCAAAATAGTCAGACCAAGCGGTAAGCCTTTAGACTTATTAGCGTTCAGACGCTTTTGTAAATCAACCGTAGACAGGCGCATATCAATTATCCAAAATTATCAACTTTCAATACCAGCTCTTAAAATTCAAATCTTAGCTCATGGTTTAATTTGAGAAAAGCTTGCCGACTTGCATTTAAGCCCCTTAAATTAAGCCCGCCCATAATACCAGCCTGTACTGATAAATGGGTAAATTTGCGTGCTTTATATCGCTAACGCTAAACAGAAAAAAACACGACCGCAATCGTGTTTTTATCGTTTGAGCTTACTTTTAAAACTTACCTGAACGGCAATTTAATGGCTGCCTATCAATAACTGCTGATCAGGATCAGTTTTAGTCACCTCTAAATTATGAATAAAACGCCCTTCTACATCTATGACCGTAATTTGCCAGTCATCTATTTTTATACTCTCGCCTTCCAAATCACCCACGTAGCCAAGCGCTTGCATTACCAGACCGCCCATCGTATCGACGTCGGTGTCATCAAAATTACTGCCAAGCTCATCATTACAGTCTTCAATCACGGTAGAAGCTTGCACCCGCCAAGTATTAGGCTTTTCGGGATGGACAACAATATTATTAATATCACTGTCTTCATCGAAGTCGTCATGCTCATCGACGATATCACCGACGATCTCTTCCAACAAATCTTCCATGGTCACTACACCAGCGAAACTACCAAAATCATCAACCACAATCGCCATATGTACCTGCGTGCGCTGTAAAGAGCGTAGCAAGGTATCAGAACGCGCCGACTCACTGATATATAACGGCTGGCGTACTAAGTCTTTTAGGCGCTTGCTATCAATTTCATCTTCTTGATCCCGCACCATATGCACTAAGATAGGAATCAAATCTTTGGCCAACAAAATCCCGATGACCGCATCATCATCTTGACTGTCAAATACAGGATAGCGTGAATGGGTAGTATCAAGGATGATATCCATGACTTCAGCGAGGCTAGTACTTTCGTGCAGACCGATAACTTGCGGGCGTGGCGTCATGATTTCGCGTACTTGAGTCGCGGGTAGATCCAGCACACCCTCTAGCATATCGACAGTGTCAGGCTCTAAGAATTGGCGCGAGTGTTGCACCAAAAGAATCAATTCATCACGGGTTTCGGGGGCGGTCGATAGCCAGCGTTTTAAGCCGCGCATCGACCAACTACTCGGGCTGGGAGTGTCGTCAGACATGGTGTTGTGAGTTAACCTCTTTAGTTAATGACAGTTTATTGGTTAGTGACATTTAGTTAATGGCAGTTTTAATGATAATTAAAATAGTACATAAAACAATAAATGGGGACTAAAACGATAAATAAAACCGATTATCTCAACCTTAAAGACTAATAGGCCAGTTTAAATTAGCTTCACTTTATCGCAAGGCTGACAGACATTCAACGACAAATTTATCCAAATTGTATTGTCAGTGTGTTATAAATTTTGCTATGGTCAAAGCCTCTATTTATTTAGTCTACACTTATGTCGCCTCGTTCTTTTTTTTCACGTTTGCTATCGTCTCGTAAGACTAAGCCCAATCTATCGAACCCTACTGAAAATGGCAGCCATCAACCTCATACGTGGCGGCATCATCTTGTGCAATTTCTTATAGTGGCCGCGCTAGTATTGTCTGCCGTTTGGCTACTAATGGCAATTTGGTATCAATTTGGGTCGCATAGTCCAATATCTTGGTTAGTGACAGCAATGATAGTGAGTTTATTAACTTCTCTACTTACTTTGCGCTATTTTCCCAATATTTTTAATAATAAGCGGTCCAAAAACAAAACAGTTGAAAACAATGTTTCTAAAGGGAATGTTGATAAAAACACAGCTTCTAATAACATAGCTTTTAATAAAGGCACAACCACTAAAATTACCGCTACTAAATGGCTAGCTGTATTGTATACCACTGTTTGGCTAATCGGTGCAGGCTGGTTTATCTTTATTACACCTCAGCAGCAACGCGACTGGCAGCCCGATGTTAGTCAAAGGCTTTCTTATCAGCGCGATGCGAATAATCCTAATTTGATTACATTTACCAATGTACGCAACTTTGACTGGCATAGTACTGATGAGACTAGTGTCAATAAAACTAGTGCCAATAAAACTAGCAAGAAGACCGTTGAGCGCTGGGATACCCGTACTGTTGATCTGTCCAAATTATCCGGCGTCGATGTGATTAATTCCTACTGGATGGGACCACTGATTGCTCATACCTTAGTCAGCTTTCGCTTCGAAGATGATAGGCCATTGTCATTATCGCTAGAGATTCGTAAAGAAAATGGCGAATCATTTTCAGCGCTTGGTGGATTTTTTAAGCGCTTTGAGCTCAGCCTTATCGCTGCTGAAGAGCGAGATATTATTTATACTCGTACTAACGTGCGTGGCGAACAAGTTTATTTATTCCCTGTCAGCCATCTACAACAGCGCGAAGTACGGTCATTATTTGAGTCTTATTTAACCGTCGCCGATGAGCTCAATGCACAGCCAGCGTGGTATAACACTTTGACCAGCAACTGTACCAATATTATCTTTTATATGGCGCGGATCGTCAGCGGTGAGCGGCTGCCATGGGATTATCGGATTTGGGTTTCTGGTTGGCTACCCAACTATCTATATGACATAGGCATGCTAGACGCAGCTCCAGAGCAAGATGGTCAGCCATGGTCAATGGACAAGTGGTATGAACAGGCGCATATCAATCCAAAAGTTAAAGGCTTTAATAATGAATCATCTGCTAATGGCGATGGCGGTAAAATTAACAGTAACAGTGACTTTTCGAGCCAAATTCGTCAAGGTATCCCTATTCCACCTCTTGCCGACTCTCATGCCATACGGGTTAATCCCAATTGAACCAACAGCCGCTAAATAAATATCAGCTAAGGATTTACCCAATTGACTACTCGGGTTTCCATCTCTTCGTCCGACATACCAGTCTCAGTGACGCAGCGGCCTGCTATCCCAATATTAGCGGCGCGCATTTGCTGTTGAGTGGTCACTGCATTTTCGGTTAACAGCAGATGCCAATCTGGTAGCGCCTGCCCTTTATACACTCGCTTATAAGCGCAATGTTCCGGTAACCACATCATATTTGGCATCTTCTCAGCGGTCAGTTGAATACAGTCAGGCACATACTGCTGGCGGGTATCATAGTGCTGACAGTAACCGGTATCGCAATTCATCAACTGGCAGGCCACATCAGTATATTCAACTAGGTCTTCGTCAACATCACCATTCTCGTCTTCATCAATATATTTGATCAAGCAACAACTGCCGCAGCCATCACATAAGGCTTCCCACTCGTTATGATTTAGCTCGCTTAGCGTATAGCGCGACCAAAACTGCGGACGCAAGGGTTCAGTTGGCGTGCTGTCTGTGAGCATAGGCACGGCTGTCTCTGACTTTATATCCAATTTTATATCTGGATGAAAGTCTGAGCGGGTATCGGATTGATGTAATAAATTTAGCTTCATAAGATCGCAGTAGCATTTTGATAAAGAGCGTTACAGTATTATAGCTGTTTTTGACCGTTATGGGCGTTAAGGTAGTACCGGTAAGCAAATTGCATACTGATAAATACAAATGCATTAACAACATTCATGCTATAAAACTCAAAATATAAAAGGACAATAATATGTCAATTAAGACGTTTGAATTAATAAGTACCACTGAAAATGGCGTTCAGCTAGTCAGCTATGTCGCGTTGCCAGAAAACGCCTCAGATGATAATCCAGTAGCGGGTATTTTGGTCGCACCAGAATGGTGGGGCGTAGTCGAGCATCCAAAAACCATCACCGAACGCTTAGCCAAAGCAGGCTATGCCGCTGTTGCAATGGATGTATATGGCGAAGGCAAACTGACTTCTGATGCAGCTATGGCCAATATGTGGATGGAGCAAGTATTAGCAGACCAAGATATGCTCATGGCTCGCTGTCGTTTAATTCTTAATGACTTCAGTGATCAGCTAGCCGTTGATGGCGATAACTTAGCAGCTATTGGTTTTTGCTTTGGTGGCAAAATCGTCCTCGATATGGCACGCGAAGGCATGCCATTAAAAGCAGTAGCCACTTTCCATGGTAACCCTGAACCAAAACAGCCAGCAGATAACAAATTCAAAGCGAAGGTCCTAGTGGCTCACGGTCGCGATGATTCTATGGTGTCTATGGAGGCGATTGAAGGTCTTAAAAAAGAGCTAGACGCCGCTGAAGTTGATTACACCATTGATGTCTATGACGATGCCAAACATGGCTTCACCAATCCGAACGCAGATGAGCGTGGTGCCAAAAATAATGTTGATCTCGGCTATAATGAAACTGCAGCGAAGCAAAGCTGGGATAACATGCTGGAATTTATGAAAGCCAATTTAGGCTAGTAGTTTAAATCAGTATCTTAAACCAGTAACTTGAATCACTATTTTTAGATTGGTCGTAATGAATCTATAGCAGAGTATGCGAGTCATGCTCTGTTTTTTTATGGCAAAAAATTAACGAATATAAAAAAATTAAGAAGTATTCCAGCAAACTCTTTACCTGCATATCAATTCATAATCGCTACCCTTGTGCTTATCACTAAATAGCGTCATTATCCCCTCATTGTAGGATTAATTGAGTGGCATTGATGCTGTATTTTTTAATAGAATCATTAGGCTGGTTGGTGATTGTCTTTTTGCTGATCATTATGATTGTGCTATATATCAAGTTGCATCAGCAGCTTGCTAAGCTAAGACAGAATATGGCCCAACTGCAAGACGAGCTGCAACAACATAAGGATAGCGTTCGGTCATTAACATCGTCTCATGCTGCTCCCGAACCTGTACCCCATTCTCTAACTGATTCTGCGCCTAACTCTGTAGCTGTTTCTAGTGCTAAAACCACTCTCTTATCCATACCTACATCTCTACCATCCGCATTACCTTCGTCAAAACCTGAACCAATATCCACATCAAAATCATTACCACCACCAATACCAAATACTCTTGTATCAAACTCCCCTGCCCCTGAACACGCGGACAATAACAGCCATCAAATATTAAAAGAAAGGCCTACCGCACCTGTAGAGCCGGATGAGCATTCGCTACCTATGGTTACCTCGCTTTTCAATTCTATTAAAAACTGGTTTTTGGGTGGTAACTTAGTTGTTCGCGTCGGCGTGTTGGTGTTACTGGTGGGCGTAGTGCTGTTGTTGCGTTTATTAAGCGAATACATAGAAGTTCCTATCAGTCTAAAACTGGCAGCAATAGGAATTATAGGCTTGGCAATAGCAGGGCTGGGACTCAAGCTGGTATCAAAACGCTTTGCATACGGCATTACCCTACAAGGTACCGGATTGGCCATAGCTTATTTAAGCACCTTTTTTGCCTCTGATGTCTATCAGGTTATCGCCAGTCTGCCCAGTTTCATCGCGCTAGGGATATTATCTGCGGTAACCATTGCTTTAGCCGTACGCCAAAACGCCTTTCCTTTAGCCTTGCTGGCACTATCTGGTGGCTTCTTTGCACCAATATTAACCAGTACCGATACCGGTAGCTTGGCGACACTGTTTGGCTATTATCTGCTATTAAACGTCACTATTGCTATCATCGCCCATTATCGGCCTTGGAAAGTGCTCAATCTATTAGGCGTTGGCGTGACTTTTGGGCTGGCTTACTATTGGGGCGCTACTGAAAATTTAACAACAGCCATTCAAAGTCAGCGTTGGTCGTTGGTGCTGCTAGTAGCGCTACATTTACTGCTGTATTTATTCGTAGTCATCCGCTATGCGCAGCAGATAATTGCTTATAACGACAGTAATGAAAGTGGCGCTGACAGCCTTAATAAAACTAGTAATGAGACTGACGCTAAAAGCGCAAGCGAAACGGCTACTGCAAATAGCTCGTATCTGTTCCCTATTGATATTGGTCTGTTATTTTCAGTACCCCTATTGGCGTTTGGTTTATTTTCTGCGCTACTAAACGACATCCCAAACGCTTTGACGATTACTAGCATTGTCTTAGCGGCCATTTATCTAGGGTTAGGTTGGTTGTTTATTCAGCGCAGTCAGCGTTATGCATTAATTACCGAAGGTATGCTAGCATTGGGTTTTGGATTTTTGGCGTTGGTTATTCCGCTAGCATTGGATGCGGAATGGGTTGCGTTTGGCTGGTCAGTGCAAGGTTTAGCGCTAGTATGGTTTGGCAGACGCTCATTGCGAGCGTGGTCAGTATTATTTGGGCTATTATTGCAGTTGGTTAGCGTAGTACTTTTGGTATTCAAACTAGCGCTATCTATCGAGTATTATCCAACCCTAACCTTGTCTATTTCTGCCATAAGTGCCTTAGCTACCGTCTTTATACTACGCGTCAGCAATTCGCCTATTAATCAAAGCCGTGACTTGAGTCAGCAATCCAAGCCAGCCTCATCTCAAAACATAGCAATGGACAGCCTATCTAAATATTTCCAATCATTAGGAATTAGCACACAGGCCGCTCAACAATGGCTGTCCACTATTAATAGTCGAAGTATCGCTTTTAAAGTTACTTGGCAAAGCCCTGTACTCATGCGTCTCTCAACCCTTACCGCTACCGGTTGGTCGCTGTTTGTATTGGTTGTCGATTTCGATCAATGGCTTGCCAGCTGGCAGTTAGCAACCACTACGCTGATAGCAATGGCCACCCTATCTAGCCTAACTATTTATTGGCTGATTAATCATTACCGTTCGTGGAGCGAGATCAGACAGTTTAGCCATGGACTGTTTTTAATATTTTATCTGATGCTAGTACTACAATTGCCACAAAAATTTGAATTCAGTTATCAGTGGACGACTTTTAATTGGCTGTTATTTTCCGCATTGCTAATCGGCTGGCTAGTCGTTGGCCAACTGTGGTTAAGAACGTGGCATGCCCATCTCAATTCAAAACAATATGATAAATCGAGCTGGCTTGGTGCGGGAATCTTAATCATAGCGACAACAGTTCATTATGGTCTAGCAGATTCACAAGGTGTCCTAACCGTTCTTGTTCCGGTCGCTCTGATGTTGATAGGATTATGGTTCAATCATCGTTATCGTAGCATTCAAAACGAAAATACGACCAAACAACGTCCACGTTACTGGTTCAATTGGCAAAGCGCGCTCTTAGGCTGTGCTAAAGTTTTTGTTCCCGTGACTTTGTTTTGGGTCGTTATCAGCAACTGGTCTTATGATGGCGTGATTTGGGGACTGCCCTATTTTCCATTGATTAATTTATACGATATCGCTTTATGGTTGGTATTGTTATATGGACTTGGCGCTTATTACCTTAACCCACAGCGCTCTAATCAACAGCAAGCTAATAAAACTACCAATAACTTATCAAGTGGCATTTTGTCGAACGTCGATAGGAAACCTAGCTATCAGGTAAAGCCTGGTGACTCTTTGCTCATTCTGTTAGGGCTTATCAGCTTTTGGGTCATATCCAGCATGCTGGTCAGAACGTTACATTCCTATATTGGCACACCGCTTTGGGATGGAGGTTTGTATGAAAATAACGGCGGCGCATGGAACAGTGAGCAAGTGCAGACAGGTCTGACAATTCTATGGACGCTACTGGCATTGGTCGCCACTATTATTGCCAGTCGTTACTGGCAGCGAGCGCTTTGGTTTATGGGGATTGGTCTATTAGGCATTGTCGTGCTGAAGCTGGTGTTGGTTGACTTATCACAGACTGAAGCGATTTGGCGAGTGGTATCCTTCCTTGGCGCGGGTAGCTTGATATTACTCATTGGTTATTTGGCACCGTTACCACCAGCACGCGATGGCATAGCGAATAAAGCTTAATAAAGATTCAATAATAACCTCGTATTATGTCTGGATGAAATTGTAGCGTGAGTACTTTCGTTCTGTAGTAAACTGAACGC
Source organism: Psychrobacter sp. 72-O-c (assembly GCF_904846605.1). Classification (GTDB taxonomy): domain Bacteria; phylum Pseudomonadota; class Gammaproteobacteria; order Pseudomonadales; family Moraxellaceae; genus Psychrobacter. The sequence continues at coordinate 20,570 of NZ_CAJHBI010000008.1, forward strand.
CATACCTGAAGGTAGCGTATTGGCTACTTTTAGCGCTAAATTCTATGAATAAAAAGGTTATGAAAGCAAATGGATACTAGAGCGAATATTCAGTGGTTCCCCGGGCATATGAATAAAGCCCGTAATGAAGTCAAAGAAATGATGCCACAAATGGATGTGATTATCGAAGTGCTGGATGCGCGCATTCCTTATAGTAGCGAGAACCCAATGGTGGCAACGCTGCGCGGTGACAAACCAGTCATTAAAATTTTAAACAAAGCTGATTTAGCCGACCCTGAGATGACCCAAGCATGGATGGATTATTTTGAGCAAGAAGATGGCGTAAAAGCTTTGTCTTTTGATGATAACAAGGCCAATAACGTTCATCGAATCGTTGAGCTATGTAAAAAGCTCATGCCCAATAAAGTCGGGACAGGACGCCAAATCAAAGCCATGATTTTGGGTATTCCTAACGTTGGTAAATCAACTTTAATTAATACCCTAGCAGGCCGAACGGTGGCAAAAACAGGCAACGAGCCAGCCGTGACTAAGTCGCAGCAGCTTATCAAATTAGAGGGCGGCATCATGCTGTATGATACGCCTGGTATGCTGTGGCCAAAAGTTGAAAATGCAAACTCAGGCTATCGTTTGGCGGCTACAGGTGGCATTCGCGATACGGCCTTTGACTTCGCTGATGTCGCCAGCTACACCGCAGAGTATTTAATACAAGCGTATCCTGAGCTATTAAAAGCCCGCTATAAAATTAAAGATCTGCCAGAAACTGATTGGGAATTTTTTGAAGTCGCCGGTCGCAATCGCGGTTGCGTGCGTGCGGGTAATAAAATTGATACTTACCGGATGTCTGAGATTCTAATCAATGAATTACGTAGTGGCACCCTAGGCCGCATTAGCATGGAAACCCCTGAGATGCGTGAAACTGAAGAAGCCGTAGTAGCAGAGCAACGGCTAGCAGCTGAAGAGAAAAAAACAGCGAAAGAAGAAGAGAAACGCTTACGCCGCTTAAAGACACGTAAAAATCGTAAGTAGGTTTGGGATTCATTTAAATTAATTGAATCGGCTGAAATTTTAGACAAATTTATTATTAACTAGGCTGTATATGATTCCATCGGCTAAAACCATTCAAATCTATTTACCAAAAGGCAATCCTCGCGGTTTACGTTTAGCAGAAATGACCACTAGAACGGTGCGCCTAATTGAAATTCCACGCATCCATATCGATGACTTTTTTGTGATGCCGGAGGCCAACCAAGTTGGTTTGTATTTTTTGGTAGGTGATACTGATGGTGCCGCCAAGCCATTACTTTATGTCGGGCAAACGGGCGACCTTAAAAGACGCCTCAATCAGCATGGTGATAAAGATTTTTGGACACGTGCTTTTGTCATGCTCTCAACCAATAATACCATGACCCAAACTCATGCTTTATATATGGAGCATAAGGCGATTGCAACGGCTACTGAAGTTGGTCGCTACGAAATACAAAATGGTAATAACGGCAATCTTCCGCATACTCCTGATCCATTAAAAGCAGACTGCGAAGAGCTGTTTTATACCTTAGATGTATTATTATCGACTTTAGGGCAGCCTGTTTTTGAATCACTCAGTATAAATAACAGTATTGCTCATAGCGATATGCCTTTACCTATTACAGATGCCAAAAACAGTCTCAATATTGAGACAGCGCCTACTCAAGTGTCCCCTACCAAACCGGAGCCCATGCTATTTTATTACAAGCTCAAAGATGGAGACGCACAAGGCTATTACGATGATGATGGCTTTGTGGTATTGGCAGGCTCATTGATACGTCAGAAACAAACACCATCATCATCACCATTTACTACTAAATTGAAAGAAAGTTTACTCAGTAGTGGGAAACTAATAGCAGTAAATGATAAAAGCTATAAACTGACTGAAAACCAATTGTTTAAAACGCCAAGCGGAGCTAGCCAACTGGTAGCAGGACGCTCAACTAATGGTTGGATTGAATGGAAAAATGCAAAGGGACAAACTTTAAATAGCATTTACCGCTAGTTGTATTCTCCGATTATTCGGTAAGCATTAACCACCTTTCATCTCCGTATATACAGACGATTCAACACTTTATATCTACTCACTCAATCTTCATATGATGATAATTGATTATGACTGTTCATTTTATCGCTCGCCTACTTGCCCGCCAATTTTTATTATTAATAATGATATGACCAGCCTATGACTCAGCTTACCGCTAATCCAAATTCCCCACTGTCAGATAAAACCATCAGTCACACTTCTACTTCCCTAAATTCATTTGCACCACGCCTACTCGACTGGTTCGAAACCAATGGTCGCCATGATTTACCGTGGCAACAGCACCAGACCGACACGCCTAATCCTTATATTGTTTGGCTATCAGAAGTTATGCTGCAGCAAACGCAAGTGACGACCGTCTTGCCGTATTTTGCACGTTTTATGACTTCATTTCCGACGGTTCAGGATTTAGCAGCAGCGGAATGGGATGAGATAGCAGAACATTGGGCAGGGCTGGGTTACTATGCGCGTGCACGTAATTTGCATAAAGGCGCTAAGCAGCTGGTCGCAACCATTGATGAGACAGGCGACTTTCCACAAACGCTGACAGGTTGGGAAGCCATATCAGGCGTTGGCCCTTCAACAGCTGGCGCTATCATGGCAATGGGCTTGCACCATTATGGCGTTATATGTGATGGCAATGTGAAGCGAGTGCTGACACGCTGGGCGGCAATTGATGGCGATATTACTAAGTCTGCGACTACCAAAGAGCTGTGGGCACTGGCGGAACGCTTGACTCCTAAGCAACATTCAGGATTATTTGCCCAAGCCATGATGGATATGGGCGCGACCTTATGTACGCGTCGCAAACCTGCTTGCCTATTATGTCCGTTGCAAACTGATTGTTTGGCACATGCGCAAAGTCGCGAAGAAGAATATCCGGTCAAAGCCAAGAAGAAGCCCAAACCAAGTAAGTTCAGCAATGCGTTACTGATTGAAAATACAGATGGCGAGATACTATGGTTACAACGTCCTGATAACGGTATTTGGGGTGGCTTGTGGAGTTTGCCACTAGAGTTTGTAGAGAAAATTGACGGCAAGGTGAGCGAAAAAATTACTGATAAAAACCAGACGGCTACCGATAATAAGCAATTAGATGTACGTAGTAATGAAAAAGTATACGAAGTAGAATTTACCATCGCTGAGCAAATTATCAATGAGTGGATAAGTAAGAATCAGCTAATAGCCCAATCAGTGAGTAGCGGTTTATTAGATGATGCTCCTAAACCCATTAAGCATTCATTGACCCACTTCCATTGGTATTTGACGCCGCAATCATTAACTTTGAGTGCCGAGCAAACGCAAGAATTAACCACAGCTTTGCAAGCAGCTGAGATTAATGTAAATTGGCTAAACGGTGATGACGCGCAGGCAACGCTAGGATTGCCAAGAGCGATGGTGAAAATTTTGGAATAGAATCCTATATAAGCACTTAAAGTGAGATAATAAAAAAGCGACTCATAAATAATTATGGGTCGCTTTTCTTTCATTACTACCAGAGCTTACGATCAAAAAATACTATTGAAACGAGCTAGCAAAATTCCATAGAAAATTAAGACTTCGGAACCCGCAAACGCATCAGCCCTTCTTGCTGCACAGTCGCAACCAGCTTGCCATTTTGCCAAAATTGACCATGATTTAACCCTTTAGCATTGGAAGTCGTATCACTCCACATGTCATATAATAGCCAATTATTGAGATCAAAAGTGCGATGGAAATGCATTGAATGGTCAATACTGGCTGCTTGCAAACCACTGGTCATAAAGCTGACACCATGTGACATAAGCCCCGTACCCACTAAATAAAAGTCAGAAGAAAATGCCAATAGCGCTTGCTGAATGGCGATAGGCTGTGCGCCCAGTTCGCGAATACGTAGCCAGTTAGCTTGTTTAGGCTTCATCGGCTCCGGATGAATGGGGTCACGCGGTTTAACGGGTTTGATCTCTACATGACGGCGGCGCATAAAACGCGATTTGAGAGCATCTGGTACTTTGCCGACGTAATCTTCTTTTAGATCTTGCTCAGCCAGCAAGTCTTCTGGCGGTGGATAGACAGGCATATCTTCTTGATACTCTAAACCCTCCTCCATCGGTGAAAATGAAGCAATCATCGAAAAGATCACTTGCTCGACTGGTGGTTTACCGCGTATTTGCTTATATTGAATAGCAGTCACTTCACGCGCAGATAGGCTACGCCCGTCACGTAATCGGCGAACTTGATAGATGACAGGCTGAGTAATATCCCCACCCCGTAAAAAATACCCGTGCAGCGAATGGCAAGGCTTGTCTTCGGTGAGAGTATGGGCAGCCGCTATTATCGCTTGGGCTAGCACTTGTCCGCCAAAGATACGCGCGCCGACATAATCATGGCTTTTGCCTTCAAAGACATCAGGGCTAACTTCAATAAGCGCCACTGTGGCCAGCAGCTCATCAATCAGTTGCGAATAATCGGACATGACAATACGTTTCCTTATTTTTATCAATAACCCCTGCGGTCTGACGATATCAATGCCATACGGCTCAAAGTAGCTTGGGATTTGACTTTAAAATAACATGAAATCACCAACAATAACGTTCAAAATGTATTTTAGGATGAACAATAGGATTGCTAAGTATTAATTATAAATGAAAAGGCAAACATCTTACCCAATATTTATGTCTTTGACCAGTTGCGGGCTGTCAGCCATCTCGTATTAAGCTGACTGTTCAGACTAGAATAAAGTAACGTTGCCGCTGTTAATAACGAAAAAACGAGATACTACTTAGCACCTCGCTTTTATCATACAAAGTTTCTGTTTATGCAGATTCAGCGCTTATAGCACCAATATAGTACCGATACAGTGTTACAAATCAAAAAATGTAAGCTTTATGGCTTCACTGATACTAGCACCCGAATAGAATCAGGTACTAGGGATAAACTGGCTAACGCTTGCTCACCTTGCGCTTTCAGCTGCTCTAAGCGCTCAATTTCTGCGGGACGCACATTAGGATTAATGGTTTGCAGGTGTTTTAGACGTTTGATTTCACGTGACCACTGCTGACTAAAGCGATTGCTGGCTTGCTCACCCATATCAGCCAATTGCGTACGGGCAATATCTTCGGCTTCATAATAGCGTTGCTCAATGATATCGCCACGCACTTTAATTACTTGCCGTGCACGGTTATTATCTAAGCGATCTATGTGCGGCATGATCATATCGCTACTGATGCGCTCTGATAAATCACTACCTTGCTCACTGATAAAGACACGAATATTTTGTGTCGATAAGGTCGCAGGTAGATTTAGTATTTTCGGCGCAATGGCTTCAACGCGGAAGTTAACCTCCAGCATGACCGTTCCTTGCGGCATGGCAGCACTCTTTAGCATACCCACCGTAGTATTACCAAAGGTGCTAGTGCTGGCAAGCTCATATATAGCGCGCATCAGAGGATGTTCATGAGTAATGAACTCAATATCTTCATGCTGGAGCGCTTGATCACGGTCAAAGGTTAAGGTCAAGCCGTCGTCGTCACCCAGTGGCAAGCCATCGATATAATCACTAATCTCAGTACTGTCTAGCGGCGCAATCACCCATGAACCATCACGCTGGACGCTGTGGTCAATATTTGCTGACGCTAAGAAACGTTCAACGAACTGCGGCAATACATTGTGGCTATCAAAGTCACGCATGGCATCAGCAATGCGCCCAGCAACCCGTGGACGGCACGAGTTATACTCTAGCAGACGATCGCGACCGGCTTGCAGTTGCGCCTCAAGTCCCAATCGGGTTTGCAATGCATCGGCGATAACTTCCTGTAAAATAGTACGATTATCAGCAGTATCCGCACCTTCAAGCAAGGGCTTAAGCGTTTGGATATATTGCTCTTGCACACTTTGAGCAGTCGGTGAAATCTGGTTAAACATATTCAGCGCGCTGTTATACCAATGGTAGAGACGCTCTTGCGCCGTACCTTGGACATAAGGCACGTGCAAGGTGATTTGCTGCGTTTGTCCGATACGATCTAGGCGTCCAATACGCTGCTCTAAAGTATCGGGATTGGCAGGCAAATCCCATAATATCAGCTGGCTGGCAAACTGGAAGTTACGGCCTTCTGAACCAATCTCTGAGCACAATAATATCTGCGCGCCTTCGCTATCACCAAAAAATGCCGCCGCTTGGTCACGCTCAAGTAAGGTCATTTGCTCCGTAAAAATGGCGGTCTTAATCCCAGCATGCAATCGCAATACCGCTTCCAAGCTTTCAACCGTTGCGCCGCTACGCGCGATTAATAGCACTTTCTGATGTTTAAGCTCACCTTTTAAGATATCAATAAGCCAAGGTACGCGCGGATCATCTTCTAGCCAGCCGCCATCGGGTTGATTCTCTTCACCCCATAGCTGTTCCCGTAACTTACCTGTGGTCTGGTAGCTGTCTATCCATACATCCGGTAGTGGCAATGGATGCGGTTGACTGCTACGCCCATAAAATCCTTTAACGCTTTCACGAGTATTGCGGAACAGAATTCGCCCAGTACCGTGCCGATCTAAGAGCTCGTTGAGCGCATAAGTCCGCAGCTTATCATCCTCATTAATAGTAGCCAATTCATCTTGGCTAACATCTAATAGACTGGTCAAAGCGGAGATTTGCGCGAGACTTAGAGGTTCATCTTCTATTAACATACCCGCAACCGCTGCGGTTTCAGCAAAAGCTTCTTGACCCACAATAAACTCATCTAAGTCATCAAAACGGTCAGAATCGAGCAAACGCAAACGCGCAAAGTGGCTTTGCACGCCAAGCTGCTCAGGGGTTGCCGTTAGCAGCATTACGCCTGGAGTTTCTTCAGCAAAATCAGCAATCAGATCATATTTATCATTGCCGCCTTGCGCCTCATCCCAATGCAGGTGATGCGCTTCGTCAACTACTAACAAATCAAAGCCAGCTTCCATCGCTTGATCATACAAATCAGGATGATCGAGCAATAGATCCATACCAGCAATAATACACTGCTCGGTTGAAAATACGTTTTGTTCAGGGTCATGCTCTTTAATAGCCGCAGTACGTACTAAATCAAACAGAGCAAAGTTCAAATTAAAGCGCCGACGCAGCTCAATCATCCACTGGTATTGCAGACTATCAGGAACTAGAATTAGAACTCGCTCAGCCTTACCCGTTAACAGTTGCTGATGAATAATCAGTCCTGCTTCAATGGTTTTTCCCAACCCAACCTCATCAGCGAGAAGAACACGCGGCGCAATACGTTTGCCGACTTCATGAGCGATATAAAGCTGATGCTCAATAATATCGACGCGCGCACCCATCATCCCTTTTAGCGGATGGCCGGCCAGCGCTGATTGCATCCGTAGAATATCTTGGCGCAACTCATACCAATCTCCACGCTCAATACGCCCTGCTAATAGGCGCTCAAGTGGTTTTGCCAAGGTAATATTCGCGGCAAGGCGAGTTTCCATTATCCCTTTACTAGTAGCTCCTTTGGGAACAGCCCCTTTTTCGTTGTCTTCGACACTGTATTTGAGTACCCCCATGACCTCATCGACTGCAGTGACCGTGTAGCTATTACCTTGTTGGTCACTAATGCTATCACCAACTTTGAAAACCACACGTGATAAAGGCGCGGAGTTTTTTGCATAGACGCGCGTCTCTTCACTTTGCGGGAATAAAATATGCACACATCGGTCGTCTACATCGACGACCACACCTAAGCCCAGTTCGGACTCAGTATCAGATAAATAGCGTTGACCAACGGCGAATTCAGTACTGTGCAATGAAGCGATAGAGATAGTCATAGGGCGATGTCTTTTTGTACTCAAATGATAAGAAAAATAGATAACTAATATATAGTAGCCAATAACAGCCGCTAAGCTGGCGGTAGGCGCCTAGTGCAGCAATGTCAGCACGTTAACCAAATCAATAAATGACTTGGGCAGCAACTAAGCTGAACTATTATATAGCGTTAGCGGCTAGATGCGTGCGTTAAGTTGACTTTTCAAGGGATGATTCATTCAAAAGCATACTAATGATAAGTATGGGATCGTCATACAAAGCAGTTGAATAACTACTTTTTTACTGGCCATTTTCGAATAACCATCTTTTGACTAACTCAGCCAACGTGCTACATTAAGCCGACTGCAACTAAAGTTCATATCAAAAATAAAATTAGTATTAGAGACAACCTATAAATAAGGAGCACGCATGCAAGCAGTATTTTTAGATAAAGGCACTTTTTCTGATGGCGTAAACCTGCCCGCACCGACTGGGGTTAGTGACTATATTCTTTATGACGATACGTCGCAAGAGCTCATCATTGAGCGTTGTCAAAATGCTGAAATTATTATTACTAATAAAGTCCAAATTACTGCCGAAGTGATTGCCAAGCTACCCAAGCTTAAGCTCATTCAATTGACTGCTACCGGCATGAATAATGTCGATCAAGACGCTTGTGCTGAACACAATATCACCTTGTACAACGTCGCTGGATACGCAGTCAAAAGCGTTCCTGAGCACACTTTTATGTTGATGCTTAACGCTATGCGCGCAGGACTTTATTATCATAATAAAGTAACCGATGGTACGTGGGCAGCTAATGGTAATTTTTGTCTGCTTGATATTCCACTGGTAGATTTAGAAGGTAAAACGCTGGGTATCATCGGAGTCGGCACTATCGGTAAGCGGGTCACCGAAATTGCACAAGCTTTTGGCATGACCGTACTATGGGCGGAACATCAAGGGCGCGCGCCACGTAATGAGGACTATACGGCCTTTGATGAGGTGCTTGCCTCTGCTGACGTGATTAGCCTACATTGTCCATTGAACGAGGATACCAAGTATCTTATTAATAAAGACACGCTAGCCAAAATGGCTAAACAGCCGCTACTTGTTAATGTGGCACGCGGTGGTATTGTGGACAGCCAAGCGCTTACTGATGCCATTCATAGTGAGCAGATTCTTGGTTATGGCAGTGATGTATTTGAGCAAGAGCCAATCGCTGCCGATGACCCCCTATTGACTCTTGGAGATCATCCGCGCGTGATATTTAGTCCGCATAACGCCTGGGGCAGTAGAAGCGCACAAGAAACCTTATGGAAAATCCTTAGTAAACAAGTTGCTGGTTTTATTGATGACTGTGTATAAAGTCTTTATCAATACTGATACTTCCTGCTCTAACGACTAAAACGTAGCCATTTGTCTTTTATTTGGCGATGTTTGAGCATAATGCGATCGCTTAAATAGTTACTAGTGACCTTCCAAGGGTAGCGGTCCCCTTGTTTAGGCAACTCATCTTTGGCCCGACGTATATAACCAGCTGATAGTGATCCCATGATCGTATCCGCTTGAGCTTGAGCTTTTTCGTTCTCAATCTCTGCTTGTGGCAAAACAGTATGATAACGATGCTTTTTCATATAGCCCAATAGTCTAATCAAGTAGTAACAGGCCAAATCAACTTTTAGGGTCCACGATGCATTGGTATAGCCAAACATGACCGCCATGTTGGGCAGTCCCTCAATCATTACTGCTTTATAAGTCATGCGCGAGCCCACATCAACCACTTCACCATCGACATATACTTTTGCGCCCCCAAGCATCTGGAGCTTAAGCCCCGTTGCCGTCACGATGATATCAGCATCGAGGTGTTTGCCTGACTTCAACATTACACCGGTCTTAGTAAAGTGGCTGATATGATCAGTGACCACCTCTGCACGCTCCCCATGCAAAGCTAAAAACAAGTCACTATCAGGTACAGCGCACAAGCGCTCATCCCATGGATTGTAATCTGGTAAAAAGTGATCGATTTTGACCCCACTACCTTTAAGCTCTTGTTTGGCCCAGTGCTTTAGTAGTCCTTTCATAACACTAGGGGCATGAATGGCCATTTGATAGACGCCTTGTTGGCGTAGCACATTACGTACTCGTAGCAACGTATAGGCCTGCTGTTTGGATAAAGGGGAGTACTTAGCGGATAGCCAGTCAAGCGCATAATCGTCGCCCGGTACGCTTGCCACATAAGTTGGCGAACGTTGCAACATAGTGACATGGCGGGCGCTTTGGTCACTCGTTTCATCTACTAGCGCTGGCATTAGCGTCATCGCCGTTGCCCCACTACCTATGATCACTACTTTTTTGTCATTATAATCCACGTTTTGCCAATGCTGTGGATGAACGAGATGACCTTTAAAATCCTCTTCCCCTTCAAAATGGGGACGATACCCAGCTTTGTAATCATAGTAGCCCGTTGCGCCAACTACAAAGTTTGCCGTCAAAGTAAATACTTCACCACTGCCGTGATCCTTGACCATTGCCGTCCATTGCTGATGGCTACTTGACCACGATAATTGCTGAACTTCATGCCGATAGCGAATATGTTCTACGACCTTGAATTCACGCGCGGTATCGGCAATATAGCTTTTGATATCACCACCGCTTGCCAGCATTCTATGACTCACCCATGGGCGAAAGCTATAGCCGAAAGTCAACGCATCAGAATCAGAGCGAATACCGGGGTAATCAAACAGATCCCATGTACCGCCTAGATCCTCACGTTTTTCTAATACTACGAATCGCTGCGCCGACGGCTGATCTTTCTGCTTTTTCTTGATAGTGCGCTTTTGCTTAGCAGGGGTTTTATGACCAAAAAATTGAGTCTTCTGCTGTTGCAAGTAGCAAGCCATACCGATACCGGCTATACCTGCCCCAATGATGAGCACCTCATAATCGGCTGGTATACTGGATTGTGGCTTTGCGCGTTTGAATAAACCTTTAATGCTTTTATTCGCCCGCTTTTGGGTGTTCTTGCGCGTCTGAGATGATGTGTTGTCGACCATAGCCTTGTCCTTTTGTAATGCTTAATTGTCCCTAATATATACAGCCCTTAACTTATACAACTATAAAGGGTTTTGGCAGTATAGTCTGCCCAAAAAGAACGACTACATCGTCAACCTTGTTCGCTGTACTACTTGTATAGTCTGCACTCGGTTTCCTTGTATTCATATCCTTTTAGATTGACTATATGCCCACTTACTGTTGTAGCTTATTTCCTCAAAAGGAGACTTACTTTTTTAACTGAGCTATCTAAATAGACGTTGGCTAAAAAGGGACTGGGCTTTCCCAATCCATCCACGCACCCAGCACGGGATGTTTGAGACGCAGCTGCTGGGCGTGCAAATTCAGTCGAGGAGCAATATTTAATGCCTGACCTTCTGCATAAATGGAATCGCCAATGATGACGTGACCGCAGTGCACCATATGTACCCGCAGCTGATGGCTACGGCCAGTGACGGGCTTAAGTGCTACCCGCGTGACCATCTGCTCTTCTTGTCCATCTTGACTGTCTTCTCCATGACAACGTTCATGCGCCAGAATTTCATATAATGTCAGAGCATGTTTATGCCAATCAGGGTCCACGATATGACGTGGCTTAGTGGTCGGCTCATAGCGTACTGGCGCTGATATCTTGCCAGTCGCGCCAACACTCTCCCACTCTCCAAATACCCGCGCTTGGTATTTTTTCTGTGGTAAGCGCTCAATAAACTGCTTACTAATATTGGTTTGCGCTGCTGCATTTTTGGCAAAAATCAATAGCCCTGAGGTGTCCATATCGAGGCGATGAATTAATTTCACGGCTGGATTTGCCCGCTCAAGCCGTGATAGCAAACTCACCTTTAATATTTTACCATCGACACTCAATAACCCTGCCGGTTTATCGACTACCCAAATATCATCATCTTCATAGACGGTGACTTCTTTCGCAAATGTTTGAAAAAATTCAGGCGGATAGGTGGTTTCTTGTACATTAAGAGCGGCTATATGTTCATCAGGAAAAGGCATAAAAATAACTACTTATGTTAGTTGGTTTGAATATAATTTTGAATGTGATTTTGAATGTGACTTTGAATATGATAACGATAACGAGGGCTAAAATGACCGTTAGATTCCAGCTAAAAGTGACCAAAATCTACCTAAGTTACAGATACAACATAACCTGTTTCGTTGTGTTTCGATTTATTGTACTAATAGTAATTGTTAAACAATTTAACCGCCTTCTATCTGCTAAGGCTTAGCAAACATGTTAATATAATGGCACATTTTCACCGCTCCTTAACCCTTCTTTAGCCGTTCTTTTAGCCACTGAGTAATCCGCTGTTAGCGTATTAAAAGTTTAATTATTAACTAACTTGCGTGCTAATTAGTGGCAACAAACATGATAAAACAAGAGAGAAAACTATGTCAGACCTTATTGTTAATACCACCGATGCCAACTTTGACCAAGATGTGCTGCAATCTGATGTGCCTGTATTGGTAGATTTTTGGGCAACGTGGTGTGGTCCTTGTAAGTCTATCGCTCCTATTCTAGAAGATTTGGCAGTGGACTACCAAGGCAAAGTTAAAATCGTCAAAGTCGATGTCGATAACAACCCACAAGCGGCAAGCCGTTTTGGTATTCGTAACATCCCAACCTTATTCGTCTTTAAAGATGGCGAAAAAGTAGATTCAGTAATGGGCTTACAACCAAAAGCTGAGCTGGCTAAAGTACTTGATAAGCATTTGTAAGTATCGAGTATTGGGCTCATTAGCTCCTTTATAGAATAACCAGAAAAGCCATTATCTAGGCAAGATAGTGGCTTTTTTGCTGCTTTTTTAATCAAAAAGACCAATTAGGTGACTTTTTTAGCAAAAATTATTGACAACGCTATTGGGAAGACCGTATAGTCTGCTGACTAGATAAACATAACTGTTTTCCTAAGCATCTTATCGCTATTCTCCTCGTGTTTATCAACACAAAACACAATTGCTATTACTGAACACAGTTATTAAACAAAATCACCAAACGCAATTACTGATACTGAGTTCTTTTCTGTGACTCTTATGTCATCTTCTTTATTTTCACTTTTTGTTATCCTGCTTCAAATATAAGCAGCTGATAATGATCTGATATATAAAAATCAATGTGATATAACGCTCAACTCTGTGCCCGCACCCTATCGCTACACTAGCGTTATTTTAATCAATATCGTGGGCTTTGCTGCAAATGGCAGTTCTCACTCGATAAATTGCTAACGACCTATCTATGAATTTAACTGAATTAAAGAAAAAATCAATCGCCGAGCTGTTGGCTATCGCAAAAGAAATGGGTCTTGATAATATGGCGCGTAGCCGTAAGCAAGATATTATTTTTGCTATCCTAAAAACCCATGCCCGTAACGGTGAAGCCATCTATGGTGATGGCGTCCTTGAAGTCCTACCAGATGGTTTTGGCTTTTTGCGCTCATCTGAAGGCTCATATTTGGCAGGTCCTGACGACATTTATGTCAGCCCAAGCCAAATTCGCCGCTTTAGCCTCAAGACAGGCGACAGTATCGCTGGCACTATTCGTCCGCCAAAAGACTCTGAGCGTTATTTTGCTCTACTAAAGGTTGGCGAAATCAACTTCGATACGCCAGACCGCTCACGTCATAAGCTTATCTTTGAGAATTTAACCCCGTTATTTCCTACTGAGCAGCTTAAACTGGAGCTTGGTAACGGTACTACTGAGGATTTGACGGGTCGAATTATTGACCTAATTGCTCCTATTGGTAAAGGTCAGCGTTCTATTATTGTCGCGCCGCCAAAAGCCGGTAAGACGATGCTGCTACAGACTATCGCCCAGTCCATTACTCGTAACAATCCTGAATGTTATCTGATTGTTTTACTGATCGATGAGCGTCCAGAAGAAGTCACCGAAATGGTACGTACGGTCCGTGGTGAAGTGGTTGCCTCAACCTTTGATGAACCACCGCAACGTCATGTACAAGTGGCCGAAATGGTTATCGAAAAAGCCAAACGTCTGGTTGAACACAAACAAGATGTGGTTATCTTGCTGGATTCTATTACTCGTCTTGCCCGCGCTTATAATACGGTCATTCCTTCATCAGGTAAAGTATTGACCGGTGGCCTTGACTCTAATGCCCTTGAACGTCCGAAGCGTTTCTTTGGTGCTGCACGTAACGTCGAGGAAGGTGGCAGCTTAACCATTATTGCCAGTGCTCTTATTGATACTGGCAGTAAAATGGACAGCGTTATCTTTGAAGAATTCAAAGGTACGGGCAACCAAGAGATTACTCTTGAGCGTGATTTGGCTGAAAAACGAGTCTTCCCCGCAATCAATATCAAAAAATCAGGTACACGCCGCGAAGAGCGTTTGCTTGATGAAGATAAGTTACGGAAGGTTTGGATTTTGCGCAAACTACTGCAGCCGATGGATGGTGTACAAGCGACCGAGTTCTTACTTGATCGACTCAGAGAAGCTAAAACGAATGATGAGTTCTTTGAGCAAATGAAACGCAAATCACAAAACTAAATCAAGCTCGTTTATACGACTGAACAAAAAGACCGCTTCTATGCGGTCTTTTTTTGCTTTAGCTTTACGTAAAACCTAAAAAACAGTTAGCGTATTATCGATTCGAATACAATAACTACAAGCTAAACCCCTACCAATGATATATTGTGGAAACATCACTTACAGAGTATTTGCAAAGCTTAGCGATTCTACTACGACTAAGCTTGAGTTAAGAGGTTAGTATAAAACACAGTATAAATATACTTTATTAACCAACAACGTATTCTAAATTTGACGACTTAATAGGTGATACTATGAAATTTGCTAAAACCATCGCAATGACTGCCATTACAAGCTCAGCGCTTATTCTATCTGGCTGTAACTCTATGGGTGGATACGGCGGCAACGTAAGCAATACTGCTAAAGGTGCTGCTGCTGGTGCCGCTGCTGGCGCACTTATTAGAAGTAAAGGTGATAGCAAAGACATCGCTCGTGGCGCATTAGCGGGTGCTGCAGTAGGCGGTGCAGGCGGTTATATCATTGATAATAATTAAATGGCTGTCTAATCTCTAGATAACTTATATTTAGATTAGAGCTATTCAAATATAATTATTTAAAACACGAAAAAGCCTGCAATCAATATTGCAGGCTTTTTTAATGCGTTGTACTTATAACTTTAAGGTTAACGTCGCACATCACTGATTATAGAGCTTAACTAATTATAGTGCATTGCTAAACTATAACGCCCCACTAAAGGTATCACACGACTGTACGCTACCACTTTCAATACCGCGAGTGAACCAACTAACACGCTCTTGGCTGGTTCCATGAGTAAAGCTATCTGGCGTTACAGCGCGACCACTAGCGCGTGCCAGTCGATCGTCACCAATCTGCCCAGCAGCATTAATTGCTTCATCCACATCACCCGCTTCTAAAAATCCTCCTTCTACTATAGACTGAGTGCGCTGCTGATTTCTATTCGCCCAAACCCCCGCAAAGCAGTCCGCCTGTAATTCCTGCAATACTGATAATTTATTAGCCTGCGCCTGCGTCACTTGACGGCTGGCTTCGTTGACCTGTTGAGTAATACCTAATAGTGTCTGTACGTGATGCCCTACTTCGTGTGAAATGACATAGGCTTGAGCAAAATCACCTGCTTTTCCCCTATTTTCTGCATCGCCTGAGCCTTGTTGATCACCCGTGATGCCAAGGTTTTGACGCATTTCTGCAAAAAAAGACGTATCTAAATAAACAGTCTGATCGCCTGGGCAATAAAATGGCCCAGTAGCTGCTGTAGCGCTACCACAGGCTGAACTGACTTGACCATTGAACAAGATTAATGAGGGCTCTTGATAAGTACTGCCGCCTTCATTAAATATTTGATGCCAAACTGCTTCAGTGTCGGCGAGCACCACTTTAACAAACCTAGTATCACGGCTGTCATCATTGGCAACTTCAGTCGATGCATTCGTACCGCCACCTGCCACAACTTGCCCTGTTTGTAACGCAGTCATCGGATTAACACCAAATACTAGCCATAATATACCGGCGATGATAATGCCGCCAATACCGCCACCAATCATCTTACCGCCACCGCTGCTTGTTCGAACATTAGAGCTACCTCGCCTACCTTGCCATTTCATAATTACTCTCCTCAAATATATAGGCCATTGCTTATTTTTTTCTTACCCTTTTTACTTCTGGAATTCGTTGGCGCTTAGCCGGTGTTTTCATAGCGTATCAAGCAGTTAAAAATAAACACATCACTTCACGATTTTATAAAATTTATTTATAAGTTACCTAATTATTGCTACCTATATGCTAGTTATCCAACCGCCTGTTTCATGTTTAACCATTTAATTATCAATACCTTCAAAACCTTGCTATCATTAGGTTTTAGCACTATATATTCGTTGATTATACGCAAATTACTTTTAAATAATGTAGTAAAAATTATATCAAAGCAGGATCAATTAATATTATTCACTACTTTATTGTTACTTAATTGTACAACCTATTTTCATTTCAAAAGAAAAGGTATAGAATGCGTGAAAGCTGAGTAGCTGTAACTAAGATTAGTTGATTTTCGAAATATCTCGAAAATTCTAGTCTTTTCCATGGCTATTAATCATTTCATTTTCCGGAGAATATCGTATGAAACTTAAATTACTTGCACTAGCTGGTATTATGGCCGCAACTATGGGCGTAACTGCTTGTGATAACAACAAAGAAGAAGCTGTTGATGATTTAGCTGATGCACAAGAAGAAGTGCAAGACGCTTCTGAAGAGCTAAACGAAGCTGATGTAGACGTAGCTACTGCTGATGCTGAAGCTGCTGTTGCTGAAGCTGAAGCAGATGTAGCTGACGCTCAAGCTTCTATCGAGACCACTGACATGGACATGGATGCTGAAACTCCTTTAACTGACGATGTTGTGGTTGTTGATCCTGTAGCTGTTGACGCAGCTGACGAAGTAGTTGTTGTTGAAGAATAGCCAGTTCTGTAATTTTTATTGTTTATGCAATAAATATGACAAACTATATATAAAAAGAGAGCCTAGGCTCTCTTTTTTTGTGTCTACTATTAATATAGTTGGGTCGTCGACTTTAAATATAAGTAACCATTTCCTTTATAAGGATATTAGCGTTCCACCAGTATAACCGCTCTATTACAGAGACTATCCTAGTTAATTACTAAGTTCACTCATCAAACCACGCGCTGCTTCAGCACTGAGTAAGTAGGGATTAAAATTGATAGTAGTAGAATATTTAAGATAAATCGCTGCATTTTCTTTGGTCGGAGACGCATAATTCATCGACCATTCAGACCACTCTCTATGCTTCAATTCGCGAGTTTCAATGAGCTGTAAATCATGATGCCGCTGATCCGCAATTAGAGCATACAACAAACGGTTAATCTGCGCTCTCGGACCTTCGATAGTTTGTAAAAAATAATCTTTATTGAAAGTCAGCATGCCGGTAATCCCATTGGCGGTATTGTTCTCTTGGGCTTGCTGTAGAATTTCGTTGAAGTCTTTAGCTGATACATCTGGGTTTGCGCGGCTAGCGTAGGTCATGCTCACTAAAATGTGGGCGTCTGAAATTGTCTGTGCCATATCTTGTCTCTTATATAGGTGCTATTGAGTCTGATAAATTCTATTAAATCTAATTAGCTGAATGAGAACCAAGACTTTTTCACCTTAGAGGTGCGCTCTTCCTCTTCTTCTTGTTCTTGAAGTTTTGATAGGGTCTCAATCAACATCATGATTTGAGCGGTATTCATCAAATAAGGATTAAACTCAGTACCTGTAGAGAACTTAAGCGCTTGCTCTTTATTCATATCACTAGGAATTAAATACTTCATTGTCCACTTATTCCAACGTCGCTGTTCAACCTCGCAACACTCAATCACTTGCAATGCAAAGTGCCGATCATCTTTAGTTAGTTTACGTAACAACTCATTGATGATAGGTCTTGCGCCCTCGATACTTTGGAGGAAATAGTTATGGTTAAACACCAAGGCCCCAGTAATGCCATTGTGCTCATTGTTCTCTTGCGCTTGAGCAAGGATACGCGTCACTTCACCGTTTGGGTTGTTGGTGTTATAACGGCTAATATAAGTTAAACGCAGAATGATATGCTCGCCATGTAGCATATTCCCATTATCGTTTTCTGATAGTTCGGCTGGTTGCATAGAATACTCCGAATAATTAAATTTTAGTCACACCTTACTAGCCAGATGGATGGCTACTGCATAAAGTGTCCAAGTTAACGCTTAAGCGTTTTAGAAAATTTATCCATGCCGCGCGACAGTCCACCGCTAGTGGATTTTTGAATTCTTTGTACTAGAGCCAATAATTGCGAGTCATCTTTGCATTGCTCCAAACTAAGCAAATAGCCCCAAGCGTCTTGGGGAGGCGCATTTTTTTCTATGTAGGTCGCCAAGTCCGACTTTACTTTTTCATAATCGCTATCGGGTTCTTTGCCTTTGAAATAATTGCTTATAGAAGTCGTTTTATTTGGCTCTTGACTATTAAAAGTATTATCAAATTCAGCCTCACTACTTGATTGAGACGGGAGCTTTTGAGAAGGAGATGGTTGAGGAGGTTGCACCAAGGGCGCTTTAGGGTCTTCGTTAGACAACGCTGCGCCTACCGGCTTAGGCATGGGGGTTTTTTGTTCTGGAGAAATAGATTGTGCTTGTTCTACAAGTTCTATGTATTGAAGGTCTTGGAGCAACTCAAAAAGCGGTACTATGCCACCAGTCTCGACGAACATTTTGCTTTTATCAAGCGACTCAAAGTAACGTTGATAAGTTTTTTTACCATCAATCAAGATGAGTAAGGTTCTCGCTTCTCGCGGCAACACACCCATTTCTTGATTTTTAATTTCTTCTCGGCCCAAATCACTTTTTCGAAATATATCACTATTATTCATTTTCTAAACCCAACTCACACACTCGAGCAGGCACTACCGTAACGATGTGCTACTCGAATGAAATATTATGGTTCGAGCAATAGAATAGCCCAACCTTGATCTTTTAAGCGTTTCTTGGAAGCACTTATTATAAATCGAAAAACTAATGTTCCAGTTTTGACGATCTATTTAATTGGGTTGATTATAGCAAAAAATTTGCTTTACTATTAAGATATATTAAATAAAATGGAATGAATGGTAAGTATAAGAGAACAAACGGTAAGAATAAGACGTGAATAATTTATTCACTTGAGCTAGGAGTGATTCGGGTATCGATGTGGTTTTTAAAGCGTGGTTGCCACTAGTTCGATTAGCGACTTTGTTTATTAGTGTTCTGTCTGAATATGCTTATAGAAAAGCATCAAGTTGGTTAGACCTTTCTCGATGCTTTTTGACCGCTTGCATGGGTACATATGCGGATGAGCTAGCAACGTTTTGATAGACAAAAACTCGCTAGCTTGTTAACTGTCATCACTAACAATTACAGATCGAATAAACGCTCGTCAACTTGTTGACGAAACTTTTGACCCGTTTTAAAGGTTACTACACGGCGCGCAGAGACCGCAACAGGCTCACCTGTTTTTGGATTACGCCCTGGGCGACTGCTTTTGTCTTTAAGCTCAAAATTCCCAAAACCTGAAAGCTTGACCTCTTTTCCATC
This sequence comes from Psychrobacter sp. 72-O-c, assembly GCF_904846605.1. Classification (GTDB taxonomy): domain Bacteria; phylum Pseudomonadota; class Gammaproteobacteria; order Pseudomonadales; family Moraxellaceae; genus Psychrobacter. Next base: position 40,081 of record NZ_CAJHBI010000008.1, read on the forward strand.
GATTAAACTTTCTGATAATTCATCAAAAAAATTCTCAACCAAACAGCGCCCTTCTTGGCGAGTTAAGTCAAGGTGACTCATCAAATGCTCAATCATGTCAGATTTGGTTAAGGTGCTCACAGTACGACTCCTATGCTATGTCGTGATGTCGGGTATTATTGTTCAACGGTATGCTGACTAATTCTAGCTATTATAAAGGTTTTTGCGAGGCTTTTTGGTAAAGCTTGCAATAAAAACCTTTATTAATAACCAGTTAGCTTTATTTACGAAGAATATAAGTTGGTCGGCCCTACTATTTATAAATCTTTAGATTAAACTAGGGCTAGCAACTCATAATATCTTGATAGTGTAACTTAGCGCTAACTGTCACGTAACTGCGCGTTGTGCTGCTGAGTTAAGGCTTGAATAACCTTATCAGTCGAAACTTTTACGGCCTCATCCGATAAGGTTTGCGCGCTGTCTTGCCATATTAGCGCAAACGCTAATGAGCGTTGACCGGTCGGCACATGCTCACCTTGATAGACATCGAACAACCATAGATCCGTCAATAGCGCTCCTGCAGCGTCACGTATTGTTGCCTGTAGGGTTTGTAAGCTAATATCACTATCTATAAAAATGGCAATATCACGGCGCACTTGTGGAAACTTACTGGGTGTCGTTATGCTATGTTGCTCACGAGCTAACGTCAATAATGGCGCTAACGCTAATTGTGCTACCCAGGTTGCTGGTAAATCTAACTGCTTGGCAGTATTGGGATGCAATTGACCAAGCCAGCCAATATAGTGATCATCGATATACAGTTTCGCACTTTGGCCAGGATGTAAGAAGTCCAGCTCGCTGCGCTCATAGCGAATACGCGCGCCATCCAGCTTTACGGGTAGTAACTGCTCAACGTCGTGTTTAAGATCATAAAAATCTATTACACGATTTTGATAGGCTTGTTCATCCCAAATATCACCAACCGCAACCAAAGCAATACTAGGCGTTTGCACCAACTCGCTGACGCTATGACCAACAAAGCTAAGACCGGTCTCAAAAAATCGCACACGTGGCTGCTGACGATTCAGATTATATTGTACACAAGGCAGCAGGCTTGATAATAGGGTACGGCGCATGACCGCCAAATCGCTAGAGATCGGATTGGCGAGCGCTAATACGGCTCCGAGCGCCTCATCATCAATCAGAGCTTCTAATTTTGCATCACTAAAACTGAAACTAATGGCTTCCATGTAGCCAGTATCAACCAAAGCCAGTTTCATCTCATGAGTCAAATCTGCGGTATCGTCATAATCCATACTGACTTGCAAGTGCGGTAAGGTGCTGGGAATATTGTCGTAGCCATAAATACGGGCGATCTCTTCGATCAAATCTTCTTTGATACTCATATCAAAACGATACGATGGCGGCGTACAAATTAGTTCAGCGCCTTGATGTTCTACCACAAAACCTAATTGCGTTAAAATGCGCACCATCATTGCTGGATCAATCTCGATGCCGATGACATCGCGTACTTTAGAAATCGGTAAGGTAATCGGCGTACGTACAGGCAAGTGGTTGCTATGCTCAGCAGTGACTATTTGCCCTGCTTGACTGCCTGTGATACTAGTAATCAAATCACAAGCACGTGCCAGTGCCAATGCCGGTAACTCAAAATCTACCCCACGCTCAAAGCGTTGCGAGGCATCGGTATGTAGACCAAAACGACGTGCACGTCCAGCGATAGCTAATTGACTAAAGAATGCGCTCTCTAACACAATATTAGTGGTGCTATCGGTCACACTACTGCGTTGACCACCCATGATACCGGCTAGTGCCAACACACCTTGGTCATCAGCGATTACTAATTCATCACCAGTTAGGCTAATGGTTTGATCATTGAGTAAGGCAATCGTTTCTTTTGGCTGCGCTAGACGAACGACAATGTCACCAACGATAGTATCAGCATCAAAAGCATGTAGCGGTTGACCAAGCTCCATCAGTACATAGTTGGTCACATCGACTAAGAAGTTATGGCTGCGTAACCCTGATTGAATTAGCACTTCTTGCAGCCATTTTGGGCTATCAATACTGCGATCAATATCATTAATAGACTGTAATAAATAGCGCGGACAAGCTTCTACTGCGCTTACCGTTACCGCAGGCGTAGCAGCGATATTATCAATAACCGCTACATCAGAAGCAGGAATGTTTGGTGTTTGCAACGGCAAATCATTAATAACCGATATCTCGCGAGCAATACCGCGTACGCTAAAGCAGTCACCGCGATTGGGCGTGATAGAGATATCAAATATTTGATTGTTTAGCCCTAGATAATCACGGATATCAGTGCCAACAGGCGCATCATCAGGCAGCTCAAGCAAACCATCTAGCGCATCGACTAAATCAATTTCAGAAGCGCCGCATAACATGCCATTTGAGGCGATACCGCGTAGCTCACTTTCTGTGATTTTGAAGCCTTTACTGTCATTGCTTGGTAATACCGCGCCAACAGTCGCAACCGGCGCTTTCATACCGACTCGGACATTAGGCGCGCCGCAGACAATCTGTAACGGCTCATCGCTACCAATATTCACCTGTGTAACACGTAGCTTATCGGCATCAGGATGCGGTTCGACACTGATTACTTCACCGACTATCACGCCACTAAACGGACGCGCGACAGCATAGCGGTCATCAATCTCAAGTCCCGCCATAGTGAGCTGTTCGGCCAGCTGCTCACTGGTGTTAGCAGGGTTTGCCCATTGACGTAGCCATTGTTCGCTAATTTTCATAAATATCTCGGATAAAAATGTCAAAATAAATGCAATAAAATAGCCGTTACAGCCGTGTTATTTACCTATTGCTGTGGGTTCGTTGCTCGAATCATTTAGCCAAATTGCTTTAAGAAGCGCACGTCATTTTGGAAAAATAAACGCAAATCATCGATACCGTAATATAGCATTGCGAAGCGCTCAATACCCATACCAAAGGCGAAGCCAGTATATTTATCAGCATCAATACCGCAGTTGGTCAATACCTGTGGATGTACCATACCGCAGCCCATCACCTCTAACCATTTGCCGTTTTCGTCTAAAATATCGACTTCAGCAGAAGGTTCGGTGAACGGGAAAAATGACGGACGGAAACGAACGGTCAGCTCTTTGGCAAAAAACGCCTGTAAAAACTCGCTAATCAAGCCTTTAAGCTCAGCAAAGGTGCTGGACTCGGTAACCATTAAGCCTTCTAACTGATGGAACATCGGCGAATGAGTTTGGTCTGAGTCATTGCGATAAACGCGTCCGGGACAAATAATACGAATCGGCGGCGCGGTTTGTTCCATCGTACGAATTTGTACCGGACTGGTGTGAGTACGTAATAGATAGTGCGCATCAAAATAAAATGTATCATGCATGGCACGTGCTGGATGATGCGACGGAATGTTTAGCGCCTCGAAGTTATAATAATCGCTTTCGACCTCAGGGCCAGTCGCCACATTAAAGCCTGCTTGCACAAAGAACTGCTGCATACGCTGGGTAATCATAGTAACTGGATGCAGATGGCCTTTTTGACCACCGCGTGCTGGCAAAGTAATGTCAATACTCTCGGCTTCAAGCTTGGCGTTTAAAGCGGCAACTTCTAGCTGCTGCTGCTGCTCGGTAAGCGCCTGCTGGATACGGCTACGCACTTGATGCAACCAGCCACCATAGGTTTTTTTATCACCGCTATCAAGCTTGCCTAACTGTTTTGACCAACCGGTTAGTGGGCTTTTCTTACCCGTAAGTTGCACACGTAAATTTTGCAGTGCAGGCACATCAGCAGCTTGGTTAATTAAGGACTCAGCAGCGTTAGCAAAATCAATTAATTGAACCTCATTTAGCTCATTAATTTCAGTAGATAAGGTGGGTAGCGCCGACAAATCGGCCGTAGCAGCAGGGGTAGTCATAAGACGCATCATTCCTGATTTAAACAGACTATTAATTGTAAGGATTTGACTAAATATTGCAAACTATTTACTCAGTCATTTTTTGAATAAAGACTATGAGAACAATGGCTTGAATATTTAGACGACTGATTCAGACAACTGCTTTAAACAGCTATAAGAGCAATTAATTACCCATGCCAGTCAACAATACTAAGCAGTAATTAGAATAGGTAATATAAAAAAAGCCACCGACCAGCGGTAGCTTTTATTAATATCGTATTATTAATTAATAGTAAACTCATATGTTCAAACACTCATTATTTTTAATCTAATAAAGCATTTAAACGAATTTAATATTTACGCCAAAGCTGCTTTTGCTTTTTCGACCAATACGCTGAAAGTTGCTGCATCATTCATAGCGATGTCAGCAAGTACGCGACGGTCAACAGTAATGTTGGCATGTTTCATACCGTTGATAAAGCGGCTGTAGCTTAAGCCGTTTAAACGCGCGCCAGCATTAATACGTGCAATCCAAAGACGACGGAAAGTACGTTTTTTGTTGCGACGGTCACGATATGCATATTGACCAGCTTTGGTCACTGCTTGTACCGCTACACGGTAAACACGTGAACGGGCACCGTAGTAGCCTTTTGCACGCTTTAAGATTTTTTTGTGACGGCGATTCGCCTGTACACCACGTTTTACACGGGCCATAATTTACTCCAAGATACTTTTAATTAATATTAAGTAATCAGCGACAAACAAAGTTGTCAGATTGCAAAGTCAAATAAAATTCAGATGACTGAATTTAAGTGACGATAGTCGACTAGATGTATGGGCACATGCGACGAACTGCTGATTCGTCAGACTTGTCCACCATCTTAAGACCGCGCAACTGGCGAATACGCTTAGCTGACTTCTTGGTCAAAATATGGCTCTTGTTTGCTTGCTTGCGCTTAAAGCCGTTCGCTGTTCTTTTAAAGCGTTTGGCTGCGCCGCTTTTAGTTTTCATCTTCACTTTCATGAGTGATTGCCTCTTGATCTTTGTTAGAACCTGGTCGTCAAATAGGTGTTGCTGGCATGTTTTATCTAATCTATTTTAACTAAATAATAGCCAACCCTCTATTTGCCTCGAGGTGGGAGGCGCTATTTTAGCAGATACAGCACTATTTTGCCAAGCAAAATTTTAATAACCGTTTTAACCGGTATGGTGTTATTTATTATTAATACTTTTCATCTATGTCGCGTTAATCTAACTTCACAACCCCTGTTTGTAGATTTATTTTTTTATAAAAACTCAGATAAGGTATAATTAATATTATCGCTAGGTATAAAATTATCGCTAGGTATAAACAAGGTAGGAGATAATATTGTCAGATAGGGAATTAACCTTCGTTGATGGGGTGTTTGTCTTTGAGACCGTCATGCGCGTGCGTAATGCCGAAATCGATGCGGGTCAGTATTTGAGGCTTGAATCTCTAACGGCGTTATTGGCTGAAGCACGGGAACGGTTTTTGTACTCTAGAGGTGTCAAAGAGATTAATGCTGACTATCAAGGCTTAGTCGTTGATCATTTACAGCTGAGCGTTAATAGCCGTGTACGGGCACGTGAAGAGCTCTTTTTTGAGGTGGGCATTGAGCGATTGTCTAATGACAGCGGCGATATTGCGATCAAAATTACCCGCATGTATGATGGCTCTTTAGTAGCAAAAGCGCGGCAGCGCTTTATTAATTACGACTTTCGCTTAAATAAAGTGGTGGCCTTTAACAACACTATTAGAACAGCATTAGACCCTCATCCGCTTGTGCCTTGATTGTGTCCTAAAGCTTGTCATAGATAATAATATTATAAAAACCATTTTATAGAAATCCATGCTATAAAACTTTAACGTCACAGGCTTTGTTACTATGCTCTTATTAGCAACCACATTATTCATTCACAACTCATAAAATGACAGAGATATTATGACTTTACCTGCTTGGCTGACTGCGATAAGTTTCAACACTGATGGACTGATACCTGCGATTGCGCAAGATCATCAATCAGGACGTATTTTAATGATGGCATGGATGAATGCTGAAGCGCTACAGTTAACGGCGCAAACCCAGACCGCGGTTTATTTTTCGCGTTCGCGCGCCAAACTGTGGCATAAAGGAGAAACCTCCGGCCATACCCAGCAAGTGCATGATATTCGTTTAGACTGTGATGCGGATGTCATTGTACTTAGTGTCACTCAAGTGGGTGGCATCGCTTGTCATACTGGGCGTGAGTCTTGTTTTTATCAGCGCCTAGATTTGTCAGGACAAACCCCTGAATGGCAAACGGCAGATAAGGTGTTAAAAGACCCTGCGGACATTTATAGTTTAGATAACCATAGCTCGAATAAACCTGCTGATTCTGACCATAAAATTGAGGATGTTAGCCTTACTGATGATAATGATAATAATATCAATATTAAAGCTGATAGCACTGTTAAAATCGACAATGCACCTATTTTACAACAGCTTGATCGAGTGTTAGCTGAGCGTAAACACGCTGATGCGGACAGCTCTTATGTCGCCAGCTTATACGCGAAAGGTCTTAATAAAATATTAGAAAAAGTAGGTGAAGAAGCCACCGAAAGTATCATTGCTGCCAAAGATCTTGCGAGTAGTCATGAGCAAACAGACAAAGCACAGTATGATGCTGCGCGCGATGAGCTGATCTATGAAATAGCAGATGTCTGGTTTCATACTTTAGTGGGATTGGCATGGTTCGATATTGAATCAGATGCGGTACTAAATGAGCTGGGACGGCGCTTTGGTCTATCAGGCATTGATGAAAAGGCGGCTCGGTAGTCTTAAGCTGTCTATTAGGTCAAAGAAATTGTAGCGTGTGTGATTAGTGTTGTTTTCACCTTTTTAGTGACCGCGCACGTTATAATGAGTCTTATCATCTTTAAAATTATAATTGTCTTAATATTCGTTAGACTTCAAACTTTAACATTCGACAGTTATCATACGGCTAATAAACTTAAAGTGCTAATATAGAAATTAGCCTCACCAAGATATAAGGATACCTATTATGGGCAGTTTTTCCATTACGCATTGGTTGATTTTGTTAGTAGTAGTGGTGATCGTATTTGGCACCGCCAAGCTTAAAAATGCGGGTAAAGATTTGGGCGGTGCAGTGAAAGGTTTCAAAGAAGCGGTCAAAGACGACAATGCAGAACACGCCAAGCAACATCGTGTTCTGGATCATGAAGCCCGCACAGGTAACGCTGATCACTCAACAACTAGCCCTACAGACTCTAAGATTGACGACATTGATATCAGTCCTGCCCCTACTGACGATAAGCACAAGGTATAACGCGTGCAGCGTATAGATGTAGATAGTGATATTAAATAGCATATTAATGAATATATTTGAAAGTTATGTTTGATATCGGGTTTTCTGAGTTATTCCTGTTTGGCGTTATTGCTTTAATTGTCCTAGGCCCAGAAAAACTGCCGCAGGCCGCACGTACGGCTGGGAAATGGTATGCCAAAATTCGCCGTACGGTTTCGACCCTACAGTCTGAGATAGAAGCGGAGCTCGACTTGGCTGAGACGCGGCAACAAATGCAAAATGAGCTGGCCAAAATTCGCCAGACTGAAGCAGACATGAAGCGTGAGATAGCAGAAATGCGCGGCAATATGCAAGAGTTTGAATCCTCGCAAAACCAAAGTCTAAAAGCAACACAGAAGACTGCTGCTTCTGATGAGCAAGCTGAGAAAAAACAGGACACTCCGGCAGAGTTTGATTATTCTTATGGGCAAGACCACACTGATCATCGAGACCAAAATCATAACGAAAAGGCAGCGACTGAGCCATCTGAAGTTGATTCGATCAATAGCAGTGAGAATAGCGCTGCAAAAAAACCTGCTCCGACTGTTCAACCTATAATTACTAAACCATGGGAGAATATGTGGTTTCGTCTTAGCGCCTATGACAAAGCGCGTTGCCTACCCGCGCCGCCACGTCTGCCTAACTATCACGCTGATATCTTATTGCATACTGGTTTAGATCAAAAAACGCAGGCTGACCTATCAGATACTGTTTATTCAGAGGCTCTAGCCAATCAGCCAGACAAACTTACCTCTTTAAATAAACAGCAGGTGGATTAATGGGTCTGTTTAAACGGCAAAAAAGCCGGCAAGAGAAGTTAGAAGACTTGGATGATAGTAAATCAAAAGACAGCGCCAAAAATCAGACGGATATCGATAACACGGAAAAGTCTGATGATATATTGAGTACGCTTGCTGATATGCCGATTACCGAGCACTTAATTGAGCTGCGGTCGCATTTGATCAAAATATGTGTGGCGGTTTTAATTATATTTTTAGCGTTAGTAGGATTTTCACGCGAGTTGTATGACTTTTTATCCGACCCATTAGTTGCGCAACTGCCACCTAATTCGACCATGATTGCGACAGACATCACTTCCAACTTTATGGCACCGATACGCCTGACCATATTTGTCGCGGCATTTTTTGCGATGCCTTATATTTTGTATCAAATCTGGTCCTTCGTCGCCCCTGGCTTGTATAAAAAAGAAAAGAAAGTCGCTATCCCAGTATTGCTGTCTTCTATTTTTCTATTTTATGCGGGTGTCGCTTTTGCTTACTTTGTCGTGCTCAAAGGGGTCTTAAAGTTTTTTATCATGTTCGCCCCGCAGAACGTATTACCAATGACTGATATCGACAGTTATTTGAGCTTTTCCTTAAAGTTATTTATGGTCTTTGGGCTGACTTTTGAGATTCCCGTGGTGACCTTATTGTTGATATTGGCCGGCATCGTCTCCATTCAGACTCTAGAAGATAAGCGTCGTTATATTATTGTCGGCTGTTTTGCGGTTGCAGCGGTAGTGACTCCGCCTGATGGCGTATCAATGTTAATGCTGGCGTTTCCAATGTGGTTATTGTTTGAGCTGGGCTTATTATTAGCTAAAATATTAATTAAAGAAGATCGTAACAGCACTTCAACATCAGACAAAGAAGTCGCAGACAACAAATAGCGTCATATCAAGTAAAGCTATTCGCTAATATTGCTTATCCACTTAGCAACTCGGCTTTTAATTCACTGTCTATTATCATGACTTACTGTCACAATCATTGTTCACCAGCCAGCCATTGTCTATTCAGTGGCTTTTTTTACCCCCGTCACTTTATAGCCATGTTTTTGTATTTTAGGTAACGTTATTATGTCAGCATCTATGCCCGCTTATATGAGCCATCCTACCGATGAGCAGCTCAACGCACTTAATATGGCGATGGATCAAAAGTCATTTAAAGTGGTGGCCTATGCTGGCGCGGGTAAAACGACAACACTAAAACTTATTGGCGAGAGGCTGCGTGGACGCGGTTTATATTTGGCCTTCAACAAAGCTATTGCCAATGACGCACGGCAAAAATTCCCTTCACATGTGGATTGCCGTACTTTTCATTCGTTAGCTTATCGGCATGTTCCCCGCGATATCACAGCAAAGTTGTCACTACCAAGATTTTCACCCAAACGTCTTGGGGATGACTTAGGCTTGCAACCGGTACAAGTACGTCGGCAGATGGATGGGGTAAATAAATACATTACCTTGACCCCCGCTAGACTGGCGCGCTTCGTCAGTGACGCCGTGAGTAACTTTTGTAGCACGCATGCCAGCTATCCTGCTCCACGCCATATCGAATTTCCCAAGTGGCTTGATGACTCTGATGCCGATCAATTGCGTGAGATGCTCTATCCTGCCGTAGAACAGCGCTGGTTACAGTCGATTGATGCCCGTCATCCAGCGGGTATTGGTCATGATATTTATCTCAAACTGTGGGCATTGTCCAAGCCTAGCATTCCCGCTGACTTTATCTTATTTGATGAAGCGCAAGATGCGGATCCGTTAATGATGGGAATTTTGACCCAGCAATCAAAGCAGGTCATTTATGTTGGTGACGCTCATCAACAAATCTATGAATGGCGCGGTGCGGTCAATGCGATGAAAAAATTGCCACTACCGCAAACCTTATTGACCCAGTCGTTTCGTTTTGGTGACCCTATTGCAGAGATTGCCAATACCTTACTGAAGGCACTACAAGAAGAGGTGCCGTTAAAAGGCAATCCCAATAAGCATTCATCGACTGAAAAAGGCATGGTACATAGTAAAAAAGATGCCATTCTGTGCCGTACTAATGCCGCAGCGATGTCGCAATTACTGACCGGGCTTAAGCTGGGTCACCGTGTGGCGCTACAAGCCGATACTGATCGCATGCTGAAGTTCTGTCAGGCAGCAGAAAACTTAAAAAACGGCAAATCTGCTTATGGCGTCCCTGAGCTGGCGTATTTTTATAATTGGTCGGATGTGCAAGAATACTCTGAAACCTCTGAAGGTAGTGATCTTAAAACCTTGGTTAAGCTGGTGGACGATCATGGCACTAGGGTCTTAAGCCAAGCGGTTAATAGCCTAACCAGTATTGAGAATGCCGATTATGTCATTTCAACCGCTCATAAAGCCAAAGGCCTTGAATGGGGACGCGTACAGCTCGATGATGACTTTTATTATGATGTTACAACCAACGCTGTAAAAATCAGCCCAGAAGAGTTACGACTACTATATGTTGCCTGTACTCGCGCCCAAAGTAATTTAGATATTAATAATATTCAAAGCTTAATTTCAGGATTGCAAACGGGTAAAAAGGTGATTTATGGGGCCTAATCGCATTTTCTTTTTAAATCCTTTTGATTGCGCCATTTTATAATGATGACTAACCACAGATGAACAGTACTCAACAACCTAATCTACCCTCTCAGCAACTTGAAACTCGGCAAAATAAGTTACAGCAACTATTTGCGCAGCCGGTACGCCTTCTTGCGCCTATGGAAGGCTTGACCGATCCCTTGATGCGGCAAATATTAACTCAAATTGCGTCAGATTTAGGTCGGCCTTACGATTGGTCAGTCAGTGAATTTATTCGAGTCACCCAGCATGTGTTACCGGCGCATGTTTTTTATAGATATGTCCCTGAGCTACATCAGGATGCCAAGACGGATACCGGTACACCCATTCATGTACAGCTATTAGGTAGTGAAGCACAGTTAATGGCAGAAAATGCGGCGTATGCTGCTGAGCTTGGTGCGCCTGCTATCGATATCAACTTTGGTTGTCCTGCTAAGACCGTCAATAGTCATCGAGGTGGCTCTGTACTGTTGGATGAGCCTGCGGTTATGTATGACATTATCAGTGCAGTACGCCAAGCCGTTCCCGCCCATATTCCGGTATCAGCAAAGATTCGATTGGGTTATACCGATACCAGTAGGATGGACGATATTCGTGGCGCTATCGCCGATAGTGGCGCAGATTGGCTGACCATTCATGCCCGTACTAAGACCCAAGGCTATAAACCACCTGCTTATTGGGACAAGATTCAAGCCTTTAATTCGCTCAAGATACCAGTGATTGCTAATGGTGAAATTTGGACCGCAGAGCAAGCCCATTCTTGCATGCAGCAAGCCGGTACTGCGCATTTGATGTTAGGACGAGGGGCGATTACCCGTCCAGATTTGATTGCGAGTGTAGATAGCTCAGCAAATAATCCTATGAACGAGGATAAGGAATTATCGTGGCAAGACTTGATAACACATCAGATTAAGTTCTTAGAAGGGAAAGCCAAAACTGACGTGGTATTAGTCGGTCGTTATAAACAATGGCTGGGCATGCTGACTAAAGGCTATAGCGAGGCGCAAACCTTGTGGGATCAGATTAAACGTGAGAAAAATAAAGCCGTTATCATTAGTGCGCTACAAACTAGCACGCATCAATAACAAATTGCCGCTTTTGTTGTATATAGTTAAACCAATTCAAGAATGATGCAGTGCTGCTGGGATGCTACTGTAACAAACGTTTTGCAGGCTCGAAGCACGCTTGCGAACAGCAAGTCAGAAAAATTTATACCAGTAGCACGTTGTTATAAGCATATCTCTTATATATTGAATTAACTATATACTTTATTCGATAGCGATTTTAAAAAATTTAAAATAGAAACTATTAAGCGCTAACTCGAATGGCTAGATAAAACAGCATCAGACAACAAGCGATCGATAATCCCCATAATATTGAGCGAAACGTCGCTAAATTGGTAATGTATGCAGCGCCATAACCAATGCGAATAATCACGTATAGCCACGCTAGATTATTAATAATGGCTTGCGGTACGAAGAATAGCATGGCAACCACTACCGCCACTAAAAATACCGGCAGAGTCTCATAGCTGTTCTGCTGGGCAGCATTGGCGCGAGCTGCTTTACCTGTCGTTTGCTGCAAAAAATTACGCGGATGTGCATTGTCTACTAAATTAAAACCACCAAACATCTTAGCCAACAGTGCAAACGCTAACGGCATTAAACTTGCCACCACCATTGCCCATATCGCCGCCGCTGCTGTATCAGGGATAAATCCAAATAGTGCATTCATCAGTATTTCTACCCCTACCCTACAATAATTTCAAAATCATGGGTGATATTTACCCCACCTTGTACCAACATCCGGCTGGCTGAACAGTATTTTTCTGCTGATAAGTGGATCGCTTTTTCGACCTGTTTGTCTTTGATATCTTGACCGGTCACCACAAAGTGCATATGAATATCGGTATATACCGCTGGGACAGTTTCGGCACGTTGCGCAGTTAGCTCACAACGCACGTCGACCAGTTCTTGGCGCGACTTTTGTAAAATTGCCACTACATCGTAGCTGGCACAGCCACCAAGCCCTAACAAGATCAGCTCCATTGGGCTAGCACCTTTTTCTTTATCGGCATCTATTTGCACGTTATGGCCTGATGGAGACACCCCCATAAAGGCTTTATCTTCTTGCCAAGTGACGCTTGCTTTTGATTCTGCCATTACTAATAATCCTTTTTTATATCACTGATTAGGCCAGTTAAACGGTTTTTATTAATTGGTATTATTGCTTGATATTTGCGTTACGCTCTAGTGTAGCACAGGCCAAAACAGGATTTTATAGAGCAACTGTCATCCGCCTTGATTTGATGTATGGGTGTCTTTGATCTTAGCAGCTAACCGAATAAGACATTGTGCAGAGAGGACTAATATTTGACCAAGTCGATGGTTTCAAAGCGTTTACAAAACCAAATTCATAACCCTTTGATTTTAAAAGCTTAAATTCGTGAAACATTTTATAGCAAAATATTGTTACACATTTTGCCTGATTCTTGGTTTAATAATGGCAATGAATCTTATTTTGATATGGTATCGACACCAGTCACCCAATAATAATTATGATTGCTGTCGCTATATCATATTGAAATAAGCTGTTTTTTAAGCAATTTAAAAGGTTTAGTCATGATAGATACAGACGGCTTTCGCGCCAATGTCGGTATCATCTTGGCAAATACACAAGGACAAGTTCTGTGGGCAAAACGTATTGGTCATAATGCTTGGCAGTTCCCCCAAGGCGGTATCGACCGAGGGGAGACGCCAGTAGATGCAATGTATCGCGAGCTTTGGGAAGAGGTCGGCTTACATCCGCGTCATGTAGACTTATTAGCAGTCACGCAAGACTGGCTGCGCTATCGTCTGCCGAAGCGTTATGTACGTCATGGACAATATCCGCTGTGTATTGGGCAAAAACAGAAATGGTTTTTGTTACGCTTAGATGAACTGAATACCCAACATATCCGCTTTGATGAGGGTAAGCCTGAGTTTGACCATTGGCAATGGGTCAGCTATTGGTACCCACTCGGACAAGTAATTCACTTTAAACGCGGGGTATATCGCCGCGCATTACAAGAGCTGGTGCGTGAGCTGCCACTCAAGCAAGAGCTGATTATTCCTGAACAGGACAATCACTTGATTCAATTATGATTTCTTCAATATCTTTGTACTTTTATTTTTAGCATACAACACAATAAAAAGCGCCTGTATCCAAAAGAGGATACAGGCGCTTTTTATATTTAATTTCTGCGTAGTCTATCTAGCAGGAATTAGGGTTTAATTGCAATCTTTAACACCCCATCGCGCTGATTCATAAATAAGTCATATGCTTCTACGATGTTATCTAAAGCGTAAGTATGAGTTACCATTTCTGATAAATCGACACGTCCGGTTTCAATGACATTCATTAAACGGCGCATACGCTCTTTACCGCCTGGGCATAGAGCGGTTCGAATCGTATGGTCACCAAGACCAGAGGCGAAGTGTGACATTGGAATGGTTAAATCTTCAGAATAAACACCAAGGCTAGATAGTGTACCACCTGGTTTTAATACCTTAAGCGCCTGCTCAAAGGTGGATTTTAAACCAAGCGCCTCGATACTGCTATCAACACCGCGACCACCTGTGAGTTTCAGTATCTCGTCGACCACATCCACTTCGTTAAAGTTAAGGATGATGTCAGCGCCCATTTTTTTGGCCATCGCTAATCGCTGACTATTGCCGTCAACGGCGATGATAGTCGAGGCACCTTTGAGCCTTGCCCCAGCAGTAGCACATAAGCCAATGGGTCCTTGTGCGAATACCGCGACAATATCACCAATTTTAATATTGGCATTTTCCGCACCTTTAAATCCTGTAGACATAATATCAGGACACATAAGCACTTGTTCGTCAGTAAGACCATCAGGTACTGGGCACAGATTGGCCTGCGCGTCTGGCACTAGAACGTATTCTGCTTGCGTGCCATCAATGATATTACCAAAGCGCCAACCACCCGTTGCTTTATAGCCATGGCAAGCGCAAGTGCCGCCGTCTGGTTGGATATAGCCCCCATCTTGTGATGGAAAGCCGTCCTGACAGGCGTATGAGCTAAAGCTTGGGCAAATTGCGCCAGCAATGACTCGTTGTCCTTCTTTGTAGCCTTGCACCGCTGAACCTAGCTTTTCGATAATACCTACTGGCTCATGACCAATAGTCAGTCCTTTGGCGACAGGATACTCACCTTTATAAATATGAATATCAGTACCACAAATAGTCGTTGTCGTAATTTTTAGTAGAGCATCATTGGGACCTACATCAGGAATCTTTTTTTCTGTAATCTCAATTTTACCTGGCTTAATAAATATCAGTGATTTCATCATACTCATGTCACACTCCTTGTATTATCAATATTTGCTTCACTGGCATTAGATTTAACACCCTGTATATTCATAATACGCCATATTATTAGTAATTTGAAGTAAATCCACAATTTATTTAGGGAATTGACTGCTATTTATCGTTGAGTGTTGAACATTGAGTTCAAATTTTTAGTATTAACTATAGTTGCGCATAACTAAAAATAGCTGAAAGGCTTATATATTATTCGCTAATATTATGTTGACATTCTCGACTGTCTAATTGAGCATAATGAGTTGCTTGTGAGTTAGTAGACTGCGAATGAGTGCTGCTTTTATTACCTAAAGTCAAAATGCTTTGGGTACGCGTGCCATAAGTTGGCATTTTAGTCTCAAGATTGGCCAAAGTAATCGGCTCAATATAGATTGAAGACAAAGCCTGTTCGATTTCAATAGGCACTCCAGTATCTGGCAGCTTATCCGCTGGCGCTGGCGTGGTATCAGATAGGACGCTAAAAGCAGCCTTCTGCCAATATTCAGGAGCGCTGTTCTCAGCTATTAGCGGTAGCACTTCTTGACGTAGCCTTCCGCGCAATCGCTCAGTTTTAAACCAAGCCTCTTCCGGCTGTCCATTAGAGAATATGTGCAAACCCGCATATAATGGCATCGGCGCATGACCGCGATTATTCACGATGACTGCTTGTTCGGCATCACCAATAATTAAATTAAAGCCTGCATAGTCTTGTAGGTTAATTTGCCGAGCAAATGCCATTGGACTCAGGGTACTAGTCAAAAACCCAGTTACTAGCTCACCGCGAGAACGCTCATCGGAACTTGCCTGCACGCCATCGCGAAAGTTCAACACCGCCGCCCAGCGTCCATTTTGTTGATGGCTTTCATATTGACTGTCTTCTTGAACACTGTTTTGACTGCTATTTTGACTGTGAATGCCTAGCCACGTGCCGCCACTTTGAGAGTCACGTCCAGCATAGATAGGTTTATCCGGCCATTGATGTAGCGGCTCAGTCGGACGCTGTAAGAACTCGTCGCGATTAGACAGTAATATCAGTGGTAATTGATCCGATAATTGCCAAGCAATGGCGACAATACACATGAGCTATCCTATTTTTTAGTGGTGACTATTTATGATGGCGTGATCACTTATTATTATGACATGGTCACTTATATAGTCGAAGTCCTTTTGGGCGCAGCAACTCAAATGTGGTGCTAGATGTCCGAGTACAGACGTCATTGCTATGTTTATTAAGCGTCGTGATAGAACCATCGAGGATAACGCCACAGCGCTCTTAGGCCATTTCGATAGTATGTCCTGTCTATCCGCTCATTTTGCAGCACTCCTTTATCTTTTTCCCCTTTATGGTGCATTCGATTAACCCTCGTGCACTACATTAACGACATTTGCATGCTTTTTTCAACTATTGCGTGATTATTTTCTCTTTGCTAGCGATTTTTACTTGGCATGAAACTTGAACCTATAATTACTGTTAAGTAACAATTATTTTATCTTTTGTATTTATTTAGGAGATTGCCATGTTTTCGTTATCGACTGTAGCCAACCCTCAGTTTATTGAGCCAAACCATAACAATAAACTCAAATCACGCGTCTCATTACTGGCTATTGCGGTAGTTGGCAGCTTGAGCCTTATCGGCTGTCAAAAACCGGTAGAAACCACAATAAAGACGACGACAGAAGCCGCCTCAGAAACGACGACTCCTGCCGCTGATGGCGACACTATTAAAGTCGGCGTCCTACATTCCTTGTCTGGCACTATGGCTATCTCTGAAACTTCGTTAAAAGATGTCGCATTGATGACTATTGATGAGATCAATGACAATGGCGGGGTGTTAGGTAAGCAGTTAGAGCCTGTGGTGGTTGATCCGGCTTCTGACTGGCCTCTATTTGCTGAAAAGGCCCGTCAGCTATTAACGCAAGATAAAGTAGATGTGATTTTTGGTGGGTGGACCTCGGTATCGCGCAAATCGGTATTGCCGGTGGTTGAAGAGTTAAACGGGTTGATGTTCTATCCGGTGCAGTATGAGGGACAAGAGCAATCAGAGAATATTTTTTACACAGGTGCGGCGCCAAACCAGCAAGCCATTCCAGCAGTGGAATATTTAATGAGTGAAGAAGGCGGTGGTGCAGAGCGTTTTGTATTGCTCGGTACCGATTATGTCTATCCGCGTACCACCAACCAGATTTTAAAGGCGTTCTTAAAATCAAAAGGCGTGGCCGATGCAGACATTATGGAAGAGTACACGCCATTTGGATTTAGCAACTACCAAACTATCGTCTCCAACGTTAGAAAGTTTGCAACCGGTAAAAAGACAGCAGTGATATCAACCATTAATGGTGACTCGAACGTGCCATTTTATCGTGAGCTTGCTAACCAAGGTATTAAAGCCTCAGATATTCCAGTGATGGCATTCTCAGTGGGCGAGGAAGAATTGCGTGGTATTGACACTAGTCTCTTGCAAGGTCATTTGGCGGCATGGAACTACTTTATGTCGATTAAAAACCCAACCAATAGCGACTTTACCAAACGCTATAAGCAATATGCTCTAGATAAAAATCTGCCTAATGCTGAAAAGGTCGTGACGAATGATCCGATGGAGGCCACCTATGTGGGCATCAATATGTGGAAGCAAGCGGTTGAAAAAGCGGGCACCACTGATGTCGATAAAGTGCGTATTAGTATGGGCGGACAAACCTTTGATGCGCCGTCAGGCTACACGCTGAAAATGGATGAGGAAAACCATCATTTATGGAAGCCGGTTATGATTGGTCAAATTCGTGCAGATGGTCAGTTTGATACAATCTTTAAAACGCCAGAGGTCATTCAAGCGCAGCCATGGAGCCAGTACATCCCTAAGTAAACCAATCCATAAATGAATTTATATCTACGCGTGCCTAAACACGTGTAGATGAAAGGCTCTACGCCTATTTTCTAAATTTATTTCTCAACACTTTAGACACCTTCAGACTTTATCAACTCCTCTACAGGCTTAACATACTAAGCGGTAGAGGCTTAGGATTTGTTGACTGCAAAAAATAGGGAGCCGCAAATGCAGCACCGTACTTCACGCCCCATTGCAGGGCAAGCATCACCCGAAAGCAACCACTATCAGCATGCGTTAATACATAGATTAAGAGATGGGTTGATAGATGGATTGATAAAAAGGATTACCGTTTTTTTAATTGCTGTGCCACGACGGCTATTTGCATTAATGGCACTAACCTTAGCCACAACCATATTGGCCACAACTCTACTGGCTACCATTGCCTACGCTCATGATACCCAAGTGGTTCATAGCCACGACACTCCAGCTGCCAAACCCGTCAACACCGTTGCTGTCACCTTAGAGGCCGTGACGACCACCGGTGACACACTACAAACCCAAAATCAGCAATCATTGACCACTCCTGCAGTCACTCCTACAGCTACTCAAACCAATGAGTCAGTCACTTCGGTAGCGGCAATCGCAAGTACAGGCGATACTATTGAGCAATTTGTGGCGGGTGATTTTGGTCAGCGCCAAACCATGTTAAATGCTTGGCCGGGATCGATTGAGAGTTTGGATGCTTTGGTCGAATTCATTGACAATGATGAGTTATATCAAGGTAATGTTGGTCAAACTTACTTGCTCAGTGCAGACGATCAGCTATTTACTTATCCTGATAAAAAAGAGACTGCTGATTGGCCCAGTGATTTATCGCCAATTACATTGACCAACGCGCTACGCTCGGCGCTCATTTTTGGGCGGGCTAAAGTAAAACTGGAGTCTGACAAGTCAGCACAGCGTCTACAAGCGGTAGATATTTTATCTGACAATATCGACCAAGTAGACCCCGCTATTATTACAGCAGCGGCAGCAAACGAGGACAATACTAAAGTTAAAAAAGCATTGGCCGCGCTGCAAGCCCGTATTGATTTTAAGAATGGTGATCTACCTACTAAGATTGCGGCGGTCAAGCTTCTCGCTGATAGTGATAGCCCGCAAGTCTTAGTAGATATTGAGTCCGCCCTTGCTGACGACAACCTAGATGCCACACTCAAAGCAGCGCTTATCGATGCTGAGGCTAGCGTGTCACGGCGCATAGAAATAAGTACGTGGATGGGTCATATTTTCACTGGTATGAGTACCGCCAGCATTTTACTGCTCGCCGCCCTCGGTCTTGCTATTACCTTTGGCTTGCTTGGCGTGATTAATATGGCGCATGGCGAGCTGATTATGATTGGCGCTTATACCACTTATATGGTCCAAAATATGTTTCAAGCCTACTTGCCAAATATGGTCGGTTGGTATTTGGTGGCCGCTATTCCAGCTGCGTTTTTGGTGAGCGCTATTATCGGTATGATTATTGAACGTATTGTTATTCGCCCTTTGTATGGGCGTGAGCTGGAAACCTTACTCGCAACCTTTGGCGTGAGTCTGATTTTGATGCAATTGGTGCGGATGATTTTTGGTGCCCAAAACGTTGAAGTCAGTAACGTGGCTTGGTTAAGCGGTGCGTATCAAGTGTCATCTAGCCTAGTGCTCCCTTATAACCGCATTGCCATTATCGGCTTTACCGTCATTGTTGTGGCGTTATTGGTGTACTTGCTCAATAAAACACGCTTTGGTTTGTTTATACGGGCAGTCACGCAAAACCGCCAGATGGCACGGGCGGTCGGTATCCCCTCAGCACGTATCGATATGATGGCGTTTGGGTTGGGCTCTGGGCTTGCCGGCATGGCAGGTTGCGCGCTGGCTCAAGTGGGTAACGTTGGTCCAGATTTGGGTCAAACCTATATTATCGATACCTTTTTAGTGGTAGTCGTTGGCGGTGTCGGTCAAGTATGGGGCGCGGTGTTAGCGGCCTTAGGACTAGGCGTCAGCGGTACCGTACTTGAGATTGGTATTGGGGCGGTATTGGCCAAAATCGTGTTGTTGGTTCTTGTGATTCTGTTTATTCAGAAGCGGCCACAAGGTTTATTTGCACTCAAAGGCCGCTTTGTCGAATAAGGAGATACCTATGCTAATGACCAAATTACTGTCCGATACCCCGCGTAGTGCCATTTTGATTGGCTTGTGCTTTGCAATCTTATTAATATTGCCTTGGCTGCATCTGATGCCAGAGACCTCCCCTTTTTATCTCTCAGCTTATTGGATTACCCTCATCGGTAAAATCATGGCACTGGCCATGGTAGCATTAGCACTAGACCTAGTATGGGGCTATGCCGGAATCTTAAGTTTGGGGCACGGCTTGTACTTCGCTTTGGGTGGTTATGCGTTTGGTATGTACTTAACGCGCGAAACCGCAGGCGATGCGCTACCCGACTTTATGCGCTTTTTAAGCTGGACTGAAATGCCATGGTATTGGGCCGGCACTCAACACTTTTGGTGGGCGATGGCGCTGGTGGTACTGGTACCGGGATTGATTGCTTTTATCTTTGGCTTCTTTGCCTTTCGCTCCAAGATTAAAGGCGTTTATTTTTCTATCATCACCCAAGCCATGACTTATGCAGCCGCCCTATTATTCTTTCGTAATGAAACCGGCTTTGGCGGCAACAACGGCTTCACCGGCTTTACGACTCTTTTGGGCTATGATATTACCGCGGCCTCAACCCGTTCGATGCTGTGCTTTATTACCGCTTTAGCATTATTATTGTCTTATGTTGGCTTACGCTACTTAATGAACCAACCTTATGGACGGGTACTTGGCGCCATTCGTGATAGCGAAAACCGCTTGCAGTATTTAGGCTACCGTACCCTCTGGTACAAGCTGTCCGCTTGGGTGTTATCCGCCGTTATCGCGGGTATCGCAGGGGCGCTATATGTTCCACAAGTGGGCATTATTAACCCCAGTGAGATGAACCCCGTTAACTCAATTGAAATGGCTGTTTGGGTGGCGACTGGTGGCAGAGGCAAACTAATTGGTGCGATTTTGGGCACTGGCGTGGTTAATTCAGTAAAAACTTACTTTACTGTGGCCTACCCTGAGGTTTGGCTATTGATATTGGGCGGACTGTTCGTGGTAGTAACGCTGTTTTTACCCAATGGCATTATGGGCATGTTTGACCGCTTCAAAAAGGAGAAACAGTAATGTTCAATAAAAAACCAGCCTCTGTCAAGCACCCTACTAAAACATTGCCAGAAAGTGGCGCTTTAAATACACCTGCTATAGATGAATATGGGAGCCATAATGGTGGCGACGGTCTCAGTCACCCCAAAAAACCAGGCGTCGATTTTAGCCACGGTATTGCTCTGTATTTAGAAGATGTGAGCGTGTGGTTTGAGTCGTTTCGGGCACTCAATAATCTATCGCTATACATTGAAGAGGGCGAGCTACGCTGTATTATTGGCCCAAACGGTGCCGGTAAAACCACACTAATGGACGTCATTACTGGTAAAACCCGCCCTACCAATGGCAGCGTTTTTTTTGGACAAACCCATAACCTTGCTAGCATGTCTACTGAAGAGATAGCCGAAGCGGGTATTGGGCGCAAATTTCAAAAACCTACCGTATTTGAAAATTTTACCGTTATGGATAACTTGTTACTCGCGGCGCCCAAAGATAAGCGCGTCGTCAAAAGCTTGTTTAACACCCTCAATGCCGATACCCGCGATACGCTTGACGCCACCCTACAGCAAATCCGCTTGACTGACCAAATCAACAAGCCTGCCGGTTTGCTATCACATGGGCAGAAGCAGTGGCTAGAGATTGGTATGCTACTGATGCAAAGCCCCAAGCTTATTTTGCTTGATGAGCCCGTTGCGGGTATGACCGATGCTGAGACTGAGCACACGGCCGAGCTGTGTTTGCGCCTCAAAAAAAATCACACTTTAGTGGTGGTCGAGCATGACATGACCTTTATTGATGCCATTAGTGACAAAGTCACCGTCTTGGCACAGGGGGCGATTCTAGCCGAAGGCACCTTAGCCGAAGTACAAGCCAATGAGGCGGTCATTGAGTCCTATTTGGGTCGATAACTCGGTAAATAGTTAGGCCGATGAACTGTAATACAATTGATAGGTTAGGGATGATTCAAATGCTAGGAGACAACCATGTTACAAGTTAATGTCATCAACCAATACTATGGCGGCAGTCATATTTTGCGAGACGTCTCGCTCACAGCGCCCGTTGGTGAATGCAGTGTGGTGCTCGGTCGTAATGGCGTGGGCAAAACCACCTTACTCAAATGTCTAATGGGCATATTGCCGATCAAATCGGGGCAGATTTTACTTAACGATAAAGACATCAGTAAACTCTCATCCGAGCAGCGGGTACGAGCGGGACTCGCTTATGTGCCACAAGGACGTGATATTTTCTCCACCTTAACTGTGGAAGAAAACATTTTGATTGGTATGGCCAAATTTTCACGCAGTAAAGCCAAGCAGGTACCTAAGCATTTATATGATATTTTTCCGGTACTCGATGAGATGAAACATCGACGTGGCGGCGACCTGTCTGGCGGTCAGCAGCAGCAACTGGCCATTGCTCGTGCCTTAGCCTCTGAGCCTACGGTGCTAATTCTAGATGAACCTACTGAGGGCATTCAACCGTCTATTATTAAGGATATTGGCCGAGTCCTTCGGGACTTAGTCGATAAAGGCGATATGGCGATTGTACTGGTCGAGCAATTTTACGACTTTGCTGAAGAGCTCGCCGACAACTACACAGTATTATCACGCGGTAAAGTGTTGGCACAAGGGGCAGGCGATACAATGGTGGACAACAAAGTGCAAGAGCTGGTCGCCATTTAACTATGAGCCAACAAAAAAGAGTCCTTAACAGTGATAGCTCAATCGCGACAGTGTCCTGTAACTATTGCTTTGCTTGTGTGTCGCTACTTATCAATACCAAACGTCACCATCAAAAACCTGCAAGCATTACCACCAAATCTATCTACCGCCATACCCATTATAAATCAGATGGTAAATTCAATACCTAAATCTATCATGGCTTCATGACTGACATAATAGCAATACAGTATGCTCAACGAGCGAAATTTGCTATTATGTACAGCATTTTATTACCAATATTATGATGCCCTTATGATGATTCATCCTCAATATGATCCTGTAGCGTTAGCACTTGGGCCTGTCGAAGTCCATTGGTACGGTTTGATGTACTTGCTAGCGTTTGCTACTGCTTACGGATTGGCATGGTATCGCAGTACTAAGCGCGATAATTGGTCAACTGATATGGTATCCGACCTAGTGTTCTACGGGGCGTTGGGAGTGATATTAGGCGGGCGTGTTGGCTATGTGCTGTTTTATCAGTTCGGCGAGTTACTGCAGAATCCTGCTTATCTATTCAGAGTCTGGGAAGGCGGCATGTCGTTCCATGGCGGTTTTATCGGCGTCATGTTGGGCATGTGGTTCTTTGCGCGTAAGTATAAAAAAACCCCGTTTCAAGTATTCGATTTCATCGTTCCTTGTGTACCCATGGGTTTGTTTTTTGGGCGTGTAGGTAATTACATCAATGGTGAGCTGTGGGGGCGGGTTTCTGATGGTGGCTATAACTGGCTAACGTATTTCCCACAAGCCGCCACATCAGATATGGCGCTGCTACAAAGCAACCCAGCCTTGCAAGAGCTGATGACTGAAGTTAACAGCCAGTATTTACTGCCCCGTCATCCCTCTCAGCTGTATGAAGCCTTTGCCGAAGGACTGTTATTGTTCCTATTTTTATGGTGGTACTCATCCAAACCGCAACCACGTATGGCCGTGACCGCCGTATTCTTATTAGGTTATGGATTGAGCCGTTTTATTATTGAGTTCTTCCGTCAGCCAGATGCTGATCAAGGATTCGTTTTGTTAGGTTGGATGACCAAAGGACAGATGTTGTCCGCACCGATGATTATTCTTGGTATCATTCTACTGATTTATGCTTATAAGAACAGCATTTATGATTGGGGTAAACAATCAGCTTATTAAGCTGAGGTACTTAACCTACCTTTATATTAATAATAATTTTGATAATGTCAGCGCTGCTAATAACCGTTTTGTCAGCAACGCTGATAGTTAAAGAGCAAATTTATGATCAACAGCAACAATGAACAAGCCTATCTTGACTTGCTCCATCACGTTCTCACTAACGGTACGGAAAAAGGGGATCGTACTGGAACCGGTACGCTTAGCCACTTCGGAGCGCAGCTACGTTTTGACTTAGCCTCAGGATTTCCACTGTTGACTACCAAAAAAGTCCATTTTAAATCCATCGCTTATGAGCTATTATGGTTTTTGAGTGGCAGTACCCACGTGGATTATTTGCAAGCAAATGGCGTGCGCATTTGGAATGAGTGGGCAACGGCCGAGCAGACCGCACGCTTTAATAGACCTGCTGGTGACTTAGGGCCCGTTTATGGTCATCAGTGGCGTAATTATGGCGCAACCAAAAATGCAGACGGCCTTTATAACGCTGATGGTGTCGATCAAATCACACAAGTTATTGAGCAAATAAAGACTAACCCCAATTCACGCCGCTTAATCGTATCTGGCTGGAATCCCGCCGAAGCCGAGCAAGTTGCCCTGCCCCCTTGCCATACTATGTTTCAGTTTTTTGTGGCGGACAACAAACTCTCATGCCAGTTATATCAACGTTCGGCTGATTTGTTTTTAGGCGTACCGTTCAATATTGCCAGTTATGCGCTCTTAACCCATATGGTAGCTCAAGTTTGTGGGTTGGACGTTGGCGAATTTATCTGGACCGGCGGCGATTGTCATATTTACCAAAACCACCGTGAACAAGCTGAATTACAGTTGACCCGCACGCCTTATGCGTTGCCGACCTTAACGCTAAATTCTAATATTAAAGATATTTTCGCGTTTGAGTATGATGACATTAGCATTGAGGGTTATGAATCGCATCCTGGTATCAAAGCTAAGGTTGCGGTATGAATGTCTATTTGTATAAATAATCCGTTCTATAAGTAAGCATTTTTTCGACATCAGTTATTCGTATTAATTAAAAGGATCACCTATGAGTTATGCCAATACCCAAGTCGCCCAAATCGCGGCCATCAGTAGCAACCGCTGTATCGGTAAAGGTAATGAGCTACCTTGGCATATCTCAGCAGACCTACAACATTTTAAAAAAATGACCACCCGTAGCGATGCGCAAAGCAGTCAGACTGAAAGTACGGTGCAAGGTATCGTCATCATGGGGCGCAAAACATTTGAGTCGATGGGCAGCAAGCCCTTACCAAAGCGAGTTAGCTTTATTATTACTAGCCAATTGGACTATGCCGAGCAAAAAAGTCTAGTAGGACGTGATAACGCTCATGTGGTACATAACTTGGATGATGCTTTAACACAAGCAGCAAGTCTGGCACATGGCTTACTCCTTGATACGATTTGGGTGATTGGCGGTGAGCGGGTCTTTAGCGACGCGCTAATGTATACCGATCGCATTGAGTTGACTCACGTAGATACTGAAATCAGTGAGGGCGATGCTTTTTATCCTGAGCTGCCGAGCGATTTTAATATTGCGCAAGAATCTGAGCAAATGCATGATGATAAAAGCGACTTGGATTTTAAATTTGTGACCTATCAAAAAGAAAGCCGCTAAGTAGAAGACAGTAGCGGCTTTTTCAAAGAAATTTAATGCTTTTATATTTGCATGAGTTAATTGGTATTCATATAGAAAACCATATACTACTCGTGCAACACTTTATAAACTGTCTTCGCCAGTACGGGGCCAATACCTGGCACTCCGCCCAGCTCTTGTTGCGATGCCCCTAATAACTGCTGCATTCCACCAAAATGATTAAGTATATCGCGGCGGCGCTTCTCACCAAGTCCTGGAATGACTTCTAACACTGACGATGACCGACGCTTATCACGTTTTTTACGATGCGCAGTAATAGCAAAGCGATGCGCCTCGTCGCGAATGTGCATGAGTAAATGCAGCGCCTTGCTGTCCATGGGTAAATCTAACGGCTCATGGTCTAAGAAATGCAGTACTTCAAGACCCGCTTTACGCCCCTCACCTTTCGCCACCCCAATCATCAAAGTATCCCCGAGAATACCTAATTCTACGAGCACCTCTTTTGCCATACTTAGCTGACCTTTACCGCCATCAATCAGTAATAAATCAGGTAGCGGCTGCTTTTTATAGCGGCGAGTCAGTACTTGCTTCATTGCCGCATAATCATCACCGCCTACGATATCGTGAATAGCATATTGGCGATAATCACGCCGACGCGAGCCACCTTGATCAAACACTACACAGCTACCAATAGTCGCCTCACCCATAGTATGGGAGATATCAAAACATTCAATACGGTCGATAGGGCGATCTGTGACAGTCGATAGCACGTCTTTCAGGGCCCCAAAGCGCGCATGCAGCTCCAGATAATCGCCCAATTTAGTTTTTAGCGCATTATTAGTATTCAGTGTTGCCAAATCCAGCCATTCTGCCCGATATTCACGTACGCTGGTTTTTATCACTACCTTACTTTCAAAGTGGGTCGCTAGCGCTTCACTGACCGCAATTTGATCCGGTAATTCATGACTTAAGATAATCTCAGCTGGCAAGTCATCCGTGACTTGGAAATAAAATGACGTGATAAAAGCCGATAGATTATCCGCTAACGGCTCACTACTATCGACATCAGGGAAGTAGTTTTTACCACCCAGCACTCGTCCACCGCGAACCGTCAACACGTTGACACAGCTCATTCCTGCTTGGCTGGCAATCGAAATCACATCGGCCTCGCCTTCTACGGTATAGACCGCCTGCCGTGCTTGTACTTCGCGCAGCATAGACAACTGATCACGATAAAATACCGCTTTTTCAAAATCTAATTCCTCAGCGGCGGCTTCCATTTTTACGATTAATGCATTATGAATATCACTAGAATCGCCTTTTAAAAAGCGAATGGTATTGTTCACATCTTCGGCATAATCTTCCGGTGATACTAGGCCCACACAGGGCGCACGGCAACGCTTGATCTGATATTCTAAGCAAGGACGTTTACGCTGACGGAAAAAAGTATTGGTACATTGGCGCATTTGAAACATTTTTTGCATCAATACTAAGGTTTCTTTTGCCGCATGGGCTGAGGGAAAAGGCCCAAAAAACCGACCTTTTTGATGATTGCCTTTACCCCGACCATAAGCCAGACGTGGATAAGGCTTATCCGCTGAGATGAACACATACAGATACGATTTATCATCACGCAACAGCACGTTATAAGGCGGACGGTATTCTTTAATTAGATTCTGCTCGAGTAGTAGCGCCTCAGTCTCGCCGCGAGTAATAATGGTCTCAATATTGTGAATGCGTGCGACCAAAGCTCGCGTTTTTGGATGGTCGATGGTTTTAGCAAAATAGCTATTTACCCGACTATTAAGCGATTTTGCCTTACCCACGTAAAGAATATCACCGTTTTTGCCCAGCATTTTATAGACTCCTGGCAAATTTGGCAGGCGCTTAATGAGGTGTTTAAGACGGGCTTTCTTATCATCGACCACAGTCGACGCTGAGACATTGACCATAAAAATACTGCCCTTAAAAGTGCTTGAATACAGTTATTTATGGGGGGATATTGACCATTTTACAAGAACCGTTATCGGCACAGCAGCGTGCATAAAAACAGCCAGCACGAGGCTGACTTTTATAATTGCGACTGTTACGACTGCTATTTATCGCTCAATATCAATGGCGAAAGTTCGGTAATAATGCTGGAATACCCGGCAACATACCAACCACAGCCATCACACCAGTTAGAACTATAAACATGACACCAGGAATAATCCAGCGACTCATATTAGACAAGTTAGCACTACGCTCTTTTGAGCCAATCAGACCTAAGTTATCAAGTAGTAAGGTAATTGACCACCCAAAGGCTGGGTTAACCAATGCAGAGGCAAAGACCACAATGGCAGCAGACTGCGTGGTTTTACCTTCACGCGTCATCTCCATTCCTGCTTCTAATAGTGGAATAAAGACCCCGACAATTAAAGCCACACATAATACTGGCTCCCAGATCGCCAAGTCCATCGGATAACCCCAAACACCAGCGATAACACAGAACACAGCGGTCAACACTGCACCAGCAGGAATAGGGCGTTTGGCGATTGCCGCAGGGACAATATACGTGCCCCATGACGACGCAAAGTTAGCACCGCCCAGTACCGAGCCTGCCACCTGTCGAACGGAGGCACTGACCATAGTGTCATCAATATCCATCAAAACTTTTTCGGTACGTTTAGGATAGCTGATCTTTTGGAACACTTGATGACCTAAGAAATCTGGTGACCACATCGCTACGGCCAATACCGCAAAAGGCATCACCACAATAAAGCTCTCGACGGTCGGCAAGCCAAGCATCCAGCCACTATTCTCTCCCCACCAGTACATCGGACTCATATGCGGTAAGCCGGGCGCAGTCTTAAACTCAAATGGCGCACCCAATGCAAAAGCAACACCGCCACCAAGCAAGCAGCTAAGAGGCACCGCAAGCCAGCGCTTTTGGAAACTCTCTAATACCGCATACAGGATGATCGTGAGTAAAATCACAATAAAAGCAATATGAGACATACCGATGCTTTCTGACCAAGCAAAGAGGTTTTTGACTTGAGAAGTGGTCCCGATAAAGCCTAGATATATCAGCAGACCACCGCACACCCCTTTACTGGTCAAGTTCGCCAGTAAGCTGCCCCCTTTACTAATCGCCAGTAAGAGACCAAAAAAACCGATAAGTAAGCCAAAAGCCATCGGATGTCCACCGGCAGCAACCACAATCGGAATCAAAGGAATCAGCGGGCCGTGGGTACCCGCAAGGTTAGCCGTGGGTAAGAAAAATCCTGAAAATAAAATAATAAAGACCGAGACAATCAACAGCTCATAACGTACGTTCTCTAACACAAATGCATCGCCCAAACCTAGAGGACCTGCAAATGTGGCAGCAATGGCACCCACCATCACTACTTTACCAATCGTTGCCGCCATCGCCGGAATGGTATCTTCATACTCAAAACGATAATCACGAAACGGCAAGTTAGCACGCCAGCGTTTAGGCTTCATGATTTGCAATTCATGCTCAAGATAGGCATCGCGGTTCTTAAAACTGGCACTTGGCTTATGCAGATCAACATAACTGCCTGTCAATTCTTGATCGTAATCGGAAGGATTTGGTGGCTGCAGATTAGATCCTGAAGCGGGGATCTGAGTGTTGCTCATCACATCTCCTTATGTTGGCTGAGGTTCTTGTTGTGTGCTTGATAACTTATTTGCATAAAATTGTACAAAAAATAAGCTATCAGGCTTAAATTTGCCGCCATTGTATGTCATCAAGAGTTAAAATGCGAGACCAGCATGGTAGTTTTGCGGACTAAAAGATTACACGCTTATCAGCGTCTGACTCGTATCTTAAGACCTGCTGGCCGTTTTTTAACCCAGTTGATGAACTTTTGCACTTCGCTATGAGTTTGTAAACGCTCAATGGTATGGTAATAACTTGCCAGCTCGTGATTGGCAAAAATACGGTGAATTTGACTATGGCATGGTCGGCATAGCATAGCAACGTCAGTCTTCATAGCTTCACGGCTAAAATTACGCTGGGTACGGGCTTTATTATGGCGCGACTGTGGAATAAGATGATGGCGGGTTAACTTCAGCTCAGTGCGACTGCAAAGCTCGCAAACTGCATCTTCAAAATCTACTTCGTCACTACCCTCATGACTGCTTTTATTGTCCCTTTTATTATCACTATCGAACACATTTTTCATAAGCATGTATCCTCCTATGCATATCTTATATCTGTTTTTTCTGGCTTATAATTAATCCAATCTAGAAACGGTACAGTGCTACTGAGATGCTACTGGGATGCTACTGTCACAAACATTTTGCAGGCTCGAAGCACGCTGGCGAACCGCACGCAAGAACAATTTATACCAGTGGCACGTTGCTATACACAACGCTTTTTTATTTTGCATCGACTATATCCAAACTGTAAAATATATCTTACTCATATTACTCAGTGATTGGCACTCGTTACGCTTTAAGACTGGTGACACGGGTTGTTTTTAATTATGATAGATACTTTTTACTCAGCCATTGTTTAATAGTAACGGTTAATAGTGAGGATCAGTGTTAAAAACGTTATGCTGTACTTATTAACCTCTTAACACTAACAACGCTGTTTGCTATTAATTTCCGTTTGCCTGATCACTAAGACACACACTTAGCCAAGTAGAAACGAATAACAGCATTGCAACAGGCAAAAGGATACATTTATGAGCTTATTACCCAAAAACTTTGAGACCTTAAAACGTAACGCCAAAAAAAATCTCATGCCACTGCTAACCCCGCATCTGCTTAAGTTGCGTATAAATACCTACGCCCCTTATATCGGTGCGGGTATCAAGGTCGAACATATCAATTTGGATCAAGGATTATGTGTGGTCAGTATGAAGCTTAATGCCTTCAATAAAAATATCGTAGGGACACAATTTGGCGGTAGCTTATACTCGATGGTCGATCCATTTTATATGCTCATGCTCATGCATCAACTGGGCAGCACTTATGTGGTCTGGGATAAAAGTTCAAACATCGAGTTTATTGCACCGGGTAACAGTAAAGTCAGAACACGGATGAAAATCCCTAGCACTGAGATTGCTACCATTCAAGAGCTAGCAAAAGATGGCGAGGCTGTCTTTCGCGAATACACGACGGATATCGTTGATGAGCAGCAAAAAATCATCGCAACTGTGACCAAAACTATTTACATACGCTTGCGTAAACACAGTAAATCTAAAAACCAGAGTAGCCGCATCGATAATATAGAGTCATAAAAAATAAAACCCATACATACAAAAACCCCAATCCGGCTTTAGCACAGATTGGGGTTTTGTCTTTTTTGGTACGCCCACTTATTTATATGATAAACCTATGAATAAGGGCTTGTATCTACTTCTGCCTATTTACCCTAGCGTATTAATAAACGCTAAGGCAAACGGCAAGCTTGAGCTTAGATACTTATGCTTAAATACCTGGTGCAGTCTCAACCGCATCAGGTACGCCAGCGTCAGTTTTTTTCTGAGCGCCTTTTTTTGCAGGACGGACACCAAGCTTTTCGCGGATACGTGCTGATTTACCAGAACGCTCACGTAAGTAGTACAGTTTCGCACGGCGAACAGCACCGCGACGTTTCACTACAATGCTATCAATGATAGGTGAATGCAATTGGAATGCACGCTCAACGCCAACACCGCTTGAAGTTTTACGGACGGTAAACGCTGAGTTTAGACCGCGGTTGCGCTTGGCAATAACGACGCCTTCAAAAGCCTGTAAACGCTCACGCTCACCTTCACGTACTTTTACTTGAACCACGATGGTATCACCGGGGGCAAAACTAGGACGCTCAAGCAATTGAGCGTTTTCAATGACCTGAACCAATGGATGCTTGTTGCTCATGAGAGTTATCTCCTCACATTAGATAATAGAGGCTTAACGCATATCACCTGTTTGTAATAAGTAATCATGCCCTTCAATACTATTTTGTATTAAATCGACACAACGTAAATTGGGTAGCAAACGGCCATTATGGTATGACCTGTTTAGTGTTGCTCAAAATTTTATTGCTTAACTGTTTATCTAACTATCAAAGCCACTATTTATAAAAAAGCTCTTTATAAAAGCTACTTTTTATCTGCTTTTGCCAATGCCTTTAACCACTTAGCTTGCTGAGCCGTTGGTGTGAACGCTTGCCATAAGTCTAGACGCCGCGTTTGCGTACGTTCAACTTGCTGGCTAAAGCGCCACTTAGCGATATTGGCATGATGACCTGAGAGTAGTACCTCAGGAACTGCCATACCAGCAAACTCATGCGGCTTGGTATAGTGTGGGCAGTCAAGCAAACCATCGACAAACGAGTCTTGCTCTGCTGACTTATCATCGCCCATGATATCGGGCAGACGACGTATCACACTATCCATTAGCACCATTGCTGGCAGCTCACCACCGCTCAACACATAGTCGCCAAGTGACACTTCCATATCGACGTACTGCGATAATAGGCGCTCATCAATACCTTCGTAACGACCACATAACAAAATCATGCCGTCATACTCAGCCATGCTGACCACGCTACTTTCACTCAGCGTCTGCCCTTGCGGTGACATATAAATCACCGGACAGTGCGCTTTGTCTATACGGCAACCGTGTTGGCTTGCGCGCAGGCGGGCATCCTCAATAGCTTGTGACAATGGCTCGGCCATCATCACCATGCCAGGACCTCCACCATAAGGACGTTCATCAATACGGCGATAGTTGTCAGTAGTGTAATCACGCGGGTTAATACATTCAATCGTGACTTGCTCCTGAGTGACTGCGCGCCCCGTGATACCAAAATCACGAATCGACGCAAACATCTCAGGAAAAATACTAATCACGGCAAAATACATCTGAATCCTACATAAATACGTCTACATAACAACTACTACGTTAGCTTAATGCTATTGAAAGTAAATTAATAAGCGCTAAATTAGTAGTCGCTCGGCCATGCCACAAGCACGGTTTTGCCGGCCATATCGACCTGCATAACCGTTTGCTTATGCCACGGTATCATGCGTTCTTCAGCATCTAAACTGTCTGAGTTTGCCGCTACCCGCATAAGGTCATGGGCACCGGTCTCAAACATCTCAGTAATATCGCCAAGATATTCGTCTTGCTCATTCATCACCCGAAGACCAACCAAATCCGACCAGTAATATTCGTCTTCAGCGGTTTCTGGTAGTATGTCTTGAGCAACCCAAAGGGTCACACCATTCATAGTCTCGGCGACGTTTCGGTCGGGAACTTGCTCAAACTGAGCCACAAGCCCTGTTCCTTGCTGACGCCAAGACTTTACGGTCAATGGCTTCATACCAGTAGCTGTTTTCATCCACCACGATTTAATATCAAATATCGCCGCGTGGTCATCGGTATCGCTAAACACCCACAGCCAGCCTTTAATGCCATAAGGCTTTTTGAGCTGACCGATTTTCATAAGGGTGCTGGCGTCTGGTACTGGTGACATAACGGCTAACCTAACAGGATATAAATAGCAGTAGATAAATAGCGATTATTAAGACTTTAATTAACAAAGGTCAATTAAAACCTTAACAATCAATCAAAACAGCGATAAACAGTTAATCGCGTACACTGGTTAGACCAGCTACGCTATGTTTTCTAAAGCCGAGCAATCAATGCTCAATGACTAGACTTAACAACTGGCAATTAAGCAGTTGCTTCAGTGCTAGCCGCAGCTTTATTGTAAGCTTTTGCTAATGAAGCAACGCGGTCTGAAGGTTGTGCGCCTTTTGCGATCCACGCGTTATACGTGTCCATATTTAAGCGTACAGCTTCTTCTGACTCTTTAGCGAGCGGGTTAAAAAAGCCAATGTTTTCAATGTAGCGACCGTCACGCGCGCGGCGTTGATCAGCAACAACAACTTGATAAAATGGGCGTTTCTTGGCACCGCCCCGTGCTAAACGAATAACAACCATGTGAATTCTCTCTTTCGCAGGTATACCAAAAAGGGCATAATTATATCACAGTCTTATTTTATTGAAAACATAAACTGTGCATATTTAATTATTTTATAACAATAACTTAAATGTTGCTCGGTGTAAAATAATATCGATGCTGAACGTCAATTCTCAACGGTTACTATCAAGGATAAACCTCTATTATTTGTTGTTTAAATTCTAATAAGCAAAACAGTATAGGTTATTATAGCTCAACCAACCCTCATCTAGGCCATTATCCTTTATTGAGTTATCCGTGATAACCCTAGCAGAGCTATTGTTCAGTTATGCTATGCTGTAACAAATTGCGGCTGTGTCATAAAAGTTTGATGCTACTGATTTTAAGTTTATAAGAAGTAAAATGGCTTTCAACTGTAAGCAGTACAACCTGTTATTAACTGCTCGATTCGCTGACTACTCAATTGTTGCTAATCATCTGTTTTATCTTATTCAATAACTACAAAAACATTGGATCCTTATGACCACCCCCACTCCACAATCACATCGTAAAGGCTGGTTTGCACGTTACTATCCCAATAGCTGGTCTAACAGCTGGTTGACCACCTTGATGGTGATTTTTATTGTGATTATCAGTGTTAGTTTATCAATTTGGTTTTTTTGGCGCAGTCTATATTTACCAGAACTGAAAAACCATGCTCGTTACTTAACCAGTGAGCTGCGTCTGATGAATAGTGCCAAAAAAGACTGGCAGGACAATCCAGAGGTGCGTCAATGGATTTATCGGCATTCGCATGTGGTAGTGGTTGATAACCCCAGTGATTTTCCACAGGTTTCAGACAAAGCCTTTGTAGGGGTTTTTACCGATGTACTACAACAAGAAATTAGTGCTCAGCTAGGTCGGCCTGTGGAGGTTTATTTTAAGTTTAAGCCTACCCCACAACTATGGGTCCAAGACAGTCGTGATGACAGTTTTTGGATTCGCGAACCGGTGGTTTATTACTCGCAATATAGTCCGACATTGTTAATATTGTTCTTAATCGGGCTGCCGTTATTAACGCTGCTGACTATTATCTTATTGGCGCGGCAATTAAACCGTCCGTTGCGCTATCTACAGCGTGCTGCCACCAATTACATTCGCCTCGGTCACGCCACGATTTTGCCCACGCGTGCAGGTCCTACTGAAATCCGTCAAGTGAATATGGCCTTTAATCGTCTGTTTACGACACTTAATCAAGCACAAAAAGAGCGGACAATTATGCTCGCAGGTATCTCTCATGACTTGCGCACGCCCCTTACCCGCATGCGCTTAACCGCTGAGATGCTACCGGATGATTTTTTCCGTGAAGGTCTCATCTATGATATCGAGGATATGGACGCTATTTTAGAGCAGTTC
This sequence comes from Psychrobacter sp. 72-O-c, assembly GCF_904846605.1. Classification (GTDB taxonomy): domain Bacteria; phylum Pseudomonadota; class Gammaproteobacteria; order Pseudomonadales; family Moraxellaceae; genus Psychrobacter. The sequence goes on from NZ_CAJHBI010000008.1 coordinate 74,929, forward strand.
ATCTCATATATGAAAGATGGCTCCGATGAGCCGGTACGCCTAACCAATCTAGATGTTATCTTTAATGAGATTATGGTGCAATTTGCACCCATGAAGTTTGTTTATCAGTCAGAATGTGATAAAGCCGTGCCGGTACGCCCGCTATCGATTAAGCGCTTGGTTATTAACTTAGTCAATAATGCCAATCGTTATGGCAAACCACCGATTTATTTGTCCGCGACTGTGGTACCCACGTTTATAGAAACAGCCGTGGTAGAAGATCCTGACGTGGTTACTGAAAGTGAGGTCAATAAAGAAGCACAAGAGCAATTAATGATTTGCGTACGTGACTGTGGTAGCGGGGTGGCAGAAGATCAGTTAGAGCGTATCATGCAGCCATTTGAGCGCGGCGAGACTGCTCGTACCACCCAAGGTAGCGGGCTGGGTCTGGCTATCGTTAGCCGTATTGCAGGGTTGCACCATGGCACAGTTGAGGCCATTAATCATCCGGATGGCGGATTACAAGTTTGTGTAAGAATCCCTTTAATTTCTAAAGTCGCTGGAGATGACACATTAGCAGCTCAGGCGAAGGACTTACCTGTCCCTAATAATAGGGTAAATGGTGAAGACTATTAGAAAGAAGCTATTATAAAAATCCATTAAAAAAAGCCATAAAGACGTTGCTATCAAAAGGCTTATGATATCAAAAAGATGACTCTATTAAAAAAATACTGGCTAACACACGACTATAGATAAGTCAGTATCAGTCTTTACTGCCGATAGGTGGCGCAAGAAGCTTTGCGCTATTGGTAAAAGGTAGCGGGCGGGTTATTTCAGCTTGCGCGGTCTGTAAGCTCTGAGTGATGGTCGGCTGCTGAGCAAATAGATAGTAACCAAGCGTTATAGCATTCAATAGTACCAAACCGCCAAATAAATACGGCATCCTCTGTTCTCCTATACTTTTTAAATTACAATAAAAGTTAATCGCTCTAGTTCGTTATTGTTTAACCAGTTATTGTTTAACCGGTTGCTATTTGGCCAACTAATATCTAATCCGTTATTATTTATAGCCCTTATTATAAAAAGTGCTCAACCTGAGTAATTAGTGTGTTTTGAACCTATTACTCTTGCGCTGACAAACACTACTTGTGAATACCTAACAAGCCCTAGTAATGATTATGGATAATGTTACCCACCCAAGTATTTAAGTCTGTCTTATTGAGCATCAAAATCACGGTCACTTTTTTCTTGTGTTAGCTCATCGGCAACGATAGTTTGAGTCAAAGGCTTGATGGGCCAAGTCATCACAAATCGCGCGCCGCCAAGTTCTTGGCTTTCATCTACTTTCATACTACCATTAAACCAGAATGCAATACGTGACACGATAGACAAGCCCAGCCCATAACCACCTGATGCGCGCGTACGGCTATCATCTAAACGTGAAAATGGAATAAAGACCTTTTCACGATCAGCCTCTGCAATACCCTGTCCATCGTCCTCGACACTAACGAAGGCATTACCTTTTTTGACCCCAGCGCTAATAATAATAGTGGTCTCTGCATAACGCAAGGCGTTACCGGCAAGGTTTTGAATAACGCGATGCAAGTAACGTCTATCCGCTACCGCCGTTACTTTAGCATTTGGCGGATTACCGACAATTTGAATAGGCTTACCTAAGGCATTGGTTTCACGCTCAATCTGCTCAACCAGCTCTTTAAGATTTACCGACTCTAAGTCTAATTTCGGCGAGCCCTCTTCAAGCTTAGCATAAGTCAACATCTCATCAATTAGCCCGTTGAGCGACTCAATATCCTCATCAATATAATCACGCTGGGTGAAGCGTGAGTCTTCATCGTCCGTGTCTGCTAACATATCTACCGCAAAGCGAATACGCGCAACGGGCGTACGCAGCTCATGTGAAACTGCGCGAGTCAACTCGCGCTGCGACTCAATTAACCGTTTAATATGAGCTGTCATCGCATTGAAAGTAGCCGACAGACGGGAAATCTCATCTTGACCGAGAACTTGTACTTGACTGTCTAGATTGCCTTTGCTGACTTCATCAACCCCTACTTGGATCAGCTGTAACTTACGCTCCAGCGGAAAAATCAGCGCATAGACACCCAGACTGATCAAAAACATGCTGATAAGTACCATGCTGATAATCAAATTAAGCGGAAACCAATTAAATAATGGCACAGGGCCCATTAAGATCGCCATGTCATTAATCTCGGATGGCACAATAATTTTGATAGATGAGCTACCCTGACTGGTGTTGGTATCTTCTAATAAGATAACCACCTCGTCACGACGCAAGCGTGCCATTTGATCATTATCTAAATCTAGTGTGTTCACTCCTTTAAAGCTTAAAGGAAAAGAAAACCTTTTTTCTAACTCTGCTAAACGATCGCGCTTGGCGGATAGCGTAGTATAGTAAGATAAGTCGTCTAACAAAAACACGGCCATCGCACGCACTTGTTGTTCTGAGACTTGCGATATTCTTGCTGTTAAGACATTGTTACTATCTGGCAGACGATGATACACATCGGCATATGTAGGCTGAGTGAAATAACGTACTACCGTGCCATCGTTATCAAACCGGCGTAACTCACTGGCGTTAAAGTCAACTTCATTGATAGGCACAATACGAAAATTCGAACCGAATAAGCTACTAGCATCAGACAACCAGTATTCGCGCTGGGTCTCGTCATCTTGATTAGAAATCCCTTCACTGACCAAATAAAAAGCGCCTGTTGCCATATTTTCGCGGTAGGACTGCACACGCTCTTTATTGATAGTATCCATTAATAGCTGCGCAAATAATGCCACACATAAGCAGACGATTAACAGTCCAGCATAAATACGAACAAAAATACTGTGTTTTAAAGAAGAGACTAATGACATACGTGCTGTGACCAACCTATTGAATAATTTGTTGACTAATTATGACTACCTGAGCATAAAATTAGAGCGTGGATTCTAACGCTTAATTAAACCACATAATATGCTATTTAAGTTTAAAAGATTAACTTTCATCCGTAAAAAAACCAGCACAAGGCTGGTTCTTTGTCTTACTATAACTGATTATAAATTTATCGAGGCTGGCTTAATAAAACTAGTTGCCTTCTTTTACGAATAGATAACCTTTACTACGTACAGTTTTAATACGTTTTGGATTCTCTGGATCATCGCCAATCTTAGGGCGAATACGTGAGATACGCACATCAATAGAACGATCTTGACCGTCATACTCGATACCGCGTAGACGCTCAAAGATGTCTTCACGTGATAAGATACGACCCGCATTGGAGGCAAGTAACCACAACAAATCATATTCAGCACTGGTAAAGTCGACTAATTCATCATTTAAGGTCACTGAACGCCCGCCATTATCAATGACTAAGTCACCAAACTCTAAGCGCTGTGGTACATCTTCTGATGGGGCATTTTCCGAGCGGCGTAGTAAGGCACGAATACGCGCTAACAGTACACGTGGCTGAGCAGGCTTAGCGACATAATCATCGGCCCCCATCTCAAGGCCGAGTACCTGATCCATATCTTCGGTACGTGCGGTAAGCATCAAAATAGGGTTTTGATAATGCGGGCGAACTTCACGGCACACCGTCAAACCATCGCTACCAGGAAGCATAACATCAAGCACTACTAAATCTGGCTGTTCATTAACGATACGGCGAATAGCACGATTACCGTCAGTTTCAATCGCTACTTCCAAGCCATTTTTGACCAAATAGTCTTGGGTCAACATAGCCAGACGCTCATCATCCTCAACAATCAAAATTCGGGGAGTGTTGTCTTCTTCAGTCATTGACATTGTTATATCCTCTAATGTAGAAAAATTAATAGCAGGGAAGTTAATAGCACAATAAAGTGGAACAATTCATGTCCGTATAGATGGTACAAACTTGGTAGCACAGTATACTATCAAACGCACAGCTTCCTATACTATAGCCTATTGTCGTTAACAAAACCTATAAACAACTTATAATAAAACTTTAGTTGTCATCCAAAATTCATCTCTTTTACACCGTTCAAACGACAAATGATAGTACTGTTTAGTTATTGACTATAGAGCTGGCAAAAAAACGTTCAGCCATTTACTAAAACATTACTGTTGCCCCAATATAACTAAATATTATGACCACCGCTAGTGACTTTAATAATGACTGGCCATTATCGCTTTAATATTAGCAACACCTAGGTATTTTACTAGCCATTGTTTTGCTAGCCACCGTTTCTTAGCTGCTAGTTTGCTAATTTGCTAATCTTTGTTTTTTGAAAAAGCTAGATTAACACACCAAGTGCAACGCTAGATTCTATTATAGAACACCTGATTAGGCGTTTTGAACGCCAATCGTTTTCTTGGTCTGTCGTTCAACTGATTTTCAATAGCCTGTACTTGCTCATCAGAGACTTGTCTAAAGTCACAGCCTTTAGGCAGGTACTCCCTAATCAAGCCATTAGTATTCTCGTTTGTTCCTCTTTGCCATGAAGCAAAGGTGTCAGCGAAGTAGAACATGCTGCAAAGCCTCTCTTTAATCTTTATATGCTCAGCAAACTCTTTGCCATTGTCAGAGGTAATAGTCATAACGTTACGCCTGATGGGTGTCAATAACGTTATTATCGCATCAGCTACTAAATCCGCACTCTTTTTAGTCACTCGTTGCATTCTAAGCAACCCTGTTCTGCGTTCTACTATAGTCACAATGGCTTGCTTATGGTGTTGTCCAATAATAGTGTCTGCTTCCCAATCGCCAATACGTGACCTGTCCTCTACTACAGAGGGACGCTTATGGATTGAGACTCTGTCATTGATGCGCCCACGAGTCTCGTCGGTGAGCCTTTGTCGATAAGGCTTGGCTTTGCGCCTAAGATACTGCCATAAGGTGCCACCTTGTTTCTTATCGCTCCATAGATAGCGGTAGATACTGGTGTGGCTGATACCACCGTGAACGCCTGCAATCTGTTCAGGACTCCAACGCTCTTTGAGTTTGGCTTTGACCCAGTCCCAAACGTCTATAACAATTGTGAGGGCATTGTTTGCCCGACGTGCTGAGGCTTGTTTGTCTGCAAACTGTGGACGGTAACCACGCTGACTTTCATTGCGACTAAGCTCTCTTGATATAGTGCTTGGGCTTCTGTTTAGTTGGTCTGCTATAAATTTAATACTCTGTTTTGCCCCTTTAAGGGCAGAAATCTGATATCGTTCACTAAGGCTTAGTTGTGTATAGTTCATGGTTGCAATCTCACTTTGGCGGTGGATAAAGACTTTGATGCTATCGCATCTAGGTCTTTTTTTCACTTACTGATTGAAATTGCACTTCATTTGTTAATCTAAGACAATAAAAAACAACAATAAAAAAACAGCCCATAATGGACTGTTTTTTTATTGTGCTAATACATATCGTTCAAAAAATTTGAAGCAGATATTGTTAGGCACGGTTTTGGTATTTACGAATAGTCTGTAGCTGAGCAACAGATTCTGCCAACGATGCCAAAGCAGCGTTGGTTTGTAAGGTATCAGACTGGTTTACCAGCATTTGCTCTGCCTTTCTACGGGCCTCGACGATTTTACTTTCGTCAAGATTGTGCGCACGCATAGCGGTATCTGCTAGTACGGTAACCATTTTCGGTTGTACTTCTAGAACCCCACCTGAGACATAGATAACTTCTTCTTCGCCATCCGGTGTTTGCAACCGCATTGCGCCAGGTTTTAGCAAAGTAATAAGCGGAGTGTGGCCTAGTAGCACACCAACTTCGCCCTCGCTACCCGTAGCGATCAACATGCTGATTTCGCCTGAGTATAACTCTTCACGGGCACTTACGACACGACATTGAAACGTTGCCATCCCTCTCTCCTTACTATGATAACTGCTATAAAAACTGCTGGGCGCTACGCTGCTGTTAGCAAATAAGCTGTTTCTAGCCTATTTGCCAAACAACTTGAAGGTATAAATACCTTACTTTGAAGCAGATTTCATTTTTTCAGCTTTAGCGACCACTTCGTCAATTCCGCCAGCCATATAGAATGCTTGTTCTGGTAGATCATCGTACTCACCGGCGATAATTGCTTTAAAGCCAGCAATAGTGTCGCGTAGTGCCACATATTTACCAGGGGCGCCAGTAAAGACTTCGGCCACATGGAAAGGCTGTGATAAGAAGCGCTGGATTTTACGCGCACGATAAACGGTTAGTTTATCTTCTTCTGATAGCTCATCCATGCCCAAAATGGCGATGATGTCTTTTAGTTCTTTATAGCTCTGCAATACTTCTTGCACGCCGCGAGCCACATTATAATGCTCTTCGCTAATAATTTGTGGATCTAGCTGACGTGATGTTGAATCGAGTGGATCAACCGCAGGATAGATACCTTGTGAAGCAATATCACGGTTCAGTACGACCGTAGCATCCAAGTGAGCAAAGGTAGTCGCAGGTGATGGATCCGTCAAATCATCCGCTGGTACATATACGGCTTGTATTGAAGTAATTGAACCTGATTGCGTTGAAGTAATACGCTCTTGTAGCATACCCATCTCTTCAGCAAGTGTTGGCTGATAACCAACCGCTGATGGCATACGGCCTAGCAGAGCGGATACTTCAGTACCGGCAAGCGTATAACGATAGATGTTATCAACAAAGAATAAAACGTCACGACCTTTACCCGTTTCAGGATCTTTGGTGTCACGGAAATACTCGGCCATGGTGAGACCAGACAGCGCAACACGTAGACGGTTACCTGGAGGCTCATTCATCTGACCATAAATCATCGCTACTTTAGACTTAGTAAAGTCTTCGGTATTTACAACGCCCGCTTCTTGCATTTCGTGATAGAAGTCATTCCCTTCACGCGTACGTTCACCAACACCAGCAAATACTGACAAGCCTTCATGTTTAAGAGCGATGTTGTTGATCAATTCCATGATGTTAACGGTTTTACCAACACCAGCACCGCCAAACAGGCCAACTTTACCACCTTTCGCAAACGGGCAAAGTAGATCGATTACTTTAATACCGGTCTCTAATAATTCAGTACTGTTTGATTGGTCCGCATAGCTTGGCGCTTCACGGTGAATCGACCATTTAGTATCAGCGATTACGGGACCTTCTTCATCGATAGGACGACCAAGAACATCCATGATACGCCCAAGCGTACCAATACCTACCGGCACAGAGATAGGGGCACCAGTGTTAGTAACGGTTAGGTTACGTTTTAGGCCTTCAGTTGAGCCCATGGCGATAGTACGCACGATACCATCCCCGATTTGTTGCTGTACTTCTAGGGTGGTTTCAGTACCATCTACTTGCAAAGCATCATAAATTTGAGGTACTTCGTCACGGCTGAACTCAACGTCAAGAACCGCGCCAATAATCTGTACAATACGACCGCTACTCATTGCGTTCTCCTTGAACTTCTATATATATAGGTGGTGTCAATTATGAAACAGCAGCAGCGCCGCCAACGATTTCCGAGATTTCTCGGGTAATCGCCGCTTGACGCAGCTTGTTGTAAACCAACTGTAAATCGTTAATTAGGTCGCCAGCATTATCTGTTGCCGCTTTCATAGCAACCATACGCGACGACTGCTCAGAGGCAATGTTTTCCATTACCGCCTGATAGACAATCGACTCAATATAGCGCCCTAGCAGACTATCGATCAAAGTCTCGATATCAGGCTCGTAGATATAATCCCAGCTTAATTCAGTCTGCATGCCACTGTCTTCATCAGCAAACGTTTCTTCTGGTAAAGGTACCAGCTGATTGACGGTTGGCTTTTGGGTCATCGCATTAACGAACTGGTTGTACACCACGTAGATACGGTCTATTTTACCGTTCTCATAATCGTCAAGCATGGCTTGAACCGGTGCGTTTAGCTGCTCAAACGTCGGTTTATCACCATAGTTAGTCACGGCTGAGGTGACTTTACCACCAAAACTCTTGAAGAAACTAACACCTTTTGCGCCAATAACAGCAAACTCAGCTTGTACAGACTGGTCTTGGTAGTTTTTAATACTTTTGCTTAGAGCTTTGAATAAATTAATATTCAAACCACCCGCCAAACCACGATCAGACGTGATGACAATATAGCCTACTTTATTGACCGGACGCGATACCATATACGGATGTTTATAGTCTGATGAAGCATGCACCAAATGTGAAATAACCCGGCGCATACTATCAGCATACGGGCGACCCACAACCATGCGCTCTTGGGCACGGCGCATCTTACTCGCGGCCACCATTTGCATGGCACGAGTAATTTTCTGGGTGCTTTTAATACTGGTGACTTTGGCACGTATTTCTTTTAAGCTTGCCATAATGATTCCAATATAAGAGGGTTAAAAAAGCATTGGCGAATGCAACAATATTTAATATAAAGCACTGTACTAATTTCTTGTAGCACTACGCGGTCACATGCCGTTGGTTACGTGCAAAGCGGCACGACTGTCATTCTGCTCGAAAACACCGTGCCGCTTCACAAGCTTTGAATTAGAAAGTCTCTAAACTAAATAGACTTTAAATTAATAGCTCTTTAGTTATAACACTAAAGCTACAACCAACCAAACCGGCTTAACCCGTTAAATTAATAACTGTGGTTTTGTTTAAAAGTCTCGACCGCTGACTTTAAACGACCTGCAATATCATCATTATAATTTGCAGTGTCATCAATCTCTTTCATCAAGTCGGCTTGCTCATCATGCATATAACGTAAGTAGCTTTCTTCAAAAGAACCGATTTTATTAATAGGAACGTCTGATAAGAAACCTTCGTTTGACGCGTAAATCACTGCCGCTTGCTCAGAGATAGACATCGGCTGATACTGTTTCTGCTTCATCAGTTCAGTCACGCGCTCACCATGATCAAGCTGTGCACGAGTGGCATCATCAAGGTCAGATGCAAACTGAGCAAATGCGGCCAATTCACGATATTGAGCTAGAGCGGTACGGATACCACCAGATAGCTTTTTGATAATCTTAGTCTGCGCCGCACCACCTACACGAGATACCGAAATACCTGCGTTCACAGCCGGACGGATACCTGAGTTAAATAGGCTTGATTCTAAGAAAATCTGACCATCGGTGATTGAAATCACGTTGGTTGGTACGAATGCTGATACGTCACCCGCTTGGGTTTCGATGATCGGTAACGCGGTTAAAGAACCGGTTTTACCAACCACTTCACCATTAGTGAATTTTTCTACATATTCAGCGTTAACGCGTGATGCACGCTCAAGCAAACGTGAATGAAGATAGAATACGTCACCAGGATAAGCTTCACGGCCTGGTGGACGACGTAATAGTAGTGAAATTTGACGATAGGCAACCGCTTGTTTTGATAAATCATCAAATACAATTAGTGCATCTTCGCCGCGGTCACGGAAGTATTCGCCCATCGTACAACCTGAGTACGGTGCGATATACTGGAGTGCTGCTGGCTCTGAAGCCGAAGCAACCACTACTGTGGTATATTCAAGCGCGCCGGTTTGCTCAAGCTTACGCACAACGTTAGCAATAGTAGAGCGCTTTTGACCAATGGCCACGTACACACACTTAATGCCAGACGTTTTTTGCGCGATAATGGCATCGATAGCCATAGCTGTTTTACCAGTCTGACGGTCACCAATGATAAGCTCACGCTGGCCACGGCCAATCGGAATCATGGTATCAACGGCTTTATAACCGGTCATTACTGGCTGATCTACTGACTGACGTTCGATGACGCCTGGGGCGATTTTTTCGACTTTGTCAGTCATTTTAGCATTGATAGGACCTTTGCCATCAATAGGATTACCTAAGGCATCAACAACACGGCCTAGCAGCTCAGGACCTACGGGTACTTCAAGAATACGACCAGTACAATAGGCTTTTTGGCCTTCTTGTAGTTTTAAATAATCGCCTAGTACTACCGCACCGACAGAATCACGCTCTAAGTTAAGCGCCATTCCGTAGATTTCGCCTTCAAACTCAATCATTTCGCCATACATGGCGTCTTCAAGACCATGAATCTGCACGATACCGTCAGATACTTTGACAATCGTGCCTTCATTCTTTGCAGTTGCACCCGCATCAAGGTCTTGAATACGCTGCTTAATCAGGTTACTGATTTCCGCTGGATTCAATTGTTGCATTGCCTGGTTTCCTTTAATTTATGATAACCCGCCCACTGACTTAAATGCTCTACTTATTACTCAAACTATTGTCACGCCGACCTGACTTAACTGGTAAACGTTGATGAGTAGATAAGTAACATTAGGCCGTTAGCTGTGTTTTTAACTGTTGTAACTTGCCGCGCATAGAATCATCGATGATTTTGTCACCAATTTTGATAGTAGCGCCTGCCAAAAGACTAGGATCAACCGTTTCGTGAATTACCACACTGGCATTTAGCGAGGCGGCAAGACGGGTTTCGAACAGCTCACGCTGCGCGTCGGTCAATGGATAGGCAGAAGTCACATAAGCGTTAAGCTGTTTTAAGCTTAGAGCCTTGTGACGACGATAATGCTCATAAACTTCAGGAAGCAGTGCCAGACGCTCTTGCGCTGACAGCTGATGAACGAAGTTGCTAAGCGCTGTTGATACTTTCGGATAGCTGGCAGTGCTGTCGTGACGATGCCCTTGAGTATTATTCAATAACACTTTAAAGGCAGACTCATTAGTGCCGGCTACTTGTGTATCATACAGATCGACCAAAGCGGCTGACTTATGCTCAGCAGAAACGGCTGGATTGTCTAGCAATGTGTGAAACGATTTGTCATTGACAATCGTACTGGCAATAAACAAGAAGTTTTCCCACTCATTTACTACCCCGTTCTCATTGGCATAGTCAAACGCGGCTTTAGCGTAGGGTCGTGCTAAGGTTGATAAGTCAGCCATTATATCCTCACTATTACAGCTTCGCCGCCAGTTGGTCTAACATGCTGGCATGTTTTTGCATATCGACTTTCTCTTGCAAAATCTTCTCAGCACCAAGTACCGCAAGCTCTGCGACTTGGGCACGTAATGACTCACGTGCTTGATTGATCTCTTGATCGATAGACGCTTGTGCTTGTTGACGGATACGTTCGCCTTCCACTTGGGCTTGCGATTTGGCATCTTCAACGAGCTGATTGGCACTCTTGTTCGCTTGCTCAATTAAAGCAGCAGCTTTGCTCTTAGCAATGTCAAGCTCCTGCTGTACTTCTTGCTCCGCGGAGGCCAAATCTGCTTTTGCTTTTTCAGCAGCATTTAGACCGTCAGCGATTTTACGCTGACGCTCATTAATTGCGCCGATAAGTGGTGGCCACACGAATTTCATGCAAAAAACCACAAATATTGCAAAAGCAATGGCTTGACCGATGAGGGTAGAATTGATATTCACGTGATCACCTCTTTGTTAATGAAAAGTCAGTTTCATTGACCATGTTTGACAGTCAAACATTTACAACTGAGATTTCAGACTAAGCGCCTAGAGGGTTTGCAAATAACAATAGCATAGCAATACCAACACCAATCATCGGTACGGCATCAAGTAGACCGGCCACGATGAACATACGAGTTTGCAACTGTGAGCCAAGTTCTGGCTGACGAGCAACACCTTCTAAGAATTTGCCACCTAAGATAGCAAAACCAATACCGGTACCAAGTGCGCCTAAACCGATAAGCAACGCTACTGCGATAACTGTGTAACCATCTAAGGTTGCTTGCGCTAATACTACTGGATCCATTGATGTATCCTCATTTACCTATTGAATGTCTAATTAATGTTCAGTTGATGATGCAAGCGACATATAAACTATCGTCAACATCATAAATACGAACGCTTGAAGTGTAATAATCAAAATGTGGAAAATAGCCCACGGTACTGATAACGCCCACTGAATCCAAAACGGCATTAGGGCAATCAATACAAAAATCAGCTCCCCAGCATACATGTTACCGAATAGACGCAAACCTAATGAGATAGGCTTAGCAATCAAGGTAACAAACTCTAAGATAAAGTTAATGGGGATTAAAACCGCTTGTACGATAGGATTTTTGGCGCTAAACGGATGTAACGTCAACTCGCCAACAAAACCACCAAGGCCCTTTTCTTTAATGCTATAAAAGATAATCAGCGCAAAGACAGAGAATGACATGCCCAGCGTGACGTTAGGATCAGTGGTTGGAACGATCTTGAAGAACACATGATGTGGGTCATATCCCATCGCCGCGCCGATTTGTCCAGCAATGCTTGGGATGAAGTCAACGGGTATCAAATCCATCAAGTTCATTAAGAAGATCCACACAAAGATGGTCAGCGCTAAAGGCGCAATCAACTTTGAGGTACCACTATACGAATCACGAACGTTGTTATCAACAAACTCAACGATCATCTCGACGGCGGTTTGTAGCTTACCCGGCACGCCTGTAGTGACTTTTTTGGCAACCTTCCAAAAGACGGCACAAAATAAAATGCCCAGACCAATTGACCACAGCATAGAGTCAAGATGAATGGCATTAAAGCCCATCTGCCCCGCTTCTTCAGCGGTATGCGCGACCTTCCAGCCTTCGCCCGGCAGATAGCCATACGTCCAATTCGTTAAGTGGTGAGAGATATATTCTGATGATGTTTGTTGCTCGGCTGCCATAATTTAAGCTTCTTATTAATCAACGATTTAATCAACTACCAAAAAAAACGGTTGTCATCTGATGAGTAGGTTAGCGTTTCTATCCACACAGTGTTAAATAACCACTTCTTTAAGCACGCATTGCCTAAGTTGTGCTTTATTTATCGTGTGCAAATTCTATGACGCTAAAGCTATCATGTAACCAACAACATCCAACCCATAAATCTAATATAAGTGCCTGTTTTGCTAGTAGTTATTCACTAGCGATTGATAAATTTTGGCTATCAAAAAAGGGCTTGTGATTACTCATTACCAGCCCTTGGCACTTGCACCTAAAATTATCATGTTCGTGTCTGCTTATATCGTTCTATTACGATAGGCGCTCAATACAGCGCACATAAGCAGAATAATTAGCCGTCTATCTTAATGCAGCGTTGTATTCGTGTAAAGTCAAATATGTGTTTTTTACTGACTGTGCAAGTCGAGCATCGCTATTAGCGTTTATTAATATAGGTTTGCGTCATTAATTAAATTGTAAGACTTTGTTTATAAGCGACTATTAATATCCATACTGTGTCTTACCTGTCATGATACTTCTATGCTTTATGCTAATTTCAATGACTCATACTACTGTTTTTACAGTCATTATACGGCTAGCGTATGTACGATAACATCAAACTGTGGCTAAGCTGCATGACTATAAAACCGACGAACAGCGCAGGTGCTGACAGAGGTTGTATCATAATAAAAATCAATGCGAAGCCAAGCACCGTCAGTAGCCATTTGACCATTTGACCTCGATATAACTGGCTGACAATATGTCGGCGCGCGCGATATCCAGTATGCCAAAAAATAAATCCAGCAAAAACGGCTTGAGTGGCAAAGCTTAATAGTGAACCTATAGCGCTACTCTTTGCTACGACTAGCTCACTGTGCAGCCAAAAAACATCTAACATCGAAGCAATAACAATCAGGATGAATAGTACCCATACTTGGCGCTTGAGATAGAGGCTAATTTGATCTTTTTGCGTGCGTTTGGCAGGCTTGGTCATCAACTATCCTATAGCATTGGTATTATAACCACCGCGTTGGGATAAGGTAGCATATTTACGACAAGTTTATCGGTAAGCGACTTATCACTATACTCATGGCATTTCAGCAATGCTACTTTAGAGATGCCACTTTGAAAATATTGCTTTTTGCCCAATAAAACGCCACTTATTATAGTGAGCGATCGACCGTTAAGCAAGTAAAATGTGACGTTTGTCAACCATTTAATTCAAAAGACACCAGTAACTTATTTGTCAGTAAAACTATTACACGCTCAACGCTAATGATGAGTCCTTTAGATAGAAGAGTGTAAGCGAGCCCCTTTATAATTTTTTCATTAAACGCTAAGTCTTTATGAGATACAACGACGAATCTGCTGCGCCATACTACTCCAACCAGTAACAAAGTATTTACTGGCGCTCATGTCCTCAGCTTGTACTGTAGTATTTACGGGTTGTAACTTAGCCAGCAACCCTTTAGCAGGCTGACTTGGACTTACCAAGCACATTTGCTTAGATGGCCGTTGAGCATTCAGCCAGCGTAATTGGCTGGCTTTGGGCGCCAGATTGTGATTGGCGCTAAGGCTACCGATAAACTGTAATTGTAGCGAGGCTTCCATATATTGATAGGCATCATGATAAGCCCAATAAGAATGCGATTTTTGCCCTTTTCCCTTTTTCATCTCATTAGCCACTGCCCTATCCATTCGCTGAGAAAATTTTCGCGCATTGGCGTGATAAAGCTTTTTATATTGCGGATTGGCATGACTGTGAATAACGGCAAGAGCGCGCGTAATGGCTTTAGCATTCTCGGGATCAAGCCAAATATGCGGATCTAACGTACCAGCAATAGGGGTGCCTTTTACATCACGTAGCGAATGACGATTAAAGGCATTAAAATCAAATAACGCGATGGCATTGGGTGCAGTGTTTAAACTTGATGCTAGATTATTCTCTAGAGACTCGCCAAACCATACTACAAACTTACTGTCTTGAATGGCCTTAATATCACCAGGACTGATACTACCGTGGTGACCCACCTCGCCTGCTTGCAATAACTGTTTCGCTGACGGTGCGCCTTCAGTCACTGCCTCACTTAACAGAAATAGCGGGTAGTTACTGACACTAACCGTCGCTGCTTGAGCACTCATCATCATAACTGAGCTTAAAAGCATGAGGGATACTACTATCCAGCGTTTAAGCTGATGCAATGACCTTAATATTTTAATAAAAACTTGAGGACGTTTATTTTCAAGGGTGGCTTTCGCGCAGCGTTGATGATTGGCGTACATGCGGTGATTATCCTATAAGGTGTGTTTTGGGTTGCCAGTCGTTGTTTCATAATTATAATTTTATTTCATTAGCTTCATTATGTTATACTATAACAATTAAAAGCGCTAACTTATTTTTTGGAGCTTGCACGATGTCCACTATTTCATCAACTTGTAATCTAGACGATAATCGTGCACATGACTGCCGCATACATAACAATCATGTGCACGATGTGCAAGACTTTACTCCGCATGATGTAACTGAGCGTCTAGAAGCAGCAAAAGAGCAATGTCGTACACGTGGCGTGCGCTTTACGCCTTTACGTCAGCAGATATATACGCTGGTGTTACAAGCCAATAAGCCTGTTGGCGCTTATGATCTCATCACTCAATTACAGCAAGCACGTTTATTAGACAGTGATAGTGATAGTGATACCGCAAAAAATGTAGCCCCACCGACGGTTTATCGCAGTTTAGAATTCTTGTTAAGCGAGGGTCTGATTCATCAGCTGACCTCTATCAATGCTTATGTTCCTTGCTGTCATCCGCGTGCCCAGCATACAGCAGCCTTCTTAATATGTGATCAGTGCCAACGCGTACAAGAATGTAGTAGCTTACCAGTACAAGAGATGATGAGCTTCGCTGAGCAAGATATTGGCTTTACTGTTGCCCGTAGTGTCATTGAGCTAAGCGGTCGCTGCCAAGGGTGCCAATAAGGCCATGCACCACGTTCTTCTATTAATTTTTAAACTAGTAGCTACCAACTCATGAAGCATTCTGTATCGCCATCTAAACAACCGTTATCTAAGCAGACGCCTATGTTTACCGCAGAGCATGGAAAGCCATTACTTACTTTGAGCGATGTCAGTTACCATATTGGGCCACAACGTTTGGTATCGCATATTAATATTGACATGGCGATTAATGAAACTGTGAGCCTCATTGGCCCTAATGGTGCTGGCAAGTCAACGTTGGTGAAGCTTATATTAGGACTGATTACTCCTACTGAGGGTCAGATTACTGCCCATCAACCGTTACAACTTGGTTATGTGCCGCAGCGTTTTGCCGTGCCACCAATCTTGCCGCTACGGGTAAAAGACTTATTAGCGCAAGCAGATAAAAGACGCTTAAATGATGAGCAACGGCAATTTATTTTTGATAACTTGTCTTTAAACCACCTATTACCGCGGCAAATGTTGCACTTGTCCGGCGGCGAGACCCAGCGCGTCTTGCTAGCACGCGCCTTGTTAGATAAGCCTAATCTACTAATTTTAGATGAGCCCATGCAAGGGCTTGACCCTGATACCGAAGTTTGGCTATATCAGTTTATTGATGAGTTACCAGAGTTTTTACGCTGCGCCATGTTAGTAATCTCCCACGATTTGCATTGGGTGATGAAAGGCAGCCGACGGGTGATTTGTCTTAATAAGCATATTTGTTGCGAAGGTCAGCCCAGCGAGCTTGCTATCAGCACTGAGTTTCAAAAACTATTTGGCCATCATTATGAGCAACCCTACGTACATCAGCCGCACGCTTGTGAACACCAAGCGCCAAGTGAGCTGTCATAATCAAACCTAATTAAATTTATCAGCTATTAATTCTTTTGTTTACCTTACTTACTTTTACTAAGTTTCTTATCAATAAAATCTAACGGACCTTTTTATGACCGCTTGGTTAGCTATCATTGCCCCTGCTTGGATTGCTGGTAGTACTTTGGCCCTGCTATCCGCGCCTCTTGGTTGTCTCGTACTGTGGCGGCGCATGGCATTTTTTGCGGATGCTTTAGCACATGGGACGTTACTTGGCGTCGCGTTAGCGGTCTGGTGGCAACTGCCGATGGGTATTGGTATCGCTATGGTTAGCGTCATGGTGGTATTGGGACTGGTGCTAATTGATGATGAGCGGCTTCCCGCCGATGCGGTATTGGCTGTAGTCGCGGTATCCTTACTGTGTTTGGGACTATTGGCATTGACTCAGCTCACCAATCAGCAAGCCAATGTATTGGGATTCTTATTTGGTAACTTACTTGAGCTTGATTGGGCAGATTTACCGTTACTGGCCGGCAGTGTAATGGTTGGTTTAGGGTTACTCACTTATATTTGGCCAGCGCAAATCAAACTGGCAACTCATGAAGCTTTAGCCCGTATTCAAGGGATTAACCCCACACGGCAACGACTGTTCTTTATGGGCGTATTGGCAGGATTCTGTGCGATTGCCTTGCAAGCAGTTGGTAGCTTATTGATCAGTGGCTTGCTGGTATTACCAGCATTAACAGCGCGCCTATATTCAACGTCGCCAAAACAAATGGTGATTATAGCGCTGATCGTTGCTCAACTCGGTGTTACCCTAGGGGTTTGGGGCAGTATCTGGCTGGATATACAGACCGGATTGACTATTGTATTGGTATTAGCGATTTTGTTTTTCGCCGCGCTAATGATTTCTAAATTAACAACATCAAAATTAATGCCTTCAAAATTTTGGTCGGCACGCCGTTGAATAAGTCGCTCTCATTCCTAGCTGAACGCTTATCACTTTGTTTTATCGGACTTTTTTTATAAAAATCGCTAGAGATTTCATTAGTTTTATGTTATAAATTTGCCTGAATTTTATCAGCAAGACCTTATAACAACTGCTGTATAAAACAGTTAAATATGTTAGTGGTATGAGTTGCTAGGTTATATAAGTTATTAAATAGAGACCTCAATGGGTTAGGATTGGATGAAATGGATGACATCAAAAATGAGAAGTAAAAATCAAAGTCTTGCTTATCTATGCCCGCTCTTCGACAGCATCCGCTGTTTTAGTTTGATAAAGGACTGACCATGCTAGGCTATCCTGCCCGTAAGATCAGCACGCCAGATGAGCACGTAAACATCTTGCAGATTACTGATTTACATTTAGCTTCTCATTATCCTATCAGTGGCAATCTTATTGCTGACAACGATGACCCAACTGACTCTATTTGTCAGAATCATTTTGAAGCGACCCTCAAGCAAGCGTTAAGCGAAGATATTCGCTGTGATTTAATCTTAGTCACCGGCGACTTAGTGAACCAAGTACAATCCGCTATCTATGATCATATTTTTGAGGTATTAGAGGCGACCAGTATTCCTTTTGCCTGTATTGCTGGCAACCATGACGTGACCGATGAAACGGTTACTGAACAGCCATTTTTTCAACGAGAACTGATCGCTCAATCTGCTGATAATCGTCTGCTCAGTCGCCATGTAATTGATACTGACTACTGGCAACTGCTGCTACTGGACTCTGCTATTCCCGGCAAAGTCGCAGGCGAGGTTACCAATACTGATATTGACTGGTTATGTGATCAACTAAAAGCTTGCGATAAGCCGGCCTTGATTGCCATACATCATCACGTGATACCGATGAAATCCGATTGGATAGATGCCCACATTGCGGAGAATACAGAGAATTTTTGGCAACGTATGATACCTTTTGAGCATCTAAGGGTCATTATCAGCGGTCATACTCATCAAGAACAAGTCCGCTATCGCCAAGGTGTTACCGTCTACAGCACACCGTCCACATGCTACCAATTTAAACCTTATGAAGATGACTTTACGGTTGATAAAAATGCGCGGCCCGGTTACCGCTGGTTGCAATTAGCCAACAAGGGACAGGTTGCAAGCTGGGTCAAAAGATTGGATACTTGACGGCCAGTTTTACTGGCCTAAATAAAATATTAAGCTGCATAACCTGTTAGCTTAAATGATAGTGACATTATATATATCTGATAATGCTTGACTCATATAAGATTAGAAGTACCATGCATTACTATACTAGTCACTATTAAGTGGCTGCCAAAGTTAAGAATAGTTTCATTATTAATAAGAAAGACGATGACATTACTAAAATAGAATAAAAACCTTATCGCCTAAGGCTGGATGCTAGGCAAGATTATAATAGCAATTATAACAACTAAGATGGCTACCTTGACCACCCGCTAAGCATTCGCAATCAGTAATTTATAGCATTATTTTAGCAGTACTGTTTAAATAAAAATGTGCATAACAATATACATGACAACTTTAGTAGTGATATAAGCATACCGATATAAACGTATCATTATAAATGTACTATAAAATTAGCCGTGTTACTTGCGTTACCAAGTGGTGAAACGTTCTATAAAAGGACAGTTTATAACGTTTGGAAAATTTACAACGTCTTGTCTTTTAAAATGTCGTTTTGTTGAATTAATTTGTAAAATTAGGATACCCATATGAGCACCCTGACCACGAATCCGAGTGATGTTAAATTTACCCCTTATGTGCCTGCCAAAGACGAAGAATATATGTCTGATGCGCAGTTAGAGCATTTTAAGGCTATTTTATTGGATTGGAAGCATCAGCTGATTGGCGAAGCTGACCGCACAAAGACTTATATTCAAGATGAGTCAAGCGCTATGCCAGATATTAATGACCGCGCTACTCAAGAAGAAGAGTTTGCGTTAACTCTACGTACACGTGACCGTGAACGTAAGCTCATTCGCAAAATCGACAAGTCCATGGCAGAAATTGAAAATGACGACTATGGATTTTGTGAAACTTGCGGGGTAGAAATTGGCCTACGTCGTTTAGAAGCCCGCCCGACCGCGACCCAATGCATTGATTGTAAGACTTTATCTGAAATTAAAGAACGTCAGAATCAAGGTGCTTAAATTAGATATAATTAAAGTGCTTACAACAACGAGCGACCCTATCATTGGTCGCTCGTTGCGTTTTACGAAATAGCTTTATGCTTGTTAAGTAGCTATTAATATTAAATACCTATTAACTTTAAGAGCCTGCTACCAAATCAAATGCTTACTAACAAAATAGGTGCATTTAATAAATATCTTTTTATAGTCACCTTCTCTATCCTATCCAAATCCTTCTACTTTCGATAGTTGCTTACTTTGACACTCATAAATAACAATACCCATACTCAACCGTCGTCCTCAACTCCTATTGGCCGCTTTGCGCCCTCGCCTACTGGTGAGCTGCACCTTGGCTCATTGGCCACGGCACTTGCCAGTTATTGCCACATTAAATCAATAGGTGGAAAATGGCTGCTGCGTATTGAAGATACTGACACCGAACGCTGCGACAATCAGTTTACTGAGCAAATACTGATAGACTTAGAAAGATTAGGCCTGTATTGGGACGGCGATGTTACCTATCAATCTGAGCGTATTGATATCTACAATGATTATTTATCCACAGTGCTACATCCGCTCACCTATGGCTGTCAATGCTCACGTAAAAGTCTAGCGTATTATTGGGAACAAAAGAGTTGGGAGCAACAAGAATTAGAACAAAAGAATGGGCCACAAGGTAAAACGGTAAATAACACAGACCCTAAAAGCGTGAAGGATGCATTGATTCGTAAACAACGTTATCCGCGTTGCTGTATAAATGCTAATCTGGATCGGCAGCAGCATAAGCTACGTATACAACTGCCAGATTGTACGATTGGTTTTATGGATGGCATTCAAGGGATGCAATGGAGCAATCCACAACAAACCTTAGGAGATATGGTAGTACGACGTCAAAACGGCATGATTAATTATATTTTGGCAGCCAGTATTGATGACGGCTTACAACAAGTCACCCATATCATGCGCGGCTTGGATATTCTACCGCTAACCACTGCGCAAATTAGCATCATGCAGGCCGCTAACCTACCTGCTATCAACCATTGGTATCATCTGCCCTTAATATGCAACGCTGAAGGACAAAAGCTCTCTAAGCAAAATCTTGCCCAGCCTATCGATACTGGTAATCCAAGTGAGCTGATCGCAACTGCCCTACAAATGTTACAACAACCACCTGTTGATATGGACACGCCAGTGCGCATGCTCGAGCAAGCGATTACTCAATGGGATAACACCCCTCTGCAAAGCCAAACTCATCTAAACATACCCACTCTATAAAAAGCAAAAAGCGCCGCTGCTTGCGACGCTTTATAGTCGATTCGATTTAAAAACGATACAGTGCTACTGGAATGCTACTGTAACAAACGTTTTACAGCCTCTGTCACGCTTGCGAACAGCACGCCAGAAAAATTTATACCAGTGGCACGTTGCTATAAACGACTCTTTTTTATTGTGGACTGGCTATATCCACACTCTTACCTGTTATATTCAGTGCTTTTTTCGGTGATAACACAGCGGCTCGTAAACCATGCTTCAATAATAACGGCCCTGACTTTTTTCTATTTCAGGGCTCTCTTTATAAATTTTTAGTAGTAGCGCTACCATAACCAAGCTTATTAGCATTGATGAGCCACCATAACTAAAAAATGGCATGGTGAGACCTTTGGTTGGTATCGCGCCCATATTCATCGCTGCATTAATGATAGTCTGCGCAATAAAGACAATGCCAATACCGAAAGCCGTATAACTCATACGCATCTGCCGACGCTTTAGCGCGTTGTAGCTGATACGCATAGCGCTACCAATGATTAGTGCTTCAAGCAGTAACACCATAGTTACTCCCACAAAGCCCAGCTCTTCACCCGTAATCGCTAATAAAAAATCCGTATGAGCCTCTGGTAGATGCGATAGCTTTTGGACACTTTCGCCATAACCAACACCCGTAAACTCCCCGCGACCAAAAGCAATTAAGCTGCGAGCCAGCTGATAATCCGTATCCTGAACGTCATCAAAGGGATCTAAAAACGACAACACACGTATCAATCGATACTGTACCAGCGTCACTGCTAGCACAGCTAGACCAACAACCAGCACGCCCAAGGCTAAAAACTGCTTATAAGGCGCGCCCGCTATATAGAACATAGCAAATACTGTTCCTACAATTACCACCAACGAGCCAAAGTCGGGCTGTAACAACAAGAACATCGTTATCATACCAACGACTAAAAAGATCCTTAAAAAACCGTCCCAGCCATTACGTACCTCAAAAGAGCGACGTACGACAAAGTCAGCAACGAATACAATCATGACCAGTTTGGCCAGTTCCGCCACCTGAAAATTAAGAAACCCTAGCTCTAGCCAGCGTTTGGAGCCGTTAATGGGGGTCCCAAGTAGGGTCAAAAACAGTAACCCGCCGGTAATTGCTAACAGTATAAACTGCGTTTCGGTTTTATATAAGGTTCGTAGGGGTAGCAAATAATAAGGAATGGCCGCCATACAGATGCCAAAAACCATATACATCAGCTGATGTTCAAAAAAGTACAGCTCGGTCATCCCGCGACTGAGCGCAAAAGGAATAGAAGCAGAAGCAACCATCAATAAACTAAGCACCAGCATACAGCCAACACTAGATAATAAGATGGCGCGTGCTGATGGCATGGAGAGAACACCATCTGAGCCAGTAGTTGGCTGCGACTTTTGAGAAGAACGAGAAAGAAAGGAGAGCGCCATAATTTTATATACACTGACAAACGAAAAACACGGCGTCTATTAAACGCCACCGTTTAAAAAATATAAGATAGATCTTACAAGATAGATAATAACAGAACGTGAGTTCGAGACAAATAGTGCTAGATAAATAAGTCTACACGCCATGACCCAACATTAAACTAAGCGGCTTAATAAACTACTAACAATCAGCAACTTAATACAAGGGTCATAAGCACCGCAAATAACACCTTATTAAGCACGTGCTCTTGCTTAGCCGCCCTGTCAATACGTAAGCATATCAGCAAGCTGGTTATGTAGCCGACTGGTTGCTTATTTATTGACAGTAGCAGTAATTTATAAGCAAAACAATCATTTATCAAGCAAACGTAATTTATCGAGCAAAAATTGCCATTTATAAATACTGCCACCTACTTGTTAACTCATGCCAGTATTCAGCCAACCGGAGCCGTATCTAATTGTGCTACTAACTGACTAAAATGTTCGCCACGGGCCGCATAACCGTCAAACTGATCAAAGCTGGCACATGCCGGCGACAATAAGACCGCTTGTACTTGTGACAAGCTACTTGCTGTCACTTGGTGGATAGTCGCAAAAGCGCCTTCCAGTGTCTTACATTGATGTAATGTCACCTCATCACTTAGTGAGGCGGCGCGTAGATGCTGCTCAATTTGCTGACTGTCCTCACCAATACAAAGTACCTGACTGACATACTGATTAATAAAAGGAGTTAGTTCACCAAATTTCTGGCCTTTGCCTTGTCCCCCTAAAATCAATAACAGCTTGCCATCTTTGGGAGCATATACTGCGCCTAGCCCTTCGATAGCTGCCATAGTTGAGCCGATGTTAGTGCCCTTGGAATCATTAAAATAGTCAATACCAGCCACCGTTGCCATATACTGGCAGCGATGCTCAAGTCCGGTGAATTGCTGTAGCGTAGTAAGCATGCTATCGAGCGGTAGACCAGCGAGCTCACCAAGCGCAAGAGCAGCTTGGGCATTGAGCAAATTATGCCGACCTTTAATCAGTAGTTTATCCGCCGATAATAGCCGATCAGTCCCTCGAGCCAGATGTATCTGCCCGTTAGGATCGGTAATTAAACCATAGTGACCTTTATCAGGAGCATGAATACCCACACTCAGCCTTGGCAAATTGTCTGCCACTAATGGTCGGGTCAGTGCATCTTCACGGTTAATGACCATGGACTTTGCACCTTGAAAGATACGATGCTTGGCTTGGTGGTAACCCAGCATATCGCCATGACGGTCTAAATGATCAGGCGACATATTAAGCACAGTGGCGACCTGCGCCCCTAAATTAGTCACTGTCTCTAACTGGAAGCTGGACAGCTCAAGTACGGCCAACTGCATGTTGGTATTAGCAAGGAGGTTGAGCGCTGGCACGCCAATATTACCACCAACACCGACATCTACCCCTGCATCAGCAGCCATTTGTCCAACCAAGGTGGTCACGGTACTTTTCGCATTAGAACCAGTGATAGCAACTATTGGCACCTCACAAGCGTCACAAAACAGCTGAATATCGCTAACTACAGGGATATTTGCCTGCCGTGCAGCAGCAACGGCCTCGATATCAAGAGAGATACCTGGGCTGATAATAATACGGGCTGCTTGTTGTAATAAATCAGCATCAATGGCGCCGAACTGCCTGATATCAACCGCTTCAGGTAATTTATCGGCCAATACCGGAGCTGACTGTGTGTCCGTGACTGCCACACGGTAGCCTTGTGCGGCTAGATAGCGCGCTACTGATAGCCCTGATTGTCCTAAGCCGACCACCACTTGTAGGCCACTGCCTTTATGGAGTAAGGTTTCTGTTGCGGCGAGGTTGGTCATATCTCTTCCTTATGTTGAACGAACAAAGCTACATCAAGCAAACGTGCGTTACGAGCAAAGTTAATGACTATGATGGAGAGCATCATAACGGTATCGTGCATGTTTCGATACTGCTTGTTTATCACTTTGTGCTATTATGCGCATGTTTTTGTATTGCATCGCTAATGCTACAACTTGTGCTTTGACAAGTATTTTTATTGGGTCTTCTTGCTTGATATTTTAGTTTAGCATGTTGTGACCTTTATCATGCTATTGTCACGCCTCTTCAGCGACGATTATCGTCATTACAGTATGGCAAGCATGGGCTTAATCCTGTTTTCGCTCCTATTATTTGACACTCATACCCTATCTTAGGTTTTTTCACCAAATTTTACTATTGGCGATACTGCAAGCAGTGCCTTTACTACCCAGTTTTTGAGTAGTTTTGACACTAAAGAAGCGCTGGACATCGCTCCTATTGACGTAAGCCAAGCCCACTTTTTGGATATCAGTGCGGTTAACACTCTAGACAAGTTAGTCATGCGCTTGCAACGTGAAGGGATTGATGTCAAAGTAGCTGGACTGGATAATGCCAGTCGTACGTTGATTGACCGCTTTTCTATCCATGATCGACGCGATATTGGCTTGTTAGATTAAATGGGACGGGCCGTTTACGTTATTGAATGAGCGTAGGCGTGCCTGCCGCCTTTCTCTTGCCCAAGCTTATCTTTTGCCCAAGTTTAACTATATTTTCATTATTGACATGAGGTGGTTGCCTTATGAGTAACTTAAAACCAGATAGTGTGATTGCTTGTTTAGACTGCCCTGACCATGTGCAAGCGGTATTGAATGCCAGTATGTGGGCATCGGTACGTCTACAAGCCCCTATCGGCCTGCTGCATTCGGTACCGAGCGTACAGCAAAAAGCAGCAGTCAACTATTCAGGCTGCCTAAACATCGATGATAAAAGCGCCTTACTGGATCAATTTACCAGTAAAGAGCATTTGAGTAACGGTGAGCTAAAAGCCCAAGGTAAGCTGCTACTTCATCAAGCCGCCACTTACTGTGAGCAACATCTGCATAAGCGCAAGACATACACTTTACATCGACACGAAAATCTTAGCGAAAGTATTGATTATGTCGATGATAAGGCGCAACTTATCGTTATTGGTCATCATGTCACTTGTAAAGCCAGTTTAGGCCAACTGATACGTTTAAGTCACTGCCCCATTTTGGTGACTCACGCACCATTTTTGCCCCCAACCACGGCTTTATTTGCTTTTGATAACTGTCCTACCTCACATAAATTACTCAATTGGCTCTGTAAAACGCCGCTCATTCGGACGTTAACTATTCATATCGTCATGATCGGTAAAGACAACTCTGAAAATTGCGATGCACTCCGCGAAGCTTATGCTCGCCTTAAACAAGCCGGTATTAAGGCTAAAAAAGCGTTACTAGACTGTCGCGATGTCAGTGCGGCCTTAAACTACTATCAAAATGAGCATGATATCGGTCTGTTAATGACCGGTGCATTTGGGCAATCACGTCTTCGTGAGCTGCTCCAAGGTAGCGACACTAAAAAGCTACTCGGTAGTACCAAGACCCCCTACTTACTCTTTCCTAAAGCTTAAGCTCAAAGTAAGCTTACACTAAATGCCAAGCAGCAACCGCTACCTAACTACCCATCCTACGCTCTATCTCCCTAATATTTTATCCAATCATCACCGTATAGCCTCCCCAAGAACTCTAAAAGTTGGTTATAATAAAGTTCTCTTTGCTCTAACGCTAAAGGTTGATGCATTTAACTTATATTGATAAATCTCATATTTATTATGACGATATAAGTACTCTATTTTGTCGTTACGGTGGTTATTTACGAGCGCCTAAGTCCAATCTTACTTGCCCCCTTGAGTAATCTTGGCACAGTTCTTGAATGACTTACTGTAAGCATAGTAGCGATACGATGCAGCAAGATGCACGTATCAACCTGCGGCATCACTCATATAAGGAAATTTTTTATGAAGCTAATCACTGCGATTTTAAAACCGTTCAAGCTCGACGATGTGCGCGAAGCGCTTTCTGACATTGGTGTCAAAGGTGTCACCGTCACGGAAGTAAAAGGTTTCGGTCGCCAGAAAGGCCATACCGAGCTGTATCGCGGCGCAGAATACGTGGTGGATTTTCTACCTAAAGTAAAAGTCGAAGTAGCCGTTATTGATGAGATGGTTGAGCCTGCTATCGAGGCTATCACCCGCATCGCCAGCACTGGCAAAATTGGTGACGGTAAAATATTTGTTACCGCTCTTGAGCAAGTCATTCGTATTCGTACGGGTGAAACGGGTCCTGACGCTATTTAATGGTGCAGACAGCCTTGATCACTTGTTGATCACTTAAAGTACGCCTAACTATCGGTCATACCGATATCTGCATTGTCAATTCAAGGGGGAATTTAAATGCAAAGCCAAATTTTTGAGCTCCAGTACGCACTCGATACGTTTTATTTTTTAATATGTGGGGCGCTGGTCATGTGGATGGCAGCCGGCTTCACTATGCTAGAGGCCGGATTGGTTCGATCAAAAAATACGGTCGAAATCTTGACTAAAAATATTGCACTGTTTGCAACCGCCAGTATCATGTACATGGTATGCGGCTATGCCATTATGTATGGTGGCGATCTGTTTTTGAGCGGGATTGCAGGCGGTGAGACACTAGTAGATGATGCCTTGGCAGCCTCGGCTGAAAATGGCTTCGGTGGCGATTCCGTCTACTCTGCAGCATCCGACTTTTTCTTCCAAGTGGTCTTTGTGGCAACCTGTATGTCAATCGTCTCAGGTGCCGTAGCTGAGCGTATGAAGCTGTGGTCTTTTTTACTATTTACAGTGGTTATGACTGGTGTCATCTATCCGCTAGAGGGCAGTTGGACTTGGGGCGGCAACGATGTTTTTGGGTTGTTTAACTTAGGTGACATGGGCTTCTCTGATTTTGCTGGCTCTGGTATCGTTCATATGGCAGGTGCCGCTGCGGCATTAGCAGGCGTATTGCTGCTAGGAGCGCGTCAAGGTAAGTATGGTCCTAATGGTGAGATACGTGCGATTCCTGGTGCTAATCTGCCACTGGCAGCGCTTGGTACGCTAATCTTATGGATGGGTTGGTTCGGCTTTAATGGCGGATCAGTTCTTAAACTGGGTGACATTGCCAGTGCCAACGCCGTTGCTATAGTGTTTTTGAATACCAATGCAGCAGCAGCAGGCGGTGCCGTTGGCGCCTTGTTACTCGCGCGTCTCATCTTCGGAAAAGCTGACTTAACGATGCTCTTAAATGGTGCATTAGCAGGTCTAGTTGCGATTACCGCAGAACCCTCAACCCCCTCTGCTCTACAAGCTACTATTTTCGGTATGATAGCGGGCGTGATTGTAGTGTTATCAATCCTCGCCTTAGATAAGATAAAAATTGATGATCCAGTTGGTGCGATTTCGGTTCATGGCGTGGTTGGTCTGTTTGGTCTACTGATTGTCCCAATTACCAACCCGGCATCTACCTTTATCGGTCAGATTGTTGGTGCTGCCACAATTTTTGCTTGGGTATTTATTGCCAGTTTAATCGTGTGGTCAATTATTAAAGTAGTTATTGGTCTGCGCATTTCTGAAGAAGATGAATACGAAGGCGGAGATATAGCAGAATGTGGTATGGAAGCTTACCCTGAGTTTACAAGATAGATTATTTGAGCCATTTAATGAATCTATAATGTAAAAAATCCCGCAAAACCTTTCGGTAATGCGGGATTTTTTTACTATTTTCTATCTAGAAAATTTCTCGATAAAAAATGTTTGTTACAACAATAACGTTAGCTTATTTCTTTTTCCAGGTCTGACTGCGCGAGAATGGACCGATATAACCTTTTAGGTCTAAAGTGTTGCCGCTCAAGTTCGCAGTCATACGATAGGTTTTATCTTTTGCAGGATCAGTGATAGTACCACCACTATATTTGCCACCACCGTCAGACTTAAGATTAGCAATAATAGTTCTACCAACATGCTTCTGACCTTTCGGTGAAACAGTGCTGATAAGCTTACCAGTTAATACACCATTATATTCTGTGATTTTAACCACACCTTTTGGCTGGCCATCATCAAAAGTCTGCCAAGTAGTATTGGCTAATGGATCAGCAGCAAACGCTAGACTTGCTAAGCTAATACCGGCAACTGCTAACGTAGTTTTTGTGAATAATTTCATAAATCGACTCCCTTCGTACAATGATTATTAAAAACGTTGTGTCCCTAAACTTATCCTTTGCTATAGGTTATGCAGTACTGAATTGATAACTTAAGCAACATAAGTAATGTCTTAACCCATTATAAGCAAATTTAGGGGTTTGACTAGTAATTTTTTTATAGTTTATTATTTCTATAAAAACAGAACTATATCAAATAGTTATAAGAACGGATTGTCTATATTTTTATCTGATCGGTCACTATTATCTTTTGACTCAAGCACTTTTTTACTATATTGACCATCGCTTGCAAAAGCTTGCAAAATTTTTCCCGTAAGCTCATGCAATTGCTGCGCTTGCTTATATCCTAAAGCATCAAATTGTAGATCAATATCACCATAGATGATGACCTTGTCTTTTTGATTTTCAACCACTAACTCACCAATTTGCATACTTTGATGGTTATTAGCAAAGGGTTCAATCATTGAGCTCTCCTGTTTATTAACAGTGTGGTGCTTTATTTTCTGATGCCCTATCAATTTTTAGTTGATAATGGATCAATATGAGGGTAGTTATGGGTTTAGTTAATAGCTATTAAGCTTGTAACTGTACCCTTAACCAATCAATAATAGCCCATAAAAATAGCATCCAAGTCGGCTCTTCATTAGGCGTTGCTGGTTGTTCTATATCATCGCCGGCTTGTAACGGTAATGCCATTGCCTGCGCTTTGGTCTGACGGTCAAGTATCGGCAGCACATCAATCCCCGTCTGTTCCGCTAACTCATCCACACTGATGACGTCTATGCGCTCCGACTCGTCGTTGGGGGCATAATACACGCCAGCTTGATTAATGGCAGGAATATAGACTGCCTTAAAAAAATGGCTAGGAACCAATACCTGACCGGCAAGCTGTGTGGTTTTTTTATTGGTAAACGCCACCCCAGTGACGGTATAGACCTCGCCATATTGCTGGGTTAAATAGCGAGTAGCGGACTCAATATTACGCCAAATATAACGGTTATTACGCGGTGACTGTGGCGCTATATTAGCCAGACTAAAGCTGTCGTATTGTTGGCTGCGATTGGCCATATCAGCATTGGGTGCTAGATGCCCACGGTCATAACCAGAGCCTGAATAATCAGATAATTTAGCTCGATCTGAATCTGGCAGTCGACTTTCTTCATGAAAACTGTCTTCGCGGTCGATTTCTCTGGCCTGTTGCAAGCGCTGGCGCGTCAAATACTCTGCTGACCATAGTGGTGTACGCGAAACAGCAGAATACATGACTGCAAAGCCGTCAAAGCACAACGACTGGGTATCTTTACTAAGCTTAATATTAGTAAATTCAGGATACACGCCACCATAAAATGACTCGCTACACTGGGTCAAATCATCAGCTTGTGCGGGTACTATACCTAGCATAATCATGATAGCTATGACTAACGTTATCATACTACTTTTAAGACTATCACAACCCATCACTCTACGTTTAATCATCATCTAATCATTTATGCCGGCTCATAACAATACGCTATCCTAGCAGGCGTCCGCAAATAAAGGAAGATAAGCCATCACGCTACTGAAAATTTTGAGCAAGACAAAGGGTTTTTACCAGTGACATTTTAAATCTTATCCGCTATACTAGGCCGTCTAAAATAATCAGGCAGCCGATTAGCATCTTCTGATGATATCGTATATAACTGTCTGCTGAACGTCAAAAACGGTGAAGTGGGTGAGTGGCTGAAACCGCACGCCTGGAAAGTGTGTATACGTTCATAGCGTATCGAGGGTTCGAATCCCTCCTTCATCGCCAATTTTGTCGGTTCTAGTTGAACTCTTGTTTTTCTATTCTGTTTTACCTTTGCCCCGAAACCCCTTATACACAACGCTTACCGCTTATTTGATTTGTCCTGAATTATCCTATCTAAACCAAACAGCTCTTTTCCTATTATAATTAATGCCGCTTTACTCCATTAAAATAGAGACTCTTATAGTTTTTATCTTTTTGACCTTTATTTTTGGTAGTTAATAAATATTCTTAAAAAACCTATCTATGCGATCCTACCTTCCATTGAGAACCTAAGAAAAAATAAAGAGTATGCTTCTCAATGGAACAACAGAGCTTTTCATCAAGTCGCTTAGTCACGCTTGGGCGGTACGGAATACGTGCCAACAACATGTGCGACCAAGTCGCTAGAGCCTTCTGAGTACAACGAAACCTCGCCTACGATTAGCGTGCGCCCTACTTTCATCAAGGTGCAGTCAGCAATAATACGTGCTTCTGCTGATGGTTTACGCAAAAAATTGATGGTAAGGCTCGTCGTCACTGTCAACGGTACAATGCCAATCTTACCGAGTATCGCTATATAGATTGCTACATCAGCAATGCTCATCAACACAGGGCCGGAAACCGTTCCACCAGGACGCAGCTCGTCTATACCTATATCATGCGATAAGGTCGACCCCTTATCACTTACTGCCTCAACCCTACATTTGGTTTGTGGAAACTCTAATGCCATAAAGGCAACTATCTCTTCTTTACTTGCAGACATATATACTCCTGGGGTCTAATTATACTTAATTGTTGACTACTTACTATTCTCATTGAGGCACATTGGGTTGTTTGAGCGTTGCGGACGCAGTAACAGAGCGAGCCCTATCGCTATTATGGCTCCAATGCCAGAAGCCATATAACTGATACTAAAATCTCCAGTAATCTCTGCAATATAACCTGCGGCGATTGGTCCTAAAGCCTGTCCACTTGAAAACGCGAAAGTCAACGCGGCAAGAGCACTCGCTGCAGCAGCTGGCCCAAAATAATCGCCTGCAGCAGCAGACATGATGACTGGAACACTCCAAACAACGGCACCAAATAAAGCGATTGAAAGATAAAGCCCTAACACCCAATCGCTTAGACTAACCAAAAAATAAGCAATGGCAAGAACAAAAAAGGCCAGTGCTAATCCAAGACGCCTGCCAATTCGATCTGAAATCCATCCAAATAGCATACCCGAAAAAGCACTAAGTAGCCCTATCCATGCCCAAAGTCTGCCCGCAGTAGTCTCGCTTAATTGATATGGCCCTACCATGCTAGTCACAATAAAAGTGACATACGTCATGTACGTTGCACCATAGATTGCAAAAATGACACCCAAATGTACCAGCAACTTGACATTGTCACGTTCTAGCTTTGTCTTGCGCTTTACAGGTGAATTTGGTGCATATCCAAAGGGTGTTGAGCTAATATCGTCTGGATGATTACGAATCAACGCAAAGCTTATGCCCGCAATAATAAAACTCAAAAATGCAAAAATCAGCCAGCCTGTTTGCCAAGATAGTAAATCAAAAACCGGCAATAGCTTAGGTACAATGAAGCCTGAGAAAATAATGCCAATACCAGGACCGGCCATCACTAAACCTAGCGCTAAACCGCGATGAGAGGGAAAAAACCAATGCGACATAACGCTCATCATAGGCAATACCACACCACCACTACCGATACCCGTCAATGTATAGAACAAACATAGTAATGGAAAGCTTGTGGTAAACGCCATACCAAGCATTGAGGTCGTAATAAGAAGCAGACTTACCGTTGTGGTAACCCGTGTACCAAGCCTAGGCAAGATGATAGGGCTCAAAACCACAGCGATTAAATAGCCTATCAAATTAGCAAACCCTAATAAACCACTTTGGCTGTAACTTAGCTCAAGAGATGCTGATATTGACGGTAATAACATGCCAAAAGCAAAACGTCCCAAACCCAGTCCACAGAACATGGCAGCCGCACCAGTGATTGCGACAATCCAAGCATAGTGTATCTTGCTAGCCTTTTGGACGCGCCGATTAGGCATCATAAGTCACTGTTAATTTGGTTGTCAGAGGGTTCAATAAGATTAACAAAGGCCGGCACGCTAAGTTTCGATAGAAATGTATGATAAAAAGCAGCTTCCATGTGCTTATTCCTTCTTATGCTAATCTTTTTAGCATTCCTTTAACTGTTATGGCAATAGCCTTACAATAGCTTCTACTCTCGATTGAGTCAATTTATATGTGCTGCCACTTCTTAATAGAGGCTTGCATACTGCTGATCATAACCTGTCTCCTTAGTCTCACTCATTCAAATAAAACTCTGCCATACCATCCAGCTTGGCTTTTACTGCTTTCCAATTCGGCATGACTTGAGTTAATAAACGCCAAAAGCGCTCGCTGTGATTGTGTTCCACAATATGACATAGCTCGTGCAATATAACGTAATCGATGCATTCTTTGGGTGCTTTGACCAAATGCGGGTTGAGTATTAGGTTGCCTTTAGTTGAGCAACTGCCCCACTGCTTTTTCATGGCCCTGATTCTAAATGATGGAACTCCTGTTACCCACGTCGCTTTGGGTAGCACAGCATTAAGCCGCTCGTTAAAGGTAGCTTTAGCCTTACCTTGATACCATTTATCAATAAGTGCTTTGACGTTAACGGCTCGTACGTCAGATGCTTGATCATTCAAAGCCTGCTGATCACTGACCTGCCCTAAAGTCACATTGAGCTTACCGCGACTCAGTTTTACACTGTTAGCTTTCACAGAATTAGCCTTGGTATCAGCCGCAATCTCAGAATTAGTAAGCACCTTTAAAACATAGCGGCGTCCCAAGTAAAACTGGGTTTCACCACTGATGTAACGCTTAGGTAAAACGTGGTCTTTTTGTTTGGCGAATGCTTGCAAGCTTTGCCAAATCCATCGAGCCCGTTTAAGCATAGCTTTATGGATCAGCTCATCTGTTGCATCATCAGGTGCGGTTGCTACCACACGTTGATCAGGATGAACTTTTATGAGTACTTTACGAGGCTGTGTCTTATTCACTTGGGCTTTGCTGCTTACTGGTTTGCGGATTATTTCGTAGTGAATCACCTCCGTACCGTAAGAAAACATTCCGCGCTCAGCTATTGAGGTGCAAGGCTTATTGTTCACAGATAGATTGCTCATTACTGATTACCCTCTTGTGCTTCTGGTCTCTCTTGAAAGACCAAGACGGGTGATCTTCAGCACTTCTTCTATGAGCTTTTGCGCATTATCGAGACCCAAATCAGTAAACAGCATCGGCAATAATTGCACACTGATGTCGTTTTCTATTTCTGCTGGGTTGATTGAGTACTCAGCTACCGCATTGTTCACTGCCTTATCAATAGCAAAGGCGTACTGCACCAGCTGCTCATCATCTAACGAGTTATCTAATGACTTATCCGCTAAGAAGTCCTGACCGAATAAGTGCTCAAACAAACCAAAATAAGCTTGAGCATGTTTATTTAGCTTGCCAGCAGCATCGATAAACTCGTTCGGTACGCCAGCAACCTTACGATCTTTTACTGCTTGCTCGAAATCAGCAAACATAATGTATTGCTTTACAGGGGCATCAAACATCGCTTTGGCATCCTCAATCGCTTGTTTCAGCAGCTTGGAGAAATACTCTTGCGCATAGGGGTCATCCGCCAAATCTTGCTCAATCATTTTGGTCACACGACCTGTAATCTTATCGGTTTGGTTACGCGCCTCATCATCGCTTATGTCTTGCGATTGGGCATTCTTGCCCTCTTTACCTAAGTTACCGACTAGGTAGACGCCTTTCGGCTCTCTAACCTCAATACCTGCAATATGCTTATCCAGTAAGCTGCGGATATCTTCTTCATACTCACCGTAATCAATAGTCTCATTGGCATCTTCACGTACCAGCTTGCGTAAGTTAACGAAGGCCTTTAGGTCACGCTTATACAGCTCGCGTTTGTTATCAAAGAATTTATCTTCAAAGAATGAAGCAGATTGTAAAGCGACCTTCATGGTATTAACAAACGTCGTCAGCGCTTCGTAAAAGTCGTCTCGGTCTTTGAGTTTGGTATCCACTAATTTGCCATCGACTTCCTGTACTTTAGGCGCAAGCGTTTGTCTTAGTGCCGCGACATCTTGTTTGTTGTTGACCCCTTTGAAGATTGCCCACAGCCCACTATGTAGCATCGGTAGCTTTTTATACTCGGTGTCCATACGGTTATATAAGCCTTTGAGATCGTCAACATCAAAGCCACCTTGCGTACGTTCAGCCAAGTCTTGGTATTTCTCAATAGTGATATCCAGCTCTTTTAAAATACCGCGATAATCAATCAGGTAACCAAATTGCTTGTTTTTATGCAAGCGGTTAACCCGAGCAATAGCTTGGATAAGGCTATGCTCTTTTAAAGGCTTGTCGATATACAGGACGGTATTTTTCGGCTCATCAAAACCGGTT
Organism: Psychrobacter sp. 72-O-c; assembly: GCF_904846605.1. Taxonomy (GTDB): domain Bacteria; phylum Pseudomonadota; class Gammaproteobacteria; order Pseudomonadales; family Moraxellaceae; genus Psychrobacter. Next base: position 109,526 of record NZ_CAJHBI010000008.1, read on the forward strand.
AATAGTTTATCGACCACGATCATAATGTCAGGGGCATTGCCATTAACATTGTCATTAACATCGTCATTAATATTGTCCTGACTAAAGGCTTCTATAATGGCTTTGGTATAGGCTTTTTCATCGCCACCGTAGGTTGGTGCTACATTGGCTTGCCACCAGTTCTGCACGATGTCTTTGCTGTCTTGATCAACGGTATCATGGCCCTCACGAGTGTCTGGCGGTGACATGGCTACCACGGACGATACTTTACCTATCTTATCTAAAGCGATTTTATATCGGATGGCAGAAGCCTTAGAATCACAAGCCAATTGACCTTTTAGATGTTGCTGTTTGAAGTTTTGGAAGTGATCCGAGATATCATGAGCGATCAGCTCAATACGGCCTTCAGTCTGATATATCTGACCTTTTTGCGAGAACTTACGCTTTAAGTCGTTCTTTTGCTCGTCCGTTAACTTTTGGGTGATACGGTCAAACCAGCTATCAATCGCGGCATCATTGGTATTTAGCTCAGGCACACGCTCTTCGTATAGCAATGGGGTGACAGTTTTATCTTCAACCGCTTGCTGCATGGTATAAGAGTGAATAATACTACCAAATTTACCTTCGGTCTTATCATCTTTGAGCAAAGGCGTTCCGGTAAAGGCAATGAAGGCCGCTTTTGGCAATGCTTGTGCCATTCTAATATTGTTCTCACCGTTTTGACTGCGGTGACCTTCATCGACCATGACAATGATGTTTGGGCTGTCGTTATAACATTCATCGTACTTCACTGCTGAGCCAAATTTATTAATGATGGAGAAGACAACGCGCTCATTGCCATGACCGATTTGTTCCGCTAAGCGTCTGCCTGAAGTTGCCATCGCGTCTGACTTGTCTCTATCGCTGAGTACGCCACCAGAAGCAAAGGTTTGACTGAGCTGGGTTTCTAAGTCAACTCGATCCGTGACGATAATGACACGGCATTGCGCCAGCTCTTCTAACCAAATAAGGGCCTTGGATAAAAATACCATAGTGAATGATTTACCACTACCTGTGGTATGCCAGATCACGCCGCCTTCGCGAGCGCCTTTCTCGTCAAAGCTACTGATACGTTCAACCAGTGCTTTGATACCAAAGACTTGCTGATAACGGGCAACAATTTTGCCAGCCTTTTTATCAAACAAGGTAAACATGCGGGTCATTTCAAGCAGACGCTCAGGCTGCAATAAACTGACAATCAATCTATCTTGATCCGTGACCATCAAATCACCAGCATTAATCAGCGACAGGTATTCATTCTTAGCGGATACAGGACGATGATTAAATAAACGATCAAGTTGATTCTCACTAAGCTTCTGATTCTTTAGACGGACAAACTCAGCTTCAGGAATAATTTCTTCCGTCCATTTTGCCCAGAACTTCTCGGGCGTACCACAAGTACCGTATAAGCCATCATGACCGTTGACCGCTAGCAACAACTGGCTATAGGCGAATAGATGCGGAATTTGTTTTTGACCTTGGTTACGGATGTGCTGAGAGACGGCTTGGGTATTGGTCGATTGCCACTCTCTACTAGAGTCAGGGCGTTTGGCTTCGATGACGACTAACGGCAGACCATTCACAAAGCAGACGATATCAGGAATGACGTTGCCTGTACCTTCCGCATTCTGTACCACCAGCTCTTCAGTACAGTGAAAGGCGTTGTTCTCAATATACTCCCAGTCTATCAAATGGATAGTCGGTGAGGCTTTCTTGCCGTCGATAAACTCGGTGACACTCACACCATAGAGCATAGCGTCATAGAGCTTTTCATTGGCAATCTTTAACCCTAGGTTCATCGCTGGGTTTAGCTCTTGCATGACATTATCAATGGCAGAATTGGATAAATAATGCTCTTTGCCTGCAAACGGAAAAGTTTGCTTGGCTAAGAACTCACGCATGATCGGCAATAAAACGACTTGAGCAGTGGCTTTTTTATCAGTACTATTTTTATCGCCTATCAATTGATTGCTACGCATAGCGTTGCATTGGCTTGGCGGAATAAACTGATAGCCCAGTGTAGTAAGTAAGGTTAAGGCTGGAATTTTTGAGGCGAATTCTTCTTGGAAGTTTGGTGTTTTTATTATTTCAGACATTAAGCTATCCATTGGCTCAGGACGTTTATGGCAATTGGAGCAAAGGCTTCGAGTTTACCGTTTTTCGGTTTAGACAGATCATCAATAACCATCTTTATTAGGTCACTGTCGTCTACTACATCGTCGGGGTCAATGCCATCACCCAATAATAATGCTTGAATGAATTGTCTTCTTTGCTCTACCAAGGATTTATTATTATTACCTAAATTCAACACCCGAATAGTTTCTTGAGCTTCGCTAGTCATACCTTTAACTCTACCACTTAACTTAAATTCTAAGTCTGTTTCACATTCAGTATCGAAAGGCGTGAGCGGTAATGGCTGTGAACCATGTGCACTATCACATTGATTAGGCGTTATACAGCTTGCTACTATATTATCGAAATCGAGGCTTTTATTAGGAGCTATATCTCTAGCAACAACGTGCTCATTCATACAATCTTTAATTGTTCCAGAGATTGGCTTACAACAATAAGCACATAAATAAAACTGTTCTATTGCACAGGCAAAGCGGATATCATCTTTTTCAATGGTAGTTAAATCAATATAACTCTTGCCCTTATTATTGATTCTCTTTTTCCAAATTGCCAAACTTTGTGGCTCAAAGCCTATTTTTTTAGTTATTTTTCGCAATTTGCAGCTCCTTCTTACGAAGTAGCAACCTTGCTTTGGCAAGCTCCATATTACCTGATGGTAGCTCTGCTTCTAACGTTTCTAAAAGCGTTTTAGCGGCGCTTATGTCAGCGTCATGAATTGCATCTAACAAGTCACTTAGTTGATCATTAATATCAGGGTTACGAATGTTGGTGTCCATCGCTTCTAGCAATACCGTGTTCACGTCTTCACCGTATAAAGGTGGTAATGCGTCAATCTCACCATTACTTAACAGATAAACTAAAATATCTTTTTGATCGCTAATAACTAAAGGAGAATGGGTGCTTAGAATAATTTGGCAATTGGGGAAGGTGTCGGTAAATCGCTGTACGAGATTGCGTTGCCAGCTTGGGTGTAAGTGCATATCGACTTCATCTATCAAGATAATGCCATCTCCATGTAAAGGATTTTCTAGCGTAGGGTTCATCATGGCTAATCGTCTGGCGATGTCACCTACCAATGCCATCAGTGACTTCTCACCTTGCGAGAGTTGCATGACATTTAGCGATTTACCGTCTTTATCAACTGCCATATGTAGCCGAGGTTTGCGCTGCACTCTAATATTGCTAAGGTTGGGCATAAAAGCGCTGATAGCGACTCTAACTGCGTTTAGTTGTTTGTCTTGGTGTTTATATTTCGAACTTTTGAGATTTTCTATTTTATCTAATACATCTTGGACATTCATTCCAATACTTTCTACACCATTACCTTTTACAACCTCTATATTATCCTGCTCTCTTTTATAACTATCATCAGCATAGTCTTTAAGCATTACCTTCATTTTATCAAAGACACTTAGGTCTTTATCAAAGAACAGCTCCACTCTCCTACTTTGCTCCTCATTCTCGATATCTTCACGCTCACGAAACCATTCAAAAAAGCGTCGGAAGTCAACGCCTTGATTCAAGGCGCTCTCGTAGCCTTCTATTTGGCTAAAACTGTGTTTGCCCATAATTTTTAAGGGAATATCAAGTACTGAGCGTTCAACTGGATAGTACGCGATCAGGGGCAGACTAGCATTTGCATCATCTGTTAGTAATTGACGATAGTTGTCAGCAAGCTTGGTTAATTCACTAAGACTACTAGGCTTGTCGCTTTTACGCCCTTTTCGTGCTTTAACGAGCGTCCATTGATACGATGAAAGCGCTGCTTCACTAACGGTTTGAATATCGTCAGACAAGTGCAAAGTAATACTGGCGGCTGGTGCATTATCAATAATAGCCAGCTCATCGATGGCAGTACCGCTGCCCTTCTCACTGCGCATACGAGCAACAAACCAACTTAGTGAAGTGGCTAATGCTTCTAATATTGAAGTCTTACCTGCACCATTATTGCCGATAAATACGGTGACGTTTGAGCGGTTATCTTCAGTCGGGGCAAAGTCCACTTCAAGGTTCTCAAAGCGCCCTAGGTTATGGAGCGTTAACTTTTCTATTTCCATTTTTATGTCCAAGATTTGCGCTTTGCATCTGTAGGATTTATCGATAAAAGGTTAAGCAATATTGAGTCAGTATAGCAGTCAGTTGTCAACAATCGCTATAGGTAGCTGTATTTTGCCTAGCACTGTCATAAAAAAGGCAAAGAAAAACCGCCAAGGTTACGCGTTACCCAAAGGGCACTAAGCGTGGCGGTTATGTTAAATTCAGTGTACGAGGTGTTGGCGCTTGTGTCAATATCTACGATTTTTGTCGAATAAATCTCGTCCATGATGATATCTTTTAATAAAGTGGAAAATTAGCTCAAAGGTGGCTTAAAGATAGCTTCTTAAATGGTTAAAGTTGATAGCCTCTATCCCATGACCGGCTGCAAAGCCATATAAATCAAGATCAGCAGTTAATAGTACGCATTTATCCAAATGGCATATATCGAATAAGGCGGCATCGGACAAGCCCAGTTTAATAAAGGCAGGACTTATTATACCAAACCCATAATATATAGTATAATTCAGCTATGACTATACCAACATATACCCTAAAAGATCATGACTTTGGCAAACTCTCGAAGACCGAGAGTAACCCCAGAGCTCGCCAACGTCTCCTTATTCTATATCAATATAGCATAGGCAAAGCCACTAACGACATTGCCAAAGACCTCTACATACACCCTGAAACTGCCAGACGGACCAAGAAACGTTATCTTCAACGTGGACTTGACAGTATCTATGACCGTCCTCGCCGAGGTCGGCACAGCAAACTGGCGGAAGCCGACATAGAGGCCTTCAAAGCCATGATCGTATCTGAGCAAGAAAAGCGAGCTGGCGGTCGTCTAACCGGTCAAGACATCCAACAGATAGCCAAAGAACACTATAACGCTCACTATACCGTTAACGGTATTTACGAGATGTTAAAGCGTATCGGTATGAGCTGGATAAGTGCTCGTAGTCAGCACCCAAAAGCAGATGAAGAAGTACAAGAAACTTTTAAAAAAACTTTATAACCCGTGTCAAAGAGGTATTACCTGAAGGTATTGACTGTCAACAAGTCGATATCTGGTTTCAAGATGAAACTCGCATAGGACAACAAGGATCACTGACTCGAGTCTGGCATTACCGCGGGCAACGCGG
>NZ_CAJHBI010000009.1 GCF_904846605.1 Psychrobacter sp. 72-O-c
TAGAAAAAACAGATCTGAGCGAGTATCTATATCCAAAGCCGCCTAATTTTACCAAGGCCGAAGTTGTTGCTCGTTATGATACTAAAGCAGGCGCACAACAGAATTTTTGGGCGATTAAACACGGCATCATGGCATCGGGAATGCCTGCATGGGGCGCAACCCATGATGATGATAGAATGTGGGCGATGGTGGCTTTTATAAGATCGTTACCTGAACTGGATGAAAGCCAATACACGATGCTGACTACTAGGTTTGATAGCGACATGATGGATATGTCTCTTGGCAGTGACGTGGACATGATGGACATGTCAGATGACGGATCTGAAATGCAGCATTAAGCTATTATAGATTTAAAGGTATAATACTGAACGGTATTTCCCTTTTAAAGGTAATGTATATCAGGTTTTTGAGCTTTCAGCGCAATGCAATATTTTTGAGATTATTCATGACAACAATAGAGGTTTAGGAGTAGTTCTATGAGACGCTATAAAGACATATTTTCTAACGGACATAACCGGTTATCTGGTCGTGTCCTTTTATTGGTGGTGACATCTTCACTGTCGTTAACACTAGCGGCTTGTAGCCAATCTAATACCAGCGCCGCTGATTCACAGTCAGTACCGGCTGAGCCGTCTGCTGCTCAAACAGTCCAGATAGCATCACAAGAAGCTGAAGTTGCACCGGTTATGATTCCCGCAACCACCCAGTCAACGTTGCTCAAAAACGTCTCCGCAACGGTCTATAAAGATGCTAACTGTGGCTGCTGTAAAGAGTGGGTGGGTCATGCAGAAGATAATGGTCTAAGCGCAACCACGCAGCATCCTGAAGACTTGTCCTTATTTAAAGATCGTTATGGCGTACCACAGCAAATGCGCTCTTGTCATACCACGGTCACGACCGATGGTTATGTTTTTGAAGGTCATGTTCCTGCAAAACACATGGCACAGTTTTTAGCAAACCCACCTGTACAAGCCATTGGGCTTGCTGTCCCTAGTATGCCTGTCGGTAGTCCAGGTATGGAGTATCAAGACAAGTTTATGCCTTATAAAGTAATGCAACTTAATAATGACGGCACTACAGAAGTGTATGCTGATATTGAGTCTCCGCAACAGCAAATGTAACTCTGTCTGTTGTCTTAGATTTGAAGTTACTTAAGAAGATTCCCAAACTGAATTCAAGTATCTATTAAATGTCGAAATTATTAGAAATATAAGCTTAAACACCATCTTGCAAATTAAATTAGGACATCATTATGAATATTGAAAACATACTGAACCGTCGACGTTTTCTGACAGGGTCATCTATGGTCCTTGGCGCCTCAATGCTACCTACCATTGCCAGTAGTGCACTAGGTAGCAGTCAGAACAATGTTGTCGTTAACAGTGATAAATCCGATCACATTGTACCTATACTGACAGGTAATGAGTTCGATCTCTATGTTAGTGAAAAGATGATAACGGTCAATGGCAAATCAAGCATGGCAACGCTAATTAATGATTCGCTACCAGGGCCTACACTCAAGATGCAAGAGGGCGATACCGTAGTTATTCGCGTCCATAACCAGCTGAACGAGTCGACTTCTATTCATTGGCATGGTCTTTTAGTGCCGTATGAAATGGATGGTGTACCGGGTATTAGTTTCGCAGGTATTCCTGCCAACAGCACTTTTACTTATAAATTTAATTTACCTCAATCAGGCACTTATTGGTATCACTCTCATACGGGTTTTCAAGAGCAGACGGGTATGCGTGGTGCCATCGTCGTCGAGCCTAAAGGTCGTGAGCGTTATCCAGTAGAGCAAGACCACGTTATATTGCTAAGTGATTGGACGCATCGTGATCCGCATAATTTACTAAAACTGTTAAAGCAGCGCTCTGATTTTGACAACTATCATTTACCAGACTTCAAAAAGCTACTGTCTGATATCGCAGCAACCGATTTAGAGGCGGCATATGACAAGCGTAAAATGTGGAATCAGATGCGCATGATGCCGACTGACTTTACTGACTTATCGGGTGAAAATACCTTTACTTATCTTATGAATGGCAAAACTACAGCAGCCAATTGGGTACAGCTCGTAAAAGCTGGACAGCCGGTTAAGCTACGTTTTATTAATGGGTCAGCACAAACTATCTTTGATGTGCGGATACCAGGTCTGAAGATGAAAGTCGTCTCAACTGATGGTAACGATGTCGCACCTGTTGACGTAGATGACTTCCGTATTGGCGTAGCTGAGACTTATGATGTCATCGTTACTCCGACTGGGGACGCTCATACTATATTTGCGCAGAACATAGATCGGTCAGGTTTTGTTGCCACTACGCTTGCTACTAAAAAAGGCGCTCGTGCTGTTATACCTGCTATGGACAAGATCGAGTGGTTAACGATGGCCGATATGATGGGTGCCATGGGTGCAAATGGCTATGATGCCAAACATGCCAAAACAGAATATGACTTTAAGACGGATATGCGTGTTGACAGTGCGCGCATAAACATTGATGACCCCGGCATCAACCTGCGTAAGATTGACAGAAAAGTACTGACTTATAGTCAATTACGCTCTGTTGATGAGCAAGTGCTAGCAGAGCAGCGCAAACCTACCAGAGAGATTGAATTACATCTAACGGGTGCTATGGAGCGCTACATTTGGGCCATGGATGGCGTTATGTTTAAGGACGCAACGCCCGTAAATATCAAGCCAGGCGAGCGCGTACGTATTACCTTGGTCAATGACACGATGATGAACCATCCTATGCATTTACATGGTATGTGGAGTGATTTGCGTGCGCCTAATGGCGACTTTCAAGTCCGCAAACATACGATTGTGGTACAACCTGCACAGAAAATCAGCTTCGACACTACAGGAGAAGCTGGTCGGTGGGCGTGGCATTGTCATCTGCTCTATCACATGGAAGCGGGTATGTTTAGAGAAGTAGCCGTCGTTTAAATAACTCCTTGATAGGTGAGAGATGAGATGAAAATACGTAAAGTAAGTTTTAATACTGCTGTGTTGCCAATGTCTATATTGTCCGTATCAATGTTGTTAGCTACGCCATTGGCGAATGCGGCGGACGGCCACACTACTGTGAACAAAATGACAATGCCAGGCATGGATCACAGCGGTATGGATATGTCAGGAATGGACATGTCGGATATGGATCACAGCGGTATGGATATGTCAGGAATGGACATGTCGGATATGGATCACAGCGGTATGGATATGTCTGGAATGGACATGTCGGATATGGATCACAGCGGTATGGATATGTCTGGTGACATGGCGGGCATGGATCATAGCAAAATGAATATGTCTGGTGGCATGGCGGGCATGGACCACAGCGGTATGGATATGGAAGGTATGGACCACAGCAGTATGGATATGGACATGTCGGGTATGCAAGGTGGCAAAGCTCCTGCTGACGCTCGAAGTTCTGACTACTCCAACGGTGTTCCTTACGGACGTTATGGTAAGCCAGTAATGATGGGTAGCATGCCACTATGGAGCGTTTCTGTAGACGATTTAGGCTATCAGTTCGACGATGATCAGATCAACTTTGAAGTTGAAGGCTGGTACGGTGATGATAGCAATCGTTTCAGATTGCGTACAGAGGGAAGTGCTCAAACCAAGGACGATAAAGAAATTGGTAGTTTGAGCTCATTGGCTTATTGGAAGCCACTCGGCATTTACTGGAATGTTGAGGCTGGTGTTGCTTATAATACTGAAAATGATAAGCCTGCGCTCATGGCAGGTATTGTCGGTACGGCTCCATACTTTATTGAAACAGATGCTAGAGCCTACGTCTATACTGATGGTCAAGTACAGCTTGATCTTGGCGCAGAATATGAGTGGCGCTTGAGTCAGCATTGGGTAGTCATACCAGAGGTAGGTTTGACTGCGTTTAGTAAAGACGATAGCGATAATCATATTGCGAAAGGTTTTAATGAGATGGAAGCCGAAGTGAGACTCACTTACGAGACTTTGAGTCGTCAACTGGCACCTTATGTCGGTATAAGCTATGAGTCTGCCCTGGGTGATGCCCGTGATTTGCGCCGTCAAGACAACGAATCAGCTGATGGTAGTAGTCTGACTGCGGGTGTCAAATTTTGGTTTTAATCGTATCAAACTTATAGAGGTCACGTTTAGATAGAGGTCACGTTATGAATGACTCCAATAAAAAACACATGAATCCTTATGTAAAATTTACCCTGATGATTTTGACGTCTACACTCGTGATGTACGTCATGATGTATTTCAATACTTATCAATGGGATCATATTTATTTTAGTGAAACCAGAGCTTATATGGCGCTTTATATGGGCGCAGGTATGGCAGTGATTATGCTGGCATTTATGAGCAATATGTATAAAAAGACTAAGATAAATCTACTGGTTTATGGTTTGAGTATGGTGATGTTTGCCATTGGTTTGTGGGGCGTTAGATCGCAAGCGACCGTCGATCAAGTCGATTGGATGCAAGCGATGATACCGCATCATTCGATTGCTATCTTGACCAGTGAGCGCGCTGATACCGAAGACCCACGTGTACAAAAGCTTGCTGATGATATTATCAAAGCACAAAGACGCGAAATTGATGAGATGAAGCAGCTGATTGATGAGCTAAAATAATGGGTTAGGTTAAGCGGTTATGTTCGGTGCTGGTGCCATAATGGCACTAGTATTGTTGCGCTGACTCAGCAAATGGCTCAAATGACAGGTTCACTCTTCTCACTGGCTTTTTTGGCCACCGTAATCGTTGTTTTTTTAGTGCTTACTCCTCAATCAAATCTCTTACCCCTATTTAACAACACTTCTGAATGCTGCTGAGGTATTCAAAAGCATACGTATGCGTATTATTAGCACCTATGCTATGACTCAAAGAAAAATACTGTGATGAGTAGTATAAGTCACGGAATAATGACGCAGAGCATAGGCCTAGGGGTGAATGAGACCTTTACAAGCTTGTATATTCTGTCAGTTGTAGTCTGCTACCTTACTAGAAAATATACTTCGGTAACGTCATGATACATCCGTGTGGTGTAACACTTTACAATTATAATATACTATAAGATAATATATTTATTGTATATATATAATGTCTGACACGCCGTCCACTGAACTATATAACCTTACATAAGGAGTTACCATGATATTTCGACAATTATACGAACCTCTCTCGAGCACTTATACTTATTTGCTAGGGGACGAGGACACAGGGCAGGCTATCCTCATTGATCCTGTCATCGCGACAATGGACCGCGACTTGGCCGAAGTGCATAAGTTAGGGTTGAATTTAGTTTATACCGTTGATACGCATATTCATGCGGATCATATTACTGCGGCGCTAGAGTTGAAGCGTGCCGTTGGCAGCAAGATCGCTGCGCCTGCCTACGACCGACTGCCATGTGCGGATGTTGGACTCGAAGAAGGCATACCTTTGAAAGTTGCTGGCATTACCTTACACCCGCTACATACGCCGGGGCATACTGCTGGGCACTTCTCTTATCTCTTCAATGAGCGCGTGTTCACTGGTGATGCTCTCCTCATTGACGGATGTGGTCGGACCGACTTCCAGAATGGTGATGCCGATACGCTGTACGAATCTGTGCGGCAGAAGCTGTTTTCTTTACCAGACGACACGCTAGTCTACCCTGCGCACGACTATCAAGGGCGCTTTGTGTCTTCGATCAATCAAGAAAAAAAGCGTAACCCACGGCTTGGCGGGGACACGACACTCGAAGAGTTCAAGGTCATCATGGACAATCTGAACCTACCGTATCCAAAGTTCATCGACTACGCCGTCCCCGGTAACCAACAATGTGGTGTTTGTCCAAATGACTTGCCAGACAACCTAGCCCATTATTGTCGCCAGATGACGCAGAGCCCGCAAGGCTGATGTGACTGGTCTTAGGGAAACTAACGCTAGCTGATCTGATAATAACATTACAAACTGTAGGGATATGCTACGATGGAAGAAGATATGTTTACAAGCACCATATGGTCAGGTTAGGACACTGGCCATGAATCTTGATGGTTTATATTTTTTTACTCGGGAGCATAACGCATGAAATACATTGCAATGCTGGATTTAACTTCTTCGGTTCACTCAGCAGCTGAGTTGGATGGCAACATGATGCATGGAACACACAATGGTATGATGAGTGGAACAATGATGCAAGGTATGGGTTGGGGTTGGATACTCCTGTGCCTACTGTTCGCGCTATTATTTTTTGTTTTGCTCGTCTGGACAGTTAGGGCACTTCTCAAATACCTACGTAAACCAGGTTAGAGCTCATATTAAATCATCGAATTTGGCAGTAGGGAAACGGTGTTCGAGTACCAGTTTTGCAGAGTCTAAATTTCTGTTTATTGCAGGAGCAGTTTTATGAAACATGATATGCATAAAGAAGGTGAGATGGACAGTAACCACGCAAGTGATAGCGGTATGGCGAATACAGATGCAAAACCCATCAAAGGCGGCAAGTACGATAAAGTGCCAGTTGGCTACAGCGGTACTGTTTACATCTGTCCAATGCATCCTGAAGTTAGGGGCGTCGAGGATAGTGGCTGTCCAATATGCAAAATGTCACTCAAACCTGAAGACACTGTTGCCGAGACGGCAGAAATGAAAGATGACCACGCAAGCTGCCATAGTCATAATAACAGCGCTTCGAATACAGATGTAAAATCTGTCAAAGGCGGCAAATATGACAAAGTACCCGCTGGCTATAGCGGCACTGTTTACATCTGTCCCATGCATCCTGAGGTTAGGGACGTGGAGAATAGTGGCTGTCCGATATGCGGAATGGCGCTTGAGCCTGAGACGGCTACTCTTGGTGAGGAGGATACTTCAGAACTCGATGACATGACGCGCCGGTTTTGGATTTGTACGGTGCTGACTATACCGCTATTTCTGTATGCAATGAGCGATATGGTAGGGATAAACCTAGATAATATTGGTCAATATAATCTCTCTGGGCAGATTGCTCAGTGGATACAGCTAGCGCTTGCAACCCCAGTTGTGCTTTGGGGTGCAGCGCCTTTCTTCGTTCGAGGATGGCAATCAATAAAAAGTCGAAACTTGAACATGTTTACTTTGATTGCGGTAGGCGTAGGTACGGCTTTTGGTTTCAGTCTGGTAGCCACCTTTGTTCCGGGTATTTTTCCAGACAGTTTCAGGGACGCCTCCGGTCGGGTCGGTGTTTACTATGAAGCAGCAGCGGTTATCACGACATTAGTACTATTGGGTCAGGTTCTGGAGCTCAAGGCCAGAAGTCAGACCTCTGGCGCGATTCGTGCCCTGCTTGAGCTGGCACCACCAACGGCAAGGCGTGTGGATGAGAACGATGTCGAGACAGAAGTGTCACTTGATGAAGTCGTAAGTGGCGATAGATTGCGGGTTAAGCCAGGAGAGAAGCTTCCCGTAGACGGCACTGTGCTCGATGGTAATAGCAACGTCGATGAGTCAATGGTAACTGGTGAACCACTACCTGTTTCAAAAAAAGCAGGAGATACGGTCACTGGCGGCACGGTGAACGGTACTGGGACACTATTGATTGAAGCGGTTGATGTCGGTGAAGATACGGTATTGTCCAAAATTGTCAAGATGGTTGCCGAAGCTCAGCGCAGTCGAGCGCCGATACAGCGACTGGCAGATAAGGTGGCAGGTTGGTTCGTTCCAATCGTTATGCTCTGTTCTGTTGTGACTTTTATTGTCTGGGCTATGCTCGGGCCTGTGCCTGCGATGGCCTATGCACTGGTCAATGCTATCGCTGTATTAATCATAGCTTGCCCGTGTGCGTTAGGATTGGCCACGCCAATGTCGATTATGGTTGGTACCGGAAAGGGTGCACAGCATGGGGTACTCATCAAGAATGCTGAAGCGTTAGAGAGCATGGAAAAAGTTGATACCATCGTTGTAGATAAGACAGGAACGCTGACAGCAGGCAAACCGGAACTCACTGCTATCGAAGCGCTTGGCAGTATAGATGAGGATGAACTCCTTGTGCTTGTCGCAGCGGTAGAGAGTGCCAGCGAGCATCCTTTGGCAGAAGCTATTGTCAAGGCTGCGAAGGAAAAATCTCTCGATATTGCTAAAGCCAGCGATTTCAGTTCAACCACTGGTGAAGGCGCTCAGGCACTGGTTAATGGCAAGCAGGTCGCCGTCGGCAACTCAAAATTCATGCAGCGACTTGACAGTTTTGATAGCTCGCTTTCAGAACGCGCCGACAAACGCAGGAAGGACGGTGAAACCGTAATGTTCGTCGCAGTAGATGGGCGAGCCGCTGGTCTAATCTCAGTTGCTGATCCAATCAAGCCGAGTACAAGTGAAGCCATATCACTACTGCACAAAGCTGGTCTGCGGGTAGTTATGCTGACAGGTGACAACGAAATAACGGCCAGAGCAGTTGCTAGTAAGCTGAATATTGACGAAGTGCATGCAGATGTCTCTCCAGAAGATAAGAACCGTATTATTAAAGAATTGCAAAGTAGCGGTCAGATCGTAGCCATGGCGGGTGACGGTATCAACGATGCGCCCGCTCTTGCACAGGCCAATGTCGGCATCGCCATGGGAACTGGCACAGATGTGGCCATGGAGAGTGCTGGCATCACGCTATTGAAGGGTGATTTGATGGGCATTGTCAGAGCACATAAACTGAGCCGTTCCACGATGCGTAACATCAAGCAGAATCTGTTTTTTGCGTTTATATATAACGCACTCGGCATACCGCTGGCTGCTGGTGTCCTGTATCCAGTTTTTGGGCTTTTACTCAGTCCAATGATAGCGGCAGCTGCGATGAGCTTTTCTTCGGTATCGGTTATTGGTAATGCGCTGAGACTACGTCGCCTAAAGCTCTGATATGCCGTGTTTGTTAAAGGGTTGCAAGTTATTCAGGCAAGTTATCTAGGGTTATCGTTAATGAACTTGACCAGAAGCTCAGCTACTTTTTCGCCTTGGTCTTCCTGAAGAAAATGCCCGCCGTTGACAATAGTTTTGTGGTCTTGGCCTTTGGTCCCGGGAATGAGTTTTTGCATTATCCGATCACCGCCAGCAGTGACCGGATCGGAATCGCTGAACAGGGTAATGAAGGGCTTTGTCCATTTGCTCAGTTCAATCCAAGCAGCACGGTTATTTTCCGAGGCAGGGTCATCTGGTGTTGTAGGTACGAGCAGCGGGAACTGTCTGGCACCTTCCTTATATGACTCATCAGGAAATGGTGCATTGTAAGCATCGATTACTGCCTGTGGCAGCTCTGTGGTGGTACCGCTCTTGATGGTGCCTCCGACATTAAATTGCGGTGTTTCCTGTGAGAATTTCTGCCACTTGCGAAAACCTTCTCCTGGGTCGTGATCACCAGTAGGGAGCATGGTATTGCCAGCGGCTACTCGAGCAAACCGATTTGGATGTGCTGCAACCAAGCGCAGGCCAATGAGGCCACCCCAGTCTTGACAAAATAGGGTGATGTTTTTCAAATCTAACTGGTCGAGTACCGATTGCATCCAGTCGACATGACGCTGGTAGGTGTAGTCAGTACGGGATGCAGGTTTGTCTGAGCGTCCAAAACCCGGCAGGTCTGGGGCAATAACGCGATGTCCTGCTGCAGTCAATACTGGGATTATTTTTCGATACAGATAACACCATGAAGGCTCACCATGCAACAGTAATATTGGATCGGCATCTTTTGGGCCTTCGTCGAGGTAATGCACTCGCAGTTCGCCTCCTTCGCTATCGTCGACCATTAGATAGTTTGGAGCAAAGTCATAATCGGGCAGGTTCGCAAAACACGAATCAGGGGTTCTAAGCGTTTTCATATGTCGTCCTTGTGTTGGGTAAATAACCGCGTACTCTTACGCAGCTGCCGAAAACTCGGCCTATTATTAAGGCCTTAAACTAAGCGGTTAGGGTTGACCAGTTCTCGCTTAGATGCATCAAATGTGACTCAAAATTAAAGTTGTGTCGTACTCGACGACAATTGTGTTTTGAGTCAGTTACCAGCTGTGTTAGCAGAGGTGCCTACCGTAACCGCAAGCTCGCTTGGCGCGTTTCCGAAAATATTCTGAATGAAGACTATACCGCATAAACCTTTGTGCCTGCAACAGAGCGATTACTGAAAAATGATGACACTAGGACAATAAGAAAGGTGGATGCTAGCCCGTTACAAGCTTGGTCGTTAGGCAATATATTCACTTTAGAATGTCAGTACTGTAAAAGTTTTTTAAAGCATTTTCTAAAGCATAGTTACAAACAATGCTCTTATCAAGATCTCAATATATAAGGATACCGTTATGGGTAGTTTTTCTATTACACATTGGCTGATTTTATTGGTCGTGGTGGTGGTCGTATTTGGCACTGCTAAGCTAAAGAATGCAGGCAAAGATTTAGGTGGTGCGGTAAAAGGTTTTAAAGAAGCGGTAAAAGATGAAGAGACCGAGCATACTCGCAAAAACCGCGCACTTAATCATGAAGGCAATCTGCCAGTACCAGATACTGATTCAAGTACACAGGCTGGCACTCAGGCTGATGATAAGCACAAGGTGTAAATAGTGCTGCGTATAGATAGCGACACTCAAGAACTTGCTAATCGATATTTTAGAAAAAGCTATCAGTTGTGCAAATGTGCAAAGTACGATACTTAATAGATAGAAAAGATACCACTCGCTACGCTTTGCATAATACTCACTGATTATAGGTGGATGAGACTAAGGCCAAGAATAGAAGGTGTCATCATTGTGTCGGTACTGTTCCGTTAGTATATATACCGAGGCAACGTTTGCTGGCGTCTCCCAACGGCAGATCAGACTGCTACCTACTGTGCGTGTTTATAGTCAGATGACTAATCTCTGTACACTAAGGGGCGAATTCGCGTCTGTGTTTTAGGTGTAATTGTAGTGGCATAATTAAATTGTATGCCTTTGCTTGTATGCTACTCTTAGCACACTTTCTAAGACACCCTCTTAAATCGGAAAAAGCGATGATTCAAACTGTTACCCATTATTTTCTACATTTTGGTATGCCGTTGATTATCGCCTACACGTTTTTTCGTAGTGACTATAAGCGAGTATATTTGATCTTACTAGCAACCATGCTAGTAGATTTAGATCATCTGCTGGCAACGCCTATTTTTTCGCCCAATCGCTGTAGTATCAACTTTCATCCGCTGCATACTTATCATGCGATGGCAGTATATGCGGGCATGTTGCTTTTACCAAAGCCCTATAAATTAATTGGTTTAGGATTGTTACTGCATATGTTGACTGATTTAAATGACTGCGTGATGACTTATCTTGATTGTCCACAGTGTTTGAGTGAGGCTGCTGCCCGAGAGTTGGTAGCGTGGTTGGGTAGCAATATTCGGAGTTAGAGATAGGTGCCGACACTAAATTTTTCGTATATGAGTGCAGCTTTGGAAAATGGGGAGTGAGGCATATTAAGCATAATTGGAGACCAGTAGCCACCGGTATAGCGTAGCAATTGCAACACTTAGGTCTGAATGACTACGTAAATATGGATTCGAGAGAGTTTATAAGAAAAAAGCGCGGACAGAGTTGGTCAGCATTTTTTTGGAACTGAACAACACATATGGCACTGTACCATCAGCTGTACGACTATTGCTCCCAACCATATACTATGGCTATAGTACGCAAATGCTCTATCACCTTTGAAGACAGATTAACAAATGGATTTCCATTAAGATTAATCCATTCTAAATTAGTGAGCTGTGTGAGACTGGCAGGTAAGTCTCTAAGCCTACAATCAGTGAGATTAATCTTAGTTAGGTTAGTGAGCTGACTAATACTCTCAGGCAAATCTCTAAGTTCACAATTAATAAGGTTAAGCTCAATAAGGTTGGTCAGTTTCCCAATACTGTCCGGTAGCTCTCTGAGGTCACAGTGGATAAGATCAAGCCTAGTAAGATTAGTAAGTTCTCCGATACTGTCAGGTAGCTCTTTAAGCTCACAATGGCTAATAAAAAGCTCAGTCAGGTTGCTGAGTTGTCCAATGCTATTCGGTAATTCTTTAAGCTCACAATGATTAATATAAAGCTTATTCAAGTTAGTAAGCTGACCAATACTAGCTGGCAAATGTTTAAATCCACAGTGAATAAGATCGAGCTGAGTAAGATTAGTAAGTTGACCTATACTATCCGGCAGATGTGTAAGCCCACAATAGCTAATAAATAGCTTATTAAGTTTGTGGAGTTGACCAATACTGTTAGGCAGCTCCCTAAGCTCACAATGCACGAGGTCAAGTATCGTAAGGTTGCTAAGTTGCCCAATATTGTGAGGCAAGCATCTAAGCTGACAGCGACTAATAAAAAGCTTATTAAGATTAGCAAGTTGACCGATACTGTCAGGCAGTTCTTTAAGTTGACTTTCATCAATAAAGAGTTCAGTAAGGTTACTGAGTTGTCCGATACTATCGGGCAAGGCTATAAGGCTAGAATGACTAATAGAAAGTTTGGTCAGATTACTGAGTTGGCCTATATTTTGCGGTAAATGACTCGAATGGATACCACTAATATTTATTTCTATGAGATTGGTGAGAAAGGTGAGTTCATCAGGTATATAGTCCATTCTATAGACATCTCTAGAGTGTTGTTCATCCAGATCAGGCTCTAAAATTTCTAGCTTGGTTATGGCTAGTAGCGCCTCTTTATTACGAGGAACTTCAGAGTCTAGTAATTCAAAATCGTCTGCCCATGCCCATATCTTCTTAATCCAACTGTCATCAGTATCTAGGGCTTTATTGGTAGCATTAGATTCAGGGGTATCTTGATAACTCTTATTATTATTTTGAGTCATAACCTTACTCCTTCCTATATTGACAGAATGTATCTAGGACTTAGTTGAGTTAAATAATAGCACAACCGCTATTGCTAGCGTCAGGCAAACCATCAAATTATAAACAACCTATATCACTGTTCTTATGTTTATAGCAGCCCTTTTGAAAAAAACAGTTGCGAGCGCGCAAGCTATCGTTAATGACAGCAACATAGATACCAAAGTATGACTAAAAAAATGGTCGCCAAAGAGCATCTTATACAGACCCATCGTCCATCCTAAGACAGTGACTATTGCAAATATTTTGTAGCGATACTGTCGTAGGGTTGGTAAAAACGCTAACCCATATAAAGAAAACCCTGCGCTGGCATGAGCGGCTGGAAAGCACTTTGCTGGTGTCATGGCTACTATGTTTTGCCAGAGGTTAAGATAGGGCAAATCGCCATTGAAAAGAGTCAAGTGATTCGGGCAACTAACGTGAGTTACTCCTTTGAGCAGTGCAATAGCAGTAGGTACCATGATTAGGGTTATTAACAGATAACCTAGCTCTCGGCTGGACAAGGCTGCGATTGGCTTAAACAAGAATGGCTTAGCAAGCTTGGTATTAGAATATCGACTTTGCCAATACCGCCAAGTTAATATCGTTATTAAGTAGACGCCCAATAAAATTAATAATAATTTGGGAAAATCATAAAAGATAAACGCATAAGGCTGCGCGCCTTTTTCTAACAGCCAATGTCCATTTGAATAGAAAAGCTCACTAATACGAACATCAAATTGGCTGTGTTCGAAGGTTAATGCTGCAATGATGGTTAAGCACAGTAGTTTGAGCCAGACCCAATCAGTTGAGTTGTTTTCTAAAGTCATTGATACACCTTATAGAATACATTAACTTGCGATATACCTACGTATTTCTCAATACAAAAGACTTGATAATGCCAGTAACCATAAGATGAACAAGAGTGATAACGACAAAAACTGCGCAGCAGAACCCACATCTTTGGCTATTTTAGCGAGTGGATGTTGGTTCGTTGAGGTATGGTCAACACTGGCTTCAATACCAGTATTAAATAGCTCAACGATAAGGGATAAAAAAGAGGCGGTTATCAGCATCATTTTTATACTGATGTCAAAAGGAATGAATATAATGGCAATGAACAACACAAGATTGAGCCATAGAACCTGTCTAAAGGCAGCCTCGTTTTCGTAAGCGGCTTTAAAACCATCTAAAGAATAACCCGTGGCTTTAACAATACGAGAAAGACCTTTCTTACCTTTAACATGACTTGCATAGCTATCAGGTGCAAGCAACTGATTATAGGTTGTTTGGCTTAAAGAGTAATGATTGGCCTGTTCGTCATCAAGATTAATGGGATTAACTTTGCTCATATTGAATTCTCAATAGTCATTAACATCAAGGTATGCTGTAGATTTTGAGCCGTGTCAAAGACAATCAAACAAAAACTCAGAACCCTTTAAGTGTACTACAGTGAAGATTAAGAAAACGTTAAGACCGTATTGATTCTCGCATATAACAATCCGTTAAGTGCGAGGGTTATTGTTTTAGGGGTCTTGTAATAGAGTTATCGTTGAGCTTATAAGATAAAAGAAATTCAGTACCATTCGCCGTCCAACCAATTTCTCAAAGACAGTCCATTTATAGCCGCTGTTTATGAGAATCATTACTTATAATAAATACTAAACGTACTGCCGCCGGTCTCATTCGCTTGATGCGTTAACTGCCAGTCCATATGAGTCATAATACGCTGCACGATACTAAGCCCTAAACCTGTACCTTCTACGTCACTACTGGAGTACTCATGCGACGCGGACTGATTTTTGGACTCGTTATCACTTTGATCGCCTGTACTTTTATGATCTAAACGCTCAAATCTTTCGTATAGCAAAGGCATCATAATCTTAGGAATACCAAGGCCAGTATCGGTCACCGTAATCTTTTCAGCATCGATAGTGACGATTACTTCGCCATCATCGGTATATTGAAAAGCATTTTTTATTAAATTACCTAAGGCCATTTTTAGCAGTTCAGGTCGTACGGCTGCTACATAGTTCTGCTCAGCAACTACTGTGCAAGTTACGGGTTTGTACTTAAGTAAATATTTTAGGCGTGTAACCTCATTCATGGCAATAGTATTAATAGAGGTTTGCGGTGTGTCCAGTTGTTCAGGATTACGAGATAGCAGCAATAAAGCACTGATAATTTCAGAGGTTTCTTTAGCGGTATTGCTGATACGATCGGTGAATTCGCTCAAGCGACTATTATCTCCTAATTGCGCTGCAAGCACTTCTGATGCTCCTAAGATAATAGTCAATGGCGTACGTAGCTCGTGACTGACATCCCCTGTAAACAGCTGCTCTCGCTTCAGATACTGTGCTAGCTTATGATTTTTATCATCAATGGCCCGTGCCAATACCCCAACCTCTGAGGGCAGGTGAGTCAATTGGGTTAAATTTTGATGATCAGTCTCTACGGCTTGCTTTAGGGATAATAACGGCTTAGTGATTTGTTTGGAGGATAAATGAGAGAATATCGCTGCGATAAGCAAACTCAAAATGACAGCGATTTTCAGCGCATCAGCAAATATGTCTTCTAAATGCTCAAAAATTGCTAAAACCGGATAGTTCTCCATGACCATTTCGGTGTCTTCTAAGTAAGTCAAAATATAATCTTGTTTATTTTTTTTATAATTGAAAAAATGAAGTTTAGTCTTAGTTTTACCTTCTTCAGTGTTTATAGTCACCGAAATTTCTTGCACCGTTTCAGTCGCCAGAGTTTGCAGGCTCAAAGGTGCCTTGTCGTAATGGTAAATCTTGATGCCAGGACTGGCAATATAAACTGACTGCTCACCCTCTTTTTCTTGACTAAGCTCCAACTGTTGTAAGAGACGACCTTTTACCAATTCTTGTTCCATTCTAACCTCAGCATATAAGAAAATACTGACGAAAGTCGCACACAGCAAAACTGCAAACACGAGGTAGGATAGCCGAAATTTATTGACAATGGAGGTTAGATTGAACATAGCGTTTACTTCTCAGATAGTAAGAAACGACAAATAACTGAGTCGTAACGGTTGTAGATGTGATTGGTTGTTTATAGAAGCGCGCATTAGAATTAGGTCATAAAACATCAACAATTACCATTAATGATCAGAGATCTATGATCTGATAGCCGACACCTGGTACCGTAACTATAAGGGCTTTGGAAAATGGCTTGTCGACCTGTGTACGGACACTATGCATATGTGTACGCAAAGCATCACTACTTGGAATATCTTGCCCCCATATCTTTTCCTCAAGCTCGGTTTTACTGACTACCCGAGGCGAGGCACTCATTAATGTATGCAAGACCTTAAACCCTATCGGTGTCAGTTTTATCAGTCGATCTTCTCGCTTCACATTATGCTCATTAGGATTTAAAAACAATGCCCCTACGGTAAGGTTGTGCTGAAAATGTTCATCTTGATCACGTCGTATCAAGGCTTTGATGCGGGCTTCTAATTCGACCAATGAGAACGGTTTAACCAGATAATCATCGGCACCACTATCGAACCCTGCCACCTTATCCATAATAGTATCACGTGCAGTCAGCATTAATACTGGGGTCTTATTATGCAGATCTTCTCTAAGCTTTTTGCATAATTTGGTGCCATTTATACCTGGGAGCATTACGTCCAACAATATAACGTCATAACGATTGCTTGACGCCAGTGCCAAGCCGCTAAGTCCATTATAAGCATTGTCTAGCTCAAAACCTTTTGGCTCAAAAAAAGCATAAATATTTGCCACAATATCGGGATTGTCTTCAATAACGAGTATTTTGTACATAATTGTCACCATCTCAAAAAAGCTTAGCTGTAATAAAAGAATACTTAATTCGCAGATTCAAAAAAAGTGGGTGCTGCTGCAACTTCTTGAGTAGTAATACCAAAAAATTTCAGTAAAGTTGGCGTAATAAAATCATGAGATACCGGCTGATTGGTCATATCAGATAGACTGTTAGAATTAATACTATTGTCTTTGGGAGACCAGATAATTACTGGTACCTGCTTTTGGGCATTTGGCGCAATACTGTAGGGAAGGCCGTGCAAGTAAATATTGTTCTCACCCAAACTTTCTCCATGATCACTAATATATACCATCACCACATCATAATCTTGCTGATAGGGTTTTAGCGTATCAATAACGGCATTCAAAAAGTAATCGGTATAACGAATCGCATTGTCATAGCCATTTATGACGGATTGAGCATCACATTTAGAAAGCTCGTTGGTCATGCATACCGGTTTGTACTCCTCAAATTCTTTGGGATAGCGTTTGTAGTAAGCAGGGCCATGATTACCCATCTGATGCAGCACAATCAGCGTGTCTTTTTTGCTAGTAGAGGGGGAAGCGTCTGATTTGACTAAGGTATCAAAACCATCAAGCATACCAATATCTCTACATTCACTATCGCAGTTAGGGTTTACCCCGGGAGTTTTATAGTCCTCAAAAGTCACTCGGTCTGCCACGCCTTTAGAACTAGAGTTATTGTCTCGCCAAATGACATTAACGCCTTGCTTATTTAACGTATCAAGCACGTTTTCATTATACTCAGCAGTATCGATATCGTAGTCTTTTCTATTGGCATAACTGAACATGCAAGGCACCGAATATGCTGTAGATGTCCCGCAAGAAGTCGCGTTTTTAAAGCTATAGATATCTGGCTGGCTGGCGAGCAGTGGCATAGTATCGCGCTTATAACCGTTTAAGCCAATGTGATCCGCTCGAACTGTTTCTCCTACCACAAAGACCATTAGCTTAGGTTTCGCTGTACTACTGACGGGTGCTATACGTTTTGCATCTGTGGCATGAAGTATCATGGTATTAGGTCGGCTTAGCTCATCGACATAATCGGTACCGAGTTTGATCACTGAATAAATGGGAGTAATGGGATTGGTATAACTACGCACTAATTTATGCTGGCGAAAAAAGCTGGCGTACTGATTACCGAATGGTAATAGGCAGACTGCTATTAGTGCAATAGACAGTATCAAAGTGGCTGTCTTTTGCAATATTGCTCGACGCCAAGAAGGACGCTTTAAACGAATTTTTCTGATAATAAAGGCTGGTAGTACGCCTAACAATAGTACTCGAATAATCAAGCTTGGTGCCATCAATCCCATCGCTTCAGCTTGGTCAGTCTGTAAGCTATTGGTGAGCATATTACTATCAAATATCGTCCCATACGCATCAGTAAAATAGCCACAGATTGCTGCAATAATTACCATTGTAATCAATACTATCTTTGCCGTTGGTCGATAGCATAGCAGCTGAAATACTAACCACATCAGTCCAAACAGTAAGCCGGTAAGGGAAATTAGAAAGCCAATATTGTCAGCTACTGGGTAAATAGTCAGCACTTGCTTAAAAAAGCCAATATTTGCCGTAGCGACCAGATATAACGTAACTACTATAATCAGGTAAGTAAGATTGACCTCACGATTATAGAATTTGCTTCTAACGCTATTTACACTATCAGACTTTACAATATTTGTATCAAGCACTAATAATTTTGACATACACGGACTTCTTAATAGAATGAGAAAGGGTGTCATTCTTTAAGGTAGCAGGTGCGGTGTTAAGAAAATGTTAAGCTGGTTGGGCTTGATAAGTGGTTTAGAGCTTGAGTCAAAAACTATGAAAGCTGAATATTTAATGAGAGATTTTTAGCATTAGATATGTTTATCAAATCTGTTTATCAGATCAGGGAATGCTCCAATTCTAAATATTTGAAATAACAGACACAAAAAAACCCCAAACAAAGTTATGTTTGAGGCGAAACTTGCTTAAACCCAAAGGTTTAAATTCGTTTTAAATATGGCGCAGCGGACGGGACTCGAACCCGCGACCCCCGGCGTGACAGGCCGGTATTCTAACCAACTGAACTACCGCTGCTTAGGTCGTTTTTAGCGTCTTGCCCTTATAAATAGGACCCACTTCGCTAAATGAGTGGTGGGTGATGACGGATTCGAACCGCCGACATTCTGCGTGTAAGGCAGACGCTCTACCAACTGAGCTAATCACCCTTGAGAAACGTATAAAAAAAGCAGCGCTTTTTTAGTTTCGCAAGAGAAATCCTTTAAATAGGATTTCTTAGAAGTTTGATTATCTAAAGGTGTCACACTCTAGAATCAGAAAAACTTCCAACAACTCAGAACTAATTAAAGCCCCTTGCTGTGGGTGTGTATTATATACATTTACATTGGCCTGTCAAATATTATTTCACATATTTTATAAAATGGTCGCTATTATGTGGCAAAGGTGAATGATTGGGGGTAAAGGCAGGCTACACAGTTGCCTATTGTGTGACTGCCAAAATTTACTATACTAGTAACGTTTTAGTAAGAGCGCTTATGTTTAGTTAGTTTTAAGTATATGAGTCGTATTGGTTAATGGAGGTGAACATAAAAGCTTTAACTACTGAGTCGCAACTTGCAGCGTGGTCGTGGGGCGACTTTGCAGGGTACGGTCTCATATTGAACATTATCTTGATGGTGGTGCTGACCCTACGTATTGTTTCGGTGCAGCGCAACATTGGGGTAGCCATTGCGTGGATAGCCGTGTTGTATACGCTACCTCTAGTAGGGCTGTTTGCTTATATTTTGGTGGGTGAGCCCATGATTGGTCGCCGTTATCGTCAGCGGATGGAACAGGCAGGCATCATTATGAATGAAATGGCGGAGCGTGAGCGTTTGGTTTTTGATAAAGGCCAAGAGCTACTCCCTGAACACTATCGCGGTGTTAGCCAAATGGGCACCCGCTGGACAGGGTTTGGGGTATTTTCAGACCATGACATGCAGCTATTAACTCACTCTAATGCTATTTTTGAGCTTTTGATTGATGATATTAACGCCGCTCAACGTACTATTTTGATAGAGTTTTATATTATCTATCCGAAGGGGCAAGTGTTAGATGTCATACAAGCGTTGATGGCGGCCGCTCAGCGCGGGGTAGAGTGTCACCTTCTCATAGATAGTGTGGGTAGTTTTAGTTTCTTTAATAGCGACGAGCATAGGGATTTAGAACGTGCTGGCGTCTTTGTGCATCAATCGCTGCCAGTAGGTTTATTTAAGACCTTATTTAAGCGTTCTGATCTGCGCAACCATCGCAAGATTGTGGTTATTGACGAATATATTGGTTATATAGGCAGTTTTAACTTGGTCGATCCTAAGTTTTTTAAGCAAGATAAAGATGTCGGACAGTGGATTGATGTGGCGATACGAAGTGTCAGTCAGCAGCCAATCAGTATTGCAACCGCGATGGCCAAGGTGGTGGTCACTGATATTGGCGCTGAGAATAATGACAATTTGGATGCGTTGCATCAACGAGTTAATAACTATACGCGTAAATTATACGTGTTAGATCCGACTATTAATGATATGAATAGTCGCATAAAGGTGCTAGATGATGGCGTAGATCATTTTGAACAACTTAACACTGGGTCAACGTCAATCGTCATTCCGCAGATGCCAGTGGTAAAAGGTGTGGTGGCACAGCTGATTCCCTCAGCACCACAATTGACCGCACATGTGATTTATAATACTTTAGTGACCATTATCCACCGCGCTAATAAACGTATTCAAATTACCACGCCATATTTTGTTCCTGATGAAGCTTTATCAGGAGCGTTAGTCACAGCGGCTAAGCGCGGTGTTGATGTGACGCTGATTGTCCCTGAAAAGGTCGATTCGTTTTTGGTACAGCATGCTTCGCAAGCTTATTATCAAGAGCTGTTAGAGGCGGGGGTGACCATTGCTTTATTTAAAGGCGGCCTGCTACATGCCAAAACAGTGGTTATCGATGATGACTATTGTTTATTTGGTACGGTCAATATTGATATGCGCAGCTTTTATTTAAATATGGAGGTTAGTTTGGCGATTTATACCCCAGAAATGGTCGCGCAGGTTGCTGACTGTCAGGAGTCATACTTACAAAGCTGTCGTTTTATGGGCTTAGAAGAATGGGAGCAGCGCCGTGATTATAAACGCTTATTCGATAATGTCGTACGCCTGTTTAGTCCCTTGCTGTAGCGGTTCATTGTAGCCATTCAAATTTTAGGTTAAGGTAAGCTCTTACTATTTTATTATAGTCGCCGTCGACTCATTACTGCCACTGTCAACTTATTTCATCAAAGGATACGCTTGCCTCATGCCTGCTATATCTGCTTCTTCCTTAACGCCCCTCGACTATATTGCAGAAGATTATTGGCAAGACTTTTTAGACAAGCGTCCTATCGCTGGCAGCATGGCTTATGAAGCACAGTTGCGCAACTGCCAGTTAGATGAGTCGTTGGTAAGCTTACAGCGGATAGATACGTTATTATCGCAAATACGCCGTGATAGGGTTAAAGCTAGCACATGGGATGAAACCACGATACTGGCTGATGAGCGCTATCGTAATTTGCTGGTGTTTTTGGCGTTTTACGCAGGACGAATATTGGCGCGGCAGTGGCAAAATACGCCTCATTGGTATGGTCAATTTGAGCTGCGTGCTCGCTATCCTAAATTAGCAATGACAACTGATGACTTTTATCAGCATATGGCGGTGCTGTACAATGACACCTCTGTTTTTATTGCGGCTGTTACCCATGATACTAATATTAAAGGGAGCGAAGACAATAATAGAGATGATAGTAATTATAAAGTAATTGCTCCCGTATTTTTTGCTTTAGAGCCAATAGGGCTACGTCTGTTTGGGCATATAGATCGGCATTTTGAGGCGGTACATGGGGGACAAATAGCCAGCGGCTTATATCAAGCAGTCATCACACGGCTACCCAACGTGACTGCTGCCCCTGTGACTGCTGGTCAGACTGCTACTGTTGTGCCAATTTTAAGTACCAGTTTGAACCTAGGCTCAGATGTAAGTTTAAACTCAACTCAAGCTGTCATGCTTGCTAAGACCACAGAAGGTGACGTTTTACCTGAAGTAGATTCCAAAACCGCTCCCAAAGTAACCAGTGCTATAACAGACAAGACGCTAAATAATCCTGCTGGCGATAAGTTTAAACCAGTAGATAGTCGAGCCGATAGAGTGTCTGCTAATAAAATCTCTGCTAATAAAGCCTCTATAATTCCCACACTAGTCGCTGTGACTGATGCGGGCTCATCTGGCGACGAGAATCATGCAAAATCAATCCCAACTGAAGATTTATCTTCACTACCAAAAAAAGTAGCTCCTCTCGTAGCACCGCCAACGCCTGAAATTTTTATTCAACTGCTCACAGAGCTAGATGAGATTGAGGTGACACAAACTGTCGGCAACGATGACTATCAACAAGCGCGAAAAATCCTCGACCAGTTTGAACAATATATCGCTAAGCAAAATAAGCCACGTGCACAAGTCATTTTCTCCGAGTCCCATCAAGCTGCAAAGCAACAAGCTCTTATGAAGTTAAAAAATTCTGCTGACCTTAGTAATACCGCTGCCATGCTACGCCTTGCTATGTATGAACTGCTAGATGAAAGGCTGACAACAGATAGTGAAAAAGGTAAAGATACTGGCAAAGATACTGGCAAAGAGGTAGGGGTTGAATGGATCAAGCAAGCTGCTCATAAAAAAGACAGCCGCGCCCAGCGCTTGCTTAGTAGAATGTATTATCAAGGGGTAGGTGTGCCGCAAGATATTAATAGCGGTAAACACTGGCTTGAGCAAGCGGCTGAAAATGGTCACGTAGAAGCAGCCAATCTCGTTGGGCAGTGGCAGCAAGCGCAAACGTTGATAACGACACGCCAGCAGGAGCAACATAGCCTTAAGCGCTATCAATTATTGATTGGCGCTGTGATAGTAGCCGCGTTATTGTTAATCATTTTTGTATAACAGGACTTTATTTACAGTACTGGATTTAAAGATCTGTTTTTAACAAACCTCGCGCAGAAATCCCCTACCTCTAAGGTAGTGGGTAGTTCATATAGCTAGGTTTAAAAACCTTAGTTTAAAAGGTTATTGTTAAGCGCTAATTTCAGGTAGAATTAACGCATTTTTTGACGCCATCTTTTTATTATTTCATCCATTATTAACCCGGGCTTTTGCATGCCATCTTTTCATTTACCTCCACAGCCGTCTACCAATCCCGATTCGCTCGCGCCTGTCAATCAGCTAGACGCTATCTCAGTACCCTTGACCACACGCATGCCTAGCATGCCACCTTGGTATTATCGATTTATTATTACCTTATTAAAACCACTATACCGCCTGCAAGTATGGCGGCGTTCGTATAAGCGTGATAATTATCAGCAAGAGGTTGCACAGCGTTTTGGTAAACATTACCCACCGCGTCCCGTGGCCGATGTCAGCACTGATGCTAACAAAGCCGATGTTAATAATTCTAATATTAATAGCTTTGATGTTAATAATAAAACTATTTGGTGTCATGCGGTTTCCTTAGGTGAGACCAATACGATTGCACCATTATTAGACTCTTTATTAGCGCAGGGCTATCAGATATGGCTGACCAATACCACGCAGACTGGGTTTGCTCGTGGTGCCGGCCGTTTCGCAGATGAGATTGCTCAAGGTCGATTGAGTCACAGCTATGTACCAGTAGACAGTCCGGCGGTGATTGAGACCTTTTTGGCGCATGTGCAACCAGTCGCTGCGCTGTTTGTAGAAACTGAGCTATGGGCAAATATTCTGGTTAAGCTCTCTCAACATCATATTCCAAGTATTTTAGTTAATGGTCGCTTATCAGCTGCGTCTTTTACCCGTTACCAAAAAATTAGCGCGGTGAGTCGCAGCATGATGCAAAACCTGACCTTAATCATCGCCCAAGATGATGAATCTGCTAAGCGCTTTCGGCAGTTGGGCGCTCATAGTGCACAGATTCGCGTGGCAGGCTCGCTTAAATGGGTGATTAATAGCCCTAAAATTGACGTTAAAGTCACTGATATAAAAGACGATAATGACGTTATACAGAAGCAAATAGAGAAGCAAAAAGGTGGTATTGAGAGCGATATTGAAAGTGGTACTGAAAGTGACATGGGAAATGACCCTAAAGTTGAATTAGAGCAGTCAAAACAGTTCGACCGACCTATTTGGGTAGCAGCAAGCACACATAGCGGTGAAGAAGATACCGCGCTGTCATTACAACAGCAGCTATTATCAATCCCCGCACTGGCTGAAGCCTTACTAATTATCGTGCCCAGACATCCTGAGCGCTTCAATGAAGTGGCAGAGCTTGTTCAAAAGTCAGGGTTACAAATGGCGCGACGTAGTAATCAGGAAGCCATCAGCGCGCAGACGCAAGTTTATCTGGCAGATAGTATGGGTGAGCTTATGCACTGGTATGCATTGGCTGACGTGGCGCTGGTCGGTGGCTCATTGGTTGATATTGGTGGACATAACCCTGTTGAGCCGGCGAGTGTGGCAACGCCTGTATTGATGGGAGGCTATACCCAGTCTTGTCAAAGTGTGGTTGATAAACTTGCTGGCGTTGGCGCGCTATATCAGCCGAGCAATCATTTTTATCGAGCTCTTACTCTTGATGACCAGCCAGTCGAGCAGAATAGATCTGAACTTATTGTGCAAGCTGCGGATGCTGATGATAGCGCCCTTATTTATGAACAACTGCAGTTGTGGCTCAGTCATCCGCAACTAGCGACGCAGGCAGGACAGGCAGGTAAGCAGTTAACCCTACAGCAGCAATCGGTACTTACTCGTCAACTTACAATGATTGAAGAGGTTGTTAAGCAATTTCCGAGCAGTGAATACTAAGATTTATGGATAACTTTTAATAACTGTTTTTAACACCTCAGCGCAGAAGTCCCCTACTTCTAAAGTAGTGGGATGAATGCGTATTTTTAGGTTACTATTTGATGTTTTTGGTATAATAAACATAACACTTAATAAAGCAAGTATCTCATGACCAAGCAAGTCCTTAACGCCTATAAAGTCAGACTGTACCCGATAGAGGATCAGCAGCTATTCTTTACTAAGTCATTTGGTTGTACGCGCTTTATTTGGAACAAGATGCTTAATGATAAGATTGAGTATTACAAAGAAAATAAAACCGAACTCAAAAACACGCCAGCTCAGTACAAGACTGAGTTTGAGTGGTTAAAAGAGGTGGATAGCTTAGCTTTAGATAATGTGCAGCAAAACCTACGCAGTGCTTATAGCAAGTTCTTCAAACAAGGCGCAGGCTTCCCTAAATTCAAGAAAAAAGGACAAAAAGACAGTTACACCACCAACAACCAAAAAGGGACAGTGGCGGTCACAAACACCACCGTTAAGTTGCCTAGAATTGGTCACATCAAGGCGAAGATACACCGTTCTATCAATGGATTGATTAAGAGTGCCACCATCAGCAAAACCCCATCAGGTAAATACTACGTCAGCTTATTGGTTGAAACCGTTGTTTCTCTTTTACCAAAAACCCACTCTAATATCGGCATTGATTTAGGATTAACCCACTTTATCGTCCTATCAGACGGGTCAAAAGTTGCTAACCCTAAGTTTTTAGCTAGCTTACAAGATAAATTGGGGCGCGAACAAAAGATACTAGCTAAACGCAGATTGGTTGCTAGCAATCAACAGCGCAAACTATCTGACAGTAAAAACTATCAAAAGCAGCGCCTAAAAGTTGCTAAGGTTTACGAGAAAATAACCCATACCCGTAAAGACTTTCTACATAAACTCTCATTCAATATCATCAAAAACCACGATGTTATTGCGATTGAGGATTTGAACGTCAAAGGCATGGTTAAGAACAGGAAGCTTGCAAAAGCTATATCAGACAGCTCATGGTCAACATTTACCACTATGCTTGCCTATAAAGCAGAATGGTACGGTAAAGCGCTTGTCAAAATAGACCGGTGGTATCCATCTTCTAAAACTTGCTCAGGCTGTGGTCATGTGCTGACTAAAGAGGAGTTGCCGTTGTCAGTGCGATCATGGGACTGCCCGTTCTGTCTGCAAAATAATGATAGAGATATCAACGCTAGTATCAATATCCTCAATGAAGGGTTGCGCTGTCTAAAACTAAAAGAACCCTTGGTGCAAGGGAGTTAGCTTAGTAAATTCGCCTAACCGCTGGTGCAAAACATCGTACTAAGTATGGGCGTTACCTAAGAAACCCCCGCTTCTAAAGCGGCGGGTAGTTCATATCATTAGCTACCAACCATCTGCTTCTACCCAAGGCTCCCCACTCATTATTAAGCGACATGCTGTATGAACTGTATTTTATTACCAGCGGCTAACTTTTCGCCAACTCATGCTCTAATTGATGCGCCTAGGCAAATTGAGCATATTAGTAAGGTGTTGGGCGCGCAAGTTGGTGAGACGTTAAAGATTGGCCAACTTGGTGGCAATCTTGGTACCGCTGTCATTGATGAGATGACGCCTGCTAAGATTCAGCTTTGCGATGTACGGTTGACTATTGAACCGCCTCCTAAGTTAGATGTCACCGTAGTTTTGGCATTGCCGCGTCCAAAAGTTTTGCGGCGTTTAGTTATGGATATGACTGCGATAGGTGTGCGCGATATCGTCCTGATCAATAGCTATCGTACCCAAAAAAGCTATTGGCAAAGTCCCTTATTAGCGCGTCTTGATGAGTTTGTACTAGAAGGGTTGCAACAAGGCGTCGATACCCTGGTTCCACGTATTACCCTACAAAAACGTTTTAAACCGTTTGTCGAAGATGAGCTGGCAAGTTTAATGACCAATTGTGCCATCGTGGCGCACCCTTATAGTGAGCTGTCGTTAGGGCAGTATCTACAGCAACATGCTCAGCCTACAGTTTATACCTTGAACAGCGCTGCAAGTATTTCTAATCAAGAACATAAGCAATTACATATGAAATCAGCCTTGCCCAGTGTGGTCTGTATTGGCGCAGAAGGTGGTTGGATTGACTACGAGATTGAGTTGCTTGCGGCGCAAGGGTGCCAAGCGGTCAATATGGGCCGGCGAGTACTACGGACAGAGGCTGCCGTAAATGCGCTTCTTGGACAGTGGTTACTGTAAAATCTATGGCGAAATACTACTATTAAGTATCCTTTTAATGAGTGTTGTTGAGACAGCATAAGCATGCAAAGTACAGGGTAATATAAATGTATTGATAACTAATCTCATTTGTATTAGTATGTCGCTTTCAGTTTTTACTATTTATTTATCAGCCTCTTTTCGGTTCTTTTTATCCTTTAGCTGTTGATTCTATAATTTTACTTTACCGATTTATCGCACTATTTATGGAGAAAACCATGTCGTTGAATGCGATTACAGCCCCTCTATCTTTTACCCGCCCTGTCAAAGTCACCTTATCTGTTGCTGTATTTAGCTTGATGTTGGGTTTGGTAGGTTGTAACAAAGCGGAAACGCCTGAGCAAAGTGCGGATGCCGATATGCCAGTAGAAACTACCGCGCCTGTCGCTGGACAAGACGCCACCACCGATGGCGTTGCGGCGACTAACAATGATCAAGTGGTTACCATTTATTCTTCACGCAATGAGCAGTTAATCAAGCCATTATTAGATAAATATACTGAAGAAACGGGCGTGAAGGTTGAGCTGGTCACTGATAAAACCGGTCCACTCATGGCGCGTCTACAAGCTGAAGGTAAAAATACGCCAGCGGATATGTTATTAACTGTAGATGCGGGTAACTTGTGGCAAGCGTCGCAGCAGGGCTTATTGCAACCAATCGCCTCTAGCGTGTTAGAGAGCAACGTTCCTGCTAAATACCGTGATCCAAAAGGTCAATGGACAGGGCTGTCTCTACGTGCGCGTACTATCTTTTATGATCCGAGCAAAGTTGATGCCGCCGAGCTATCCACTTACGCAGATTTAGCAGATCCAAAATGGAAAGGTAAGCTATGTCTACGTACCTCGAAAAAGGTTTATAATCAATCACTCGTGGCCAGCATGATGGAGCATTTAGGCGAGGAAAAAACCGAACAAGTCATTCGCGGCTGGGTCGATAACTTAGCCACTGATGTGTTTAGTGACGATACCAGTCTGTTAGAGGCTATTGCCGCAGGCCAGTGTGAAGTGGGTATTGCCAATAGTTATTATTATGGTCGTCTGCTGGATGAACAGCCGAATTTCCCAGTAAAAATATTCTGGGCAAACCAAGAGTCTACTGGTACGCATGTGAACATCTCTGGTGCCGGTGTGGTAACAGGCTCAGACAATCCCGATGGCGCGCTTAAGCTAATGGAATGGTTATCTGCTGATAAAGCACAAGGTATTTATGCCAGTTCTGATAAAGAATATCCGGTAAAAGCAGGTGTCGATGAGTCGGATATGCTCAGATCATGGGGCGAGTTCAAAAAAGACGACATTAATGTACAAAAATTCGGCTCATTACAGACCCAAGCGATTCAAATGATGGATAAAGCCGGATATAAATAATGGCTGGTCAGTAAGTTTATAAGTTGTTATGGGTCATGGTCTTTATACGTCTGATATGGTAATAATTTTATGATGACAATGCCAGGAGCGTCTGCTAGTAAAGACAACACTGTAAATGACAATACTAACAAGGGTAGTGACAATAGCAGTCAGGCTGTCAGCCAAGACCACGCAGTCCGCAAACGTATTATCTCGAAATCAGTCTTAGGGCTGATTTCGTTGTTTATGTTGATACCGATTTTAGTGGTACTGCTATCGTGGACACAGCCAGTAGCCGATATCTGGACGCACATGCGTGAGTATGTGCTGCCGCAAGTCCTGAAGAATACCGCCATTTTATTATTAATGGTTATAACGATTTCAGGTAGTATCGGTACGGCGCTGGCATGGGTGACGAGCATGTATCGTTTTCCTGGGCAGCGATTTTTTTCTTGGGCGCTCATGTTGCCACTGGCGATACCGGCTTATGTTCTGGCATTCGTCACAATAGGAATTGTTGATTTTAGTGGGCCGTTACAGACTGGTCTGCGCGATTTCGGTATTAGTACTGCCATACCTTCAGTACGCAATATCTGGGGCGCAGGTTTAGTCTTGTCGCTGGCATTTTACCCTTACGTTTACTTGCTGGCACGCCAAGCCTTTTTGTCACAAGGGCGACGTGCGATTGAAGCGGGTCAAATGCTGGGTCTGAGTCGCAGTAGTGTGTTTTTTCGTTTGGCATTACCGCAAGCACTCCCTTGGGTGGTTGGTGGTTTGTTACTGGCCAGCATGGAGACCCTTGCTGATTTTGGTGCGGTGTCCGTATTTAATGTGGATACCTTTACGACTGCTATTTATAAGGCCTGGTTTGGATTTTTCAGTTTAACGACCGCTGCTCAATTAGCCGCTCTGTTAATTGGGGTCATATTTATCGTTGTGCTTTTCGAGCAATATTGGCAAGCAAGACGCGGCAATACCGTAACCCAAGGCAGTAACCGCCGTTTTGATGCCAGCCCTCCGGCCAAAATTGCGATGACCTTGTTGTGTACGGTAGTGTTTTTAATTGCCTTTTTAGTACCCTTCTTACAGCTGGTCTATTGGACAGCGATGAATTTTCGCCAAGATTTTGATCAGCGCTATCTTGATTTTGTTACTAATAGCCTAATAATTGCTAGTATGACCACGCTTTTCATTGCATTCTTAGCTATCATCATTGCGTGGGTTAAGCGTCAATATCCGGATAAAACCACTAAATTGCTGACAACTTTAGCCAATTTAGGGTATGTGGTACCGGGTACGGTGTTGGCGGTTGGGGTATTTATACCTATTGCTTGGGTTGATAATCAACTGATTGCTTTTGGTGTTACCTCCCATCAAGTGCTATCAGGTAGTGTTGTCGTGATGCTGCTGGCATTATCGACGCGCTTTATGACCGTCAGTTTTCAACCAGTAGACCGTCAATTGCAGCGGTTAACAGTTAATCAAGAAGCCGCCGCTGAATTGCTCAGTGACAGTCCGATACAACGCTGGCGGCAAGTGGTACTGCCTGTGCTCAGCCCAGGGGTACTAACTGCCTTACTAATGGGTTTTGTTGAGGTTATGAAAGAGATGCCCATTACTTTAATGACGCGGCGGCAGGGTTGGGATACGCTAGCAGTGCGGGTATTTGAGATGACCAGTGAAGGGATGTGGGGACGCGCCGCATTGCCTAGCTTATTGATAGTGTTGGTTGGGCTTCTTCCCGTTTGGATATTGCTGCGTCAAAGTGACAAAACGGGTTAGATTTCCCTGTCACAAAATAATAAAAGACTGAATAAGTTATTATTTTAGGTTATAAATACAACCCTTTATTGCACTGCTTTATTTTTACCGCTTCACTCATTCATCGCTTTTTATTTATCGCCTAATGGTGCCGTCTATGTATACTAACTTGATTAATGACTCGACAGACCAATCAGACCCAAGGTTAGCCAAAACTAAGGCGCGATCTGCTAATTCCGAAAAAATTTCAGCGCCTACAAAGCTACAAGCTAGAAAGCTTGAATCTAAAAACAAGCATGCAGATAATAATCAGAGTTCTAGTCAAAATAACGGCGATAGTTATCCTAATGAAACGAGTCTTGATAAAGCAGGCATCCCTGATAAGCCCTATTTTAGCGTGCAGAATTTAGTCGTTGGTTATGACGATATCACGGTGGTAAATGGGCTGTCGCTGACCTTACAACAAGGTGAAATTGGTTGCTTTTTGGGCTTCAGCGGCTGTGGAAAGACCACAGCATTGCGCGCAATTGCAGGTCTAGAGCCAACGCGCCTTGGAACGACTAGCTTAAATAATCAGTGTTTAACTGAGCAGACGGCGCGTACTTCATTTGCGGTGGCACCCGCCAAGCGCGGAATGGGCATGGTGTTCCAAGATTATGCGCTGTTTGGGCATCTAAGCGTTGCCAAAAATATTGCCTTTGGTCTTAATAAATGGTCAGCCGCTGACAAGAAAGCACGGGTTGCTGAGATGCTTGCTCTCGTTGAGCTGTCTGAGCATGCGGATAAGCGCCCAACTGAGCTCTCAGGTGGTCAGCAGCAGAGGGTGGCTTTAGCACGAGCATTAGCACCGAAACCTAAATTACTGTTACTTGATGAGCCATTTTCTAATCTAGATGTATTACTGCGTGAGTCGCTAGCGATGAGCGTTCGCGATATTCTTAAACGTACTAACACTACTGCAATTTTAGTCACTCATGACCAAAACGAGGCCTTTGCATTGGCGGATAAAGTGGGGGTCATGCACCAAGGTAAGCTGGTACAGTGGGCGACTCCAACTGAGCTATATCATGAGCCAGTCAGTCCGTTTGTTGCTGAGTTCGTAGGCGAAGGCGCGATGATAGATGGCATCATTAAGGAAGGTCATGTTGAAACCGCGCTTGGCGATATTTACCGGCGGATGGAAGTATATGATGAAGCGGGGCGGCCACAGTACTGCGAGTATGACTACCCTAATGGTACGTTAATTAAGGTGTTGGTACGCCCTGACGATGTCATTCATGATGATGATAGTAAACAAACAGCACTAGTGGTTGGACGCGTATTCCGCGGGGCAAACTACCTATATCGCTTGCAATTAGATGACGGACAAACGGTATTGGCTTTGGTTTCCAGCCATCATAACCATGATATTGGCACACGTATTGGTATTTTACCGATGCTCAAGCATGTGGTAGTCTTCGATGAAAAGAATATTAACGCCACCACTTGGTCAGAATATGATATGTCATAAGGTATGGTTAAGCTTATATAAGTGCTGATTGGTATTTAACAGTCATCAAAGTTTAGGAAAAATCAATTATGCCTAACGAGTGGCCAAAATGTGCAAATAACGTCCTAACCATTTATAGGGCTCTTGCTGTGAGTAGCGCAGCTCCATCCGTATCACTGCTTCGGGATCAGTATTGCCGCCGCGTTTTAACGGCGTATAATCATGAAACACGCGCAGACCACTTGTGAGCACAATATTATAATGGTGGTGCTGTAGCCATGACTCTACTTGCTGCTTGGCAACGGGATGATTCGGAGTCAAGCTGATTTTATTGTCCGATTGATACTCTGTATTATCGAGTAGGTTAAAATTACCCATAATCAGGTTACGATACTCATAGCTTACCGGATTATAAAAGCATAACGACAGCGCGCCATTATCGGTAAGTTGCCGATCAAAAAAGTCCATGATTGCTGCCGGTTCTGCCAGCCACTCAAGTAGCGCATGA
The DNA here is from genome assembly GCF_904846605.1 of Psychrobacter sp. 72-O-c. GTDB lineage: Bacteria > Pseudomonadota > Gammaproteobacteria > Pseudomonadales > Moraxellaceae > Psychrobacter. The sequence goes on from NZ_CAJHBI010000009.1 coordinate 31,922, forward strand.
CACAAGATTAAATCAAACTTGGTAGATTTATCAGAATTAGTTTTATCAACACTACTGTTTTCAGGATTTAATTTCTCTTCAAGCTGTTGATATGGACAGACGTGCCATGTCATCTCCCCGAAAGCTCTCGTATTAAAAGTATCAATATTTGCAGCCGCCTTTTGTTTTTCAAAATTAGCTTTGGCCTTAGCAAGCATATTTTCTGAAATATCATTGACCACAACCTGATGACCTTGCGCAGCAAGATCAATGGCTATTTGCGCAAGCCCAGCCCCAACATCTAAAATACGTAGCGGACGCCCAAAATATTTAGACATCTGCTGCGTATATTCAAAGATATCACGTCGCAACACGGCCAATCGTATCTCGCCTTTTAAACCCCCATAAACCTTTTTTTCAAAATGATCAGCAATGGTATCAAAACTACGATCAGTACGTTCGCCTACTGGCTCTACCAAGTCTGGCGCTTGACTGTTGTGGTCGGTCAAAGCAGCAGTGACTTGGTTGTGATTGTCTTTATTATCAGTTTGCATAGGTATTTACGCTGTCTTTATTATAATTGCTATGTTAAGTGAGATTATTTAAGCAACACGGCCTAAACTAACGCTTACGCCGTCGGTTGATGACCCATTTAAATATAAGCTTAGATAAAGTGATTATCACAAATACCACCGCAACGAACACCCAAATACCAGACCCTTGCAAGTTGGCTTGATAGGCAGAGGCGAGATAAGCTGATAATCCCATAGCCACCAGTAGCGAACCCCAACGCACAAACGGTAAGGCGCTATTATTATGATTAGGAAAACTGACGGCATAATCGCTAGAAAAACTGTATAACACCATCGCCAAAATCCAAACGATAGCAAAAATGATATCCATAATAAGTAAGGCCTATATATAAGTGGCGATGTTTTGAGGTGCTAGATCACTATTGTTAAAACGAAACTGTCACTAGTGTAGCGGGTAGGAATATTTTGTCTACAATAACAGAAAATTTCGTGAGGTAAGTGGCTCATAGAATCAATAAATTAATCATGATTATGAGTTATTAAAAGTGTGGTTAAGACATAGGTACTCGATGGTCGTGCTGTGCATATATTTTGCGATGACTTCTGCTAGCACACTTCTTAGTAGCTTTTCATAACATTTTAAGGTATAAACAGTAAGATGCAAGACACAAAGTTTGCTTTTGTCGACTACCAAGGACGTAGAAACTCTCTTTTAATTACTGCTAAGGATAGCGAAAATGAAAATAATTAAAACGACTGTCAGACCCGATTTCAATACCCATCCACCATCCTATACTAGCAAAATAAATACGCCAACAATGACGCGTTGTCTATTATCATTTGCGGTAGCGAGTGCGTTACTACTTGCTGGTTGTGGTGACGATGATAATGACAACACTACAAACGTTACCTATGCTACGACCGTTGAGCCTATAAATTCATTTACTGCCAATGATATAAATAACATAATTAGTGCTGGAGTAGCTGCACCTGAAGCTAAATGTGATATCAAGATAGAAAAAGTTAACTATCCGACTGTAGGGGCTGCTGGCGAGCGTACTAATGCCACTGCTGCAGTAATGCTACCCAGTGGTAATAGTGCTGACTGCAAAGGCGATCGACCTATATTGCTCTACGCTCATGGTACCACTACTGATAAGAACTATGACTTTAGTCAAGTAGGCAAGCCTCAAAATCCAGCAGCTAATGAGGCCACATTAATAGCAGCGAACTTTGCCGCACAAGGCTATATCGTTGTCGCACCCAACTACGCCGGCTATGATGAATCTGATCTTGACTATCATCCTTACCTCGTGGCTGATCAGCAATCCACTGATATGGTCGACGCTTTAAATAGCGCGCGTGCCATCATCGAAGAGCAAAAGCTTGTCAATGATACAAGTTATATTAATATTGAGGACTCAGGCGAATTGTTCATCAGCGGTTACTCACAAGGTGGGCATGTGGTTATGGCGACTGCGCGCTTGCTCCAGCAACAAGGTAAGCATGTCACTGCGATTGCACCATCGTCAGGACCTTATGCGTTAGCGGCGTTTGGTGATTACATATTTGAAGGTAACGTCAATATTGGGGCGACCAGATTTGCACCGTTACTAGCGATTGGTTTGGACAAAAAGTATAAAAACGTATACGGAAGTAGCTCAGAAATATTTACGACAGAGTATGCAAATACTAAACTACCAAGTTTGCAAAGTTTTGGTGAGCTAGTGGATGCGAATAAACTACCTGATAATGCGCTGTTTCAAGCAAAACCTACAAGTAACCCTGTAATTGATCAACTACCAAATAGTGAATTGCCTTTCGCATTCTTAGGATTTGCAGCTGAAAAATATCTGATAAAAACTGATTTTCGAGCAGCTTACTTAGCAGATGCCATAAAACACCCTGATGATTTAATAGCTAAAACGGGTGCGTTTCCTGCTACTAGTCCACAAAACAACCTACGTAAAGCCTTAAAAGACAATGATCTGCGTGGTTATGTACCCAAAATGCCAACGCTCTTATGTGGTGGTAATCAAGATCCAACGGTATATTACGATCTGAATACTGGTTCGATGACAGCCATATTGCAGCAAGCAAGTGCAGCTCCCGAAGCTAACCTTAACATTACTGTATTAGATGTTGATGTGAGGGATAATCGAGGTGCAGTGACTGCGATTGGTAGTGCTATGAGCAACCCATGGATGTCAACGCCAACAGTTGATAATGTTCAAAACAGGTTTGCTGTTACATTGACAGCAGTTCAGAATAAAGCCATTGCAGAGGCTCAAGCCGCAGGTGCAAATACTCAAGCACAATTTGAAGCTGCTGCTGGCGCTGCAGTATTGGGCAGCTACCATGGTGGTCTAGTCAGTACTGCTTGTACGCAAGCTACTCGTGAGTTTTTTGATCAGAACTTTATTAATGTATCTAAAATATCTTGAAGTAATTAGATTTTAAGGTAGCTAGTTATTAATAATCTAGAGTTAAATTTATAACGAATAAAAACTGTATCCGTAAGGGTGCAGTTTTTTATGGGTTAAACCTTTTACCTAGATCAAAGCAATCTTAAGTTATAGCAGCTTAAAATCATAGAAGGTTTAAATTAAGGGAAAAGTACGCAATCAATCACTACTGCTTTATTGGTACTCACTTTTATCAATGCATCTATCACCCAAGCACAAGCCCGTAATACGCCTTGTTCAGGCAAAATTGGCGGGGTAGACCATTGTTCAAAAGACGGTAAGTTTGTCTGTAAAAATGGCAAAACAGTCAATCCAAAAAATATGTCGTTGATATTATTTGAACAGTAGCTTCATAAGTTGGTCATTTTCAGACCCTAATAAATAATCTAAAATAATCACCACAAACGACCTGATTCGTTACGGGTTAACAGCACGCAAATGCCCCCAAACAGGCAAATTTGTGCTAAAATAGCTTCTTTTATTTACCATTAAAACTATCGCCATCTTTCTATATTTTCGCGCGGTTTGTAGTACTTATTTTATGACTGATATTCAAGCTTTATACCTTAACAATAGCAGCATACTTATGCGGCTAATTTTATGTATAGCAGACTATAGATGTAAATAAACTAGAAACTATAAGTGATACAAATTTAGAGAATGGGTGTGATTGAAGGAATGTATATGAGCGAATCGGTCAGTCCTATTGGCATCGTCGATGAATTGAAACAATCCTATTTGGATTATGCGATGAGCGTGATTGTCTCGCGTGCGCTACCTGATGTGCGTGACGGGTTCAAGCCAGTACACCGCCGTGTGATGTATGCGATGCACGTGTTATCCAATGACTATAATAAAGCTTATAAAAAGTCGGCGCGTGTGGTCGGTGATGTCATCGGTAAATACCACCCGCATGGCGATAGTGCTGTCTATGATGCGATTGTGCGTATGGCGCAGGATTTTAGTTTGCGCTACCCGATGATTGACGGTCAAGGTAACTTTGGCTCAATTGATGATGATCCACCGGCAGCGATGCGTTATACCGAAGTACGTATGACCAAGCTGACCCATCAAATGCTCGCTGATTTGGATAAAGACACGGTCGACTGGGAAGACAACTACGACGGCTCTGAACGCATGCCAAGCGTCCTACCTGCGCGTGTTCCTAACTTGCTGGTCAATGGCGCAACAGGTATTGCTGTTGGTATGGCGACTAACATGGCGCCGCATAACCTGACCGAAGTGATTAATGCTTGCCTAGCTTATGCAGAAAACCCGCAAATCTCAGCCGAAGAGCTGATGACTTATATCTCAGGTCCGGATTTCCCGACAGGCGGTATCATTTATGGCCGTGCGGGTATCTTAGATGCTTATCGCACCGGTAAAGGCCGTCTGCATGTTCGTGGTCGTTATATTATTGAGGCCATGAGTGACACGGGTGTCAACCGTGATCGTGAGCGTATTGTCTTTACTGAAGTGCCTTATCAGACCAACAAAGCAAAACTGATTGAACGTATTGCTGAATTGGTACGGGACAAAAAAATCGAAGGCATTACCGAAATACGCGATGAGTCTGATAAAGACGGTATGCGTATCGCTATTGATTTGCGTCGTGGTGAGACCGCTGAGGTTATTGTCAACAATCTGTTTCTTCAAACGCCTCTTGAGTCTAGCTTTAGTATCAATATGGTGGCGCTGGACAATGGTCAGCCTAAGCTATTGACCTTGCGTCAGCTGATTGCTGCTTTTGTACGTCATCGTCAAGAAGTAGTGACGCGCCGTACTATTTATGAGCTGAATAAAGCACGCGTACGTGGTCATTTGCTCGAAGGTTTGACCGTTGCTCTCGCCAATATTGACGAGATTATTGCCGCTATTAAAGCCTCTGCAAGCCGCGGTGAAGCACGTGAAAGCTTACTAAACAATACTTGGGGTTCAGGCAGCGTACAAGCGATGCTCACTGCTGCAGGTAGTCAATCAGTACGTCCTGACTTTATTGAAGGTGAAGATCCAAAAGCACCATTTGGCTTAATTAATGATGGTGCTGAAGGTATAGAGAGCTATCGCTTATCATTAGATCAGGTCAATGCGATCTTAGAGATGCAACTGCACCGTTTAACTGGTCTTGAGCAAGATAAGCTGACGGAAGAGTATCAAGACTTATTACGTGAAATCGCGAATTTAGAATCTATTCTTGGTGATTTTGATAAATTAATGACCATTATCTCTAATGAGATGATTGAGATTCGTGAAAACTTCGGTGATGAACGCCGTACCGATATTATTGATTCACGTACTGACTTTAGCCGTGAAGATCTTATTCCTGAACAAACGGTCGTGATGACCGTCTCGCGTACTGGTTATGCAAAAACCCAACCGATCGACGACTATGTCGCCCAAAAACGTGGCGGTAAAGGCAAGTCATCCACTGCTATGAAAGAAGACGATGTGATTGATCATCTAGCAGTGACCTCAACCCATGCCACCGTGTTGTGCTTCACTGATACTGGTCGAGTATTTAGTCTGCGCGGTTTTGAAGTGCCGATTGCCAGTCGCGGCGCACGTGGTCGTCCATTGGTTAATCTGATTGGGCTTAATAATGATGAGACAGTAACGACTATTTTACCGATACCGCAAACCACTGCTGAAGTAACTGGTCATTTTGTGTTCTTTGCTACCGCTAACGGTACGGTAAAACGGGTAGAGCTTGAGCAGTTTGCCAGTATTCGCTCTAACGGTTTGATTGCCGTTGGTTTAGAAGAGGGTGACAAGTTAGTTAGCGCCCGTATTACTGATGGCACTCAAGACGTAATGCTGTTTGCGTCTAGTGGTAAAGCGATACGTTTTGATGAAAATGACGCACGCTCTATGGGACGTACTGCCAAAGGTGTTCGCGGTATGCGCCTTGCTGATGATGAGTTTATCAAGTCGCTAGTGGTCATTGAACAAGATGTTCGAGAAATCTTGATTGCCTGCGAAAACGGCTTTGGTAAGCGTACCTTTATCGAGGAATTCAATAAACAAGGGCGTGGCGGTGGCGGTGTTATCGCTATCAAAACCAGTAAACGTAACGGAGCACTGGTACGGGCGACTAAGGTTGAACCTGAAGATGATATTATTTTAATATCTGATAAAGGTACCTTGGTACGTACACCCGTTGAACACGTGGCTAGTGCGGGACGTAACACCCAAGGCGTCACTCTGATTCGTTTGTCAAAAGATGAAAAACTGGTTGCTATGGCGCGGGTTGAGTATGTAGAAAGCGATAATGCTTTAGTTGACGCCTTAAAAGAAGATGGTGTCTTTGAAGTAGAAGGTCAGGAACAAATGGACGTAGATGCTGCGACTGAAAGCACTGTTAGTGATGGCGTTGATGATGACAATGTTGATGATGACAACGTTATCGACAACGACGCAGAATAAGCGTTTGAGTTTGTAATTCGCAGACTAGACTAAGACTGGATAAGCAAGATTATTGCTTATTCAGTCGGCGTTTGACATAATACTGACATATAATTTGAGTACCATAAAGTAATACCGATTGTCTTAGCATTGTTTTATTGGCTAATGGCAAAGTGAAAGGAAGCCTCTGACGTTCGCGTCTGAGGCTTTTATGTTTTTTTAATAAAGTATTATCGATATAACCTATTTATAAAGGTTGTTTTTTGAAGGCTATTTTTTCAAGGCTGTTGTTATGCTAACTACCAACCAGACTGTGAAAGGAACCGCTGCTGCGTCGACTGCCAATTTTTTATTCTCATTATTGTTTTTGTTTGGGCTATTTTTGCACCCGCTATCGGGTACGCAAGTGGCATCATGGCGCGTGGTGATGATGCTGTTTAGTCTGGTGTTGTTGGTGAGCCTAGTAAAGCAGTGGCAGCATGTTTTTGATTATCTAAAGACCTTAAAAACTCGAAAAGAATGGCTGCTATTTATATTACCCACCCCGATTTTAGGGGGGCAAATTTGGCTGTTTATGTGGGGGCCGGTTAACGGCTTAGGCCTCGATGTGACCTTGGGTTATTTCTTATACCCATTAGTGATGATACTGGTCGGTCGCTTCTTTTATCATGAGTATGTCAGTAAATTGCAGTGGGTTGCGACTTTATGCGCGGCGGTTGGTATTGCTTATGAAGTGTGGCAATTTGGGTCACTATCGTGGGCAACCTTGTTTGTGTGCCTGGGCTATCCTCCTTATTATCTATTGCGGCGTAAGTTGGCAGTCCCGCCTATTACTGGTTTACTGTCGGATTTGACTTTATTATTACCCTTGGTTTTAGTGGTGCTTTATACCAGTGGTGGCTTTGATTTGGCGGTATCGACCAGTAAGCTATGGTATTTGTTGCCGCTGTTGGGTATTATTAGCACGGCGGCGATGTCACTGACCATGATTGCCAGTCGTAAGCTGCCGGTCTCACTATTTGGCACCTTATCCTATCTTGAACCTATTTTTTTACTTGTTTTTTCTTTAACGTTTTTGAATCAAGGTATCGAAGAGGCTGGCTCATTATTTATGTATGCGATGATTTTTGTCGCGCTATTTATTATGATTATGGATAGTACGCTTGGCTACGTAGGCCGCCGGCGTGATAACCGCTTACATGGTTATAGGGAGCCACAAATTAATAGCTTCCCGCCGCGTCGTCGTATAAAAAATCGCCGTATTAAAGGCGTACTAACCGCGCGTCGGTTTCGCAAAATCAAGCGTTATCAACAGAAAATCGATAAGATGACCAATAAAATTGAACAGCTACATTCAAGATAAGGCTGTTATGGGATTGTATTTCAAACCTGACTAGACAGGCATTGTTTTTGGTAACGGTAAAGCGCGTAGGCTGTGTTAAAGGTAAGTTAAGTACGCTATTATTAATAACAAGTGTATATCACTATGTTTGACTCACGATAATTTATTATTAGGATGGTCTATGTTACATCTTCATCATTTAGAAAATTCGCGTTCATTTCGTATTGTATGGTTATTAGAAGAGTTGAATGTGGACTATCAATTGACCTGTTATGAGCGCACCAAAGCTTATCTTGCGCCAGATAGCCTAAAGAAAATCCATCCATTAGGTCACGCCCCAATATTAGAAGTGGACGATCGCGTGCTAGTCGAGTCCGGCTTTATCATTGAGTACTTGCTCAGACACTATGATAAAGAACAGTTGCTTAAGCCCTCTGGTGATAATGAAGCGGCGTGGGAAGCCTACACTTTTTGGCTGCATTTTTGTGAAGCGTCGATAATGCCGCCATTAGTTATGCGTTTGGTGTTTACTAAAGTGGTGGAAAGGTCGCCAATGCTAGTCAAACCCATCAGCAAGAATATCCAAAAGCAGGTCGAAAGCAGTATGATTGAGGACAGTATTACCAACATATTGGCCATGATGGAGCAACAGCTACAAGACAATCATTGGTTCGCAGGTGAAGCTTTTAGTGCCGCAGATATTCAGATGTACTTTGCGGTGGTCGCAGCCAAATCACGTACAGGATTAAGCGACGGCAAATATGCTAATGTATTAAATTGGCTCAAACGCTGTCAGGAACGTGACGCCTTTAAACGCGCTGAAGAAAAGGGTGGTCGTATTCAGTTTTAGCTACAGAAGATGCTGCGTTTGATGTTTTTATTTAGCATTGACTATACTCAATAACGAATCAATAACGAATCAATAGCAAATTAATAGCAAATTAATAGACAAAGTCTTGATAAGGTAACGTGATGACAGACCCCAATAACTTGGACACCAAGACGGCTCATACTAAGGTCGAAAGCCGTACAGAGCCAGCCATAGATCCGCAGCAGGTGTCGATCAAAGCATGGTCACAAAAACTGCTGGTCGTTTTATTATGTGTGGCAAGTTTTTATGGCGGCTGGAAGTCATATGAGTCGAGCATGGTTAATCAATGCTTTGCTAGCGGTGGCCAAATCGTTGAAGGTGATAAGACCATCTTATGTGAATTATCATAGATTATGTGTTTTATGAACAAGGTGTGTTTTATGAAAGATAAGCCATGCTACGGCTAACCTTTTTAGGCACATCAGCGGGCGTACCCACTAAGCAGCGCAACGTTACCGCGCTGGCTATTGAGTGCCTAAACTCGTATGCCTCAGGTAGTAAGCAGCAAACTGGCAAGTCACGCCCTTGGCTTTTGATTGACTGTGGCGAAGGTACTCAGCAGCAGCTATTACATACCAAGTTATCGCTACATCAACTGACCGTTATCTGCATTACCCATGTGCATGGCGATCATTGCTATGGGCTACCTGGTTTACTTGCTAGTATGGCTATGTCAGGACGTACTGCACCGCTCACTCTTATCGCACCACAAGCTATCGCTACGCTGCTTGATGCTTTTATTTTAACCACCGAATTATACCTTCCCTTCGTCATTAACTTCATGGCGATTGAGGAGGTCTTGTCCCAGAAAAATGGCAAAATCAATTTGCATTTAGACAGTCAGCAGCAGCATCAGTATGAGGTTAGCATTGATATCACACCGTTATCACATCGGGTTGCTTCACATGCGTTTGGCGTGACTCAAACTATCAATCACCGTATATTGGATACGGATAAGCTTGAAGCAGCAGGTATTCCAGCAAGTGCACTTTGGGGTAAACTGCAACGAGGCAAAGACGTCTGTACAGAAAATGGGCAGTTATTGCTTTCGGCAGATTATGTTCACGATGAGCAGCAACGTACTAGAATCGTCGTGGCAGGAGATAATGACACGCCAAGTTTACTTTCGAATACACTACACGATGCCGACTTATTAGTACATGAAGCGACTTATACCGCGGAAGTGTTGGCTAACATTCAAACTAAAAATCCAAACTTCGATCCGATGCACAGTAGCGCCCAACAAGTCGGCAAATTCGCGCAAGATATCGGACTCAATAATTTAATCCTGACTCACTTTAGCGCTCGCTATCAAGGCTTTGATAATCCAAGCAGCCTCAAGCCTAATATGGGTCATATTCGCTTGGATGCAGAAAGTGCGTATAAAGGTAATTTGTGGCTAGCAGCGGATTTTGCCCAGTATATGATTAATGGAGGAGCAGAAGTAGATGAGCAGTCAGATAGCCGCGTACAGTATTTAGGCTCTATATATAGTCAATTGAAGATAAAGTAGTCACAGATATGACAACGTGCTACTGGTACAAATTTTACTCGCTTGCTGTGTGGCTGCGCCACTCCAGAGGCTTCGAAAAATTTCTCCTAATAGCACTGCATTCTTTCTAAAGTGAATCTGCTATATAACGATGAAGCGCGGCAATGAGTCGTAATTTTTGAATAAAGCTTTGGAGCGTGTCATTAATTAGCCTATGCACTCATTTTAAGTCTCATAATCTAATTGACGACCCGCGTTAGCAATTTGTATTGAATATTTTAAAACTCATTATCCGCAGCTTTTAACTGTGCTTTTCCTATCCAATATCGGCTAAATTGATACGCTATACGCCCCGAACGTCCACCACGCTCTGATGCCCATCGTAGCGCATCGGCTCTGATATCTTCAGCCATTTCGTTATTATCAACCTCAGTGCCAATGTCAGTATCAATACTATTATCAACAACGCTATCTGTTATTTGCGCTTGTTGTAAGCTTAAATAATGCTGAACGATTTGCAAATAGGTCTGCTGATTCATCGGATGAAACGACAACCATATGCCAAAGCGGTCAGATAGGGATACGGTCTCGTCAATGGTCTCATAAGGATTGACCTCATCGGTCTGCCCATCATAAATATTGACGTTATCTTTCATCAACTGTGGCAATAAATGACGGCGGTTACTAGTAGCATAAACCAATAGCTTGTCTTGTTCGGAGTCTAGCGAGCCATCAAGGACGCTCTTTAAAGTACGGTAGCTCTCATCTTGACCGTTAAATGACAAGTCATCACAGTACACCACATAGCGACAATTACAGTCAGCAGGTAAGGCGTTGATGGCCACGCGAATCTTATCTAGCACGAGTAAGTCATCACGGGCAATCTCAATAATGCGCAGCCCTTCGCTATGATAGGCTTGGAGCAGTGCGCGAATCAGAGATGATTTACCTGCGCCGCGTGTACCAGTCATTAACACGTGATTGGCTGGATAGCCTTTTAGGAACTGCCGCGTGTTCTGTACCAGCTTCGATTTTTGCGTATCGATACCGTGTAAATCGTCTAAGCTCAAAAACAAATTGACCACCAATGGCTCTAAGTGACCAGTACGCCCACCAACCCAGCGATAGGCCAGCTGCTCAGGATCAATCTCAATAGTTGGGGTCACTTGCTGCTGTAAATACTGGCTGAGTAAATCTAGCAGTGGATCGGGTAGGGCGTAAGGGAGTGATGACTTAGATGACTCAGATGAGGAAGACATAATTACTCTATTATTAATAAAAAGATAAATGCTATGTTTAATAGTTCGGTAGCGGCTTTATAAGGGTTTGACTGTACCATGAAAAATAGTGCCAGTAATTCGTCCATAACACAAGCCTCTAGCGCTCAACAGGTTTTAAAACAACAATCCACCCCTCTATTGACGGCATTGACTGCTGTGCTGGCAACGTTAGGTTATGTTGAGGTATGTCACCAGCGTATTAGTCAGCAAGGAAACGCTAAAACCAATAGCTATCAAGGCTTAACGCGAGCACAACATTCACAGTTTGGTAGCGTTATGATTAAGTGGCAACTTAACTCTGATAGTAACCGTGATCCATTTGATAATCTTGATTATGAAATTGCTGTCTCGACTGCCTTAAACAAATCAAAACTAATTCAAGCTCAAAAAAAAGCCGAATCTATATTAGTTATAGCGCCGCTAGTCTTGGCTTATGATACTTTGCAAATCGAAGTCTTTAAGCAGAATCAGCAACTCACTATCCTAGTTATGCCTTATTATAAAAATGGCAACTTGGCGCATTTTTTACGGCAGCCATTAACAGACCAGCAAAAATATCAACTTATTGTTCAGGTCGCACACCTTATAACCAATCTTCACGATAGTGGCTGGCTACATAACGATATAAAACCTAGCAATATTTTGCTCAGTGAGCATCAAATATATTCTGCTGACAGTGAAATCGTAACGCCTAGTTTATTACTGACCGATTTTGCTCTAGCTGAACGCTTTGTTGAAGGCTCTGATAGAGGCGTTAATAAATGCTTTGATCAAGAGTACTCAATAGATGCTGCTGGTACGCCGGCTTATCTCGCACCTGAACGCTGGCAAGGGCAGGGCGCAACCCAGCAAAGCAATATCTATGCGTTTGGGATAATGGTTTATGAAATACTGATAGGCATGCGACCGTTTAATATATCAAAGCAAAGTAGTGAGCCATTAAGAGATTGGGCGATTGAGCATTGCCAAAAACCAATTCCAATTCCAATATTACCGAAGGAATATCATAATTATCAAGATATTGTTAAAAAGCTACTGGCGAAACGGGTGGAAAGGCGTTGTAAAAATATGGAAGAGGTTTTGAGAGATTTGGACAAATTGTAAGCTATAAATAGTATAGTTATTGCAAAATGCCAGCTCACTTGAGTGACTGGCATCTTTAAGTACTTGCCTCTAACATCCGTATTTAAAATAGACCTTTAACAATAAAAATCTAACCACAACGCTTAGCGTAATGCAGGAAAGCGTTGGATCATAAATATCATGAGTAGCAGCGCCACACTAGCGAAGGCAGCACCCACGAATCCCACGCTCGACAGCGAGATATGGGTGACGGCATAGCCTCCGAGCAGAGCACCGGCACCAATGCCTAAATTAATCATACCAGAGAACATCGACATCACTACGTCTTGAGCCTTTTCATCAATTATAATGACCTTAGCTTGGGTGCAGATTACAAGCAGCATGAGCGCGGCTCCCCAGAGTAAGGTAATCACACTCAGCGACCATATAGATTTAACCGCCAACAACAGCGTGGCCATAGACAGTAACATCAGTACTGTAGATACCAACATTAGCTTCGTACTGGATTTATCACCCCAACGACTGAATATCACACTGCCAATCAGCCCAGCGCCACCGAATAGTAGCAGCACGAAGGTGACCAAGTTTTCGCTGATTGAGCCGACCTGACGCATGTAGGGTTCGATATAAGAGTAAGCGGCGTAGTGGGCCGTAAAGACCACAAAGCAGAACAAATACAGGCAGACCAATAATGGATTTTTAAGTAATTCTGGTACTTTTTTGACCGACCCATCAAACATACTTGGCAGGGTTGGCAATAGCTTTGCTTGTAGAACAAAAACTACAAAAGCAATCACACCAATGCCACCAAACGTGGTTCGCCAGCCAAACCATTGACCCACCAATCGTCCTATAGGAACACCCAGCACCATCGCCAATGAGGTACCTGTAGCAAGTACACTAAGCGCTAGCGCCTTTTTACCTTCAGGGGCCACCCGCAGTATTATCGCCGCTGTAATTGACCAAAATATCGCATGCGATAAAGCAATCCCGACTCGGCTCATCAGCAGTACTTGAAAACTCCACGCAAAAACGGACAGTACATGGCTGGCAATAAATACCACGAAAACGGCCAGTAGCAACCGTTTGCGCTCCAATTTACCGGTCAATAACATCAGCGGTAACGACATGGCAGCGACGATCCAGGCATAAAGCGTCAACATCCAACCCGTTTCTGCCGTGGTGATTGAAAAATCTTGGGCAATATCACTCAACAGCGCCACAGGGACGAATTCTGTGGTATTCACCACGAACGCACTGATGCCCATTAAGATCACTCTAAAATACTGAGTCCGCAGAGAGTCTGTGCCCGCTTCGAGATTGTGTTTCATAAAATCCAATAAAAGATTAATAGTAGAAAGGAGAGAGGTAACATGCGAATTAGTATGTTCAGAAGATTTATTTATCAAATAACAGACACAAAAAAACCTGCTTAATAGCAGGTTTAATTTGATATGTATTTGAGACAAACGTTTAATTAGATAAACTTAAGTCACTATCGAAAAATGGTGGGGCTGGAGAGACTCGAACTCTCTTTGATGTAAATCAATACAAACCCATCACAATTAAAATAAGTAAAATCAAAACCTTATGATTCTACGTCTCGATTGATTGTGATAGTTTAACATTAAACTGCGCCAAAAACTGCGTCAATCTTTATCCAGTGCACCCAACACCAACATGCTGAGCAATGACATCCGCAATCTCACGTGCGAGTGGCCATTTTTTGGCTTGATAAGTTGCCAGCTCGGTCGGATTAGAGATAAAGAATAGCTCTAAAATGATCCCACCATTCCGCACATAGCCAAGGCGTGAGTGTTGGCCACTGTTTTCTGGTTTAAAGCCACCAGCAGAGCCGCGAACTGGGATACCCATCACATCACTAACTGCTTCACAGAGTTTTTGACAGATTGCTTTATCTTTGGGTTGCGCTAGTGCTTCGACGCCGCCGGCGGTTGGGAGGTGAAAGGCATTACAGTGAAACTCAATAGCGACATTGCCTTTTTTGATCAGCTTGATAGCCTGGCGTAGTGATTGATTGTCACTCCCTTTACCGTCTGTGATCGCATCGATGCCCAAATCTTTTAAGCAGTAAGCGACGATATTGCGCATATCAGTAGTGATTTCAGCTTCAGTGACGTTGCCGTTGACTGCGCCGGGGTCGGTATTGCTGTGGCCTGCTGTGATAGTAACTGTGCTCATAGATTTATCCTTTTTCAGACATTAAAAAAGCCTCTGAATAGAGGCTGTGATTAATGTCGATTGTTATTTGTCTGCGAGTCGTAGCGCCCAATGCAGTGCGTTGAGTGCTGCTAAGCCGCGTCGATAATACTTTGGTTCGACATATGGCTGGATAACCTCGCTGTTCTGTACTGCGATACTAGTTAGGTTCTTTGCTAGTTTGATAAATTTTCTTCTCATGATTTATTCCCTTTGATTACTTGCCGAAGATGGCAAAAGCGGCGTCTTTAACCTCTTTGATGATTGCTGATGCTGGCTTACCTTGCATGAGAGCGACAGCTTGATAGACAATACCTATGGCTAACATGCCAAACACTGCCCACATGAGCATGATTGCGCCTTGCGTCATTGGGCTATAATCTTGCCACCCATAAATTTCGATGTGTGCTTGACCACCGAATAAACTAATCGTTACAGCAATTGTAAACTTAACGATAACTGATATATTGACTTGTATTTTACCGTCCTTGCCGATGTCGCCGCTTAGCATTAAGCCAAAAACAGCGCCGATAACAGCAGCAAAGACTTTTGGCAGAAACGCCAGCAGCTTTAATATAATAACGTCAATAAATGGTGTGTTATTTGGCATACATCTCCTTAATTTTGGCAATAAAAAAGCACCGATTAAGGTGCTGTATTAATAATCCACTATTTATATATTACTTATAGTTATACTTATCAGTAATAACCAATTTTTTCTAGTATCCCGTGACGTCTATTATTAAAACGTACAAACCCCATGCTGGAACAATATCACCATTACTATCATTACTGACTTCAACGGCTGCTTCTAATGCGTAAGTATCTCCTCTTTTTGCTAAAGCTATAGTCATCAAATCAGAGTTTTTATTCCACGCTGGAAATTGGATTGTTAGTGCTGCAACATTCTTCCCAATGTAATTTTTTGACCAGCAGGTATTCCTACCGTTTACGGTGGTTAGCTCAGGCCTAATATCAGAGAACTTAACAACGTCCAGTATCTTTAACGCCTTTTGGTTGCTTGTGTAAACTAAAGAACCTGATTCCCCGAAAACCTCTAAACCGTAGTTATCAGTAGAATTGGCGGGGATGTTATAGTCAAACCTTATGACTTCGCCTTGGCCTATACCTACGTGAGCATAAGGCTCGTTATCTACTGGGTCATCTAACCAGTAAAAAGCGCCCCCTTGTTTTGTTAATAACGTATGTCCATCATACGGTCTAGTAGCAAATACATGCTTATTTGAAAATTGACCGTACTGCCTTCCTGAACCGTTGGGGTTATTGTGGTCAAGTTTATCTCTAAACACAAATAAAGGTGCTTTGTCCAATACTTGTTTACTACCGTTGTCATTTACAACCTCAAATCCTGTGCTCATTTAATATACCCCCACGTATAAACTACGTTTAAAAGATGACCTTGTGTTAGTTACTGTACACTTATTGCCTGAAAACTCCACCTTAACTTGGCTATCTTCATATCGCATACTAGGACTCGCGATGAAAAAGGGTGTTTCTGTTGCAAATAAATCACTATAGAAAACCACAACATTTGGATCATAATCAAACTTGCCAAATATTTTTACTGTACCTGAATTAGTATCTAATACGTTGATACCATTTTCATCGAAAACCTGTAACCCTTTTGGCATATCTTTCTCCTTACCAAATAACTTTCTAAAAAATCTCTTAATCATACTTAGAAAATTATTTACCATAGTCCTAATCTCACTCTTAGTGTGTTGTTATCATCGTAAACACTTAGTAAACTGTCTTGTATCTCAAGTCTTGCGCCTGTTTGAGCTGACTTAAAATGTCCGATTGTGGCTGACAATGCGTCTAATGAGCCTATGGTTGCCGTATCGATACTAATAAGACCTATTGACGCTTTTGGTGCGTAAAAGTTACGAGTATAAACTCCAGCTGCCACCGTCACACCGTCGATTACTTGCGGTGTGCTTAGTACCATTAAAGGACTTACACCGTCATCGACGCCATTAGCAGGTGCGGATATTGTGAACCTATCGGCTCGAACATCAAACGCGCTAAAGTTATTCTTTTGAACAACAAGACCATAACCTGCAATTTTACCCCCTGCATCAATCTTGATAGTGTGCTGCGCTTTTACATCTGTCTCAGTAGCTACCAGCGAGTCAAGCACTACCTTTTCAGCATTCAACTGTCCAACTTGGTCAGCGATAACGGCTTTCTGCGCTGTTAAGTCAGCCTTCGCAGCGTTTATATCTGCTATCAGACTGTCGTACTCAGCTTTTAATGCTGTGTCAGGCGTAGAGTTGCGCTTAGCGGTTAAGTCAGCGACCTTGCTTGTGTAGTCATTGATCTGAGTCGTTAAGGCTGTTGATTGTGCGTTTAGATTAGTGACGTCTTTATCCAAACGAGCTTTAGCAATCTCATTCTTTAACTTCTCAGCGTTACCTACAGCCGATATAGTTTCGATGGCTGTTTGCTGACCGTCAATAACGCCTTGCATGCTTGAAAAGCTACCTGCAATAGAGCCAAAATCTGTGCTAAATGCCCCGCTGCCTTCGACTAATGAAGCTAGATTTTCGCCTACTGACGATTGAAGCTCGGTAACTTTAGCGGCCAATCCGGTGCCTGGAGTAGTGATAGCAAGATCCAAGTCTTGTATTAATGCGATGTTGCCTTGTGTCTCTGCTTTGAGTTGAGTAAAGCTAGTAGCAAAAGCAGCGTCATTGGTGGCTAGCGTCTCAAGCTCTTGACGTAAAGCGGCATTGCTATCATTAAACTCAGACTGCAAGTTGGTGACACGCTCGTTAGCGGCGTAGTTATCACGCGCCACAGTCTTGGCATATGTCCACTGCTGACTACTGCTAGCGTCTACATGGCGAGTTTTGTCTGCATAACGTGGCTTGTAGTCAAGAATAACACCTTGCAACGTTTCGTATTGCACGCCAAGCTCGTTATTAATCTCGATTTGCTCATCGAGTATCGTAATGATCTTGTCGCTTGCAATATTAGCTTTATCTAGCGCTTGGTTGGCAGTGTTTTGAGCGTTATCACTAACGAGTTTGGCGGCATTAACAATAGCAGTGTTAAGATCAGCGCGCTTTAAAAACAGATCATCAAACTTGCCATTAAAAGCAGTTCTGATAATAACGCTAGTCGTGCTCATATCAGCCAGTTTCGGTGTAATATAACTCACTAAAGCATTATAAGCAGCTGTATAAGCTATAGATGAAACGTCATACTTTGTAGCGCGAGCTAGCAGATCGGTATTAACTCGCTGCATCTCGTCGAATATTAATTTGACCTGTTTTTTCTCGACCGCTGTTAGCTTGTTGTCTGCTGCGATTTCTGTTAAAGATGATAGTGCGGCGGTTGCTGACTGCTGCGCGGCTATCGCTTTATCGTCTGCTGTTTTGGCGTTTGCTTTTGCAGTGTTAGCGGTACTTTGTGCAGCTACTGCTTTGTCATCAGCGTCTTTCGCGGCGGCCATTGCTTCGCTAGCGGCTTGAGCGGCATCCGTTGCGGCTTTGTCAGTCACAACTACCCATGTATTGCCGTCCCAGCGTTTTGGTGTATTTTTGCCTCCTGTTGTGTCGATCCATAGGTTTTGTGGGAGTTGACGCGCGGCGGAAGGGGTTTGCCATTGATAAATAACCTCACCCTTGTTTCCTGCGGCGGTGGCGGCGTTGCTAGCAGCTGTTGCGGCTGCGTCAGCGGCTCTTTGAGCGTCATCGGCTTGTTGCTTAGTCTCGATGATGTCTTGTATGCGGGTGGCAGTTTCAGCTGATAACTCACGCTCAACTACTTCTATTTTGTCAATTTTTGAGGTTAAGATGCCGTTAAGACTACCTTCGTTAATTTCTCCCTCAATTAAATCAAGCACTTTATCAGCACTGTTATCAGTCGTAGCAGTAACCCAAGCTGACCACGCGCTTTTGTTGCCGAGCTTATCGACTAAACGTGCTTTATATGACTGCGATAGACCGCCCTGTAAGCCACTAATGGTGTGCGTATTAGTAGGGTAGCTTGCTTGTGTTAATGCTGCCACGTTGACATCAGGCGCACTACCAACTTGTATCTCGGTGTAGTCACTATCGCCACTACCTTGACCAAATCCCCATTTCAACTCCATACCAAATAACACACCAGTAGCAGTCAAGCTAACAATAACGGGCGGCACTCCCACTTTGCCTTCGATAGCCGTTAGCATAGATGTGACAGGTTTTGAGATAGCATCAAACGCGCTAACTGCTCTGACGCGCGCTACGTAATTACCGCTATAAACTCCGTCAATTTCTACTGATATATTGCCTGTGCGTGGTACTGTAACCCAGTCGCCATCGTCTTTGCGCCATTCCACATCATAAGCAACCGCCTCTTTTACTTGTGCCCACGTTATGATTAGCGTGGTAACGGTTAAGCCTTGAGCGACACGATGACGACTATCAAGCGCGACCGTTTCCGGTGCTGCGATAATATAAGGGTTGTTGGTAGGTACGACTGGACGCTGCTCAATAATTGTGCCGTTGTCAATTTGCGCGTACATGCTAGGGTCATATTGCATTGCAGTGTAATTGTACTGAGTAGCATCTTCGTTTTGCGTGACCGACATAACGATAAATGGCATTGTTGGCATCTCAGCCGTATTGACCGCCCAGACGTTTTGACTAGCGACTGGATCAAAAGCAAGTGCGACAGTAATAGCGCGACCATTGATAGCGGTAATCACACGCTCTTGCGCTTTGCCGGACTCAAGATTAACAATGAGTTTATCGCCAACGGTAGCAGGAACATTGTCACGGTCAACGGTAATTACTTTACGATTGGCACTGACAGACGATATGCGGCCACCATTATTGGCACCAGTAAACATCATATCCGCAATGTCTAAGCGGCTGCCAACAACAGGTAGCGAGCCATCTAAACCCATTGCAAAACTAACGGTTTGAGTGCGGTTAATCTCAGCGAGTAAAGCAGCTAAACCCATGCGATAGGCTTGCCCTTCGCTTGTGCAGCCGACAGCCGATAAGTCGAGTAGGTTAATCCCAAATTCGGCAATGGCTTGCTCATTGCGTACCATCACATATTCAGTTTCATAAGCATTGGCAGGGTTTGACCATGCCACCTTTGCAATCGTATGTCTATCGCTTGCGGCGCTGCCTGTTTTGACGAACGCGCCATTGATAACGTTGGCACGAGTAATCACATACTCAGCATCACGAGCCGTATCAGCATCGACTACGATTTGTGAGCCATTCCAAAAGCTCATGCCTCTAAATATACCTGCGACATGCTGCAAGACTTGATAAGCATCCTCAGTTTTTTGCAAATATAGATTGCAGGTAAAGCGCGGCTCAGTACCGCCTTTTCCATCATTTACTGGTTCATCACAAACTCTTGCGATATGCTCAAGCGCCCACTTATTAATCATAAACGGCTGTATTTTATCGCCTAAGCCATAACGCTTATTGGTAATTAAGTCGTAGTAATGCCAAGCCGGATTGGTGGTATAACCTTGCTTAAATGTACCGTCCCAAATACCAGTGCTAGTACGAGTTGCAGTGTCATAGTTGCTAGGCACTTGCACATAAACGCCCTGCATATCAACCGATAGCTTAGGGATATTACTAAACGTCTTAGCGTCAAACGATAAATAGAGTAATGCGCTGCAAGGATAGCGTAATTTTGCGTCAATAATCTCAGCAATGCTATCAACCTGCATGCCGTTAAATAACAGCTCATTGTCACCGTCAGCCGTAATTTTACGCACACGAATTTGCCAATTATTTTGAGCGTCTGGTAATTTAACATTGTAAGTCTTTTGGTAGCGACCACTGGTTTTAGCAGTCAATGACGTATTAAGCATCGTTACATAGCCGTTGCCGTCTGTCTGTACATCTATCGCATAAGCGACAGTAGTGCCGACTACATCGCCTTTATCGGTGACGTTTTTGAGCAGTGGAAATGAGATGTTGACGTTGATGCTAGATAGCTGGGTATTGGTAATGCTGCGAATATAAGGCGTATCGCTAGAGAGTTGGACGTTAATGCCAACCTCGTTGCTTGCGCTCGGCATACCTGCGATATGAGTTTGGTCAACTGTGCCGTGGCGAATCTCCCACTCGACATTCTCAAAGTTTGGATTGCCGCTATCATCAACTAAAGGCGTACCCTCAAGCATGATACTAGCTGCGCCATTCGCTAGACCTTTGACTTCACCAGCTGATAATAGATATAGTGCTTTTAGGCGGCTAATTGACGCAATAGTGTCGTCAGCGATAGACGGACGGCTAGGCTGTTTTTGACCTGCTTTTCGGCCTTCGATAACTACTGACATTATGTATCCTCATTGACTATCTGTAAGCTGATAATGTGACCGCCGATATGACGACGACCTAATAGCAAGGGCTGCACGTTACCTTGAGCGGTTGTCGTGACTGCGCCACCAAAAGCGTAACTCGCTTTGTTGCCCGACTCATCTTGTTGCTCAATGTTAGGGGTCGGCATAAGCAGGGTTGCAGCACCGCCGATCATCAAACCAACACCTGGAGCTATCAGTCCTTGTGCGCCTGGCACAAAAATACCAACGCCTACCAATACAGCGCCCGCAATAACTTGCAGCCAACCACCAGCATCACCACCCGCACCGACAATTTCGGGCACAATGCGGATCACTTGAGCGCCTGTATTATGCTCGATCTGACTGTCAGCAATATTATCGTCGTCATTAAATACCGCAAAAAATAACCCGTCTTTATGCGCGTTTGCCATAAATTGCTTAAAGCCTTTAATTTGATAGCTCAATGCCTCACAAGCTTCGCGTGGGCTAGCAACGTCTAGCTCAAAAGACTTGCCAAACATTTCAGCGAGTACGCCACTCAATTCAATACGTCTTAGCATTTATGACCTCGCATAAAAAACCCCACAATTAAGTGGGCGGTGGGTTGTTTTTATTGTTACATCAGTGATTTATGGCGCACAATAATAGCTTTGCGCTCTTGCCAAATATTGCCATATATCTCGCGTCTTGACCTTCGCAAGTATGGATGATGCAACACTAAGTGATTGTTAATCACACGCTCTGATTGCTCACTGGTTAAGCTGCTATCATCGCCGAGGTAGATAAGCGCATGATTGACATGGTGTGTCGGCTGAACACGGCACAAAATAACATCATGTCGCTGCAAACTACCGACTTGTACAAAGCCTTGAGATTCAAAGTTAGCGACATATAAATCATCACTGTCGGCTGACTCCCACCATAAATCTGTCCTCTCAAAGTTGTCAATATCAATGCCAAGCTCACGGCTGTAGTAGTCACGGACTATACTAAAGCAATCTAAAACACCGTGAATGTACTCACGATTAATTAGCGGCGCTTGATAGCCTTTATCTTTATGGACTTTAATGTCAGTCTCAGGATAGGCCACGATAACCCACGGTAGATTATGTTTGCTCATTTGCAGCTTGTCGAATGTCGAGGGATTTGATGAGCCGTCTGGGTGACTATGGACGATAGCTTCTATCTTACCTAGTTTCTCAGCGCGGACTAAATCACGCGGATCAATCTTAAACTCGCTATCGTTATCCGCTATGTTACGACACTCAACATACTCACGATTGACTAAAAAGCCGCAACACTCACGCGGATAGCAAGCGGCGGCATGATTAAGCATCGCTTCTTTGGTTGCTTTTAAAATATACATAGTAGCGCCTTAGTTAAGATTAGAGGCCGGATAGCCGCCAAACCCTAAAGGTTCGTTTTCGCCAAATCGCTTTTTGCAGTCTGACAGTCTACCGCCGCACCGATCAAACGCAGGGTTATCAGTTCGCTCACCGTCTTTGGTGAACATAGCTGTACCGGTATAGCCACAATACTCGCTACGATACTGACCTCGTACTGCCCATGTGCAATAAGACGTGATATTGATAGTCGGTATTTTGATGCGTTGAGCCGCTAACGGGCTTGCTAATTCAAAGGTTACGGTATCAAACTGTTCTTCTGTTTTTTGCTCAATCGTCCAGTATTCGCTAGTAAACTCATTAGGATTAGCGGTTGGATTGCCTTCGGTGAAGTTTGCGGCGTCGAGATATTTAGCAAGTAAGCGCGTGACTTTTAAGGTCGCCCCGGCAAAGTCTTTGTATAGAGCGCACATAATAGTTACAGCGCCCACAGTGCCATCAATCTCGTTTGCTATAACTAGGGTGGGTGATGACGGACGACCATCACCGCGCACTTCTAATCCGTCAGATTGTATCGCTACTGGTGTATAAGACTGACCCTGCCAGATAATATCGCGTCTTATTGTCTCGCCTTTACCTGTATTTGTTACATGATATTGACTGTCAGCAAACTCATCTTTGCTAGCGAATTTAAACAAGTATTCCCATTCCTCATAAGATTGATGGCCGTGCCATCGAAGTAAGCTGCCGCCTAGTTTAGTTGCGTCCAACTCATAAAGCGTAACAAGACCCGTAACGCTAAGTTTTTGTAAGTCTGAGCTAAGCATTGTCGCTCCTAAATTTTAAAGTAGTAGTGCTTGAGCCCACATCGCGTCTAGCTGCTCATTAGTTAAACCAAGCATCGCGCCCATATAAGCCACGCTTTCACTTGTACGCTCAAAGATAGTCGCTTCGTTGTACTCAATTTCAATACGAGCTTTTAATGCCCCATCCTCTATGCCCGATATAGCTGTCTCAATGGCACTGAGTAAGTCATTTTTCATCAAGACCAGCTTAAACTGCCTGCGAGTTAGCGCCCGTAAATGCTTACTTGTGTCAGTAGCTAAGCCGAGGGCTGATTTTTGCTCGCGTCCCCATTGTCTACAATCTTCTACATAATCAGCATAAACGCTAAATGTCTCTGACGATGAGTTGCGTATCTCTTTTAGTTCGTCCGACAAGCTATAACGCTCTGCAATCTTTGCTTTGACTCTATTGTTGATGAGCTGTACGTGCGTAGAGTTAGTTTTGATTAGCTCAAGAAAGTGATCAGTCATTACGACCGTCTCTATAGTGCTCACAATCTCATTTGGCTGGCTCTCTGGCAGCTCCAAGCCGTCAGGAACGCTAACATACGTCACCCCAGCGATTGTACATAACTCCGTTGCCGACTCTGGGATCTCTAACTGTTTTGTGATGTTTCTTGTGATAAATTTTTGGTAGCTCACAATATAAGCCATAGTTTTCTTGCTCCGCATAAGTTAGTAGGTGTTGCAGTGATCGCGTTTTTGATGCATGTGCTAGATGTGAGATAAAAGAGTCGAGCTTGTTTTTTCTGACTGCCTTTCTTGATTTGTACAAACTGTATTTTCTAATGAACCTGCCTGATCGCCACGTCCTATACCCGCAGAAGTTAACGCCCTTTCTCGTATTAGCGATGGTTGATCGTGACAGTGTGAGCTTCAACTCTTCATTAACAAACTTTGTGAGCTTAACCCTGTAATCCAACGCCTCATCCCTAGTCAATCCAAACAATAGGAAGTCATCAACGTACCTGCAATAACCTGCGGCTGGCTTAAGCACGCGAGTAGCATAGTGATCTACTGGGTTCATGTAGATGAGCGCGAACATCTGCGATAGTAAGTTGCCAATCGGTATTCCTGTTGGCTCTGGATAGTCAGCAAACAGCATCATCAAGTCGACCATCTTTTTATCTTTAATCTTCTTCTCTAATAACTGCCTCAATACTGGCCTATCAATACTATAAAAGAACTTTTTGATATCAAGCTGCAATGTATAAGTATCTGGTCCCGCTCTTCTTAATGCGTTTTGTGCGTAGTCAGCAGCAGCGTGTGTGCCCAAGCCGACTCGACAAGCAAATGACTGATCAATAAATGTCTTTTCAAATATCGGCATGAGTGCGTTATATATCGCATACTGAACGACGCAATCTCTAAATGCCGGTGCATAAATGTCCCTGATTTTGGGTTCATAAACGATAAACTTAAAATAGGGCCGTGGTTTGTAAGTACCAGCTTCTAACTCTTCTTGTAGCGATGCTAGTTCTCGGCCTAAGCTTTTCTCAAATTGAAAGCAACCTCTTCTACCGCCTTTGCTTTTCTTGGCACCCAAAAAGCCTTGCCATAGATTCTCTAATGAAACAACTGAGCTATATAAATCACCCACTCTCTTCATAAACATCCTTAAAAGAACGCGCCTGACTTTCGGTTGCCCTACTAGAAATGCGCGCTTACTCCGATTTCGCGTAACGCAGGAAAACGTCTCCCTTGGCACCAGACGACAACTTGTCGCTTGAGGTGATGCCGAGTCCGCCCGGACGCCGATGTTGTTGTTGCTATTCGTCCGAGAATTGTTGCTATTGACGATCCAGACGCCAGCGTTCGTACTGTTGTTCCAGTTGCCGCCCACCAGCGCACATATTAAGACGCCTCCCTTTTTTGAACCTTGCTTGCTACATAACTGACTTTATCCAGCCACCGATAATCTTACCGATCTCATCAATATTCACTGATATAGATAAATACCTTTTAGCGTTTAGCTTTTGCACTGATATCTTCTCAGTTTTTGGATGGCCGAAGTAGGACAGCTCAAACGCCAGTCTTACCTGCATCCTTAGTTGCTCATGCTTAATATCTAAGTTAGTGAGCGTTGTCTTTTTGTGATATCTCTTTTGCGCTTCGACGATGTAATCATACATCTCATAAGCAGTGGTCCTTATTCTTAACGCCAAGCCGTGCTTCTCGTGACTTGGGAAGTGATTTAGATATATATTCAATAGCTGCATCGTTTGTATAAACTTCCTATCTAAATTTGACTCGCTATCTACTGCCATAATTTATTAATCCCCTCGCTATCGCTCAGTCAAACAAAATACAAGGCCGCCCGGACGCCGCGGCTGTTGTTGCTATTCGACCGAGAATTGAGGCCAGTGACGATCCAGATGCCAGCGATCGTACTGCTGCTCCAGGTGCCGCCCACCAGCGCACACAGGTCCTCAACTCGATTGTCATAGAATCGATCATTACCGAATGCATTAGTGCCATCTGAGCCGCCGAGCATAGGTATGCCTGCGCAAGATGCTGCCCATGCCAAGCCGCTGTTGGCGCTTGAGAATACCTGTTTAGTTGTAGAGCCAATAGCAAAGTTCCGACTTTCGCCCGTTAACTCCCCATAACTTGCGCCCAGAGAGTCATAACTCGCTGTCATTGCTGCGGTGCCCCACGCATCAGTAGCGAGTGTAGCACCGCTTGTGAGCGCTGCGGCCTTGGTGGTGGTTTTTAAGGTATAGAAATTGCCATCGGTTTGCGTGAGTCCCAGAGCGACTTCGTACATATTGCCGTTCAGATCCGCAACTCCGCTTGCTTGGCCGTTGTGCGTGGTTTTTGCAAACGGCTGACCTGACCCTGTTTTTCCAGCTGATGAATATCCCGTTTCTTCGTAGACTACGCTTGTGTCGTTAACGTCACGTAGCGCGTTATTGTTACATCCTTTGGGGAAGTTGTTGACGCCGCTAGCATCGTACCAAGCGCAGGCTGCTGAGCTAGTTGAAGCTTGGGCATGGGCCATGCTAAGTAATGACAGTGCGCGCTGAATAAAGATGGTAGTCGGAAAGAAGTTTGCCCCGCGGGTTTTAACAGCGTCAATAGATCCCGCTAGGTTGTTGCCCGCTGACCCAGTTAGGCCGCTGAAGGGTGCGTTAGAACCACTTGATGATAATGGAATACCGTTTTTTACTGAGCTAGCAGTACCGTCATTATTGCTACACTGGAATTTATCAACAAAGAAGCCGTCTTGCAGTCTTCCGTCGTCATAGAAAGCGCGATGGACTGCGTAGCCCTCTAGCTTGGCAGCTGCTACGGATGCGAAGTAATCTTTTGGTTTAACATCGCAAGCATTGACGCCATATTTGGCATAGTTTGGGCTACTGCCATTGCCCCATCGGTAGTAAAACATGGGTACATAGCACATTACTGATCCGTCACTGTACCTGTAATTCCCATAATTCTCATGGCCACGAATATTGGTGCCGACCATTGGGTACATACCCGGAGGCAGGGCGTCTGTCACGCCCGTGCCAAATCCTAGTTCGCCTGCCACGCCGATATCAGTAAGTTCGGGTGATAGGTTGTCAGATATGCGTTTTAACTCTCCATCAATATCGATGAAGTTGTCGCGGGTTTTGAGCCACATGGTGTGCTCATCATCCCCTGTCTTGTCTTCTGGTACACCATTACCGGGGTCGGGTAGTCTTAGCGACATGGGTTTGCTCCTTTAAACGCTCATAAATTGCTCAAAATTGAGCGTGATTTGCCAAAAGTTACCTTGCCGCTGCGGCGTAGATGCTCCAGCGCAAGTGTATTGTTTAGTATTTCCGTGCGGGTCAGTCCATAAGAAGGGTTTGACGCCTGCGTGATCATCAAGAAACGCTTCGATGGGCTTGATGACCGTTTCCAAGTCGCCGGTCTTAGTGCCTGACCAGTTCTTAATTTTGTTATTAATACCCGTTGATGTGTGCTGCGCGTAGCCGTCGCCTAACTGGGTTTTATTGACGCGGTACTGAGTATCAGCAGCTGCGCCCATATCCATTTGCCAACGGAAAGTCTTGATTGTCATATGAGTGCTCACTAAAAAGCCCACTGCGATAGTGGGCTTTTGATTGATGGGTGATGTTGAAGCAACTAACGTCGCGCATATTTTTTATCTAGCATGCCATTTGGCCGTGTCATCTTGATGATCTCACTACTAATGACCGCCGCAAGACCTTTCCCAATTTGCTTGCCGTAAGCATCGTTTGACTCAACGGATGACTTGCCGTCCATTGTCACTTGGACACTGACGTTGATATTAGGGGTGTTGTTGCTTGAACGATCATAAGTACCGTTGTGCATGGCTTCCAGTTCGGGGCGGTACTTGCGGGTGGTTGGGGCGTTGGCGACGAACTCTTCTTTATGCACCAATCCGGCAACATCTGATGTACCCCCATTGCCAGTATAACCGCCTGACTTAAAGCCTTTTGGGTTTATCGCTTGGATAGCAGCAGGGATGATACCAGTTTCCAATGTAGCAATAGCGACCGCTGGTATATTAGCGGGGAAGGGTGCTGATGCCCATGCTTTAGCGATAGTAGCAAAACTAGCCGATTGAGCGCTCGCAAAATCATAGGCCTTTTGCACCAAGAACATCGCTTTGTAGCCCTTGCTTGTCTCGCCCAGTGCCATGCCGAGCATAGCAGTAATTGAGCCAACTGTTTGCGCTTGCTTTTGCATCTCTAAATCTTTGATGCTTTGATTAAAGCCCTCGGTCAGCGTCAATCTAGCTTGTTCAGCTTGTGCTGTCTTATCAGTATGCATTTGCTCAAACCGATCAACGATAGCCATCTTATTGGTATAAGCGAGCGTTAGTTTCTCAGCTTCCGTCTGTGGGCCATTGACCTCTAAACCGCCAAAGGCATCAGCGGCGCTTGTTTGATCGGTTTGAAACTGCGTAGCGCGGTCTTTAATTTCAGCACTTATTTTGGCGCGATCCTGAACTTCACGCTTCATCTGCTCAAACTTTTCAACCTCAGCGCGATAACCTTGAATCATGCTGTCAGCGATGCCGGCATACTTGCCTTGTGCGACATCAAAGTCAAACTCAGCAAGTGGGTCGCCCTTGGTGCCGAATAGCGCAATGTCTTTTTTAAGCTCGTCCCACTGGTTGACAAATCCATCATAGATTCGTTTGGCCATATCAGCAGCAGCTTGTACGGCTTTTGGGGTGGTTTTGATGATGCCGACGGCCATGCCTTGCGCAGTTTGCTCCCCAACTGTTTTCATAACACGAGATGGCGAACGAATGTTAAGAACGCTCTTAGCCTTAGCAACTGCATTTGATGCCATGTTACCGATAGCGCTCACGACACTGCTTGCACCGTTTTTAATACCGTTAATTAAGCCATCTACAATCTGCTTACCGATGGTTAGCATCTTGCTGGGTAGTGCCTTTAGTGTTGTCGATATACTGTTGCCAATATTAACAAAAGCTGTCCTAGTCCTGGATACTGCGTTATCCCAAGATGCTTGCATTGAATTGACTGCTGATTTAACAGCATTGCTTATCTTGTCAAATTCAGCTTTTAAACCTGCACTGATAGCTGCCCAGTTTTTAACAACGAGATAACCGCCTGCTGCGATTAAAGCAATGGCAGCTACTACCGCAAGTATAGGACTAGTCAATACCGCTAGTGCTGCGTTAAATGTCCAAGTAGCGGCTGCTGCTATACCTGCTGCCACTGACCAACCAGCAGTTGCTACAGTCATTACGCCTGCTTGTACAGCGGCTAGTGCTGCTTGTATTTTTAACAGTATCAAAGGCGCGTTAGCCGCAATCAAAGCAACCGAAAGCGCAGTGACTGACACCCCAAGCGCAATAAATGCGGGCTGATTATCATTAACGACCTGTTTAATCTCATCCCAGTTTTGATAGACAAGAACGCCAGCCGCAAGTAATATGCCTAAACCTAAGATCGTTAAACCCATTGGGCTAGCCAACGCGGTGTGCGCAATCTTTAATCCATCGATTGCTGTCTTTGCTGCGCTCACACCATCAGCAAATAGTTTCAAGCTGACGATAGCGCCCAAAAGAGCCCCGCCAACCAGTGTGACTTGCTGAATCAATTCAGGATTAGCAGACGCCCATGTTCCGATGGTTGCGGCCATAGGTGTCATGTTTAGTAGCAATTCATTTAATGCCGGTATAAAGGCATCACCAACACTAGCAGCCACACCATCTATATTATTTTTAAGCAAGACCATTTTATTGGCAGTTGTTGCGCTGATTTTCTTAAACTCAATATCCATTGAGCCAAAGTAATCTTTGGTTGTGTTGACCGTTTCCCCTAGCATTGCCCAGTTATTTTCTAGTACGCCCACACTACCTGCGAGCAGGGTTATATCATCCCCGAACTCTTTACCAATAATAAGTGCGTTTGTACCGATGCGCTTAGATTGGTCTAGCTGATTGATAGCCTCAAGATAAGTAGTAATTGCTTGCTTACCATCGGTTGCGACTAATTTACTAAAGTCGTCAATATTCAAGCCTAGTTGCTCAAACCCGATAAGCTGTGACTTAGTGGCATTGTCTAGCGTAGAAAATGACGTTAGTAATGAGTTGACTGCAGTAGAGGCAACCTCGGCAGGTTTACCCATAGCAATCAATGCACCTGTTAATCCTAGCGTTGCGTCCTCTGATAAGCCAAAGACTTTAGCGACACCGCCGACACGTTGTAATGAGTCGATGAGCTGTGCAGCGGTGGCAGGAGTGTTGTTTGATAGCGTATTAATCGCATCGCCAAGCCTATCAATATTTGCAATCGGTATCTGAAACACATTAGCGATTTTTGCCATACTGTCAGCAACTTGCTGCGCTGGTTGGTCAAAAGCCACACCCATCTTTGCCATGACTTCGGTAAAGTGAACCAGATCTTTTTCTGCAATACCTAGCTGTCCACCTGTGGCGGTTACGGCTGCCAGTTCCTCAAACGTTTGAGGAATCTGTGTGCTTAATGCTTGCAGCTCTTTACGCATATTTGCCAAGCCATTGCTTGATGTAAACTCTACGGTCTTATCAATCTCAGCCATTGAAGTCTCAAATGACATGGCGGTCTTTATTGATAATGCACCCATACCAGCAAGCGCCACACCAACACCCAGCGCCATCTTGGCAGCGTTGGTGCTGATATCGCTGAACGCTGACTTGCTATTTTTACGCGCTTTACGTAGCTCGTTATTATAGTTGGCTGTGTTCGCCTCCATGATTACCTGAATTCTACTCAGCACCGAAGCCATGACATCCTCCTATGGTTTATTTGCAGTTTTTTGCGCATTGACTTTCGATGCAAAGAAGTCTCTTAGCTCGGCGACTTGGTTGCGTGCCTTAGCCCTAGCGACGTTTAGTCTTTCTTGTTCTTTTTGCTCAGGCGTCAGCAGGCTATAGTCGTATAGCATGAAGTCGTCCAAGCTTCTCTTTTCTTTCCCTGCATAGTTTTGCCTACGCAGAGAAGCAAACTGCATATCTAAGAATTTCCCACCGAACGGCTCTACGTATAGATAAAAGGCCTGCCACTCAGTCAGCTCACGGGCGCTCATGTTGTTGTCGATCCATTCGACTGTTTTACATAAGTGTGCGGCAAGCCTGAATTTAAATATCCGTAGAGGGTGGGCTATTAGTTTTTTGCGGCGTCTTCTTTACCTTCAGGTTGTAGTGCGTTTAGTTTGCTTGAGAAGTCATACACCTTGGACACAATAGCGGCTGGGAAGCTTTTGACCAGCTCGATATCGTCATCATTGAATTCTAGTACGCCATCGGCATCACAGACTGAGTAGACAAAGATAGTGGCTCGCACACCCTTGGTCTCTACCTCTTTCTGCATCAGGTGTTCCAGCCCCTCACGCTCGGCAGCAGTCATTTCCTTGATAAATACTTCACCCAGCTCGGGAATATCCAGTGGCTTGACGGTGGTCTTTAACTTGATAAAGTCCGCTTTGCTTAGTACTTTTTTAGAGGCTTTCTGGGTCATTTCATTGCTCGCTTATTATTTATAAACAAAGAAAAAGCGTAGAGCTGTTTAGTGCTTTACGCCTTTCGCTTAGGGGTTTTGGTGGTTGATTTTACTTACTAAGGGGTTTGGGTGATCTCAGAGCTAATGACCAGCACGCCCTCAACTTTGAGCATGTCTTTTTGTTCTGCCATGAGAGTGAACTCTTTAATCATACCGTCGAACACATAGCCTTCGCTGGCGGCGGCAGGATCAATAAATTCAATCTTATTTTTAATGACCGTAGAGTTGTTGTAGGCCGCTTTTAATTCCATGTGTTGCGGATCGGTCGGGACGTAATACAAAGTAAATGGAATCTCTGATGTTTCTCTAAAGTTAGGCACTGCATTGACAGTAGAGATTGCATCGGTGGGCGTGACATCGACGACGAGCTTAGTCAGCTTGGGCATTTCCATTTCATTCAAAAACTCTACTTGATTAAAAGTAGGGATATCATCAGTTGCGATACTCCAGGTAAACTGTACATTCACTAAGTTATCAGCTGAAATAGCCATAATCATCACTCTCTCTTATTGGTGGTCGGTGTGGGGTTGTTTAATTGGTTTGCCAGATATGGCACTCGATGCTTTGTCTGTATAACCCAGCATCCTCATCATGGAGGTATTTACGGCTATCGTAGTAAAACGGCTTTACCGTGTCTTTCAGGATTTTGATCATCTGATTGGTGATGTCTTCACAGCTGTCATAGTCATTGTGATAAACATCCAGCTGCATATAAGCCAATTCGCGGCCTGTGTAGCCTGCTATCACGTTGGTAGCATTGGCATTCATTACGGTATAGACCAGATAAGGCGTCCCTTTTTCGCCTTCAGGTCTGACTAGCGGCCAGACGTTGCTATTAAATAAAACGCTGAGGGTGCTATAAATTGTTTCACTGGCTTTCATGGGTTATTCCTTTTTAGCCAATCATTAATTTATCGATTTCGATTTTCCATTTTTCTTTAAACTTGCCGACGCCTTCCTCGTACTTGCTATCTGCTGCTGGTCGCAGAAATGGCGTGGCGGACATCTGACTAGTGCCGTTCTCTATGAAGTACCAGTAATACGCTTTGCCCGCGACATAGATGCCAACAGCCGGTTTTTGTGTATACCTCAGTTGCTTTGACCGGATATTCTTTTTAAGTAGCCCCGTTCTCTCTGGAGCCTTAGCTTTAGCTTCTTTTTTGATAGGTTGGATGCCAGCATTAAGTGCTTTCATCATGACCTTACGCTTGGAGGTGTCTATAAGCCTGTCAAACTGTTTGTCCAGCTCATCAAGCCCCTCTATTCGGAACTCTGCACTCATGATGATTCCTTACTTTGGATAATAAAAACCCCATCGGATGACGGGGCTTTTTATTACTGATATAAATTTATTTAGGTAAGAACTGTACCAAGTCGTAGGCGCTGTCTAAATGCGCCATTAGTGCGGCAAGCTCACTGGGTAACTTTCTATCGTTCTCATACTTATCCATCATCAGCTCAAGCACCGCTTTGGCAGAGTTAATGTGACTACAAGTAGCGGTCATGGCATCATCATTACTATGCGGCTGTGAGGTGTAATAAGGATGCGTACTAGGCACATGATTATTAATCGTTATATTATTAACGCTCATAACGGCTCTCCATTATTACCGACCATGACCACATTTGACCAAGCGTGCTTCTCTACCATTTTTTTGGAGACAGAAAAGCTTAATGCGGTCAACTGTTGCAAGTCAAAATCATCACACTCATTAATGAATTGGGCTAGTGATGTGGTTGAGGAGATAAATTCATGATCGGCTAATGGGCGAGTCCACAAATGGCCATAGCTGTCGAGTTGTGATACCAAGCGTTCGTTATTACGGTAATGATAGTCCTGCTCGATTTCTTGTGTATGTTTAGAATTATGAGTCGTCTCAGCGAGCTGGGGATACCTCATTCGCTGAATGTATTCTGTCGCCTCACCAACTTGGCTAACTGTCAAATCACCCACTCTATCAATATTGAAACGATGATGAATAAGACTAAACACATCATTATAGCCAATACCAAGTTTGTATTGAGTGATTCGCGCCGCTTTGACCAACCCATTCCGATCTTTTACGCTTGAGGGTAGATCCTCATTAGCACGAGGATTGATAGCAGCGCCAGTATGCCAATAGTCGTGCAATGCGCTATAGCATTCTTTTTTATACATAACCAAGGCAGGTTTAACTTCAGGTTTGATGCGCTTGGTATCAACACCAAATAACCAGCCGTTTAGCATCCCGATGGGCAAACAAAGCATTTGCTGTGAACCACCCTTTGAAGGTGCGTGTATCATACACGCACCTTCTGAAAGCACTTCATCGCGCTCGATCCGCTGATGTTGACCGCGCCAATGCAAACCAATATTTTCACATATTGGTTTAACAGCGGTATATTGAATACCATCTTTTTCAATCGTTAACAGTGGTTGACCGTTAAAGTCGATAGTTTTTAAGTTATTGCCTCTACTAGGGTCATTTGCTATAATAGTCATGTTTAGTTCCTTTACGAATTAAATTTTAGTAGAAGCAGACGGTTCATCTTGGCGGGTGATGTCTGCTTTTTTTGTGCCTGATTGATTTTCAATGCGTTCACGAGCTTGTTCCAAGTGCATATTTATCTCATCCATCATGGTTCGATAGTTGCTTGACGCTCTATCTTTTAACCATTGATGCATATCTTTAGATAACCGTAGTCTATAATCTATTGGACGAGTACGATTTATACCCATTTGACACCTCATTTAGTATTATTAATAATATTTAATCATGCCTATAGTAGAGGCATAAATAGATAGTACGCCTATAGTAGAGTCGTGTCAATAATTATTTTGGAATTATTATGAGTGCAAATAAACATCCTGATTTTAGAGTTCGAATCCCTGAAGAGTTAAAGGAAAAAATCCGTGTTTCTGCTGATAAGCATAACCGCTCTATGGGATCTGATATTGTTGCCAGAGTGGAGCAAACCTTTAATCAAGAAGATAGCGCCACACCCAGCACCAGCAACGTACTTATTATCACTGCGATGTACCAGACCTTACGAGAGGAAGGCTATACCCATGATAAAGCCGAGCAAGTGATTACTGACTCTGTTAAAAAATTATTAGATATGGATTTCATTAAAAAGAATTATAACAATGCGGTTGCTGATGATTAACTATTTGGCAGATGATTGATAATAAAAAACCCACCGATTGGTGGGCTTTTTATTGTTAAAGTGCGAGCCGGTTTAGTTATTACTTAGCGCGTTTTAAGCAATCAAGATAGTATTTAGCGCCAAACTCGCGAGTAGCATCAGCTTGATGTTCAGGCGTCTGGTATGAAGGCTTAGAAAAAGCGTCGCGTACCATTGCTTGTTGCATCTTATCTTCGCCTGCCACTTTCATAAGATTGACAACATCGACACCTACTAATCGTGACTCCATGATGATCTCAGCCAACCCTTTAACATCAACGCAGAACTCAGCTTTATCCGCTGCAAGCGATGGGGTGGTTATTCCTAGTGATAATGCTAAACCTAATAAAACCTTTTTCATAATAAATCCGTTTTAATCAGTTAAAAACACAGTCAAGTATATTACGAGTAACAACATTAATCCACCAAAACAATATAGAAACCTTTTAGATATAACTAGCAACTATGATGAGTAATTGACAGTTATACGGTTTTTAGCATGAGTGTCATATGCTCACGGCCACTTTTGGCATCTGGCAAGGGATCGCCGTCTATCTCATAGCGCTGACCATTATGCTCTATTTGCATAGTGCTATTAATATCATTCCGATAGCGGATGACACACCGCGCGCGGGTCTCACTATCAGCCGCTTGCGCTGACAATATATCTTTGACTAATAACGGCTCAAAGGATGCCCAGAGCGTGACCACTGGCGATGAAGGTAAAGGTAATACCGCGCCCGATGGAGATCGGGTTGACTCTGATTTATATACCGTCACTCGATGACGTAATTTATTAGCTTTCACAGCAGCTCCTTATATTACGGTCGGCTTACGGTACGAATACAGCAAGCTGACAACCGGTGCGGGTAGATAGTTGCCATTGATGGGCGTGTCTTTATCAGCGTTCCGGTTGTCATCAAAGTAACCGATGAGCATCAGCGTAGCGACCTTGATATCGTCAGTCCCTTCGACGGGTATATCTTCAGTGATATAACGCCCGATGGCTGACTCAGCGGCTTTGATATACATAGTCAATGTCGTATCGTTAGCATCATTGTCATAGCGCAGATGATGTTTTACTTCCTCAAGCGTCACCCAAACCATCGTTGTCTCCTTGTCCTGTGTCGTTTTTGCTGTCTTTAGCAAAAGGATTGTCGCTAGCGTCACGCTTAGCGATGGCTGCTAGGCTAAAGTTCTGCTGCTGGATCATCGGGCTCTCACCACCGGATACGGCTGACTTTCTAAGCTTAGCGCGAGCCTCATTAGGACTAAATATAGATCCACCAACGGCTTTGACTAGATAATCCATTTGACTGCTGGCATCCATTCTTAAGAGTCCATCAAGATTAAACTCGACTTCAACCCCATCTTCTAAGGCCAGATGCTCATTAAGTAAGTTTTCAATACTCTCGATATGATGTTGTAAGCAGTCGCTATAGTAGATGTCGTTATAGTCGCTTACCTTGCCAGATGGCGGTGTGCCAAGCCCGATTTTAAAGGCAGGGACTCTAAATGCCGTACAGACGATTTCACCTGACATTTTTAGCTGCTCCACCAGCTGCGCATCATGAGCAGGTACTGACATCGCGGTATAAGTCATGCCGTCGCCTAATACTGCTGTGCCGCCACGCGCCGCGCCTGAATAGTTCTTTTTCCAGTTGTCTTTTAGCTCTTTTGCAGTTTCGGAATTTATAGTGCCTGGTGCAGTCAATAGGCCAGATGGTCGGGATTCGTTAGCAAAGAACGCTTGAGCATTTCGTTGGATGCTAATACCCTGGCTTGCCGCTAACGCACAAGCGACAATCGGTGATAGCCCAACAAGCGGATGATAAAAGCAATTAAAACGATCGTGAATAATCTCAGACGCGGGAATCACGACATCGTCAGCTAAGTTGAATAGTCGATCGCGGCGTACTTGATAAAATACTTCGCCATTAGGATCGACCAGTGGCTTAGTGCGTTCAGGATTAAGTATAAGATGCTGCCATACTTCGCCGTAGATATTACGTACTTTCCAGACGTAAGTGTTACCACTAGTGCTTTTGCTGGTGGCCCATGCTTCAAAAAACTGTTGGGCGTTTTGGTAATGATTGGGTTTGTCCAATAGCTTTTTGACACGACTGTTGATAGGTTGCATAACGCCATCGACTTCGGTCAGTGTCGTTAGCTTGAGCTTGCCAATATCACAAGTGATCAAAGACACACAAGCAAACACCGCATGATGCCGCATCTGATCGTTTTTGCTAACTTCGATTTCTTCATTACGCTGCCATGCACCAGTAAATGGCTCATGTAGCGTGTGCCAAACATCGCCGCCATTGACTGGTTGGGCGGTGTTTGCTGATTTTTGTCCGGTCATCCAATCAAACATGCCCATAATATTTACTCGTCTTCAGTTTTAGTCGCTGCTTTGGGCTTAGATTTGCTTCTAGCCTTTGGCTCGGTTGGCTCATAAGCTTTGGCAAAGCCAGATTTGATAAGGACATTGGCCTCAAAGCCAGTAACGTTATCAATCATGCCTTTTGGCCCATTGGGCGCGTTTTTGATATATTCAATTTGCATGGTTAACCTCATATTTTTTAGGAGTAGATGCTGAAACTGAAGGAAAGGCAGTGCCAATACCTACTCGTAAAAAATCCCAACGCGGTGGCTGGGATTTTGGTCAGTCTCAAACTATGTAGGTATGGCTTTTATGCGATTACGTTAGTGTAATTGATGTAAGCGGCGGCAGTTACGCGGCGTTTCGCCCAAGTGATATGACGTTCCGCACGAATAGCCGTCATGTTTTGCTGCCATAGATTTACTAGCACTTGCTCAGCGTCGGTGCCCATATTAATAGTTGCTTGATCACTAAATGCAATCTCAACCGCGCCATCATCTGCCAAGTACAGCTCAGATGGTTTGATAAGGGCGATGACATCAGTGGCAGTTTCAGACTCAATGACTGGTAAGCCTTTGAGGGTTTTTTCACCAAAGGGTGCGTCCATACCGCGATAGTAAGGATTGCCCAGAGCATCAGTTAGCTCGCTCATATCACTGGCGCGGGTCTCGCTCATTACATAATAAGCGCCTTTTAATGACAAGCCATTACTAATAAATGACGCGCGTAGAGATGCAAGATCGGCTTTATACTCAGTGACGGTTGTGCCAGTATGGTCGATTTTGGTAGCACCGTTGAGCACACCGGCAGGCCGCTTGGTGGTTTGTGCGGCAGTATCAATAAACGTGTTATCAATAAGGGCGGCACACGCCTCAATCATATCGTCACGCAGCATCTGGTCGGTGCCTGGTGAGGATAGTTTAAGCAAGTCATCAGTACGGACCACGATACCAGCCAATTTATGATGCTTGATTTCGACAGTATTAAACGTTGGATTGGTCGCAGGCTTTGCTTCACCTTCACCAACCCAAGCAGCGATGCCGCCAGTCGCCATGCCTGGGATAGTTGCATTAAAGGGTGCGGCTCGCATCTGTGATGATAACTTGTCAACAATGGTCTCAGCGCGTAGCATCTCGATAAACTCATTTGCGAGCTGATTTTCTACAATCAAAGCGCTTGAGTTTGATGTATCTAGCACGGTGGCGGCTTTTTCAAGAGCTTGGATAACGCGGGGGTCCATGCCTTGTGATTTGGCAATATCAATCGGGCTCACATAGTTGCCCTGTTTTTGTTGCAATACAGCCAGTGCCTTAGCTTTTGTTAACTGCGCAAAGCCGATACCTTTTTTGGCGTGGTTAGGTTTAACGCTAGTATGCACGTTCTTAGCGCTTTCGACAGGGTCGGCCGCACCTTTGGCAGACTCAGCAGCTTCTTCTTCACTTTCGCCAGCGGCAGGTGTGGCTGTTTTTTCAGCGGCTTCAATATCAGCTATAATATCGGTAACACGCTTGAGGTTCTTTTCAAGCTTTCCGATGTCGATATCGAGCGCTTCAATTTCCGCTTCTTCAGCATCGCTGCTGGTGCGACCAGCTGACTTTTCGACGACAGCTACTCGGCTGCCTTTTTTCGACTTAATAGTCGCAAGGAGTTGCGCACGTTGTTGGGCCCAATTCATAGGTTACTCTCCGGTTTGTAGTGATATGCTGCCCAGATTTGGGTCAACTAGGGTGATGATTTGAGGGTTTGGAGCTGGCGGCTCGTTAGATTCGACAGGTTGAGTGTTAGTTGTTTCAGGTGCTGGTGCATCGGCAACTGTTTTTATAGGGGTTGGTGTTGGGTTTTTGGCATTGGTAAATGCCTTGCTGATTTGCGAGACGTCAGTAATAATTGCATCTATATTTGCACCGACGGTTACGGCTGATAGCTCGTACCACTCCCATTTTAGAATGTGCAAGCCAAGCCCATCAGGTGTGTATTGATACTCAAGAATTCTAAAACCAATAGACAGGCCTTTGACAAGTTTTGATTTTAATGACTGCCAGGCTTCGTCGAGTCGATCTTTTAATTTACCCGCTTCTTTTATGACGAGAACTTCCATCTCAACGCTAATTTTATCGTCAATAACTTCGGCTTTAGTAACATCACCAATGGGTTGGCAATGATCGTGTTGCCACATAAAGGGCATAGGTAAAGCAAACTCAGCACCTGCCATTTCCATAATATCGCCGTCACGGTCTTGCTTTGGGGTTGATGCGATACCTTTAATGATGCGTTTTTCATCTGTCTCTTCAAAACTTTTTACAACAAGTGTCCCGTAGACTTTGCTCATAGTTGTTCTCAGTTATTAATTTTTGGGCAAAATAAAACCGCCTAGTTGGCGGTGTGTTTATTTTTTTGGTTTCTTAAGCGGTGGCGGATGATGCAAGGGCTTTGGTGGTGGTGGACGGTTGCGTTTTTCAAAAGCTTCAAGCTCGTATCGCATTACTTCAAGACTCTTTCTATCTTCATTGTTCATTGGAGCTGTGATGATGCGATGAACAATCGCGCCTAGAACTAAACCCACAATAAAAATAATCATAAAAACAGCGTTATCGGTTAGATAGATGCACATAGTTAAATCCTCAAACA
Organism: Psychrobacter sp. 72-O-c; assembly: GCF_904846605.1. GTDB lineage: Bacteria > Pseudomonadota > Gammaproteobacteria > Pseudomonadales > Moraxellaceae > Psychrobacter. Next base: position 71,314 of record NZ_CAJHBI010000009.1, read on the forward strand.
AAAAACATAGTAGGTGCACCAGTCTTGGGTGGTTCTGGGTTGAGGCTCATAAGCGCGACAGCGTTGAGCATGCCAATGACTGGGTCAATCTTAGCAGTGCCAGACTCAGCCTTACTAATCATCGTGCCACTACCTCTGACCACAGTGCGGGCATTACCCACTGACCAAGTCATTAGCGGTTGACTAGCATGTATCAGTTGCTTTTTTGCGATCTTGATTTCTGATGTTTTGATATAGCCTGACATTTTGAAACCTTGACTGACACCAATAATCTTATCACTAGGTATCTCTACCGCATCAAGCTCTTCTATTAGTGTGCCAATGCCGAGTGGGTCAAGTCCTATTTGGTCAAGCTTGCCGCTATCCTCTACTTGTTTGCACAGCTGCGCAACTTGCTCTGTCTCATCGCCAATATTCTCAACGATGATTAGGTCGCCATCTTTGGCGAACCCTTCTAGTGTTGGTGCGATAGACTTGCGGCGCTCAAGGGCTATCTTATGGCACCAAGCGCGGGTCCAAACCCACCACGGTTTTATTTGGACTGTTTTTTTTGTGATGCTGTCTTCATACTCTCTTAGCACGATAGGCAAACGACCAACAGCAGCAAACCCTAGTAAGTCATCAAGACCACCGCCATCGATGCCGATAGTGATAACCTCTGATGCCTCAATCAGCTCTTCTAACGTAAAGGGTAGAGGAGCTGCTGCCGCTTCCCAAAACTCCACAGCAGCCCATCGGTTGGCTCTCATTGAGATACCGATTTGGACATTGAGGTGCTTGGCAGTAAAATCTTGTAATTCTTCTTTGCCTTCGTCCTGAGCTTTTTTAAACTCCCGGGCCAAGAATTTATTGCTGACTGATGCGCCAAGGTTGGGGTTGGTCATATACCAGTTTTCAGGGTCGAGATATAACTCATCATCAATGTATTTTTGTGGGAACTCATAGAGCAAACCTAAGAACTGCGGATCAACTGTTTTGCCATCGCGTACAGCGCGGGCATAATCTAGTTTTTGTTTAAAGATGCCAGCGGGCTGCTCATCGGGCATGGTGCTGAGATAAACCACAAACCCTTCTGGGCGCGATGCCAGTCCGCCAGTCGCTTCACGCAACATTGATGCCGCATTGGCGCGTTTGCCAAATAGCCAAAGCTCATCGATGAGTACGTAGCTAAACTTACTGCCGCCAAGCGTATCTGATTCAGCCGCATAAACCTTTAATGTTGAGTTAGTTCCCAAATGGGTAATCGTGCGAGTATGATCGGACACACTAAAAATTGCGGAGAGTTCAGGGTCCGCAGCAATCATATCGCTTGCTGGGCCATAACTAGCGTTAGCGACCTCTTTAGTAGGCGCAATAATTGCTAAGCTTGCACTAAAGCGCTCATTAAGCACTAGCGCTATCATCATGATGCCAGCAGCAAGCGTGGACTTGGTGTTTTTCTTGCTGATAAGCAAAAAAAACTCAGTGATTAACCGTTCTTGACTCTCAGTATCGTAAGCACCAAAGATAGCAGCAATGAATTCGCGTGCCCATTCACGAGTTACTTCACCCGCCGTTGGCCTGCCGATGATATCCACCAGTATTAGACTGTCAAATATTTTAAGCGCAATATCAGCCACGTCTTGATTAAGTGGCTTGCATGGCATTAGAGACTCACCGGCGACTATGCGCTTCTCCCAATCGGGTAAGGCTGTCGACCAGGTGTCTATCATGGCAGTCTCTTATTGAGTAGTTCTAGACGTAGGCAGGTCGAGCTGGTTGCTTAGCGTTCTAAAGTGGCCTGAGTTAGCTGCTGCCTTCGCGTCAAGCTTGCCTTGGATTTTTTTACCCACTGGCGCAGGTTTTGGTTCTTCGTATTGGATGGCAATGGCAGCACAACTAATCCGTGTCTTCATTGGTTGCTTGCGATCTTTATACACGGTCTCAAAGAAATGCAAAGCATTGACTAACTCAACTACTTCGGCAGTTTCGCCTTCAGGACTTTCGCCCGACTCTAAGAGATTGATAGCTCTTAACTCAGTGATGCGATTTTGAACCGCTTCATTGTCGTTTAGGTTTTTTAGCGACCGTTCTGCGTTCGCTTGATTCTTAGCTTTATATCCAGCGTCTGCCATTGCGTCTAAGTCATCAAGACCTTCAGCGACATTTTGACAATACGCCTCTTGTCTTTTAGTTAGAGACATAATGAGAACCTTTCTCAATTAAATACATTTGGAAAATTGGAAAAATAAATTTGATTTAGGATTTTTTTTGCGCGTGGGAGGGGGAGTGGTGTCCGCTGGGTTTGCCCAGAAATAAAAATGACTCCCCCCTCCCTTTTTTCTCAAAATAATCTTAAATTTCTTGAGATTCCGCATGTGTTTTCGGCTTATGACAAGTGGTGCAAATGGTTTGTAAGTTGTCATCATCGTCAGTGCCACCTTTGGCAACGTTAACAATATGGTCCAACTCAAGGTCACCGCCGACACGACCACAAACTTGGCAGGTGAACTTATCGCGGGTGAATATCTGCTCACGCTTGCGCCGCCAAGGTCGACCGCCGCGTCCATGTCCCCATCTTGATTTTGGTTGGTGAGTAGTGCGGGCAGCTTTAGTTCTAATGATACCGAGGCGTGGGCGTAGGGTTTTGAGTGCCATGCTTTGTTACCTCCAATAAAAAGCCCACGCGTTAACGTGGGTAGGAAAAGAGAAAGCCCATATCGGGGGATATGGGCTTAGATGGTAATGTTTGGTTAGTGTTTGGGCATAGGCTTCGATTAGGTTTAAATCATAGGCCAAACTGTTCCATTATTCAAGTAGCCTCTGAATAGCCGACCAGTTGTAATTGTATCTTAGCCCTTGCTGATGCTGCGTTCTGACTCATATTATTTAGTATAAAATCGATATGATCGGACATCTGATTGCGTGACCATGTGGCTTTGGGGATGTTAGCAAAGGCGGCACGTTCGTTACCACTCCAAGCATAGCCAGTGGATTCATTAATCGGGTACTGACATTCGACCAATGCGGTGCAAACAATCTTATCGATATACTTTCTTGGTACTTCTTTTGAGAGTAGTGCGGTATAGCTAGATGCCAAGCGTGATTGGATAGACGTATCAAAGCCATCGTTCAGATAATGATAGCAATCCGATTGTAGCTCGTTTAGGTTGGCATAGGCTTCGGCTGCTGCTCTTAAGTATTCTTGTCTCATGATAAATATCCCCCGTTATTTATAGCAAATATAGAGTGATGTGCATAGTTAGGTCAAGTGTGCAGGGTATGGTTTTAAACTATGCACATCTGAAACCCTTACTACTAATAGCTTTAAAGAGACATGTTCATAGTGTGCATAGTGTGCATAGTTATATCTACGCATGAGAATAAAAATAATTATAGGATTAGGGTGTTATATTATTTAATTAATTATTTACCCGCGCGCACACGTAAAAAACCATGCACACTATGCACATGGTTACGGTAAGCCTTATGGGTTATGGTCTAGCGACGTGCATGGTTGGTATTTGAACTGTGCACATGGGGTGCACACTATGCACATGGTTTGTTATTTTGGGTCGAGTTTGACACCGATTGCGCCTTTCATGCGCTGAATTTGTTGTCCAAGCCATACTTGTTGATTGGCTGAGCCATTCGTTGGATAGTCTGAAGGCATCCTAATCGCGATTACGGTCGATTGAATGGGTCTAATGCCTCCGGGCAGTTGGTATCTTAACCGCTCCTTGTGCTCGCGTCTACCAATATATGTCATTAGTTTGGTCTTAGTGGTACCACGTTCGCCATTCTTGCGGCTCCAGTATTGATAATAGTCATAGAGGTCGTCAGTCAAGCAGCTGCAATAAGGTATTCCGGTGTCGCCTTTTACCCAATCATCGTAGAATACTTCCCAGTTGGGTTGGCTTAGGCGTATCAATTGGCGTTTGCTGCCCGTCATTAACGCTGGGGAGTGGGCTGTTTGGCCTTTTAAATCCATTTTCATTAGCAATGTATAGAATGCACGTATCATTTCATCATTGCTGTCGTCTAGTGCTTTCGCGACTTCATTTAACAAGGGTTCGGGAATCTTTTTGGTGGGGTAACAAACAACATGGCGACGGTCGTTCTGTTCTAGAGATAATGGCATCATATTGTTTGATAAGAATATTGCATTAACATAGTTGTCTTGCTGCCAACCACTCATAAACTTTTGATTGATATAGATTGTATTACCGGTGATTAACTGTTTAACCATGCCCATCTGGGAGTATCTATCGCTACCGCTGAATATCTCTTCAAATAGCGCATAGAGCTTACCAGCAACCCAATCGTTATACTGAGACTCAAGCTGCCCTTGACCCAATGTCACGCCATAATCACCGTAGATACGGCTCATGATGCGGTCAAAGAATAGCGACTTACCAGCGCCTTGTATCTCACCATGAAATATCAATGCGGTGTCGAGCTTAGTGCCGGGATGCTGTAATGGGATAGCGAGCCATCTGATTACCCAGTCGAATACAGTTTGGTCGTACTCGCATAAGTGAAGCAATAAGTCAGTGATCGGCTTGCACATTAACTGAGCGTCATCGTAAGTGGTTTCGATAGGCTTGAGCGGTAGTCCGTCAAAAGTATTGACAGCGATATCTTTTGGATGTTTAGGTTCTTTGCGGCGCGTTGGGTCAAACCAGATGTTCTCAGCCTTTACCATAATGCGCTGTTCGGACTTGAGCCATATCTCGTACTCATTAGGACGCGCCAGTTTAATCGTGTCTACTGGCAGCCGTGTGCGCTCAGCATCGTCCCATACTTCTTTAGTGCCATAAATCAAAAAGTACCGGTCAAACATCGATTGCGCTTCGACAGCCATGAGCTCATCACGGTCTTTGCTGACTTCAGCTTTGCTAATCTTGGCGTGCTTACCTTGCCACCAGCGATCAGCTAACTTCTTATTGCCAATCTCATTTGCAAACTGGGTCTTGGTATATTCAATCTTTTGCTCAGTGTCATAGACTTTATTGGTTACTTTGCCAATATCAGTAATTTGCGCATAACGCTTGAGCATGTGATATAAGCGCATGTCCTGTTCGATATTTGCGGGTATGATGCCGTCTGTCTCGATAGGAGCAGTGATAGGGTTAAGCGCATCGTTTGCTGCGTCAGTGATGATAGTTTGATGCTCTAGTGCATATTTAATCTGACGTGATACTTCATTAAGTCCAGCAGCGGCAGCAAGGTCGTTAAAATCAGTTAGTTGTTTATCGGGGATCATTTAGTAACCCCGTCTTTATTATTTATATCTTCCAATTTTTGTTCAAGCTCTTTCTTAAACTCATAGAGCGCAACAGGAACATTAATGCGATTTTCAGCAATAGGTATTGCAAGTTCTATGATGCTCAAAACCAATTCTAATTTACTTCCGTTCATGCGGATAACCGTATAATCTTTTGCGGTTTCATCTACGGTTTTTTGCAAGGCACATACCAATTCAGGTATTTCCGAATAAGGAACTACAATACTTTCTCTAGCTTCGTCCAATTCGCCATAGGGCATCTCTTGGATTTTATGTATGCCAATATAGACGCCTTGACCGCATTTATGCATATCGAGCTTTTCGGTTCTATGATGGCTCGTTTCTATATGCTGATATATTGTTTTCATGCTGCATCCTTACTATCCAGTAAATCAAAGTTTGGGGTGATAACTTCACCACCAATGCTGCTGGCTGCGAGTCTAGCATCACGAATACCCGCGTTATACTCGACCAGTGGCTTGGGTTCTTTGCCTTTCTCGATATCTATATCGCGTAGCTTGATAGCTGTGGCGCTATCGTCATCAGCGCAGATGATAATGCGATGACCAGGATATTGGGCGCGGATAGACTGGGCGACTGGCAGTAAGTTACCGGCATTAAAAGCAACTACTACGGGTAAGCTATAACCCATTGCATCAAACACACTCGCACCGGTCGCATAGCCTTCGCATATCAGCACAATGCCACCAGCAAACATAGCGTCTGTGCCGATGCTATAGTACGCACCGCTCACCAAACCACCTTTCAAAAACAGCTTTTCTTCATCAAGTGCGCTTGGTTCTTTTTCAAATTGGTTGTCTTGTCCGTCAGGCGCGAGTAGTTGAAGGTTGACCAGTGTTGTTTGTTGAGTTTCACTGTTGTAGTAATGCATTGGTATAACTAAGTTTTCGTGCTTATCTTGGCGTAGGCCAATGGCTGAAACGTTTTTGCGTAGTAGGTAAGGGTGATCGTCGGCAGCTGGTTTTGAATTATTCCAAATACTTTGAGCCCGACTGGCAGCATCAATACGAGCCTGGCGCTTAGCGGTTTTCTCAATCGCCTCGCGCTTGACCTGTTCGGCTTGCCATTGGGTGCGCTGCTCATCAGTCACTTCACTGGTTGCATCTAGTCCAATAGCGCCGGCTATCAAAGCATTGGTGTCATACACGTCTAAGTTGGTGTATTGCTTAACTAGCAAGAAGCCGTTACCAGCACCGCACTGTGAGCATATCCAAGTACCTTCGCCGCGCTTGTCATCACAGCGGAATCGATCATTGCCACCGCACATCGGACAGGCTTGATGTTGATGAGCAGCATTGCTAAAAGTAATGCCAGCAGCGGGGAAAATGGTCGAGACATAATTGCCGACAGCCCCAGCGCGGATTGCTTCAAAGTCTAGTGGGGTACGTTTATCTGACATTATTCTTCTCCATATTTATCCGGGCATTTTCTAATATCGTTTGGATATGACGTAGTAGGGCCTGACCGTCTTTTTGCATTCTCGCGTATTCGTCAGCCTCAATAATCTTGTCTGCATAAGCATCCAATGCGGTGGTATTAAGATTTGCAAACTTTTGACCTAATAGCGCGATATCAACTATCTCATCACATTGATTGTTAGAGTCAGGCAACAAAAACCATCCGGCGTTGCCATGAGCGCAGCAGATAGCATCCATAATCGCGGGCGACTGAGTGTGCTCAAGCACTAGCTCAATGGTCTCTGGCGCTAGTGTGTGGCATGAGCGATTGGGATTCGTTTGCAATGCGAGCGTGTTGTAATTAACGCCATAAATTTCGGCTATCTTGCCTAGTGTCCCGCGTTCTTTTTTGCATGCCTGGTAGACCGCTTGGTCAAGTGATAAGACGCAGCGTTCGGCGCGTTCTGCTGCTGTAAATAGTGATGTCGACATATTGCCCCCGTTATTGTCGTTCTGTTATTAGTCGCGATTGGTTATGCTAGGTCTTGTTGATTACTAGCATCGTTAGCGGGTTCGGGAAATACATCAGGACGTAGCTCGTGACATGGCACACCCGTTACTTGCGATACTTTCACTACGTACTTAGTACTACATTTGCCATCACGGTTTAGCATTGAAGATATTTGGGAGGCATTTTTCAACCCTAGTAGCTTTGCAAGATTTGTCTGTGAGCCAGCATTATTGATTGCTTTTTCTAATGCTTGCTTTGGTGAGATAGTCATTATTTAACTCCAATTGCGTTTGATTGCCCTAATATAATGCAATTGCTTTAAATATGCAAATGCAAAATGGATTATCTTATAAAAGCATTTGCTTTTAATATGACCTATGTAAGGCAATTGCCTGCATTCTAATAATCAAATTAAGAAGGTGAGTTATGGCATTCGGTCATAGAGTGCGCGATGAGCGTATTGAAAAAGGTCTAACTCAACAGCAATTAGCGGACGCTATTGGCGTCAATCAGCCTGTTATTGGGAGTATTGAGTCGCGTGACAGTGAAACGTCTAAACATGCGTCTAAGATAGCCGCAGAGCTGTCAGTAAATTTAGATTGGTTGCTCACAGGCAAAGGCAGTAAAGGCACGCTAAAGGTAGCTAGTAACAAGGCCACGTATGATTCTGGTCTGTCTCTGTGGGATGATGACACGGTAATGTCTGATGACGATGTAGAGCTGCCTTTCTATAGTAAGGTCCAGATTGCGGCGGGGAATGGCATGGCAAATGATGATCTAAAGTCTTATCGTAACTTGAGATTTAGTAAGCGATCTCTTAGAGATGCAAATGTAAACTCTAAAGATGCAATTGTCGTAAAGGTAACGGGCGATAGCATGGAACGTCTGATTTTAGACGGCGCAACCATTGCGGTAGACACTAGCAAGGCTGGACTGCCTATAAAAGACAATAGGATTTACGCGCTGGAGACTGATGGGGATTTGCGCTGTAAGTATATCCAACGCGTGCCGGGCGGTAAAATTAAGCTGATAAGCGAAAACACTATGTATGCTGATGAGGTATATGATATGGCAGAATTTTCAAAGCTTTATCGTATCGTCGGTTGGGTGTTTTGGTGGTCAACACTGGCTAAATGGTAATTATTTAACTAAAAATATAAATAAATATCGCAATTGCATTGACAAGTGTTAATGCAATTGCTTTAATATACCCGTAATCAACAAAACGGGTATATCGTCATGTCACATTCTAATCGTCCAGACATTCTCCAATCCCCACGCGTTCAAGCGCAACTTGATCGTATCAGAAAGACCCTAGCGTGGCGTAATAGACAGCTCCACGCAACCGAGCAGCAACTCACTCATTCCGAGCAACAACTCAAAATCACAGTCCGTGGCTACCGCCAAGTGCTGGGTCTTGTCGTGCTCGCATTGATTGTTCTCATCGCTATTTTGGTGATGGGAGGTTTCGCATGAGCAAGTCAAAACCTATACCAAAATTAATCAGTCGCTTTGAAATCGGGTTTGATGATGAAACCAAAGCTGAAATCAGTGCACTAAAAAGTAAAATTGATGAATTAACCCGTGGTCTGTCAGCAAAAGATGGCAGTCACGGCGAGCGCTTACTTGCTGCTATGCAAGCTGAAGCAGCTAATGACACGCCTAAGCCTGCGCTTGAGCAGATGGGGCAGTGGGTGTTTGAAGGCGAGCCTGAGTATATTGAATCAGCTGGTGTTGATAAAGAAGGTCATGCGTATTGCTGCGCTGGCGATAAAACAGAGATTTCTGCGGCGATGGTTGACGGGATTTTTAAAGGCACTAGGAGTTATTGGAAGTGCATAGCAGGCGATTTTGACGGCTCTGATTGGCGTAATTCTGCTATCAACCGCGAAACCGTCAACGATGTCGAGTATCTAAGCGACACGCCTGAAGATGATGATACTGCGCTTGAATCTCCTATATTTAGCGATGAAGAGCTTGCTGAAGTATTCCCACAAATCACCCAAGCTGATATGCAGCTTATCTTTATAAAAAACCTAGCAACCACTCTTATCCAGCGTATGCACAGCATGGACCGCTTTAGTGAAGATGACTGTCACATTGGTGGTAACAAGCTGATGGTTTGGGATATTTTGATTTACGAACCTCTAAATACTTACTCGATTTTAATACGACGCAATAAAAAACATAAAGTTGCGGACTTATTAATTTTTAACAACACCGGTCCAGTCGTAGATACAGAATGGCATACTCTAAGCGAAGCATTTGCAACGTTACGCACCATAACTGAAGCCGAACTGCCAGCATTTCTGGCGGCATTGGAGGCTTGCTATGCGTAATATTCATGCCTTTAGCGTCAGCGCTCAACTTCAACTTATCAAATCCAAGTCCCAACTAAGTAACAGCGTCAGTGCTCAAGCACTGGCGGCTGCTAGTGCTGCGTGGGCTCATTATCAAAGCCGATATGACCATATGCGTACTAATAACATGCTGGTCGCTATCCGCAGAAATATCGCATTAATCATCGCCCAAGTCATCGGTCGAGTGTGTCGTATCAATCCGCTGATGTGGGCTGAGCTGCACAAACTTGACGCGGTATTAAAGTACGCGCTCGATCACGGTATCAACTTAGAGCCCAATCCATTCCCAATCGCTGCCAATGACGATACCAACTTAGATGAGGTGAGCAATGCGTGATTCTAAAAAACCGTTGATGATCAATATATGCGGTGCGCCCCGCATCGGTGTGACTACTGCCTGTGAGCGCGTACAGCGTTGCTTGAATGCGCAAGGCGTCATCACAGACGTGCTCACGCTCGAGCGCGGTATTGATGTCGTGAATTTTGAGGATGATTTCGTGCTTGGCAACTATATGCACCTCGACGTCATCTTGTTTGATAAGCATCGCAATACCGAGTCGGCTATCAAGCGCCGTTTGATTCAGCCCTTGTGGTTTGACGACGGTGTCCTCCCTCATATCAGCGTACTGATGAGCTGTACGCTAGAAGTGTATCAGCGCCACACGAGAAATCGCGGGTCAAAGCGTCAGATGGCAGCGCAACACGAAGCGTATCTGTCAGCGGGTAAAGAACACTACGGCACTCGCAATCATCATGCTGTCGATATAGATGGTAAAAATGGCCAGCTGTATGCGGCGGGTACGATTAAGAGCTTGATATTTAAGGAGCTGGGGCGATGAGAGTCTCATTTGAATTAACCAGTAATCAAGATATTCAGAAAATAGTCGCAGAACGTATCCAACTTATTGAATTTAATTTTCTAATGGAAATAAAAAGCTTTTCTATAAAGCAGATGAACAGCAGCGATTTTGGCTGTGATTTTGAGTCGTTAAGTTCAGAGGAGGTTAAACAGGCTTTATCTGGTTGGGAGTGCGAGCAAAGCTTTGAAGTTCGGCTAGAATTCAAAGGAGGTAGATGAAGATGCGTAAAACACTATCACTTAGCCCTCGCACGCATCTGTTTATCAAAGATAGTGCGCTCTTTATCAAGTTACAACGTCCGCACAACTTAAACCCGGATAAGGCTGACTTTTATATTATTAAAAAATTCAGTATTAGCCGACTAAAAGAAATCCGCGATTGGGCGGATGAAATAATAAACGAGAGTGAGATTAAGTAATGGCCAAACAAATTAAAAGAGTTAAGTTTGCAAGCAATGGCTACGGCTTGAGCTGGTTGGAAGTAGACACGCGGTGCTGGGAAATCGTTGATGCTTGCGGTGCCGGTCGGCATTTAATCGGTCGGGCATGTCGCCTGGCTGACCGTGGGATGAAAATAGAATATCGCGATGGCTCAAGCTATACGCGTATTAACGCTAATGTTGAGATGATGGGGTAACACCTGAAAGCCAATCTCTATTATTAAATTAATTTTAAACTGCCCAAAAGGGCAAAACTGGAGCAAGACTATGAGTAATTTAAAACCAACTGATACCACTAAATTTCTAGGTGATTTGACTGGTGGTGCTTTTATAGACCAAATCGGACATGCGCTAAGTGATGTTGCTGATGCGGTAGTTGCGACTGGCAAAAAAGGTCAAGTCAAAATTACACTGGATATCGAGCAGATGGGTGACAAGGAATCTTTGCAAGTTGGTATCAAACATAAGCTTGAATATAACGCGCCTGAGAAGTTTGGTAGCCGTAAAGAAGATTATGCTCGTAAGACCCCGATGTATGTAAACGGTGGTGGAGAGGTGAGTCTATTTGCGAATCATACAGCTGGGCTGTTTGACCAAACCAACCAAGAAACAGACGTCTAACCAAAGTCATTTTAACCATAAGTGGGTGCGTCAACACCCACTTATCACTATCAAACAAACTCACCCTATTAGGATTGTATCATGGAAAATTATCAAGATTATAAAACCGAATCAGCAGTTGCAGCTGATCTAGCTTTAGAAGCAAATACTTTAAAGTTTACACACATTGCTGACCGAACCATTCTTGTCGCACCAAACGCTAAAACTCTAGATGTGGAGCAATTTGAAGCGGGTCGCAGCCGTAAGCGTGGTTGTTTCACTACTCAGGATATCGATAGTTTTGTTGGTTATATTGAGAACGTTGAGCAACCAGAACATATCAAAATCTTTATTGATAAAGACCACATGAGCGCCCTTGCTATTTTAAATTTTGGGGCTGATGGGTTTGAACAAGGTCACTTAGACGACAAGGCTGCGCTGCTAGCTCAAAAAACAGTCACTTTTAGCAAGCTTTTATCGATGCACAATCAAGGTCGTTGCAATCAAAAAGTATTTGCTGAGTTTCTTGAAGACTGGGGCCATCAAGTCATTGCTAAAGATAAAGATGGTAATGAGATCGAGAATGCCAAAGCCATTAATGCCATTCGTAATATGCAAATAAGCGAAAATGCACAGACAGATAGCAGCGTTGGTGATTATCGTGAGAGTCGGTCGCGTCTTGAGTCAGTTGAAGCTAAGAGCATCGATGGCGCTTTGCCTTCTTACCTCGAAGTTACAGACAATTGCTATAGCGGATTTGCAGATCGTACTTTAAAGCTAAGAATGGGTATTAGTAACGTTGATGGATCGCCTGTCTTTAAGTTAGAGATTATCGGTCTTCAACTTATAGAAGATGAATCAGCTAAAGAGTTTGTCGAAATTCTCTTAAATGAGCGATTAGGCGATATTCCAATTGCTATTGGGTCTTTCAAAGGCTAATTGCTTACTTTTACCAAAAGCCCTGCCTTTATTATTTAGGTAGGGTTTTTATAAGGATTTTAATATGGCAGACGAAGCGGATCGCGCAAACGACATAGCAGAATTATCACTTGCTAATATTTTAAATAACTCACCTAAATTTATAACTTTATCCTTGGCTGAGTGCAAAGAGTGCGGTGAAGATATCCCCCTTAAGCGCCAAGCGCTTGGTGCAGTAAGCCGATGCGTTGACTGTCAGAATGAGTTTGAGAAAAGGGGACGGTGATGCTAACCAATAATGAGCAACTTTTAGCAATCACGGGCTCGGCGCGACGATACTTGCTGAGCTGGTTGTCGCAGTGATTTGGCTGATATCGATTGAGTTAAGCAAGGGAGAGTAATTGTGATTAAATTGGAATATAAGATTGTCTCTGAGACCGCTGCGCCAAACGGGAAGTCTACTATAGATATAAAATGCCCGTTCTGTAAAACAATAACAACAGCTTACCTTCGATCTATGGCGGGGTGTGGTAAAGGGTGTAACGGTTGTACAGCGAGGCATGAATATAGAGGCAGGTATTCTCGTAAAGAGAATGATGGCATAAGATCGGAACAGGAGTAACTAAAGTGGAAGTCATTGAGATTATTGAATCAAACGTACCTTTGGACTGGGTAACGCAGCCACAATTTGGTAAACTAATTGGCTTACCACAGGCTCGACTTTACCAGGCAAAAGACAACTGGCCTGAAGGTCTGGTTTGGCAAAAGATTAATAACAAGATTTACTTTAGTCTACGGGGGTGGAATGAGTGGATGAGTCAGCAGGGTACCCAAAAGGCGTCCGAGTACGAGGCGACAGCGTTGAAATTAATATCCCAATCGGCGGTGAGCGGTGCTCCTTCACCTTGCCGTACACGGCGACACCAAAAAATATTGCCCAAGCGGGAAAGTTACGAGCTAGTTTGATGGCCCGTAGAAAGTGGGAGAATCTGACGGTAACAGATGTTGAATTGGCTTGTAATATTACCGATGAAACAACAGCAGATAACAGACCACTTTTCGCAGACTATGCTCAGCTTTATCTTGATAGCTTAGATAGCGGCAATACAGGCACTAGGCGTAAATATAAAGGCATCCTCAAAAATAAGTGGATGCCTTTTTTTGCATCTATGTTTCTAGCTGATATAACACCGGCAATGGTGCGCACCGCGCTCGCACAGAATGACTTTAGCAGCGCTAAAACTGCTAATGACGCACTCACGCCACTGCGCGGGGTGTTTGATTTAGCCTTTATTGATGAGGTTATTGAAGAGTTGCCCACTAAACGTATACGTAACAAGAAAACTCAAAAGGATGAGCCAGATCCTTTTTTGCCTGATGAGCGTTTGGCCATACTTGATTATATGCAAAGCCATTGGACGGATGATAAAGAAATTTGGTATTTATACTTTGTCTGGCAGTTTTGGACTGGTTGTCGCCCTGGTGAAACTTTGGCCATTGATTGGGCCGACATAGATATCAGCAATCGATTGGCCAAAATAAGCAAGACGTTGAGCAGTGGTATGGTTCAGTTATCAACTAAGACTAACGAGATCCGCAATATCCATCTAAATGATAAAGTTTTGGCAGTGTTGGGTAGACTCAAGCAGCTCACTGGTCACCAATCGCGACTGTTTATCAGCTTACATACTGATGAGCCATGGACACGACCCGATAAATTATCCGAAAAGTTTCAGGAAGTACTGCTAGTGGTCAGCATAAGAGCACGCCCCGCTTATAATTGTCGCCATACTTACGCGACTACGATGCTTAATAGTATGATTGATGTTTCTGCAGCGGCGTATCAAATGGGCCATGATATTATTACGTTCACTAAAATCTATGCGAAATGGATAAATACCGAACGTATGCAAGCTGAGATGATGAAGCTGGATTATGGCGACTAAGTTGGTACCCTTATCAATGAAGCTACCAAATTTTAGACACAAAAAAAGCCCCGCTTGAAAGCGGGGCTTTTATATAACTGCGACAAAATCGCGACAATTATTAATTAGGTTTGAGACTTACTATATAAATCAACTACTTAAATGGTGGGGCTGGAGAGACTCGAACTCTCACACCTTGCGGCGCTAGAACCTAAATCTAGTGCGTCTACCAATTCCGCCACAGCCCCATTGTCGTTACTCTATCATCATTAATGTTTAAATTCAAACATCATTCAAATAGCTAACTGATTCGGTAGTGCGTCTCAGTGGTTGGCATTATATAGAGTTTGAATGGTTTGGCAAGCCCTTTACACAATTATTTTTGAATTATTCGCATTTTTTTGTACTTGATTTTATAAATATTTGATATTGCTAATTTTTTATATCAGTCTTTTTGCGTGTTTGGTTGCTCTTCTGCCTGACTTCCTGATATAGAAACATTCAATTGCTGAAGCTTACGAGTCAGCGTATTGCGGCCCCAACCTAATAGATTGGCCGCGGCTATTTTTTTACCATCACTGTGATTGAGAGCGGCGATTAGTAATACGCGCTCAAACTCAGGCGCTGCTGTTTGCAAAATATCTACTTCGCCTTTTTTTAGCGAATGCTCAGCCCAATCTGCCAATGCTTGCTGCCAGCTTGGGTTAGCAGATGGATAGGGCAGCGAAGCTGTCGGTTGTGAATGCATCGTGCTATTTGCTCCTGCAATCTGCGGAATAGCTTGTGACGTGGCTTGAGTGTTATTTTGACCATCAGATTGTTGCGTAAAGCTTTGATGATTATGGACGTTGGTATTTAGGGGTATATCGACATCAGCTAGCAACTCTGGTGGTAGATCCTCAGTTAATACGGTGTCTCCAGTTGCCATGACCGTCAGCCATAGACAAACGTTTTCAAGTTGGCGGACATTACCGCGCCAGTCAAAGGCTTGCATAATTTGTAGGGCATTAGGATGTAGTTGTTTGGGAGCAGTGTTCATTTGCTCACCTGCACGCTGCATAAAGTGGGTAGTTAGTTCTGCAATATCTTCACGACGTGCCCTTAGTGGCGGTAGGGGTAGACGAATAACATTAAGGCGATAAAATAAATCTTCACGAAACCTGCCTTGCTGTACGAGATGCTCTAAGTTTTGATGCGTGGCCGCAATAATGCGCACATCGACTTTGACCGGCTGCTGACCGCCAACACGATAAAACTCGCCATTAGCCAAGACTCGGAGTAATCGTGTCTGCGTGCTAAAGGGCATGTCACCAATTTCGTCTAAAAATAACGTACCGCCATTTGCCTGCTCAAATCGACCTTGTCTTTGCGTGGTTGCGCCCGTGAATGCGCCTTTTTCATGGCCAAATAGCTCAGATTCAATCAAATCATGTGGAATGGCTGCCATATTAAGCGCAATGAAGGGTTGCTGTTTACGCGGTGAATGTTGATGTAAGGCGCTGGCAACCAGCTCTTTGCCCGTACCTGACTCTCCGGTAATTAGAACCGTAATCGGTGAGTGAGCCAAGCGTCCAACCGCGCGAAAGACGGTTTGCATGGCTTGTGACTGGCCAATAATGCCGCTGGGATTACTATTGGCATTGCTATTAGTTTGAATGTTGGAGCTGCTAGCTGGCTTGTTATTAGAGTTAGGTTTGCTTTCTTTTTTTGCGCTAGTTTTTGTTTTAGAATCAAGTGTTACATCGGTATTAGTGTCAGTTTTAGTTGTTTTATCAGGTGTATTACCAGCGGGCTGATCATTAGTAGTTGGCGGCTTATTGATAGTGCTAGAGTTAATCGCTTTATAGATAGTTGCAACCGCATCATCTAAGTCAAAGGGCTTGGGCAAGTAGTCAAAAGCGCCGGTTTGATAGCTATTAATCGCAGAGGTCAGATCTGAATGAGCCGTCATAATAACGATGGGCAGATCAGGAAACTGCTTGTGTACCCAGTCACTAAACGATAAGCCATCCATTAACGGCATGCGGATATCGGTTAAGATGACATCGGGTAGCTGGGAGGTGGGTTCGCGCTGTTGCAAGATATCGTTAAGACGGGTCCACGCTGCTTGTGCTTGCGTGAAGCTAATGACCTCCAGACCAGCATCCACAAAAGTATCAGCTAATACCAAGCGTAGTGCTGCGTCGTCATCGATGAGCCATAAGGTTGAAGGATTTTCCCGAAGCGTATTATCGCTAATCGCTGTGGATAATTGGTGATTATTTCCAGAAGTAGGGTTAATGCTGTGGTCAGTCATATCTAAGCCTTAATGAGCTGTTATGTCGGAGCTATTATTTAAAAGCCGCATTTAAGTGGTAGGTGCTGGCTGGCTAAACGGTAAATATACTGTAAAGTGCGTTTGCCCGCGGACTGAGCTGACGTCAATCATACCATGATGTCGGTTGATAATATCTTGCACGATAGCCAGTCCTAAACCTGTTCCTGACGCACGGCTAGTCACCATAGGAAAAAATATCTGTCCGATAAGCAGTGGGTCGATACCGCTACCATTATCAGTTAAGGTAATTTTTAACGCTTTTTTGTGCTGCTGACTACCAATAGTATGCTGAAAGACAACCCGGGTCTGAATGTGTAATTGCGCTTGATAGTCGGGGTCTATCTCTGAGTGAGTGGTTTGTAAATCATTAGATTCTAACAATTCATGTTGCTGAGGCGTTTGCTCAAATTCAGTCATAGACTCACAAGCATTGTTGATTAGGTTTAAGAATACTTGAATCAATTGATCTTCATCAGCACACAGCTCTGGCAAGGACAAGTCATAGTCGCGCTCTAACGCAACTTTTGGGTACTGGCTGAGCACCAGTGTCAAGACGTGCTCAATAGGCTCATGAATATTCATCATTTGCCATTTTGGTAATTGATTGGAGCCAAGCAATTGGCCGATAAGTTGGGTCAAGCGATCCGTTTCTGAGATGATAATATCGGTATAAGTGCGTAGTTTTTTTACGGTTGCTTGAAAATTTTGATCCGTATTTGAGCTGGCCATAACAGTAGAGTTTGTAGGCATAGCAAGGTCACCAAACTTGACAAACTGGCGTTGTAACAGTTGTGCGGCCCCGCGAATGCCAGCCAGCGGATTTTTAATCTCATGAGCGACAGAGCGGAGCATGTGACGGGCAACGCTGTGTTGTTGTTGCCGTTGCTCCTCCCCTGAGATACGACTTTGGCGGTCTTTACCCCACATCTCGACGATAAAATAAGCCTGCTGCTGGTAGATGACGGGGGTCACACTATAGTCAATGGACAGCATTGCACCACCGTTCAGCTGCGGATTTATCATGTGGTCATGGTCGATAAAAGGCTGCTGATATTGCTTTGCTTGATTAAAGCGTTCGGTTAAAGTGCACGTTTTATCTCCACTAGCTATTCTATCTTTAGCGGTTTTCTCATTGACATGGCCGTCATTCAGACTGTCGCTATCTATAACATTATTGCTTTTTAGCGGTAATTCTTCAGGTGCGAGCAGTGCCAATATAGACTGATTTAATAGTCGTGCACGGCTGATCGCCAATAACTGTTCAGCTTGGGCATTCAACCATATGATGGACAGATCATCATTGACTAATAAGATAGCAGTAAATAAATGTTGTGACATAAAGGCTAAGTCAGGAGTCGATTTAAAGGTTGTGGGATCAGCTGTCATTGTAAACGCCTCGTTGATGAGTAGATGCAGCGTAATATTTAACCATAAATCAACACACTAGCGCGGCAAAACTGGTGATTCTCACAAAAAAAACGTACAATGCGCTGAGCCAATTTATCTCTAGCAAGGTCAGCCATGCCCAAAACTTCTACCCAACCAGTCAATACCAACATAGCAACAGCGCTTTCAGCTTCAACAACGCCAAAAGACACGGCTACTATGTTTAATCCTGCCCAAAGCCAAATTCAGAGCCCACCAGACAGTGCTCAGCCCCAACATTCTAAAGCCAGCCATCATAAGGCCAATCACAATCAAAACCGTAGCATCGCACAAAGTAGCGATGCAACTACTAGCGCGACAGCTTCTAGTCCGGCAACGGCTGCGCCAAAGATTGGTTTTGTGTCGCTTGGTTGCCCTAAGGCGTTGGTCGATAGTGAGCGCATTATCACAGAGCTGACTCGTGATGGTTATCAAGTGGCTAGTGATTACTCAGGTGCTGATTTAGTCGTGGTCAATACTTGCGGTTTCATTGAATCCGCCGTACAAGAGTCGCTAGATGCCATCGGTGAGGCCATTAGTAAGAATGGCAAAGTTATCGTCACTGGTTGCTTGGGTAAAGAGGCGGATAAAATACGCCAAATGCATCCGGCAGTATTGGCAGTCACTGGCGCACATGCCTACGACGAGGTCATTAGAGCCGTCGCATTGCATGTACCGAAGCCTGACCGTAGTACCGATAAAGATTATAATCCTAAGATAGATTTGATTAATGAGGCGGGAATTAAATTAACGCCCAGTCATTATGCTTATTTAAAGATTTCAGAAGGCTGTAATCATCTCTGTACTTTTTGTATTATTCCAAGTATGCGTGGGAAATTAGTCTCACGCCCGATTGATAGTGTGATGAACGAAGCAATGGCGCTTAAGAACGCTGGGGTCAAAGAGCTGCTGATTATCTCGCAAGATACTTCTGCCTATGGGCTGGATATCAAGTATAAGACCAGCTTTTGGAATGGTATGCCGCTCAAGTCTAAATTTTATGACTTATGCCAAGCGCTAAATCAATTAGGCATATGGGTGCGTTTACATTACGTTTATCCGTATCCACATGTGGATAAAGTAGTTGAACTTATGGGCGAAAAGAAGCTTTTGCCTTACCTCGATATTCCATTTCAACATGCCAGCCATAGCGTCCTAAAAGCGATGAAACGCCCAGCTCATAGCGAAAATACCTTAGCGCGTATTCACGCTTGGCGCGCGATTTGTCCTGATATTGTCATTCGCTCAACGTTTATAGTCGGCTTCCCGGGCGAAACCGAAGAAGATTTCCAATGTTTGCTTGATTGGTTAGTTGAGGCTCGCCTTGATCGAGTGGGCGCTTTTACTTATTCAGACGTAGAAGGCGCAGTTGCCAATGACTTGCCCAATCCAGTGCCTGAAGAAATTAAACAAGAACGTTATGAGCGTTTCATGGCCTTACAGCAACAGATATCCGCGCAGAAGCTGCAAGAGAAAATTGGTAAGACCTTAACGGTATTGGTCGATGAGATTGATAGCGAAGAGAATATCGCTATTTGTCGCAGCTATGCGGATGCGCCAGAAATTGACGGCCACGTCTATGTGGATGATATTAATCCTGCGGTACAAGTGGGACAATTTTTAACGGTTACTATTGACGATGCTAGCGAATACGACTTATTTGCCAGTTACAGCCATTGAAGAAGTATATCCATTAGAGAAACGGATTCGCAATTCAATGTAAAGATTGCCCAATAGTGGGCAGTTTTTGCTACAATTAGCGCAATTTAACCTGTTTAGCAAATCTTGGTCTATAGGCTAACTCTATTTGTGTTTTAACGATTTCTATTTGTATATTAACGACCATTATAATTCAATGATAACAAGGTGACCCCATGTCTGATAAAAATCCCCGTTACTCTCGTATATTGCTTAAACTCTCAGGCGAAGCCTTAGCTGGCGGTAAAGATATGGGCATTGATACTGAAGTACTAGACAAGATGAGCTTGTCTATCGCGCACCTGCGGGGTCTTGGGGTGCAAGTCGGCATCGTGGTCGGTGGTGGTAACTTATATCGCGGCGCGCAGCTACAAAAAGAAGGCCTAGTTGGCCGTGTTACCGGTGATCAAATGGGAATGCTAGCGACCGTAATGAACGGTCTGGCAATGCGTGATGCGCTTGAGCGCCGTAATATCAAAACGCGCTTGATGTCAGCCTTGCCCATTGGCGAAGTGACCGAAAGCTATAGTAGCCGTAACGCTATTCGCTATCTTAAAAATGGCGAAGTTTGTATCTTTGTTGCCGGTACCGGTAATCCGTTCTTTACTACTGATACCGCCGCTTGTCTGCGCGGCATTGAAATTGAAGCGGGTTTGATTCTTAAAGCGACTAAAGTCGATGGCGTCTATGATAAAGACCCAAGCTTGCATGCTGATGCGGTCAAATATGATGGCCTGACCTTTGACGAAGTGCTTGAGCAAAAACTGGGTGTGATGGATTTGACTGCCATTGCCTTATGCCGCGAGCACAATGTGCCGTTACAAGTCTTCGATATGACCAAGCCCAATGCATTGTTAAATGTCATTATGGGTGAAAACGAAGGCACACGCGTTTATCATTGATGCCACGCTATAATTTTTGATAAAAAATCAACCTCCATTAACACCGAACAGTAATGAATATTATCGGGAACGATAAATAAGGACACGTAATGATTAAAGAGATTAAGCAAGACGGCGAAGCGCGTATGCAAAAAACGTTAGAAGCGCTTGAAAGTACCTTTAGTAAAGTCCGTACGGGACGCGCGCATCCAGGCATGCTATCGGGCGTGATGGTTAGTTACTATGGTTCAGACACACCGCTCAACCAAGTCGCTAGCGTCAACGTTGAAGACTCACGCACGCTATTAGTACAGCCATTCGACCGCACTATGGTACAAGCGATAGATAAAGCCATTCGTGAAGCAGATTTGGGTCTGAACCCCATGACTGCCGACGTTATCCGTGTACCGATGCCAGCCTTAACAGAAGAAACCCGCCGCGATATGCAAAAGCTAGCACGTGGTGAGGCCGAAAACAGCCGGGTTTCTATCCGTAATATACGCCGAGATATGATGAACGATATCAAGGACTTAGCCAAAGAAAAAGAAATTTCAGAAGACGATGAACATCGCGCTAGTGATGATATTCAAAAAATTACGGATAAGTTTATCGAAACCATCGATAGCCGTCTGAGTAAAAAAGAAACTGATTTGATGGCAGTATAAGCAGTCACTTTATTTCTGTCATAATTTTAAGCGGATGGCCAGTAGTGTGATGCTATTGGCTGTTTGTCGTTGAGACATTTAGATTGGATAACTAAATGCAAGGGTCGTTACCTCCCGTAATACCATATGTTTATGATAAGTTTGTGAAATTTAGAATATGGGCTTTTTAAAAGTCAAAACGCACGTTATTATAAAAAATATGACTTCCTAAGTCGTTAGCACTAATAAATTTACCTCAATAATAAGCAGTATAGTCCATGTCAATTTCCGCTCCTTTGGCTCCTGTCCTTGTTCCTCGCCATATTGCTATCATTATGGACGGTAATAACCGTTATGGTAAAGCCAATGATTTAGGTAAAGGCGAAGGCCATGTTGCCGGCAAAGATGCTTTGGATCCTATCGTCGAGTATTGTCTTGATGCTGGGATTGAAGTGCTGACTGTGTTTGCCTTTTCAAGTGAAAACTGGCAACGTCCACCGAGTGAGGTGGCGTTACTCATGCATTTATTAGCCTTGACTATTAACCAGCAAATGCCGCGTATGCAGAAGTACCGTATTCGGCTGCGTTTTGTTGGTGACCGCAGCCAACTTACTGCTGATTTGCAAGAGTTGATGGCCGATGCCGAAGCCAAAACGGCTCATTTTGATGCGATGTCATTGGTGATTGCCATCAGCTATGGTGGTCAGTGGGATATTGCTCATGCCGCTCAACAACTTGCGCAGCAAGTACAAGATGGGCAATTACGTGCAAAGGATATCGATAAAAATATGCTGGGGCAGTATGTACAATTAGCAGACGAGCCAGCGGTAGATATGTTAATACGTACTGGCGGCGAATACCGCCTTTCCAACTTTTTATTGTGGCAATCTGCATATGCTGAGCTTTTCTTTACTCAAACGCTATGGCCAAACTTCGAAACAGCAGAGCTTAAAGCGATGGTAGCAGAGTTTGGCCAACGTCAACGCCGCTTTGGCAAGACCAGTGAGCAGATAGAGACACAGACTTCATAATCATTAAATTGATAATAATTAGAACAATAGTCATTAAATTAACAAGCATCGAAACAATATTTGATTTAAATAAGCCGAACTAAGTAGGGTTAACTGGTATCAATGAGCTGCTAGCAATTAACTGTTATAATGCATTTTTGACCAGATTTTTCTCATTATTATAAGGCTCGATAAGTATGTGGCAACGGATTAAAACGGCAGTCATCTTAATTATTATCGTTGGTATTGCACTGTTTGCGAGCCAAACACCTATTCTTTTTGCGCCCTTGTTGGTAATTAGCGTTATCATTGCTGCCCATGAATGGACAAAACTGATGCCAAAATGGCGTCTGCCGGCACGTTTTGTGGTATTAGTGCTGGCGGTAACCCTAGTTTCACTGATGTTTGAAGTGACTTGGGTGTTTTGGTGGGCGGCGTCATTGGTAATATGGCTAATGGCCCTGTCTTGGGTCGGTAAATTCCCAACACATACCAATTGGTATGGTAAGCAACTGGCACTGATGGGAGTGGTTATCCTAACTGCATCCATCACTGCGATGTTTTATTTGTGGCAACTGTCGCCATGGTGGCTACTGTATGTATTCTTGCTAGTCTGGTGTGCTGATAGCGGCGCCTACTTCGTTGGACGCAAGCTCGGTCGTCGCAAAATGGCACCGAACGTCTCGCCTAATAAAAGTATGGAAGGACTGGCGGGCGGACTTGTTACAGGTTTGCTGGTGGTTATCGCCATTAGTGTCTTTAAGCTGCAACTGACTGGTGTGGCTCTAGTTGCTTTTGTCATTTTATCAGCGCTGACGATTTTGGTATCGGTACTTGGGGACTTATTCGAGTCGATGCTTAAGCGTCGCGCTGGGGTCAAAGATTCAGGCACTTTTCTACCGGGACATGGCGGAATACTTGATCGTATTGATTCACTGTTGTCTGCGACTCCGATATTTGCACTTGGCTTTTGGGGTCTACAACAGTTGGGTTTATTGGTCGTCTAAACTCAAACACTTCTCAGCTTTCAAAACGCTTTAGTTTTTTGAAAGTAGCCTAGTTTTTTTATCCTTGCTTATACGCTGTTTATCATAGGTATGCTTTTTATTATTTATTCTCTTCATTTTTTGACGATATCTTTCATAAAATTATAGGCACGAATGATTATGACGCAACGCATCGCTGTACTAGGCGCAACCGGCTCTATTGGCGATAGCACGTTGGCAATTTTGGCGGCGCAACCTCATAACTACGAGGTTTACGCTTTATCAGGCTATCAGCGTTTAGATAAGTTGTTTGCACTCTGTCGGCAGTTTATGCCCCAGCGTGTTTGCGTCCCGATGACCGCCGTCGATGATTTTGCGAAACGGCTCAGTGATGCAAGTCTGCGTATCGATGTAGTAGGCGGAGCGGCAGGCCTAATAGATATTGCCACCGACTCGCAAACAGATACTGTGGTTGCGGCTATTGTCGGCGCGGCAGGCTTGTCGTCCACTTTAGCGGCAGCACGTGCCGGTAAGCGTATCTTGCTTGCCAATAAAGAGGCGCTGGTCATGGCAGGACAAGTGATGATTGAGGCCGTAAAGACCCATCATGCCACTTTGCTACCGATTGACTCTGAGCACAACGCTATTTTTCAGTGTTTGCCAGCCTCTATTCAACAGGATAATACTCAGATTCATGACCAGAGCCACGGGGTGCGCAAATTATGGTTGACCGCTTCTGGTGGGCCATTTTTGAATCAATCTTTTACTCACATGCAACAAGCAGGGGTAGCCGAAGCGATTAAGCATCCGAACTGGTCAATGGGGCAAAAGATATCCGTTGATTCTGCAACTATGATGAATAAAGGCTTAGAGCTAATAGAAGCCTGTCATTTATTCGATCTGCCAGAAGATAAGATAAATGTGGTTATTCATCCACAAAGTATCATCCACTCAATGGTAGAATATAGCGATGGCAGCTTCTTAGCGCAGCTTGGCAGCCCAGATATGAAAACCCCAATTGCCCATGCGCTAAGCTATCCTGAGCGTATCGAGAGTGGCTCACAACCGTTAGACTTATATGCGCTCAGTCATCTAGAATTTATTAAGCCGGATTTGCATAAATTCGCCTGTTTGCGTCTTGCGCGTCAAGCGATGCAAGAAGGAGCGCAGGCGACTATCGTGCTCAATGCAGCCAATGAAATGGCAGTAGCAGCCTTTTTAGCCGGACAAGTCCGTTTAACGGATATTGCTGATATTAATGAGCAAGCGCTGAGTGAAGTACCAGTAGCAAAGTTGAGCACGGCTGCAGATATTGAAGATATTTTAGCCATTGATGCGACAGCCCGACGTTACACCGATGCTATTATTGCAAAAATGGCGTAACCCAATTGAGAGCAATTTAAACGAGAAACAGTGATGACGTTCTTATTAACGCTACTAGCGGCAATTTTTGTTTTAGGTCCACTGATTGCTTTACATGAGTGGGGTCACTATATCGTGGCGCGGCTGTGTGGTGTTAAAGTGCTGACCTATTCTATCGGTTTTGGCCCCAAGCTTACCGGCTGGACCAGTAAGCGTAGCGGTATAGACTATCGTATTTCAATGCTGCCGCTTGGTGGTTACGTCAAGATGCTCGATGAGCGTGAAGGGGAAGTTGCAAAGGATGAACAGCACTTGGCCTTTAATCGCCAGCATCCACTGAAGAAAATAGCGATCGTTGCTGCCGGTCCTATTATGAACTTTATTATCGCTATTGGGCTATTTTGGGTATTGTTTATGACCCCATCTGAGCAGCTGGCGACTAACATTGGACAGGTATTACCAGATACACCAGCAGCGATGGCACAGCTACCGGTTGGTGACAAGGTGGTCGCCATTGACAGTCATGAAGTACAGACTTGGGAAGAGATTAACTACCGCCTCGCTGGACGCATGGGCGAGACAGAAAGTGTCAGTGTCACTTTGCAGTCGCCTTCAGCCTCTGTTGAAAATCTAAAAACTTATCAAGCGACCGTTACTAGCTTTATGCAAGGGGATGCGCAAGGTAAGGATCCCATAAGTAGCTTTGGTATGTTGCCGTGGCAGCCACAAATTGCCCCTGTTATTGGTGGTTTGTCAGCCGATGGCGCTGCTATCCTTCAGGGGCTACAAGTCGGCGATCGTATCACGGCTATCAATGATACCCCAGTGACCGATTGGATTAGCGCCACCCGAATCATTCGGGACAGCCCCGAGGTTTTGTTAAACTTTACTGTGTTGAGAGACGATAAACCGGTACAGTTACAAATTATGCCGCAAGGTAAAAAAGACAATCTGGGTAACGACTATGGGCAAATTGGTGCTATGGTTGCACAAACCGAAATCAACATTCCGGATGCGTATAGAACCACGGTAGTTTATGGTCCTGGTGAAGCCTTGATCAAGTCGTTTGAAAAGACTGAACAACTTGCCGTGATGACGGTAAGCTCGATGGGCAAAATGCTTTCAGGAACGATAGGTCTTGATAACTTATCTGGGCCCATTACTATTGCTAAAGTTGCCAAACAGAGTTTTGATATTAGCTGGGAGATGGTATTATCTACTGCCGCCTTGATCAGCTTGAGCCTTGCGGTACTAAATCTTCTGCCTATTCCGATATTAGATGGCGGTCATATTGTCTATTATCTGATTGAGCTTATTCGCGGTAAGCCATTATCCGAAGGTATACAAATAGCAGGTTTAAATATCGGTTTACTCTTGCTGGCAGGTTTCATGGTGTTAGCGATTGGTAATGATATCAGTCGGCTGTTTTGATTGCACGATACCTATTTATAAGAGTAAGATGTGATGCACTAACGTCTACAAGGTGCTAGCGTTCTGGTTATGCAGGTAATACGTTGGCATGGCTACAGTGTGGCTACTATACTAATAGTAATTTTTAGTTTATTTTATGATACGTTTTATATAAAGTGTTCTGAGTCTCCCATGACTGAGTCAAAGATTTCTCAATAATTGGGCTAGACAACCAGTACTTTTTACCTTAACTTAAGCAAGTTTTTTATTGACGGATAGTGTTTATGCGTACGCCTTTATTTATGAGCGCGGCTGGGTTGCCATTAGTGGTAGCGATGATGAGTGTGTCGGCACAGGCCGCAGACTTTGTGGTAACCGATATTGGCTTTACTGGTCTGCAACGTCTAACCGCGGATAGTCTCTATCCGGTCTTGCCCGTTTCGGTAGGTGATACGGTTACTGATAGTAGTCTGGCGGCCAGTATTAAAGCACTGTATGCCACCGACAATTTTGCCAATATTCAAAGCCGTGTTGAAGGCAATCAGCTGCGCTTTGAGGTCGTTGAACGTCCGATTATTGCCGAAGTAAACTTTGATGGTAATAAACTCATCCCTAAAGAAGGGCTTGAGGAAGGGTTAAAAAACGCCGGTTTATCAGTTGGGGCTGTGCTTAAGCAGTCGACGTTACAAGGTGTGGCCAATGAGCTACAGCAGCAATATATCAGCCAAGGCTATTACAACAGTAATATCGAAGTTGACCAAACAGTGCTTGATGGTAACCGTGTCAAATTAGACGTGCGCTTCATTGAAGGTAAGCCAGCAAAAGTCGTCGATATTAATATTATTGGTAACAAGCATTTTAGCGACTCGCAGATTAAAGATGTTTTTGCCGTAAAAGAATCGTCATGGACTCGTCTGTTATCTAAGTCTGATCGTTATGCCAAAGAAAAGCTGGCCGCCAGTTTAGAGAACCTAAAGGCGCTGTATCAAAATGATGGTTATGTGCGTTTTAACGTTGATAACGCTGTACTCAATATCAGTGAAGATAAGCGCAGTGTCTTTATTGAAATCAGTCTAAATGAAGGCGAGCAATATCAATTTGGTGAAGTCAATTTCTTAGGTCAGCCAACATTTGATATTAATGAGCTAACAGAGCTGGTCACTTTTGCGCCAAATGAGCAGTATTCGCAAGCTAAGCTTGATGCCTCGACTGCGGAGCTCAAAAGCCTTTATGGTAACGAAGGCTATTATTTAGCTCAAGTTCGCCCAGTACCACGCATTAACGATGATACTAAAGTGGTTAATGTTGATTACTATATTGATCCTGCGCGACCTATCTATGTGCGCCGCATTAACTTTAATGGTAACTTACGTACCCAAGACGAAGTGCTACGCCGTGAGATGCGTCAATTAGAAGGCGCGCTTGCTTCTAGTGAGAAGATCCAATTGTCACGCACACGTTTGATGCGCACAGGGTTTTTTAAAGGCGTTAACGTAGATGTCAAGCCCGTACCCAACCAGCCCGATCAAGTCGATATCAACTATACCGTTGAAGAGCAACCTTCTGGTAGCTCAACCATCGCTGCGGGTTATTCACAAAGTGGCGGTGTTACTTTTCAGTTAGACCTTACCCAAAACAACTTTATGGGGACTGGCAACCGAGTCAAAGCGGCGTTATCACGTTCAGAGACTCGCGACTCTTATAGCTTAGGTTATACGGATCCGTACTTTACTGAAAATGGGGTCTCGCAAGGGGTTAGCGCCTACTATCGTGAAACCAAATATGATGATAGAAACGTCAGTAACTATGTGACTGATTCCTACGGTGGTACGCTGAATTACAGCTATCCGGTCGATGAAACCAAACGCGTTAGTGCCGGTCTTAATATTGACCAGACCTCGGTGCGTGGTGGTAGTCGACTTGGAGTTTCCAACGTTCAGCAGATTATCGATGATGGCGGTTCGTTTGAAAAGTTTAATGATGATGAAGGAAATCCTTTAGGTCGTACCGGCTTTAAAAACGATTATAATACCTATAACCTACTATTTGGCTGGGATTATAGTACCTTAGACCGTCCCGTATTCCCAACCAAAGGTATGAGTCATGCTGTCGATGCGACCATTGGTCTTGGTGATACCAGTTATCAGAAGCTTATATATAGTGGCAACCTGTATTATCCTATCTACAAAGATTGGGTTGCACGGGGCTATGGCAAGCTTGGCTATGGTAATGACTTGCCCTTCTATGAAAACTTTTACGCTGGTGGTTATGGTTCGGTAAGAGGGTATGAGTCTTCTACGCTTGGCCCTAAATCGCAAAGTTATAATGATGCTATTGATAATACGGTAAGATATCAAGATGAAGAAGTGGGTGGTAACGCGCTAGTTAGCTTTGGTACGGAATTGATTTTACCCATGCCATTTAAAGGGGATTGGGCCGATCAAGTGCGTCCGGTACTGTTCGCTGAAGGCGGCCAAGTATTTGATACCACGGATAAGGAAGATCGTACCTTTATTGATCCAGCAAGTGGTGACGATACCGATGTACCGTTGCTCACGCAAGATAATAATTTACGCTTTAGTGCCGGAGCCGGTATTACTTGGTATACACCTATTGGCCCGATATCACTAAGCTATGCGGTACCGATTGGTGACAAAGAAGGCGATGAGACTGAGAAAGTTCAGTTCCAAATTGGTAGTACTTTCTAAGTCAGCTTGATAGTTTAGTATTACTCCATACCTGTTACTTCATACCGGTTATTTTAACTGGCTGCTAAGCTGATATTTTAGCTTGGTGCTAGTGTTATTTATATTAATCATATTAATTTTAACTATGATAACGATTGAGCAACTTATATCCCAAATTGAGCAGCGCCAGCCAGTATTGAATAAAGCTGAGCTTAGCACTGCACAGTTGTGTGTCAGATTAAGTGGTGTTGGTAGCTTAAACGATGCCAATGATACAGAGCTGAGTTTTTTAGCCGACCCTCATTATATATCGAGTCTGGCTAACAGTCAGGCTGGGGCCGTACTGGTCACTGAACAATATCGCGCGCAAGTACCAACAGCATCTTTGGCATTGGTGGTGGCAACGCCTTATTTGGCATATGCTAGTGGCAGTCAGCTATTTGCACGAAGCTCATTTGCCAGCGGTATTCATCCTAGCGCAGTGATTGCTGATAGTGCGGTGATTGGTGATGATGTCAATATCGGGCCTTTTTGTGTGATTGGTGAGCAGGTACAAATTGGCGCACGGAGCGCTTTAAATTCTCATGTAGTTATTGAAGCGCATACCAATATCGGTACTGACTGCGTCTTTGAGTCACAAGTAGTAATAGGGCATGATTGCATCATAGGTAGTCATGTTCGGCTGCATGCCGGAGTGAGCATAGGTAGTGAAGGCTTTGGCTTTGCACCAACGCAGAATCCTAGTGTTCATGGCTGGGAGCGTATTGCTCAGCTTGGCCGTGTAATCATTGGTGATTATGTACGTATTGGTAGCAATACCTGCGTTGATCGCGGAGCCATTGAAGATACTGTAATTGGCAATCATGTTATTATCGATAACTTGGTACAAGTGGCGCATAACGTACGTATCGGTGATGGCACTGCTATCGCTGCCAACACGGGTATCGCTGGTAGTACGACTATTGGTAAGCGTTGTATTATAGGCGGGGCTGTCGGTATTACTGGTCATATTGAGATTACAGACGATGTTACTTTATCTGGTATGACGATGGTGACTAAATCGATTAAAACTGCCGGTTCCTACTCTTCAGGTACGGCAGCGATGCCAACGGCTAACTGGCGCCGCGCTGCTGTACGCTTTCGTCAACTTGGACGGAACTAGCTTTGTCATAATTGGCCTTATTACGATTAACCCTGTCATAATTAATGTCGTGGTAAGCGAATAAAAAGTGCAAAAAACAAAAGGTACATTTATAACAACATAACCTATTGGTATCAAAAACAAGCAACAGTAGCCTATAAACCAACAGCCTATAAAAATAGCAAGGAAGCTCCGTTATGAGCAGCATAGATATCGATACCCTAACTGATGAAGACTTCAAATCCTTGTCTGAGCAAGGTCTGACGTTACCGTTAACCTATGATACGCTCAAACACTATTTGCCGCATCGCTACCCTTTTATGTTGGTAGATAAAATCACGGCATGTAAGCCTGGCGAATGTATTACTGGTATCAAGAACGTTACCATCAACGAAGAGTTTTTTAATGGACACTTCCCTGATGAGCCGATTATGCCAGGGGTGTTGATGGTAGAGTCAATGGCACAAGTCTCAGGCGTACTGGGCTTTATTAGCGCGGGATTAACCGCAGAAGACGGTTACTTGTATTTATTCGCAGGTGTTGATAAGGTTCGCTTCAAACGGCGCGTGATTCCTGGTGACCAGCTGATTATTCGTGCAAAAACAGTCATGCAAAGGCATGGTATTTATAAATTTGATTGTACCGTGCATGTCGAAGATGAGCTTGCTGCCAGTGCGCAAGTGATGATTGCTCGCCAAGAGCAATAAGCTTCTTATAACTGCTGGTAATGAATAACATAGTTTTTATCGTAATAACTGTATTACAATAACTGGTGATAAAAACTAGAGCTAATGATTACTTAATATAAGAAAATAATTGATATAAAAAATCATGTTATTCACATAATTAGTTATTAGATTCACATCGTTAGTTGTTAGAACACTTAATCATAAGTATTTTGTTTTACCATTTACTCGCATTAAATGATACAAAGGCCCGCATTATGAGTCAGATCCATCCCACAGCACTCATCTCACCATCCGCCACGATTGACGACACCGCAACTATCGGACCTTATTGTATTGTCGGTGATGAGGTGACAATTGGCGCACATACCATTTTGCATCGGCATGTGGTAGTAACCAAGCTAACTCGTATTGGTAAACACAATCAGTTTTATCAGTTTGCTAGTATCGGTGAAGATTCGCAAGATTTGAAATATGCTGGCGAGCGTACCTGGCTTGAGATAGGTGACCATAATACTGTCCGCGAGGCTTGTAGCTTGCATCGCGGAACGGCGCAGGATAAAGGACTGACCAAGATTGGTAGTCATAACCTGCTGATGGTAAATACCCATATCGCTCATGATTGCTTGATTGGTGATCACAATGTATTGGCTAATAATGTGGGTATTGCAGGACATGTCACTATTGGCGATCATACGATTATAGGGGGTAATTCAGGTATTCATCAGTTTTGCCGAGTTGATGATTACAGTTTAGTAGGTGGGGCCAGTTTGATTTTAAAAGATGTGGCTGCGTTTACTATGGTATCGGGAAATCCAGCAGGTGCGCACGGTCTTAATGTAGAAGGGATGCGCCGCAAAGGATGGTCTCAACCGACCATTGATATGCTACGCCAAGCGTATCGCGTCATTTTTAGATCGGGCCTGACGACCGTCCAAGCGCTTAGTGTTTTAAAAGAAGAGCTATTACCGAAAGAGCCTAAAATTCAGCTGCTAATTGACTCTCTCGAGCAGAGTAAACGTGGTGTGGTCCGCTAAAAACTACTACTACTTTTCTTATGATATAAGAAAGCATGTATTGCCTTATTAAACCATAACTAATAGTTATGGTTTTTTGTCTTTATGACCACTTGACTTTTTAGGTTGCTTAGCAGAAACTAATTGTCTAGAAAATTGTAAACAATTCTTTCTTAATGTTGCTGGGTGTGTCACATTGCACATTGATATATATTTTAAACAATTAAATACTATTTATAATCATAAGCTACCGGTATCAGAAACGGTAAGAAAAGTACAGGGAAGGCAAAATGGCTAACAATAAACAAGAACATGCGCAGTGGAGCTCAAGCTTTGGCTTCGTGCTTGCAGCAGTAGGGTCAGCAGTTGGTTTAGGGAATATCTGGAAGTTTCCTTATATGGTCGGGGAAAGTGGTGGTTCAGCTTTTGTTATCGCTTACTTATTCTGTATTGCATTGGTTGGTTTTCCAGTACTGGTTGCCGAATGGTTAATTGGTCGACGTGGGCAAAAAAATCCTGTCAATAGTTTTACAGATGTGGCGGCAAGCGAAGGTAAGTCACGCAGCTGGGGTATTATTGGTGCTACCGGTATTTTGGGTGGCTTCTTAATCCTATCCTTCTATAGTGTCATCGGTGGCTGGGCGCTTAATTATATTACCAAAATCGGTACTGGTAGCTTTGTCGGACAAGATAGTGATACGGTTGGCGCCACCTTTGATGCCATGCTGGCTTCAGCCGGTACGTTAACTATTTGGCACACAGTGTTTATGGCAATAACTGCGCTGATTGTCGGTGTCGGTGTAACCCGAGGTATTGAAACCACGGCTAAAGTTTTAATGCCATTACTAGGTATTATTTTATTCGTTATCGTCGGTTATAACGTGGTAAATGGCGGCTTTGGTGAGGCAGTTAATTATCTATTTGCTCCTGATTTGAGTAAATTAACGGGCGATGTTATGTTAGCGGCATTAGGCCATGCCTTCTTTACGCTCTCTATTGGTATGGGTATTATGGTTGCTTACGGCTCTTATTTAGGCCGTGAAGTAAACCTACTCAAAACAGCGCGCACGGTGGTGATTTTAGATACAGTTATTGCTCTAGCCGCTGGTTTGGCTATTTTCCCAATTATCTTTAATAATGGTCTTGATCCCGCTGCAGGTCCTGGGCTTATCTTTGTCAGCTTACCAATTGCCTTTGGTAGCATGACTGCTGGTACGATCATCGGTACCTTGTTCTTCTTATTAATTACTTTTGCAGCATTGACGTCATCGATATCCTTACTTGAACCAACTGTTGAGTTCTTAGAAGAGCGGACACCAATGAGTCGTACCGTATCAACCATTGTTGCTAGTACTGTCATTTGGCTATTAGGTATCGCAGCACTATTATCATTTAATCTATGGTCTGACTTTACTATCATGGGTAACGGTATATTTGATGCGCTAGATAAAATTACTAGTAAGTTCTTATTGCCATTGACAGGTCTTGCGGGGATTATCTTCTTTGCTTGGAAAATGGATCAACGCACTATTCAACAAGAGCTTGGCTTATCTAATGGGGCTTGGAAGATATGGCAAGTTGTCGCTAAGTTTGTCGCGCCAATCGCTATTATCGTAGTGTTTGTTACTACGTTACTAGGCTAAAATAGCTAAGATTAGTCCAAACTGCTCAAAGAATTAAATACAAAAAATTGGCGTTGACGATTACGCGTAATAAAAAAGGGCTTAAGATAATCTTAAGCCCTTTTTGCGTTTTGAAGGTTATAAAAGCAATTACTATTCTTTAGTGCTAAAAGCTAGTCTTAAAATAAGTAATCATTAGCATAAATTAATCAGAGTAAAGCAATTAACGTAAGTTTAGCTCCGGAACTGTTTGGCCACGCTTGCTATAAAAATCATTAACAAACGCATCAAATTTATCTTGTTCAATGGCTTTTCTGATACCTATCATCAAACGCTGGTAGTAGCGTAAGTTATGGATGGTTCCTAGCTGCGCGCCCAGCATTTCTTTACATTTATTAAGATGGTATATATAAGCGCGGCTAAAGTTTTGGCAAGCATAACAATCACATTCTGGATCTAGCGGACGTTCATCATGACGATATTGGCTATTACGAATGCGTACCACCCCGGCGTTATCTAGATTACCAGTGACAAAGTAGTGACCATTACGCGCATTACGAGTCGGCATTACGCAGTCGAACATATCCACTCCGCGGCGCACGGCCTCGACAATGTCTTCAGGCTTACCCACACCCATCAGATAGCGCGGCTTATCTGCTGGCATCGCATCTGGAATATAATCTAAGACATCCATCATCTCGTCTTTAGGTTCACCAACAGACAGACCGCCTATTGCATAGCCATCGAAGTCAATCTCAAGCAAGCCTTCAAGCGACTGCTGACGGAGATCAGCATACATACTGCCTTGAATAATACCGAATAGGGCATTGGTGCTGCCAAGGTTCTGATGTTCATCCAAGCAACGCTGACCCCAACGCAGTGATAACTCTAAAGATTTTTTTGCCTGATCGTGAGTGGCTGGATAGGGCGTACATTCATCGAATTGCATAACGATGTCTGAATTTAGACTGTATTGAATTTGCATAGACTTTTCAGGTGATAAAAACACCTTTGCGCCATCGATAGGCGATTTAAAATGCACGCCTTCTTCGGTGATTTTACGAGTCGCGCCTAGACTGAATACCTGAAATCCGCCCGAGTCCGTTAAGATCGGTTTATCCCAATGCATAAACTTATGAAGACCGCCGAACTTGTCGATGACCTCAGTGCCCGGCCGCAGCCATAAATGAAAAGTATTGCCTAAGATGATATCAGCGCCGATAGCCTCAATATCCCGTGGGAGCATACCTTTGACTGTGCCATAAGTGCCAACGGGCATAAAGGCAGGCGTTTGTACCTCGCCATGATTAAGATGGACCGTACCACGGCGCGCGCGCGTTTCACCGCTGGCAGTTTTATGTAGGGTAAATTGCATATGGTAATCACTATTTAAGCTATGAAAATGGCGCTAATTATAGCACTGCTAGGTATTTTTTTGGACATGGATATTAGTAAGGTAGCCCATATCAATAAAGTCTGACTTCATTCACTTTTTTATCCTATACTTAAAAGACACAGACAAGCCAGTTGGTTGATTGGTAAAGTAAGAAGTTGACTGCCTTGTAAGTAAAGTATGATTTAATTAAGATATTAATTAACTAAAGTGGTCATTAAATAAAGTACTAAAATCGCCATTCGAATGGAGAGACAGGTTATGAAGACCGCTATTTATCCACTACTTGGCAGTTTATTGTTGATATCAGGAGCTGCCATGGCAACCGAAGAACCTAACTATACGATTTTGGCGCAAACCGAAGACTTTGAACTGCGGCGCTATGATCCACAAATTGTCGCGCAAACATGGGTAACAGGTGACCAAGATGCCGCCAGTCGGCAAGGGTTTAAAACCTTAGCCGCTTATATTTTTGGTGACAATACAGCAGTAAATGGTAGTAGTAGTAAAATAAGTATGACCGCACCCGTGATGATGCAGCCACAAGGTGCTGATGATGGTCCTGCTAGCAATAAAGACAGCGAGTCACAAAAAATTGCGATGACCGCGCCCGTGAGTATGCAACAAACCAATGGTAAGTGGCGGGTAAAATTTGTCATGCCAAGTCGTTATACCATGCAAACGCTGCCCAAACCAAACAACCCAGACATCACGATTACAGAGCTGCCGGTTAAAACTTATGGTGTCATTAAGTTCTCGGGGTTGGCTGGCACTAAAAAAGTTGCAGAAAAGACAAAAACGCTGCGCTCATGGATGCAAAATCAAAAATTAACTGTAACCGGTTCCCCTGAGCTGGCACGTTATAATCCGCCGTGGACGTTACCGTTTATGCGTCGCAATGAGATTATGATTCCCTATCAGAAATAGTAATGCTTTAGGTTCTTCAAGCTTGGTTTTTTAATAAATACATTGTACTAAATCATAGCAGTAAAATTAACCCACAAAAAAAAGACAGCTTAAGCTGTCTTTTTTATCTTATTGCCAATGACTACTAATACACTTCTATTAAAAATCCGCTTAGATTTTTTGCTCGCGGATAATGTTTAGCATCCGGCGTAATGGTTCAGCAGCGCCCCATAACAGCTGATCACCAACCGTAAACGCACCTAAGTATTCACCACCCATATTTAGCTTACGCAAGCGACCGATTGCTACGGTCAATGTACCAGTGACTGCCACTGGCGTTAAGCGGTTCACGGTCGCTTCTTTATCATCTTCGACCACATCTAACCATTGGTTATCGCTGTTTTTCAGTGCCGCTTCAATTTCTTCTAATGGAATGTCTTTTTTGAGCTTAATGGTTAAGCCTTGCGCGTGACAGCGCATCGCACCGACGCGTACACACATACCATCAATTGCAATCTTGTCTGCTTCTGAATTGCCAAGGATTTTGTTGGTTTCAACGCCGCCTTTCCATTCTTCGCGTGACTGTTTGTTTTCCAGTTGCGAGTCAATATATGGGATTAAGCTACCAGCTAATGGCACACCAAAATACTGCTTAGGAAAATCCTCTGAGCGTTGAGTCTGCGCAATCTTTTTATCAATCTCTAAAATTGCACTGGCAGGATCAGCCAACTCATCTTTTACCGCATCATGTAGCACGCCCATACCGTTGATTAGCTCGCGCATGTTGTTCGCGCCTGAACCACTGGCTGCTTGATAGGTCATGGCGCTGACCCATTCTATCCAACCTTTATTGAACAGCTCACCGATAGCCATTAGCATTAGCGACACAGTACAGTTGCCACCGATAAAGTCTTTTTTGCCATTAGCAAGCGCGCTATCGATGACTTTACGATTGACAGGATCGAGGATAATAATACTTTCGTCTTCCATTCGCAGCGTGCTCGCTGCATCAATCCAATACCCATTCCAGCCGCTATCACGTAATGGCTGATGTACTTTTTGGGTATAATCACCACCTTGGCAAGTAATGATTACATCACAATCAGCTAACGCTTTAATATCATGAGCGTCTTTTAGTGGGCTTGCGTTAATACCATCAAAACTTGGCGCATCGCCACCTGCATTACTGGTTGAAAAAAACAGGGGTGTTATACCGTCGAAGTCGTTTTCTTCGCGCATACGTTGTACCAGTACCGATCCTACCATTCCGCGCCAGCCTACTAAGCCTACCGTTAAGTTACTCATTAAACCTCATCCTATTTGCAGTAATTTATTGCTTTGCCAACCAATAACAATGCCGTGAATGGCTATAAAAAGCAAGGCGTTTTGCTCAATTTTATCTGTTTTTCAAACACTATTAACTATAGCCACTATAACTTTAGGTTATTAACCAAGAGGTTGTTGATCTAGATGAAATAAGTAACGCTGATTTTAAATACGTTCGCTATGATTGTAATTTTTTGATTATAGCTTATGATAACTAAAGGCTAGCAGTAGGCGATTGATGTGTGAAATGCTAAAGTAAGCATTGGCTATCAAAGCAAAGCAAACATAATTTCATCATGACACTTACAATTTTATCATCACACTTGCGATCGGCTATTGGTTTGGCCATCAACTTAATAATAGGTTTATAGACCCTATGGATTTCTCCCTACTATATTATGGCGTACAGCTGCTGGCAGGGCTAATAGCTTTCATAACCTTCTGGGGTTGGCTGCCACTGGATAACTGGTGGGTACGTAGCGTTGATTTCCCGCGTATACAAATTCTAGTACTCGGTATTATTGCCTGGCTTAGTATGCTGATATTTTGGTCGCAGTGGCAGATGGGACAGTGACCCCTGCTGTCAATCCCGTACACATAAACTTGGGAGATTATAATTACGCAGCGTGACGATAAAAGTCAAACCACATCTGTCTTGGCGATTTATAGCCCAAGCCCTTTTGAATTCTAGTCTGGTT
>NZ_CAJHBI010000010.1 GCF_904846605.1 Psychrobacter sp. 72-O-c
CAGTATAATTCGGTTAGGTTATCCATGTAAGAAGTCCTTTTTGCTGTCGTTTGTCTTGGTAAACTTACTTTAGCGTATTAGGACTTCTTTTTTTATCTTTTTCTTCGCTTATCCCGAACTGAGGTTAAATTACCAATTGCTTTAGTTGGGTTCAAACCTTTTGGGCAATACAACACACAATTCATAATACCTCGGCAACGGAATAAACTAAACGGATCTTCTAAACGTAACAAACGTGCCCGAGTATCCGTATCGCGGCTATCAACAGCGAAGCGATTAGCGTTCAATAGCGCTGCTGGTCCTAAGAACTTATCAGGGTTCCACCAAAACGATGGGCAAGCGGTTGAACAGCAAGCGCATAAAATACACTCGTATAGACCGTTTAGCTTTTCACGTTGCTCAGGTGATTGCAGGCGCTCGGTTGGCGGTGGTGGCTGATCATTGATTAAGAACGGGTGAATCTTTTCATATTGCTCATAAAATTGGTTCATATCAATAACCAGATCACGAACAACCGGCAGACCTGGTAGCGGACGAATAGTTACCTTCTCAGGCAAGTCGTTCATGTTAGTTAAACAGGCCAAGGCGTTTTTACCATTGATGTTCATACCATCAGAGCCACAAATACCTTCACGGCAAGACCGGCGAAAAGTGATGGTTTCATCTTGTTGTTTAAGGCGTATTAATAGATCAAGCAACATACGATCTGAATCTAATAATTCAATCGTATAGCTTTGCATGCGCGGCGCTGCGTCCTTATCAGGGTCGTAGCGATAGATTTCGATGGTTCGAGTACCTCTGTTCATAACTCTAAACTCCCGATACAAGTAATGGTCGGTGTACAAAGGATACAACCTCAGGTTGGATAGGTTGATGAGGCAGTAGTAACTTCCTTTTTACGGAATTCGTCTTTCTGTTTAACTATATACTAATCGTGTACCTAGTAGTCCCCCTATTTGAACGAATAGTACTGGCTCATTAACACCTTAATTATAGTAGGTCTTATAATATTTATTGGGTATACTCTAGGATTTGCTCGCTGAGGGGGTGATGTTCATGCTGGGCACGCTCTTTTTAATAAGGAGTAGTGACAGGCATATTTTTATAGGTGTCTAATCTGTATAGTACGTCATTGGATACTGAAATAGAGAGAATTAGAGTATCTAGCGTGGTTTTATAAGCTATCTCTGGAAATAAGAATAAAAAAGGAAGAATGAGGTAGCATCAGAAATGAAGTACAAATTTAGATAAACAGGGAGTTAGAAAATGAAAGGAATCACACGTTTTTCGAATAGCTTGATGGAGAAGTATTTACCGGATCCATTTTTATTCGTCATTATCTTAACAGTAGTCATTTTTGGACTGGGCTTAGGCTTAACCGATTCTTCACCTGTACAGATGGTGGCGTTTTGGGGTGAAGGGTTCTGGGCGTTACTCGCGTTCTCGATGCAAATGGTGCTGGTGCTAGTAACTGGTTTTGTATTGGCAAGCAGCCCAATATTTAAAAAAGGGTTAGGCAAACTTGCGAGTTTCGCAAATTCGCCAGGTAGTGCGATTATCTGGGTAACCGTAGTGTCACTTGCAGCAAGCTGGATCAACTGGGGATTTGGGCTGGTTATTGGGGCGTTATTCGCAAAAGAATTAGCGAAGCGTGTTCAACATGTCGATTACCGTTTGCTGATTGCCAGTGCTTATTCTGGATTTATCATTTGGCATGCCGGATTTTCTGGATCGATTCCGTTGTCAATTGCGACAGAAGGACATCCGTTCGTTGATAAAATCGGTATCATTCCAACGAGTGCAACGATTTTTGCTAGTTATAACTTAATTATTATTGCTGCATTAGTTATTATCGTCCCTTTATTGAACCGTTTAATGATGCCGAGCAGAGAAGATACGGTCACGGTGGATCCGAAAGTTCTAGTTGATCCGGTCATTGAGGAACTTCCGGCAAAATCAAATATGACCCCAGCAGAGCGTTTGGAAAACAGCTGGATTTTATCGATGGTCATCGGTGCAATGGGGATTGCCTTTGTCGTTTATTACTTCGCACAAAATGGATTTGCGTTAACGCTCGACTTGGTTAACTTTATGTTTTTGTTCCTTGGAATTATATTCCACGGAACGCCTCGAAAGTATTTGATTGCCGTTCAAGAAGCCGTCAAAGGAGCGGGCGCCATCATCGTTCAATTTCCGTTTTATGCAGGAATTATGGGAATGATGACGGCATCCGGTTTGGCAGGAGTTATGTCAGAAGCCTTCGTCAGCGTTTCGACAGCGGACACGCTGCCACTTTTCGCATTCCTAAGTGCCGGACTGGTCAACTTCTTCGTCCCTTCAGGTGGTGGACAATGGGCCGTTCAAGCGCCAATTATGTTAGAAGCTGCGGAAATGCTTGGTAGCGACCCGGCGAAAGTTGCCATGGGTGTTGCATGGGGAGATGCTTGGACAAACATGATCCAGCCATTCTGGGCATTACCAGCACTGGCAATCGCTGGACTGAAAGCCAAAGACATCATGGGCTTTTGTCTCATTGTGCTGGTTGTCAGTGGCGTTGTGATTGGTTTAGGGTTGTTGTTCTTGTAAATAACACACTTCTAATAGCCTGTAGTTTGGTCTCCTAGCTAGGACTCAAAAGCCAAGCTATAGGTTATTAGAATCAATATTCTAAGTCACCGACAATATCGGGGTGGTTCAGTTCGCAAGCTTTGCCTTTTAGAGACACAAATATGAAGACTCAAAGCAGCCCTTTATAAAGGAAAAAACAGCTCACAACGAATAACAACACTGCAAAACATTTCTTTAATATTTGTGGTGATAACATATGAGCTACTTTCGCCCCTAACTTAGCTGTGAAAAAACTCATGCTACCAATACCTAAAAATGCATAAACGTGTACAAAGCCAATCGTATTGGGAACATTTACTTCCTGCTGCATCCCAAAAATCATAAAGCCTAAAGCACCGGCAATGGCAATAGGCAGGCCACACGCAGCTGACGTTCCAACCGCTTTTTGCATGACCACACCATAACGATTGAGATAAGGCACCGTTAAGCTGCCGCCGCCGATATCGAAAATTGCAGAAGCGACACCTATACCAGCCCCTGCAGCTAATTGCTTAGGCGTTGAAGGAAGTACTTTATTGGCATCTATCAGTTTTTTGCTACCAGTAAACATGGTCAATGCGACCCAAAGCAAAAACAGGCCAACCATTAACTGAAGATGAACCCCAGAGAGCCATCCTGCAATCCCTGCGCCTACAAAGGATCCAATCGCCATTCCTG
The DNA here is from genome assembly GCF_904846605.1 of Psychrobacter sp. 72-O-c. Taxonomy (GTDB): domain Bacteria; phylum Pseudomonadota; class Gammaproteobacteria; order Pseudomonadales; family Moraxellaceae; genus Psychrobacter. The sequence goes on from NZ_CAJHBI010000010.1 coordinate 3,286, forward strand.
GTGTCAGATTTTTAAAGACAGGCCACAAGACGGCGCCCTTTTTATTATGTGCCATTAAGGAACTGATAGAGGTGACAATAATAGTCGCCAATGAGGTACCTAGAGCCAGATGCATAATAGTGTCAGCACTGTAACCCATTTGGGTAAAGACGATATATAACAGTGGCACGATGATCGTTCCACCGCCCACACCAAAAAGCCCCGCAGCAAATCCTGCTAGAGCACCTATTATTAAGAAAATAATTAATTCCACGGGATATTTACTTCACAATTTGATTTAGTTTTATTGGCGTAGGCTGGGTTTTTAATCAAGTTTTTAGTTAAACTTTAGAACTTGGTAAGTGTCATAGTATACGGAAATTCTATTTAAAGAATTTCCCTTGCAAAGCTATGAGCTAGGAAATAATAAAGGTCTGGGAGACCTTTGTCCTAGTGCAAGAGAAAATTTATAATTTTCTAGCAGTGCAATTTTTTAACGCTTCTCATAACTTAAGCGATTTCTACTTGACCCACTTGATGATAAGTACGATTAAAATAAACCAAACTTTCTTCTTGTTGACTGTGTTTGATTGCGACAACACGACACATAAAAATACTATGCGTTCCAACTTCCTGAACTTGCTCAATCTCACAATCAAAACTGACCAACGCATCTTCTAAAACAGGGGCACCTGTTGCTAATTCAGTCCAAGAACCCTGTTTAAATCGCTCTTCTGAACTTAATTTGGATGCAAATGCATTGGATATCTGTTCATGCTGTGCGCCTAACACATTGACACTTAGAATTTTATTTTCAATAAAATGGGCATGTGACCGAGACGTCTGATTCATACAGACCAGCAATGTTGGTGGTGTGTCTGTGACGCTACATACCGCAGACGCAGTAAACCCATGAAGACCAGATGTGCCTTCTGTGGTGACCACATTGACCGCAGTCGTTAACGAAGACATGGCATTTCTAAAGTCGGTTGCTTCAATCATATCTTTAATCATTGCTGCAATCCTAAATTTGATTATCGTTTGTTTCTAGATGAAGCTAGGGCTACTTAATGGTCTACTCAGATTTGTTCAATCAAACCGAATGAACCAATTTGATGAGACTCTTCATACATCTTGAGATCGATAAGTGCTAGGCAGTCAGTTCTTTACGAACGATTTCTGCGCCTGCACTTAAAGCATTCAGCTTGCCTCGTGCAACTTGGCGAGACAAGGGTGCCATGCCACAGTTGGTCGAAGGATAGAGCTTGTCAGCATCGACAAATTGAAGTGCTGTTCTAAGCGTATTGGCAACTTCTTCAGGGGTCTCAGTATTGTTGGTTGCCACATCAATGGCACCGACCATTACTTTTTTACCGCGAATCAATTCCAACAAATCCATTGGCACACGTGAGTTTTGACATTCGAGTGAGATAATATCGATCTTAGACTGTTGCAGTTTAGGAAACGCTTTCTCATATTGGCGCCACTCTGAACCCAGTGTTTTTTTCCAATCTGTATTGGCTTTAATGCCATAGCCGTAGCAAATATGGACCGCCGTTTCACATTTTAGACCTTTGATGGCACGCTCTAAAGTGGCAATACCCCAGTCATTCACATCATCAAAGAACACATTAAATGCCGGTTCATCGAATTGGATAATATCAACACCAGCCGCTTCTAATTCTCTCGCTTCTTGATTGAGTATGATAGCAAATTCCCAAGCCAATTTTTCACGGCTTTTATAATGACCATCATATAGCGTATCAATCATCGTCATCGGGCCTGGCAGTGCCCATTTGATTGGCTTATTGGTTTGCTGACGTAAAAACTTAGCATCTTCAACAAAAACAGGCTTTTGACAGCTCACAGCACCAACCACTGACGGCACACTCGCATCATAGCGATTACGAATTCGAACGGTCTCACGCTTTTCAAAATCTACGCCATCAAGATGTTCAATAAACGTGGTCACAAAATGCTGACGGGTCTGCTCGCCATCACTGACAATATCAATCCCTGCAAGCATTTGTTCCTGCAATGACACCCGCAGGGCATCTTGTTTGCCTTCAATCAGTTGTTCACCTTCTAATGCCCAAGGTGACCAAATTTTCTCAGGTTCTGCAAGCCAAGAAGGTTTCGGTAAACTGCCAGCAGTTGATGTCGGTAATAATGTTGTCATGTTGACTCATCTTCTATGTTTTAATTTTTTATAGTTGGTGCTAAATAAAGTAGATACATTGTATTTTCACGCGCGACTGGGATAAATTTTTCTTGCTTGCTGTGTCTACGCTGACAGAGGCTGCAAAACGTTTGTTAAAGTAGCATCCCAGTCTCGCTATATCTTTTTAACATCGTATTGGCTATATATTTAGGCCAGTTAGGCGGCGTGTTTTTTAGCAGCTTGATTCTTAACATCATAGCTTGCAGCCCATTCCTCAAGAATGGCTTGGTATGGCTTGATGAACTGCTCTTCAGTAAATTTACCTTGCGTCACCGCCATCTGGCTGCGCTCTTCACGGTCATACACAATTTGAGTCAGTGAATAATCTTGGTACTTCAAACTTGGCTGATACACTTGACCTGCTGTAGAGTTGGCATTGTAGATTTCAGGTCGGTAGATCTTTTGGAAAGTTTCCATGGTACTGATAGCACTTATCAGCTCAAGATCGGTGTAATCACTCAGCAAGTCACCCGCAAAATAAAACGCTAAAGGCGCAGCACTATTTGCAGCCATGAAGTAGCGAACGGTTAAGCCCATTTTGTGAAAGTAGTCATCGGTTAACGAATACTCATCTTGTTTGTATTCAACCCCTAATATAGGATGCTGATTAGCAGTACGGTGATAAGTTTTACTGGTTGAAACACTGATGCAAATCACAGGTTTTTTATTAAAGTTGGCTTTATATGCCTCTGAGTTCAACAAGTATTGGAACAGTTTGCCATGTAAATCACCAAAATGCTCTGGCGTTGGTGATGCTAAGTTTTTATTGCTATGTTCTGACAGTACGACGCTAAAGTCGTAATCGCGTACATAAGACGAGAAACTGTTGCCGATCATACCGTCAATACGCTTGTTGTCTTTGTGGTCAACAATAGTTGTTTTCAACGTCTCGATTACAGGGAATGTATTACCCTTGCCTTCAATATCCATATCTGCAGAAATGATGTCAACTTCAACAGAATAACGGTCTGCTGTCGGGTTATCCCAATGCGCCAAAGCGTTAAAACGATTATTGATCATTCTTAGTGTTTTGCTTAAGTTCTCTTGACGATGCTCGCCACGGGCCAAATTCGCAAAGTTAGTCGTAAGACGCGTGCTGTCTGCAGGATGATAGTTTTCATCAAAACGAATGCTCTTGATTGAACAGGTAAATTCTTTACTCATGGTGATTCGCTACCCTAATTATCTGAGATAAAACCAAATTTCTGTATGGGATAAATCATACCTGAACCAATACATGAATAAAAACGACTTAACTTAAATTAAAGATGAATAATATTCATGTTTATAAGTTCATGGTATGAAAGAGGAGTGGACAGCGGAAATTTTGACTACTGACTTAATGAACAATTAAGCCTGTAAAAGATTTTAAATTTATGAATTATAAATACTTAAGAGGTGACTTGGTATACATCTAATGTAGAAGGGTAGTCGCTCGCCGCTTCAATCAGTATGCAAACGGCGCGCGCTTTAATCTCAGGAGTGTAGGTTTGTCTTTTCATTGTCGTATTCTCATAGAATGTTGAGTCTCCGACAATCCCGGGGCGGTTCAGTTCAACACGCCCTAATCAAAATATAATTTTTCCATCCTTATCATCTTTTATTCAGTTAAAATCATTATTATTCAACAACGCAGTAGAAATACGGTTACACAACTAATATGCAACAGATTCTTGATGATATTGCCGCAGAGATGGCCAGTGAAACCGAACGTGGAAAAGTGGCGGATTATATTCCGCAATTGGCCCATGTAGATCCAAACCAGTTTGGTATTGCGGTAGCGACACCTGATGGGCAAATATATGCAGCGGGTGATGCGAACACACTATTTTCGATACAAAGTATCTCCAAGGTATTTACTTTGACTATTGCCCTTGGCAAGTTGGGTGATGCGCTCTGGACCCATGTTGGTCGTGAGCCATCTGGCGACCCCTTTAACTCGATCACGATATTAGAGTATGAATCTGGCCGGCCACGTAATCCATTAATCAATGCTGGTGCGATTGCGGTGGTAGATGCGATTATGATGGGGCATGAGCCAAAAGCAACATTGGGTGAAATCTTGCAGTTTGTTCACTTTATTGCAGACGATGATTCAATTCGTTTTGACCACAAAGTGGCCGCGTCCGAAATGGAGCACAAAGACCGGAACGCGGCGTTAGCACACTTTATGAAATCCTTTGGCCTCCTAAAGCACGATGTTGATAAAGTACTGGGTGTTTATTTTCATCAATGTTCGATTGCGATGAATTGCCAGCAGTTAGCCCGTGCAGGTCTCTTTTTAGTGTCTAATGGTGTCAATCAACACACAAGGGTAAGGGTGATCAATCCACAGCGGTCCAGGCGGATCAATTCGTTAATGATGATGTGCGGTCACTACGATGGTTCTGGTGAGTTTGCCTACCGTGTCGGACTGCCAGGTAAAAGTGGTGTTGGTGGCGGTATTTTAACCATAGCGCCAGGTAAAGGATCAATCGCTGTATGGTCACCAGGGCTTGATCATGTAGGAAACTCCAAACTTGGGTTAAAAGCATTAGAGCGGCTTGTACAGAAAACTGGCTGGTCTGTTTTTTCGAATTAAAAGCTATAAATTAACGCTTTTGTAATTGAACATAACTAGATTTATGGGAACAATGTCAGCGTTAAATCAAGCGCTAGCAGACAGAAACAAGCCCAAAGATATGATTCATCATAGCGATCGCGGCGTTCAGTATCTATCCATTCGCTATACTTCTAGTATGGCTGATTGCGGCGTGATTGCTTCCGTTGGCACAACAGGCGATTCATACGATAATGCCTTGGCTGAAACCGTCAACGGGCTATATAAGTCTGAGGTGATTGAGTACCTAAAAGAGCAGTAGCATGGGGTGAACGATGTTGAACTGGCAACCCTTGAATGGGTGGAATGGTTTAATAAAGCCCGACTGCATAGTGCAATTGGTTATGTCTCACCTTTTGAGTTTGAAAAGCGGTATTATGATAATTTAACCCTGTCAGGCATTGCTGCCTGACTCAAGTAAACCAGTCTCTGATATAGTCGGGGCGGTTCATTGCAAAAGATCCCGGTTTCGATAGGCCTGCGCGGCTTAGGTGTCGCCTCGCGCCGATCAGAAAGCCCCACGCGATCGTCAGCCCGCCAGATCAACACCCTTAGGGAGTTCGAACATGATCCTGAAACTTAACGTCAAACTCCATTATCGGCTCCCCGCGCCGATGGACCTTTTGCTTCAGATCGAAGCCGCCGATCTTGTGGATCAGCGGGTGCGTTCGGCTGAGATTTGGACATCAGACGTTGCGCATTTTTCACGGGTCGCCGCCGATGATGGCATAGGAGAGCGGATTTGGATCCGCACCGAAGGGGATTTTAGCTGCACTTACATCGCAGAAATTGCCGTTGACCGTCCTGCCTTGGACATATCGGCACTGCCCCAAGTGCCCCCCCATCTTTTGCCCGGAGAGACGATCAAGCATTTGATGCCGTCTCGCTATTGCCCGTCAGACCAGTTCCAAGCCTTCGTGGACGCCGAGTTTGGCGATCTCGCTGGCGGCGCACGGATTGCCGCGATGCGCGATTGGATCCAGTCGGCGTTTAGCTATGTGCCTGGATCGAGCAACGCACAAACCACCGCGCTCGACAGCTTTGTTCAACGTCAGGGCGTATGCCGCGACTTCGCGCATGTTCTCGTGACACTAGCGCGCGCGTCGTCGATACCGGCTAGGTTCGCGAGCGTTTATGCGCCCGAGGTGACGCCACAGGACTTTCATGCCGTGGCCGAGGTCTATCTCGGGGGGAGCTGGCACCTCATTGATCCGACCGGCATGGCAGATGCCGACACGATGGCCCGCATCGGTGTTGGATCCGACGCGTCCAGCGTCGCGTTCTTAGCCGCGTTCGGATCCATGGAATTGGTCAACCAATCGGTATCCGTGACCAGACAAGCTTAGGGTCCTGACCCTAGGCATGCGGGTCAGCGTTTAAGACAATGACCGCCGCCATAACAGGAGGCGGCAGTGGTCTCGCTCAATCGCTTGCGCGCTCTTCACGTTCTTCACCCTGCGGATCAAGGTCTTCGTTCAACGGATCAAGGGCACGGTAGGCATGCCATGTTGCGTGTCCAAGAATAAGCAAGACCAAGATCTGCTACAAACGATTAACGGCGTTGGTCCTGTCGTCTCAAGACAGATGCTGTCCCTAATGCACAATAAAGACTTTACTAAAGCGTCTCAGGCTGCTGCCTTCTTAGGACTGATCCCTAAGCAAGTACAATCAGGTACGCTTAAGGGTAGAACCCGCTTAGCTAAGAATGGCTCTAGTGCTATTAGAGCAAAGCTTTACATGGCAGCGGTGGTATCAACGAGACATAATCCTGATATTAAGGCTCAATATGAGCGACTGCTAGCTAATGGTAAGTGTAAGATGCAAGCTATCTATGCGGCTATGCGTAAACTGGTTCATATTCACTCCGCTTGCGCTACGCCTTGCGAAACTAAAACAGTCCACTGGACTGTTTCTTAACGTTTCTCATTTGGGGTGCTAAAACATTAATCACCTTATGAGTCTCAAATAGCCAAAATTGCTGCTTGATTGTACTTTGGTAAGATGGTATCTACAAAAAGAGCTGTTATCTGGAGCCTTTCCCAAACTCTGTGTAACTGCCATTTAGACTATATCCCAAAGGAACCAATCTTATTAACCCTGAATCAAGTTAATAGACCACTCAAAACAGACTGGTACTAGGGAACCACTCTTAACAGACTATTGATAACGAGAGTTTGAGTCCTAAATAGGCAGCCAAACTATCTGCTGTAGTTTTCTATTTAGCCGCCCTAAAAATCATATCAAACACTCTTATCCCATCAAATATATCAAGTTTTAATAAGACTATTACCTAAAGTGTTTTAGTCTTTTTTAAAACTGTGCATGTCTTCTAAGATAACCGTAAATCTCTCATATAGCCAAGGCTCAATATCTTCAATCACTTGATTGTATAAATGCGGGCCTAGCATTTCAATAATGAAATCTAATAAAAAACGAGCGGGTAGGTTGCCAATATCGGTATCGAATTCCTCTTTCATATACTCTCTGAGACTCTCCAAAACTATTTCTTCTGCTTCTTCGGATAACTTAATTAATGGCTCTTTACTCATAGTAATTACTCCAAAAGATCATTTTTATTTTTTAAAGATTAACTATTAAGGCTTAGTTATAACGGCACAGTCTTACTCAAAATATACAGTTATAGGTGAACACTCAGCCAGTAACTAACAACAATGATAAGAAGCAAATAGCGGAGTCTAAATGATAAAGGCACAAACTATCTCTTCCAATCTTCCATGAAAGGCTATAAGATACCTTCTGTATGGTTTCTTTATAATCATTTATTAATATTGTTTCAGTTAATAGCGTTTTAATTGATAGCGCTGTAACTAACATGAGCACTTCAACTATGAATCCTACCACTATTGCTTACTTTTATCTTGGCATGGCTATTATCTGTGAGGTGATTGGTACGACGTTTTTGGTCAAGTCAGAACAGTTCACCCGCTTAGTTCCGACCCTTATTATGGGTGTGCTGTATGTGTTGTCGTTTTACCTGCTAACGCACACGCTAAAAACGTTGCCGTTGGGTATTGCTTATGCCATGTGGGGAGGATTAGGTATTGTTCTAACCTCTATTATTGGCATTATAGTATTTAAACAAAATCTGGATACTCCCGCAGTGGTCGGCATTGCTATGATCGTCGGTGGTGTGGTGGTAATGAATGTACTCTCCAATTCTGTGGGACATTAAATGATAGATAATGCTTACAAACGCAAAAAACAGCCGGAGCTGGTTCGACGTGCTTTGCTTGAGCAAGCGGCACGAATTACGGTAGAGCAAGGGTTGTCTAAAGTTACCTTTCAGGCGGTTGCTGAGATGGTGGGGGTGACAAAAGGTGGCGTGATGCATCATTTTGCGACTAAAGACGCGCTTATTCTTGCGGTATTCAACGATGCCATGGCAAAGTTTGAGTCAGAAGTAAATGACGCAATGGCAAAAGACCCAGTGAGTTATGGTTCTTTTACGCGCGCATATATAGATGCCACCATCAGTCTAGGCGAAAAAGGGCAAGAAGAGTTTAATCACCAAGCAACCTTGTATGTATTGATGCTAGGGGATAGAGACCTTCGCGAGGTTTGGGCCCATTGGTCTAATGAGCAATTACGGAAGCATGAACAAACGGATAATACCGAAACATTATGTATGGTGCGCCTGGTAGCGGATGGTATTTGGCTCTCTGATTTTTCGGGTATTAGCATTCCTGATAAAAAGGCATTACGTCACCGCTTAATACAAATGACCCAGAGTGAGCAGCAGTAAACTATAGCTTTAATCATTTTAATAATTTATAAAAACGACAATTTATTAGGTGTAAAGGGCTTGCTATAGCCCTTTTTTTGCCGGTTGTCATAAGGAGTAATCATGACTGATTCAACTAATATGAAAAACACTATTGATTTTAACCAAACACAGACTGCTTATATTAATGGCAGTTATCTTGCGGTAGACGAGTCGACATCGACTTTCGATAACATTAATCCTGTGACGGGTGAAGTATTAACGACCATTCAACAGACGACTACTGCGCAAATTGACCAAGCCGTCATCGCAGCGCAAAAAGGTCAGAAAGTCTGGGCAGCAATGACCCCTGTTGAGCGTAGTCGTATTTTGTTAAACGCAGTTGCAATACTACGCGAACGTAATGACGAGCTTGCGATGCTTGAAACTATGGATACCGGCAAAGCAATCTCTGAGACTAAATATGTCGATATCGTCACTGGTGCCGATGTCATTGAATATTATGCGGGGCTTGCGCCAACTATTGAAGGCCGTCAAATTCCTCTTCGTGATACCAGTTTTGTATATACCCGTCAGGAGCCATTAGGCGTTATCGCGGGCATTGGCGCATGGAACTATCCGATTCAAATCGCTATGTGGAAAGCGGCTCCTGCGTTAGCGGCTGGTAATGCGATGATTTTTAAACCTTCTGAGATGACGCCTTTATCAGTCTTAAAACTGGCAGAAATCTTCACTGAAGCTGGCTTGCCGGATGGGGTCTTCAACGTGGTACAGGGTAATTATGAGGTTGGCGAAGCGCTTACCCAGCATCCTGACATCGCTAAAGTATCGTTTACTGGCGGCGTATCGACTGGCAAAAAAGTCATGTCTAGCGCCGCAACGTCGTCGCTTAAAGACGTCACGCTTGAGCTTGGTGGTAAGTCGCCGCTAATCATATTTGACGATGCCGACCTTGATACTGCCGCTGATATCGCTATGATGGCAAACTTCTATAGCACCGGTCAAGTATGTACCAATGGTACGCGCGTGTTTGTTCCTAAGGCTTTGCAAGCCAAATTTGAGCAAGCTATTTTAGAGCGTGTCCAGCGTATCAAGTTAGGAGATCCTATGGATGAGAGCGTCACTATGGGGCCATTGGTAAGCTTTCCGCATATGGAAAGAGTGCTCGGTTATATTGAACAAGGTAAGGCTAGCGGTGCTCGGTTATTGTGTGGCGGCGAGCGAGTAACGGAAGGGTCACTTGCTAACGGAGCCTACGTTGCACCGACCGTCTTTAGCGATTGCACTGATGATATGAGTATCGTACGCGAGGAAATCTTTGGTCCGGTCATGTCGATATTGACTTATGAGACCGAAGAAGAAGTCATTCGCCGCGCCAATGATACCGTGTACGGTTTAGCCGCTGGGGTTGTGACTGCTGATTTGAATCGGGCGCATCGCGTGATTGCTCAAATCGAAGCGGGTATCTGCTGGTTAAATACTTGGGGTGAGTCGCCAGCGCAAATGCCAGTAGGCGGCTACAAACATTCAGGTATTGGCCGCGAGAACGGCATGCAAACTCTTGAACACTATACTCAAACTAAGTCTATTCAAGTAGAGTTGGGCGCCTTTGAGTCAGTATTTTAATGGCGAGTTTTTAAGGTTTGTTTTAGCGATTATTTTTTAATATCTGCTATTTAACTACTAATATTGAAGAGGTTTTTATGTCATCAACCATACCTGAATATGACTATATCATTGTCGGCGCAGGGTCAGCGGGAAACGTGTTGGCCACGCGCTTGACTGAAGATGCCGATATCAAGGTGTTGCTATTAGAAGCAGGTCGTCCGGACTATCGGCTAGACTTTCGCACGCAAATGCCAGCAGCTCTGGCGATGCCTTTGCAAGGGACAACCTACAATTGGGGCTATAATACTGATCCTGAGCCCTATATGAATAACCGGGTCATGGATTGTGGTCGCGGTAAAGGGCTTGGCGGCTCATCTTTAATCAATGGGATGTGCTATATCCGTGGTAATGCCTTGGATTTTGACGATTGGGCTAAGATAGAAGGTCTAGAAGACTGGACCTATGCGGACTGTCTGCCCTATTTTAAAAAGTTAGAAAACTGCGATGCTGGCGAGAATGACTATCATGGCGTGGGCGGTCCTGTCGAAATGACTACCTCAAAGCCAGGGGTTAATCCGCTGTTTCAAGCGATGATTGAAGCGGGCGTGCAAGCCGGCTATCCTCGCACCGAAGATTTGAACGGCTATCAGCAAGAAGGCTTTGGGCCGATGGATCGCTTTGTCACTCCAAATGGCCGTCGCGCTTCGACTTCCCGAGGCTATCTTGATACTGCTAAACCGCGCAGTAATATCACGATTTTGACTGGCGCGCTCACTGATGTGATCTTGTTTGATGGCAAACGCGCTATTGGTGTCAAAGTGGAACACGAAGGTAAGACCAAGAATTTCCATGCTTCTCGTGAAGTCATTGTCTCATCAGGCGCGATTGCAACGCCGCAATTACTCCAGCGTTCAGGTATCGGTCCTGGTCAATGGCTCAAGGAATTGGGTGTGCCTGTGGTGTTAGATTTACCGGGCGTTGGCAACAATCTACAAGACCATTTAGAACTTTATATGCAATATGAATGTACCCAACCGGTCTCAATTGCTCCTGCTAATAAATGGTGGAATAAGCCCGCTATCGGTGCAGAATGGTTATTTAAAGGTACTGGGCTGGGAGCGTCTAACCAGTTTGAAGGTGGCGGTTTTATCCGTACGGATGAGACCTTTACCCATCCCAACATCCAGTATCATTTTTTACCGCTTGCGGTTCGTTATGATGGCCGCAGTGCCAGCGATTCTCATAGCTTTCAAGCGCATGTCGGCTCTTTGCGTTCACTGAGTCGCGGCCGAGTGAAATTGACTTCGCGTGATCCAAGCGCGCATCCCAGTATCTTATTTAACTATATGTCTCATGATCAGGATTGGCGTGAGTTCCGTGCAGCGATGCGTATCACTCGTGAAATTATCCATCAGCCGGCACTCGATCCTTACCGTGGGCGTGCTATCTCTCCAACGGACGATTTGGTCACCGACCAACAGCTAGATGACTACGTTCGTGAAAATAGCGAAACCGCTTATCATCCCTCATGCACTTGTGCGATGGGTGAACACAAAGACGCGGTAGTTAACGGAGAGGGGCTAGTCCATGGTATTGAAGGACTGCGCGTCGTGGATGCGTCCATTATGCCCAACATCATCAGTGGCAATCTCAACGCGACCACTATTATGATGGCAGAAAAAATTGTCGATAAGATGAGAGGCAAGAAGCTGCCACGGTCGAACGCAGATTACTACGTTGCGAATGGTGCGCCGTTAAGAGGTGAGCCAATGCGAGATTATAGCCCTGCTCGATAAATAGCTGCTTAATAAGTGGCTGTTTAACAAGTGACTGTTCGATAAAGGTATTTTTTATCCATGCCTTTATTATAAAAGCCAGTTCACTAAAATAACGACAAGTTAAAAACAAAATAATGGCCATATAAAGATAACTATCAAAGTTCGATTTATCAAAGTTCGATTTATCAATGCACTATTTATCAATGCTCTATTTGTTGGTATTGCCTGCTTTTATGACGCCATGATGGTATGGCGGACAAGGTAATATCAGTTTGTGATTAATTTTACCTATTGAGGTCTTCTATGAACAGCTCGCCCTCAAAGGATGCGACGCAAACCCTGAGTCTAAATAAAACGGTTTTTTTAGGCTCAGCTATTATTTCTATTTTATTAATTATCTGGACTATTTCTTTTCCAGATTATAGTCAGGCCTTGCTCAGCTCAGGAATGTCATGGGTATCAGAGAGTCTTGGCTGGTATTACATGCTAGTGGTTGCGGCCTATAGTATCTTTTCTCTATTCGTAGGCTTTTCTAAATATGGCGACATCAAGCTTGGTCAAGACCACGAAAAGGCGCAGTTTCCCTTCTTAGCATGGGCGGCGATGCTATTTTCAGCAGGTATTGGTATTGACTTGCTGTTTTTTGGTGCCTCCGAGCCCTTAATGCATTACCTCACGCCACATGCTGGACTTACACCAGCCAGTGAAGAGGCCATGCGAGAGGCAGTCGCCCAAACCTTTTTACATTGGGGACTTCATGGCTGGGGCATTTATGCGTTAATTGGTATGGCGTTGGCCTATTTTGCTTACCGTAAAAATATGCCGCTGGCGCTTCGTTCTCCCTTAACTCCTATCTTTGGTGAGCGCTTAATTAAGGGCTGGCTGGGTGATGGTATCGATACCTTTGGCGTCGTGTGTACGCTAATGGGTATTGCGACCAGTCTAGGGATTGGCATACTACAGGCCAACGCAGGACTGACGCATGTATTCGGTATTGAATCGAGCAAAATGGTTCAGACTTTTATCATCGTCGGCGTGGTCGCGGCAGCGGCTATCTCAGCCATGACTGGTGTAGAAAGGGGTGTCCGTCGCCTGTCTGAGTTCAATATGATATCAGCTATACTATTACTGGTTGCCATGTTGGTGATGGGCAATACGGTTTATCTGCTTAATACCTTCACCCAGAGTATAGGTCTATACTTTCAAACGATCGTTGCGAAGACCTTTGATGTCTATGCTTACGATGGTACTGCTGGTGCCGAATGGAAGTCTGGCTGGACGATATTTTTCTGGGCATGGTGGGTTGCATGGGCGCCGTTTGTGGGCCTGTTTATCGCGCGAATCAGCCGTGGCCGTACCTTACGTGAGTTCGTATTTGGCGTGATGTTTATTCCATTGGGCTTCATCTTCGCATGGTTCTCTATTTTCGGTAACTCTGCGATAGACTTAGTAGCCAATGGCGCAACTGAGCTTGGTGAAATTGCTGTTAATGATGCCGCGATGGGTATGTTTGCGTTGTTTGAGTATTATCCGTACAGTGATGTGTTGTCACTTGCTGGTGTTATTATTGGTTTGGTATTCTTTATCACCTCAGCTGACTCAGGCGCTTTAGTATTGGCCAATCTTAGCTCAAGAGGGATGACCAATGATACCGATGCTCCTGTTTGGTTACGTTTATTTTGGGCAGCGGCGACCGGTCTTATCACGCTAGGCTTGCTATTTGCCGGCGGATTTGCCTCACTGCAATCGGTTTCTGTTATAGCAGGATTGCCGTTCTCAATTATTTTAGTGCTCTATATGGTATCTATGTGGAAATCACTCAAAGAAGAGGGCAACAAACGCAAAGCCAGTACCGTAGGTACAGCTAATGTGTTGGATAATGGCAAGAGCTGGAAGGCTCGCTTACAACGTATTGTCAGCTTTCCTGGACATACACAAGTTGAGCGCTTTTTACATAACGTTGTATTGCCAGCCATGACTGAGGTTGAAAAAGAGCTACAAGAAGGCGGACTTAAGACCGCTTTGATCGTCCGTAATCTTGAGCATATTGGTCAAGATATAGATCAAGGTAAGGACCAAGAGAGTGTTCAAATAGAAGGTCTGAAACTACAGGTCGGCCATGGCGATCAAGATGACTTTATTTATGAGGTCAATTTGGTGAAAGCTGAGCGACCTAACTTTACGCTTAATACTTCAAGTAAACTTGCTGAGTATTACTATAGGGCGGAGGTGTTCTTAAGTGATGGCTCGCAAGAGTATGATCTGGTTGGCTACACTAAAGAGCAAGTATTGGTCGATATTCTCAATCAATATGAGCGTCATATGCAGTATCTACATTTAGAACGCTAGCCAATCTAGACCGTTAACTATAGTTAGCAAGTTATTATACTGTGATCTAGTGCAGCGTAAGTTCTATACAATAAAGAAAAACTCCAGTTAAATAGCTGGGGTTTTTTTTTGCTTATTTTTTGTGGTTAAGTCAGCTCACTTTACGGTATAACACTGATTTTGCTTATCAAACGGTTTGTGATTCAGGCATAGACATTGCCCGCCACAAGATAGTAAATAACGCATCAAACTCATCAGTAATGGGACCGGGATGTTGCCGGATGATATGCATGAGTCCCAGTCGGCTGATAAAACCCATATAGACATCAAACAGGGTATAAAGCGGTACGGCATCGTTTAGGATGCCGCGGCTTTGGCCATCCGCTAATACCGTCAAAAACGCATCAAGCAGCATTCTATTCTCATAAATAGCAATGTTACGGTAGCGAGATACTGGCACCGCCGTCGATAGTACCATCACCGCATTCGGGTTTGAGTCAACAAAATCAAAACAGACCCATAGTGTTTTACGCAAACGTTCTTTAACGCTATCAATGCCTTGCAGGTGATCAATCATACGAGCAGCCAATCGTGCCAACACCCGATCCAATATAGTATAAATAACGGTTTGTTTGTCACCAAAGTATTTATACAGTGTTTGCAGCGACACATTGGCGCTATTGGCAATCTCAGTCATGGTCACCTCACTGGCATCACGACCATCGAATAGGTGTAACACCGCTTGCTCAATTCTATCGAGCGTTGATTGGCGCATGGCTGAAAGCGGGGCAGTGGTAATAGAGGGTTTAGGACTGCTCATATAAGTATCCAAGGTAGAGTAAGAGAATCAGTTGACCTTGATATCATCAATCATTAATGGCATCAATCATTAATAGAATGGGAACAAAAATCAGTTATCAAGAGTAATCAGGATTACCATAATTTAAGTAGCTATTGCTTGAGACGCTGTTATTTGTCAGTATGCTTATTAGTTACAAGGAAAGGCAAGCAAATAAAGGCATACCTTATCATTTTTTATTGGTAATTATTATTACCCTTATTCTCAGGTCGTAGAACAAATGAGAGGACAGGCTTATTTATGAGTTGCCGCAAATGACCCTTGATGATTTTATAAACCCGATTTATTAACCCAAGACCAAGGATGGACCCATGACGATTGAATGTTTTAAGCCCAGATGGATAGATGAAGAGATTGAGATGTTGCAAGAGAGTGCGCTCAAGTTGTTTAAAAAATGGGAAGCGCACGACGAAAAATGGCGTGAAAACGGTATGCTCGATCGTGAAGCTTGGTTGGAGGCGGGCGAGATGGGGTTTTTATGTGCGTCCATGCCAGAAGAATACGGCGGCGCAGGTGGTGACTTTCGCCATGAAGCGGCGCTTATTTATGCGCAGTCAGAAGCCAATCAAGCAGGTTTTGGCGGCTTTTTGCATTCCGGTATTGTGGCGCCTTATATCCTACATCACGGAACAGAAGCGCAAAAGCAAGCATGGCTCCCTAAAATGGCAACGGGTGAGATGATTGGGGCGATTGCGATGACTGAGCCAGGTACCGGCTCCGATTTGCAGAACATCAAAACTTATGCGGTCAAAGAGGGTGACGATTATATTATCAATGGCTCAAAGACCTTTATTACCAATGGTCAATTAGGCAATTTAATTATTGTGGCGTGCAAAACCGATAGAGAAAAAGGCGCCCAAGGCGTGTCGCTGATCGTGGTTGATACGGATAATGCCCCAGGGTTTGAGCGCGGCAAAAAGCTAAAAAAACTTGGGCTGGCATCGCAAGATACCTCGGAGCTGTTCTTTACTAATATGCGCGTACCGCAAGCAAACTTATTAGGTACTGTAGAGGGCATGGGCTTTATGCAGTTGATGCAAGAGCTACCGCAGGAGCGTCTAATTGTAGCGCTTGCCGGTATTGGAGCGATGAAGCTGGCGCTGGACTTGACCATTGACTATACCAAACAGCGTACTGCCTTTGGCAAACCGGTATGGAGCTTTCAAAATACCCGCTTTAAGTTGGCAGAGTGCAATACTCATTATATTGCCTCGAGTGCCTTGTGTGATGCGGCTATTGAGGCACTGTTAGAGAAAAAACTCACGGTACAACATGCCGCATTGATAAAGTATTGGGTGACTGAAAAGCAATGCATCGTGATGGATGAATGTGTGCAATTATTCGGTGGTTACGGCTACATGATGGAATACCCCATTGCGCGCTTGTATGCAGATGCGCGGGTACAAAAGATCTATGGTGGTACTAACGAGATCATGAAAGAGCTGGCATCACGCTTTATGTAATACCATTCTGACCCGTCAGTTTTGATCAGCTCGTACTATTCATCATTTAATTGAGGAGACTATTGTCTCCTCAATACTTCATTATTTATCAACTATAAATAGGGATTTTTTATGACTGAGACCGCTTATATCTATGATTCAATTCGAACGCCCCGCGGTAAAGGAAAAAAAGACGGGGCGCTTTATCAAGCGACACCCATTTGGCTCGTCCGCACGCTATTGAAAGAGATGCAACAGCGCCACAATCTCGATACTAGCTTGGTCGATGATGTGGTGCTTGGCTGTGTGACACCCGTTGGTGAACAAGGCTCAGACATTGCTCGCATCGCAGTCCTTGATGCTGGCTGGCATCAAAGTGTGGCTGGTTTAACTTTATCGCGGTTCTGCGCATCAGGTCTTGAATCTATTAACCTTGCAGCCGCCAAAGTCATGTCAGGTATGGAGGATATGGTCGTAGGCGGCGGCGTTGAGTCTATGAGCCGTGTACCGATGGGGTCTGATGGCGGTGCTTGGTATATGGATCCTCGCGTTAACGAGGCCACAGGTTTTGTGCCACAAGGCGTCGGTGCAGATACGATCGCCACGTTACAAGGCTTTAGTCGCACGGACGTCGATGAGTTTGCTGTCGAATCACATCGCCGCGCAGCCAGCGCTTGGGATAATGGATACAATGATAAATCAGTCGTTCCTGTCACTGATCTTAACGGCATGTTGTTGTTAGACAAAGATGAAACTATCCGTCCTAATACTGATGTTGCAACCTTAGCTGGTCTCAATCCTTCGTTCGTTATGCCCGGTAAAATGGGCTTTGATAGCGTGATATTGGATAAATACACGACGATCGAAAAAGTCAATCATGTCCATCATGCGGGTAACTCGTCAGGTATCGTTGATGGTGCCGCCCTTTGCTTAATTGGCAGCGCTGCTGCTGGTAAAAAAGTAGGTCTAAAACCGCGAGCAAAAATCACTATGGCCGCCGTGATTGGTTCTGAGTCAACGATTATGCTGACGGGTCCAACCCCTGCATGTCAAAAAGTGCTTGATAAAGCAGGTATGCAAGCGTCAGATATCGACCTTTGGGAAATTAACGAAGCCTTTGCTGCCGTACCGCTAAAAACGGCAAGAGATTTTAATGTCTCGCTAGATATCGTTAACGTTAATGGCGGTGCTATTGCTATGGGTCATCCGCTTGGTGCCACTGGAGCCATGTTGATGACGACCGTACTTGACGAGCTAGAACGGCGAGATCTAAAAACGGCAATGATTACACTATGCGTCGGCGGCGGCATGGGCATCGCTACCCTCATCGAGCGCGTATAGATCAATAAACCGTTATCAATTTAGAGTGTCATTAGTTAGAAGAGTGCCATTAATTAGATTGGAAGCAACCGCATATAAAAGGGATTTAGGATGACTATAAATAGCACAGATAAAATGGATAGCGTAAACGCTATTAATGCATTGGCAAACTTTGTTGCCCAGCGTGATGATGATGGTATCGTCACAGTAACAATTGATCAAAACGATCGCAGAATGAATGTCATCGGCGATGGGTTCACCGAAGCCTTTGCCACACTGACTGATAGCTTTATGGCAGATGAGTCTGCTAAAGGCTTGATCTTAACCTCAGGCAAAGACACCTTCGTTGTCGGTGCCGATATTGATTCGTTGGGTAACATCAAAACTGCTGAACAAGCGTTTGAGCTGGTTGAAGACCTTAAGGGTAGCCTACGTAAACTTGAAAAGTCAGGAAAACCTGTAGTAGCTGCCATGACAGGTACGGCGCTAGGCGGCGGTCTTGAGATTGCTTTAGCTTGTCATTATCGTATTGCTATTGACTCGCCTAAGACTAAGCTCGGTCTGCCAGAAGTCAAGTTGGGTCTGCTGCCCGGTGGTGGTGGCACTCAGCGTCTACCACGCTTGGTCGGTATCCAAAAAGCACTTGAGTTAATGACTCAGGGTACAGAATTGCGTCCTGGAGCCGCGAGAGACATCGGTCTTATCGATGCGACTGCCAGTGATCAAGCAGATATACTACAGCAAGCCAAAGAGTGGATCAAAGCCAATCCTAAAGCGCAACAGCCATGGGATAAAAAAGGGTTTAAAATTCCGGGCGGCGACAGCAAGCATCCCAGCGTTGTACAGATATTTTCTATAGCACCAGCAATGGCGAACCAAAAATCACATGGCAACTATCCTGCTATTACACACATTATGTCGTGTGTGTTTGAAGGCTGTATGGTCGACATCGATACAGGTTTAGAAATCGAATCTCGTTATTTTGTGGCCTGTGTGCTCTCTGCCGAATCGAACAATATGATCAACACGCTTTGGACACAGCTTAACAGCATTAAAAAAGGTCAATCACGTCCTGATGGCTTTGATAGATACAAGACCAAAAAGGTCGGTGTTCTGGGTGCTGGCATGATGGGTGCAGGTATTGCTTACGTCACTGCAAAAGCAGGAATAGAGGTCGTATTACTGGATACCGAAATCGCGGGTGCTGAGAAAGGTAAAAGTTATTCAACCAAGATTCTTGATAAAGCCATTAGCCGTGGTCGTTCAACTGAAGAGAAAAAACACACTTTATTGAGTAAGATTAAAACCACGGTCTCTTATGATGATCTTGAAGGCTGTGATCTGATCATCGAGGCCGTCTTTGAAAATCGTGACATTAAGGCAAAATGTACCCAGCGATCTGAAGCGGTTATTCCTGAGTCAGCGGTCTATGCCTCGAATACATCGACATTGCCAATCACCGGCCTAGCAACTGCCAGTAAGCGCCCGAACCAGTTTATCGGTCTGCATTTCTTCTCACCAGTCGATAAGATGCCATTGGTTGAGATTATCATGGGTGAGCAGACCGATGATGAAACACTAGCCAAAGCTTTTGACTATGTATTACAAATTGGTAAGACCCCAATCGTCGTCAATGACAGCCGTGGTTTCTATACCTCGCGCGTATTCTCAACGTATGTGTCAGAAGGTATCACTATGCTAGGTGAAGGGGTTCATCCACGCAGTATCGAAGTGGCGGGTATGAAAGCAGGTATGCCAATGCCGCCATTAGCGCTACAAGATGAAGTGTCTTTAAGTTTGGTTATACATATTACTGAACAGACCAATAAAGACCTAGAAGCTGAAGGTAAGCCTCCGGCCAATCGTCCTTCTTATGACGTGCTAAAAGTCGTAGGTCAAGAGCATAGCCGTGAAGGCAAAAAAGCGGGTAAAGGATTTTACGACTATCCAGAAAATGGCGAGAAGCACTTATGGCCTGAATTGACCAATTTATTCCCCACAAGTGCAGAGCAGCCATCACAACAAGACGTAGTTGACCGCTTATTGTTTATTCAAGCCAACGAATCAGCCAAATGCTATGAGGAAGATGTCGTACGCTCTGTCGCAGATACCAACGTTGGCTCTATCTTTGGTTGGGGCTTTGCGCCGCAGCATGGTGGCACGCTACAGTTCATCAATGCGATGGGCGTAGACAAGTTCGTTGCGCGTAGCCGTGAGCTTGCTGAGCAGTATGGCGACCGTTTTGCACCAGCACAAATCGTAGTAGACATGGCTAAAAAAGGCGAGGAGTTTACCGATGCCTAATAGCACATCTAGCATGTCATCAAGTATTGGTCATATGACTGATTGCTTACAAGGATTGCGAGTCGTCGATTTGACTCGCAATCTACCAGGACCTTTTGCAACCCGTCTGCTTGCCGATTTAGGAGCAGAGATCATCAAGATTGAGCCCAAAAATGGTGATCCTGCCCGCGCATTAGGGGGACTGTTTGAAGCTTTAAATCACGGTAAGACTATTGAAAAATATGACTTCCGTGATCCTGAAGGTATCGAGTCAATCAAGGCGCATCTAAAAGACGCGGATGTCATGCTCGATAGCTTCCGTCCGGGAGTATTGGAAGGCATGGGTTTAGATGCCAAGACCATTCATGCCATCAATCCACAGCTGGTTATCGTATCCATCACTGGGTACGGGTCAGAAATTGGTGACGATATTAAGCATGAGTGGGCTAATAAAGCCGGTCACGATATCAACTTTATGGCCATGAGTGGCGTCCTTGATCAGTTAAAGACTGCTGAAGGCGAGCAGGCCATGCCTAACATCCAGTTTGCAGATCTGGCTGGTGGTAGTGATACCGCAGTGATTGCGTTATTGGCTGCTGTATTCGCCGCCCAGCGGACGGGTAAAGGTCGACACGTTGCAGTCAGTATGACCCACAGCTTATACCAGCATATGGTCATGCCAAAGGCAACGGGGGCGCTAGTCAAAAGCTTCTCAGGTCAGAATCCACCGCCACAGTACGATTTCTTAGGTGGGCTGCTGCCTTGTTATCGTCTGTATAAAACGTCAGATGATCGCTATATGGCAGTGGGCTCTCTAGAGCTCAAGTTTTGGCAAGGCTTGTGCGACGTGCTAGAACTGCCTGAGCTAAAAACCAAGCACTGGCAACTCGGGGTAATGCCCAACATGCCGGACAGTAAAGATGCTGCCAAGACAGTCACGGAGACCTTTGCCAGCCAGCCGCTTCGCTATTGGCAGGAGACCTTTGCGTCAGCAGATGTTTGCGTAACGCCTGTTTTGACTTTAGGAGAAGCCAAATTGCATCCACTATTTGCGCATCAAGATGAACACCATGCCACATCTGGATGGCAACAAGTTGAATATTAAAAAATAGTAAATGCTACTATAAAAAGTGACTCATTAATTACCAAGGAAGGTATGTTATGAATAAATTTTGGACGGACAGTTATCCTGAGGGCGTAAGTGCTGAGTTAACGTGTGAGCATAGAACGCTACTTAATTTTTTTGATAATACATTTGCTAAATATGCTCAAGCAGAACTGAGTACCAACATGGGGGTGACGTACTCTTATGAGCAGATTGATACTATATCTCGAGATATTGCAGCCTGGATTCAGAGTCTAGGGCTGGCGAAAGGCTCTACCGTTGGAATTATGATGCCCAATGTCAATCAGTATTATCCCATAGTTGTCGGGGTAATTCGTGCGGGGATGGTTCTTACGACCATCAACCCTTTATATACCGGACGTGAACTTAAGCATCAATTGATGGACTCAGACGCCCAAGCAATATTCATCTTAGAGCCATTCTGCGAGACGTTAGAAAAAGTCATTCATGAGACCGGTATTAAATCCGTGGTCATCAGCACGATTGGTGACATGCTGGGAACGATAAAAGGCAACGTAGTGAATTTGGCGGCCAAGCATATTAAAAAGGCCATCCCAAGCCACGGGTTAAAGTCGAACTCAAGCTATAAGGTAGTCAGCTTTAAATCTGTAGTAAAGCAAGGTAAGTCTTTGTCTTATTCTCGCCCTGTGGTTCAGCCTGATGATTTAGCGATGTTGCAATATACAGGCGGGACGACTGGGGTTGCCAAAGGGCTTTTAGTGACTCATCATAATGTAGTAATAGCGACCGCTCAATTTGAAGAATGGTTCAATCCTGTTTATAAAAATCTGCCTAAAGATACTCAAATCAATACTATTGTTGCTTTACCCTTGTACCATATTTACGCTTTTGTTGTTTTTCTGTTAGGGGTACGCGTGGGTCAGCACCTCACGTTAGTGACCAATCCGCGTGATATCGACGGCTTTGTTAAAATATTAGGGCAGCGACCGTTTCATATTCTCCCGGCGGTCAATACCTTGTATCAAGCTTTGCTCAACAACCCTAAATTTGAGAGTCTTGATTTCTCGGAATTAAAGTTGTCGCTGTCAGGCGGCATGGCGGCAACACCAGCAACAGCGAAGAGATGGCAAGACACTACCGGTTTGCCAATTATTGAAGGCTGGGGCATGTCAGAGAGCTTAGGCGTTGGTACTGCCAATCCGCTTATCAATACTGAGTACAACGGCAACATTGGTTTACCACTACCCGGTGTTGACATCAACATCCGTGATGAAGAGGGAAACATTCTCGCGCTGGGTGAAGTCGGTGAGATGTGTATCAAAGGCGATAATATTATCTCAAGTTATCATAAAATCGATAACGCCAGCTTCTTTACGGTTGATGGCTACCTCAAAACTGGTGATGTGGCTTCGATGAATGAGCGGGGTTATATTCAGATATACGATCGCAAAAAAGACATGCTTATCGTCAGTGGTTTTAACGTATTTCCGAATGAAGTAGAAAACATCATTGAGATGCACCCTAAGGTTGCTGAGTGTTCAGTGGTCGGGGTCGATGATGAGAGCCAAGGTCAGTCAGTCAAAGCTTATGTCGTAAAATCTGACAACAGCGTCACTGAGCAAGAGATTAAAGACTTTTGTAAAGAGAGTCTGGCCGGTTATAAACGTCCGCGTCACATTGAGTTTATAGATGAGCTACCCAAATCTACAGTCGGTAAAATATTACGCCATGAGCTGCGAAAAAAAGCGAGTCAAGCTTCCTAATAATTGAGCCAGAATAGGTTGGATGACCGTTTATCCTTGATGAAGGTTTGAGAGTCTCATCAAGTATGTAAATGTACCAATGCCAGTCAATCCAACGACCCTCTATTACTGACCGACATACACCTTAAAAAAAGCCGCTATTACCTAAATATAAATGAGGTATATCGGATTTTTGTGTGTGATGTAAATTCAATAAATAGGGTTATAACAAGGCAGTTATTGTACAAACCGCTGACCTATAAACCTTTATAGATAGCTTGGCGTAAATCAGATTGGTGGCTTTAATAGCCTTGCTTTTTCAGTCCGGCATAGCCTGCCAGTCTCTTTCGCTCCGTATCACTAAATTGACTGCGTTCCAGCTGATCTATCTGTACTTGAGCTTTGGTTTCGCTACCGGCATTTTTAATCAGCGCTTGTCGCTTAGTTTGATACTGATTAAATCGAGCATCAAAGTTAGCATCTTCCGTATCGACAATGGCTAAACGTGAAGCTGCTGCTTCGCCAACCAACCCACGGCGCATGACAAATAACTCTTCTTTACTAGCGCCTTTGGCTTTCATCTCTTCAGTACGCTGGGTAAGCTCACCAAAATTGGCTTGTTTTTGGAAGTTTTGCTTAATCTCTCCTTCTGGCAATCGGCTAATATAGTCCTCACGGCTGGTCTTTTTTTGTGCCGCATTCAAGCTATTGTCTTGTTCAATGCTTACCATAGCAACGCTGTAGTCTTCATAAGCATCTTCTCCTCCAAAGAATGCTTGAATGGTGTTCTCATCGAACAACTTTTGGCGTATGCGATTGACATCTTGACCACGTTGGGCAATCAGATTGAGATCTAACTTACCCGCTTGGGTAGCTTGCATTTGTAAATTGCCATAACTGTCTTGTAGGCCGTCGAGCTCTTTTAGATAGGATATATATTGGTGAAATATGTCAATGGCTGAGCTGGCCGCTGGCTCTGGCGTATGATGGCGAATATAGGCTTCTACTCTGGCAACGATAGTCGCTTCATTTTCCTCGCCCATGGCGGATAGGAAATAATCAAATAAGCGCCGCAGCCCTTCTGTGACTACCAGCTGTTTATTTTCATCAATAATAATCTCGCCATCGACATCAGTATCTTGTAAAGAGCGGGGCATGCGCTCAAGCCCTGTGGTAAAGGCAGTTGACGCCTTGCTATTAGTTGCTTGGGTCTCGGCATCAGTAGCAGTGGTATCATCTGTCGTAGAGACTGTAGTGGTTGAGGTGGCAGTATTGGTGCCCGTAACAGTCGTAGGCGCTGAGTTCGGCTTTAGCCACCAAATAAGGCCAGCGAGGAGTGCCAAGACTAACAAGGCAATAATGATAATGGTCTGAGTGTTGCGTTTGTTGTCCATAAAAACGTCAGCATCCTTGCAGTAATTGAACTCTTCCGGTTATATAGGAGATCGTTTTGTTGAAGTCAGGCCGCTAAACCTGAAAAGTTAAGATTATCATAATACATTGCCGCAAACTTAAAAGGCGACCCATAACCGATTGCACTGTGCAGTGTGCAGACGCTTTTTGTTCAACCAATTAACCCAGTCAGTCTTTCAAACAATTAGGCACCTCAGACTTATTATGCTTAATTGCATTCATTACATTAATCACAGTGGTTTCGTAGTTGCTCATCAATATGTCTGGCAATAATATCAGGGTCTTTTATCCATGCACCGTGTGGATTACCGGTTATACGCTCAGGTAGTTTTACAGAAATTAAGGTCGATTCGGCACAAAGATTGGCGAGATTTTGGGTGGATTTATAGGGGGCATAGCTGTCACCTTCGATATAAAAATACAATCCACGGCCTTTGCCAGCATTCAGATCACCTTTGATAAAGTCATAACGACCTGTCAGTGCGGTATGGCACCAGTCATTCATGATGCCCTTAGTCTCTCGATCGCCAAAACCAATTTTATAGCCGGGGAAATAGCCATAAATAATAACCAGTGGCTTGAATATTGCGATCGCTCGCAGGATGTTTAATCGGCCCCAGCCTTGCCAGTTTTTATAGTGTAAATTTCCTGTGGCTACCGCAATCACTGGGATGTCTGTTAATGCGCTATAAATAGTTGCCATATGTCCACCTAAGCTATGACCCAGAAGATATGTTTTTTTATTTTCTGAATAGCCTAACAAAGGCGGTATAAAGTGCGAGACGATATCTTGATAGTTATAATTAACACTGCGGTCTAGTTGCGGTTCATTCTCGCCGCAGCAGGGATAATCTGCTCCGATCACGGTATAGCCTTTGGTCGTTAAATGCTCAAAAAATTGGCCGTATTTTTGTAGTGGCACCCCGATAGCAGTCATAAACACCAGCGTCGTTTCTCGGTCGTGCTCGGGCTCTGGCTTATGAATGTGTACATTAACGGAATATTGTTTTTTGAACGTAAAGGTAGGCATCTACATTATCCTCCATGATAAATATAAGGGCTAATGAAGTGTAACGGAAATCCCAAGTAGTGTTTTCTCCATAAGGTCTTTTATATTTACTACAAAGTCACAAATCTTGATGGTAAAATTTTTTGGTTATAAGTATAAATTATTATTAGTAATGTTAATTACCATTATTAAGGTACTAATGAGATCATGAAGGAGCCAGCCTCACGCTCTATGTAGAGGCTAGAGATAGGCTCATCATGCTCCTAAAGAAAGTCTGAACTTCACTCAATTACTGGATACCGCTATGATAAAGTATTTAGGGTACGTAAGCGTCGCAAAAACTCGAGCCAAAGTGTTGGGTGCGGTTACTCGCCTAATTCCCATGCCAAGACCGCTGCTATTCGTAGGCGAGCAGGCGTGCGATGAGCTGTGCGATATGCTCATTAATGAAGGCAGCACTCATGTATTTATCGTCACTGATGCCGTTCTAAATAAGCTGGGTGTGCCCTCAAAAGTTACCGACTATCTGGATCAAAAAAATATCCGCTATCAAGTCTATGATGGCATTACTCCTGATCCAACTTCTAAAGTGATTGAAGAGGGACTGGCGCATTCGGTTGAAGCTAAATGCGATGCGGTGATAGGGATAGGTGGCGGGTCGGTGATTGATGCTGCCAAAATGATTGCCATGTGCCAAGGTAATGATTGCAAGCCGAAGCAGCTTATCGGCCTTTTTAAAGCTAAAAAACCGTGCTTGCCACTATACTGCATTCCTACTACGGCTGGCACAGGCTCAGAGGCGACCATAGGTGCGGTAGTATCGGACGATAAAACCCATCAAAAAGCCATCGCTATTGATCCAAAAATGGTGCCACGGGCAGCCGCTATCGATCCAACAATCATGAAAGGTATGCCACCGCATATTACGGCTGATACCGGTATTGATGTACTCACTCATGCTTTAGAGGCATGAGTGAGCGTGAATGCTACTGCGGAGACCGACTACTATGCGGCCTCTGCTGTCAAAGTCGTAATGAAATATCTACCGATGGCTTATAAGGATGGTGACAACCTAAAAGCCCGAGAAGAGATGGGTATGGCTGCTCATTATGGCGGTATTGCTTTAAACAAAGCGGGGCTTGGTTATGTCCATGCTATCGCTCATCAGTTGGGTGCGTATCATGGCACGCCGCACGGGCGCGCCAATGCCATCGTACTGCCTTATATACTTGAGCTCAACCGTAAAGCCAGTGAGAAACGACTGGCAGCGCTGGCAAGAAAGATTGGGGTTGTAAAGAGTAGCCAAGCCAATGATGGCGATGTAGCGGATCAGCTTATTACTCAAGTAAAAATTTTGCTGGAAACTGTGGGCATCGATCCTATTGTTAAAGATATGCAAACAAGTAATTTTGATAGTATGGCAAAAGCCGCTGCCAAGGAAGTTAGCGATACTTATGCCGTCCCAGCCTATATGAATGGCGCAGGCATTAAAGATATCTTAATGAAAATAAAAACGGCGAGTGACAAGGCTATTAAGGAAAAATCAGTTAGTAAACAAGCCTCATAACAGGGTGAAGAGATCAAGTTTCATAACGGTATGAATAGAATATTATTATTGGGATTTAACGACAGCTAGGATTTAACGATAGCAATCGAGAAAGGCTCATAATCAAATTGTGGGCCTTTCTTGATTGGCTTGAGAGCGTGGCTGCAGAATATGTGGCTCATACTTGCCGGAATAGAGAAGGGTTCAATAACCATTATCTTCTAAATTCGGCAGATACTCTCCTAAATTAATAGAGTCCGCTGAGTGCTTGTTAAATCAATGGAGGTCTACATTCCCTCCAGCGGTTTTGAGCGATAATGTCTTACGCATCGTTGATAGTATAGTGGCTTTGTAGACTTGCTTTCATATTTTAAGAGACTCCTCAAAAAGAATGTTTTAAAGTAAGTGGATAATATTTGTTATTAAAAGGATTGAATGTTATGTCCCAACGGACTCTAGAAACAGAAAGCCTGTATCTTAGGCAGTGGCAGCCAAGCGATTTTGCGATATTCGCTGATATGAATGCTGATCCAGAAGTGATGCGATATTTTCCCAAGTTATTATCCGCTACAGTGAGTGATATCATTGCGAATAAATGTCAGCAGCTCATTAAAGATAAGGGTTGGGGATTTTGGGCGGTAAGTCTAAAAGATGGTTCAGAAAAGAGTGATGCTTTTATCGGTTTTGTGGGCTTGAATGAAACGCATGCTGATCTTCACTTTGCTCCTTGTGTCGAGATTGCTTGGCGACTGCGCAAGGAGTTTTGGGGACAAGGCTATGCTACTGAAGCCGCGAATGCCTCTTTAAAGTTTGCCTTTGAGGAGCTAGCACTGGATGAAGTGGTCTCTTTCACTGCTGTTATTAATAAGCGCTCCCAATCAGTTATGGAGCGGCTCGGTATGACCAACACGCAGGACAATTTTTATCATCCTGCGCTTAAGCCAGACCATGTACTTGCTGAGCATGTCTTATATAAAATTAATCAGCAGGAATGGCGGAAAACTCAAGCCAATTAACCTTTTCTTCAAAACCTTACGCCCTCGAAAAAGTCAAAATATGACCTTTAAATGGCATGTCCAGATAAGTGGTGTCTTCCGGCTTGATATGTTTGCTACTAAAGCCAAACTCTGCCATTTTTGCGGTCAGTTTGTTTTTGCGGCCACGACCAGGGTCAACGACGATCACTTCACAGTTTGGATTGGCATGACGTTCGATGAACGCTGCCAATGTAGACACATGCTGGTCTTCATAGAGTAAATCGCTACCGATAATCATATCAAAACGACCAAGACCGCTGTTCACTTGTGCCCAATCTAAGCGCTCAAACGCAATCTCTTTACTACTATTCAATAAGGTATTTCTATCAAGGAAGTACTCGACCGTCGGATGATAGTCCGTCGCAGTGATATCTGCATGCCGATGGTTAAGCAGTAGGCTAGATAATGCCATGCCGCAACCGACCTCTAGGATACGCTTGCCAGCGATATCATAATCGAGCATATGGTTGGCTAGCACCAAGCTTGACGGCCATATCACGCCAAATAATGGCCAAGATGCCGAGCAAATACCTAATTTGAGTGCCTCGTCATTAGGGTCGCTAAATTGTTGGTTATCGCGCAGAGTACAGACATGAATATCGGTATTGCCAATTTCAATCGTTTGATAACGCACGCGCACAGAAGTAAGCGAAGTCATAAACCATCCTAAAAAAAGAGCAAGAGTGCAAAATCTGGCAGAGGTTGCCACTATCAAGGGGTGGGTAGTATTATTTAATGAGTAATGTTATCTAGTGAGTAATATTAACTAAATAAGAGAATTTAAATAATAAGGGTTAATAAAAAGTTAACAAGAAGAGAGTGGGGATAACTAAGGTGGTTATAATAGTATGCCTGATTGCTGAATAAGTTGTTGTTATTTAGCAGGGTATTCTTATTATTTTGACATTACTGTGATTTAGGTGTGACAGTTACGAGTAAGGGCTACTGATAGCGGGTCGATGGGGATAGTAATAAGTGATGATTAAGGAAGATGAGGCGCAAAAACATTATATTGCGAAGTGTGAAGGTAAGCTTGTAAAAAAGTGCGCCTAACAGCAAGCAAGACGCACTTATCAATAAAACTGATTTAACTTAATTTAACTGGCAAAACGCAGACCGGATGTTTTTAGTGCCCAAACCAGCTCAACAAAGGCACGATTATTGGTTAGTGGCTCACCATCGATAATGATAGCGTAGCCCGCCCCATCAATCCATAAAAAAACAAAGCTGGTTTCAGGAATCAGTAAATCGACTTGCTGAAAGAATGAGATCGCTTGGCTCTCTACTGACCAGCCGCGTTGCTTTTGACGCAACATAAAACCTGAGAAGTCAGCGGCGGCGACACACAGCATGTCTGCTTCTTCTTGGCTGTAGCCAATCCGTGCCAAGCAAAACCCTTCATCGGAAGCAATCGCAGCGCGTCGATTACCTGATAAGCTTGACACCACATAAGGCAAAAACTGATCCAACGGTAGGTTAGGAGCCGGTAAAAATATCGATAGCTTCTCAATCCAGCCTTGTTCTAAAAAGTCTTCTAGCCATTTATCAGAATAAGTCTCTAACCAATTAGCAGCAAGCATGGTCTCTTGGTGTGACAGTAAGACTTGTAGTGATAGCTGCTGATCAGTAGGTTCGTTTTGTGAAAACGCTTCAAAGATACCTGCTGGGGTTAAGGTAAGATAGGTTTTATCGACATTTAAGTAAGACATAGCGGCTACCATTCATATAAAGTTTTATAGTGAACTTCTTTAATAAAGTTATCATCTATCCTTTGACAGTTTGGTCAAGGCTTTGCTGGCAATTATTCCAGCGCTCATCGAACTGCCAGTCACTTTTGCCCAAGCGAAACCAGACGATAGAAAAGGCCAAACGATCATTGCGAGCAACACAGTGGGAGAAAAACTCATTTTCGATTTGCTCAATCGTGTTCCAGTTCTCGTTATCGCGCGCCATCATAAGCTCAGCTGTGATATCTTTGGCAATTTCCTTAGCATCGTCACTGCTGATACGTAGTCGCTGCGTTTGCTCGTTTAATGAGGGTGTTACCAGTACGCTCCAACGGGTTGCAAGCACACTGCTGTGTTGAATGTAAGCTAGCTTATTAATACAGTCGCGAAAAGCTAGTTCAACATGGGGGTGCAAGCGTCCTTGAATACGAGTAAACATATTGGTAACGTCATAAGGAATGTCATACCAGCAGCCATAAAAGAAGTCAGCTACCGCACCTTGTAAAGGCTCTTTTTCACTAAGAAGCAATGCTGCATTAATACGTTGTTCGTGAAAATGACGATTATTCGGCGCCAAAAATATTTTGCGCGAGTACACGCGAAACAATCGGCGGGCTACCATTTCACTTTCTTTAATAAGCGTTAAGTCACTCATAAGAGTATCTCTGAGGTCATAGTCAACAGTACTGTTTGTAAAGCTTTCAGCGTCAGCAGGTTGAAAAAATAAGAGGGCAGGCGTCCATCAAGATAGTAGCCAAGATGCTAATTAAAATTGCTAATCAAGTAAGGTTTCCATCAAATCTATCATGAATTCGGCATCTTCTTCGCTCATGGGCTCAAAGCCTTGCGGGATACCCAGCTCAGCGAGTGCTTCTTTACCGTCATCATCGTTATGAAAAGCAAGAATCGCATCCGTTAAAGCCACCGCATCGGCAACATTTTCTTTAATCAAGAGTACGTGGCTGATATCCGCTAAATCACTTTCTATCAGTACTGATAGCTGAGTTTTAGTCAAGCGTGAAAAGCTATGGAATATTTCTGCTAAAAAGAACGCTACTTGAGCATCGCCCTTGATAACTTTTCTCGCGGCTGCTTGATAATTTTCAGTCACGTCCCAGTTTAGATCTGCTTCTTCTAAATCAACGGCCTCAAGCAATCTTAGCCCGATAAGTTTGACGTCACGGTTGTCTGCCATCGCCACGGTAGCACCATTAGTAATATCTTCTAAGCTGTTGATATCGCTACTCGCAGACGCGGCAATAACCATCTCGTCAGATTTTCCGATGGGACGGGCGATAGCACGATAGCCTTGTTCACGTATTAATTCAGCGGCATCAAATGGATTGGCATAAATAATATGCACATTACCGGCTTTGATCAGATCTTCTTGTTCAGCAGAAGAGGTAGGCGTGTTTAAATGCATATGAATGTCAGCACGCTTCTGAATTAAGGTGTTGAACATATGCCAACCTGCAAAACGCTCAGGCGAAAAATCAGGGGCGATTAATAGGTTATACATTGGTTCACTCATGATTTAACCTTCCTCATTCTGTTTCATTTCAGCATACTGGGCAATAGCCGCCTCTATCTTGCTACGCGATGGCTTACGGCGGACCGAGGTATAGCCAACTGTTTCGCCGCGACGAACATTAGGAACGATGGTTGCATAGACCCAATAATGACTGCCATCTTTGCACAAGTTTTTGACATAGCCATGCCATTTTTGGCCAGACTCTGCGGTATCCCACAAGTCCTTATAGGCAGCTTTTGGCATATCAGGATGGCGTAAAATATAATGCTGTTTACCGATTAATTCACCTCGATCATAACCACTGATTTCTATAAAAGCATCATTCACGTGCGTGAGGACACCGTCTAGATCGGTACGCGAGACAATGAGCTTGCCGTCTGGATAGGGCCGTTCGATACCAGTATCATAAACAGTTCGTGAAGTTCCATCTTGATAAGTCAATGTGACTTGCTCAGCTGTCGTATCCGGCTGATTGGCATCAGGGAGTGGAGAACCCATAGTAATCTCCTTTATTTATCGTTGTAATCATTAACATTAAAGAACTGGATTAGAGTCATAAACCTAAGAACATGTTTCGATATGAGCAATATATTGCTAGTGTTTATTACTCATCAACCTTAGCTTACTCACATGTACTGAGGGGCAAAGTCTTTAATACCCGTCAGTCTGTATTGGCTCATTAAAATCATACAGCATGTATGGCCTCAACTAATCTTTATAAGACAGCTGATAGTTTTTCATTTAAGCTGCTTATAAAACAAGCAAGATTAGTAAGTAAATTATAGAAAGCAGCTGATAGAGTCACTGATTAGATAAGTTTTGCTAGGGCTTCTGAGGCGCGCTTGATGTCCAAGAATATCAAGCCGAGCTTAGCATTCGGTTTTGCCATAATGGTCAGTACCGCTTCATCACCTGATGAGGTCATGATGACATAGCCTTTCTCGCCTTGAATCATAATACGATCAATACTACCGCGCGCCAGCTCACGCCCAGCACGGTCCCCTAGTGATAGTAGGGCAGCTGACATCGCGCCAACGCGGTCTTCATCAATGCCGGAAGGAAGTGCTGAGGCAATCATAAGGCCATCGTTAGAAATTAGGGCCGACGCCTCAACGTCTGATGATGAGCTGTTTAAGTCTTCCAATATCTGTTGGAATGAGTCTGTACGCATATCGCTGTCTCTATAACTGGTTATTGAATAATAAAAAATGTCTATTTATGACACTTAAATTATGGTGCTTAAATTACGACCTTTAAAAATAGCGGTGTTTCAAGACGCCCTATTGTAATTCCTTACTCTCTATATTGATATAAGATTCTCTACTTGAGAAGCAAATAGTAGGGATTTTTGCTACTTCAGATCTATTTTAGCCTTTTATCTGGTATTGGCATTATTTTAATCTACTAAAGTCTGCCAATTATAAATAGTACCTGTCGTCTGTAAAAGTAACTATTTATAGCTAATGACATTAATGTTGCGATATGGGCTTGATTTTTTTTATCATCAGGGTAAGTTAAACAGACAAAGTCAATTATCTGACTTTTAAGCGCACGCTAAATACCATTCTCTACCTTGTGTCTGTTATATCATCCGTCATATCATTGAGTGAGATGGACATTCGTTAGCCTTCGACACCCTCAAAATGACATACAGATATGATCTAAAAGCTACTTCGCCTGTTAGAGGCACAATCAGTTGGCTTTCAATCCCATTCGTTTTTATACCTAAAACGACCACAATTTCTACCTTCTTTAAGGAAGATATATGAGTATCAGTCAAGCCATCGAAAAAATTGAAGCACGCTATGCGCATCAACCAGAATTTGTCCAAGCGGTAAAAGAAGTCGCCCTCACTATCAAGCCGTTATATGACGCGCATCCTGAATATGAAGCCTTAAAGATATTTGAGCGTTTAGTAGAGCCAGATCGTATTTTTAACTTTCGTATTAACTGGGAAAACGATCAAGGCGAAGTGCAAGTTAATCGCGGCTGGCGTGTCCAGTTCAATAACGCTTTAGGTCCTTATAAAGGGGGTCTCAGATTTCATCCGACTGTGAGCCAATCTGTTTTAAAGTTCTTAGGTTTTGAGCAAATTTTCAAGAACGCTTTAACCGGTCTGCCAATCGGCGGCGGTAAAGGCGGCTCTGATTTTGATCCTAAAGGTAAGTCTGAGAACGAGATTCGTCGTTTTTGCTACGCCTTTATGCGTGAGCTGCATCACTTCATCAGTAAAGACATGGATGTACCAGCCGGTGACATTGGGGTAGGTGGCCGCGAAGTCAGCTACATGTTCGCTATGTACAAAAACTTAACCCGCGAATCTACTGGTGTGATTACCGGTAAAGGCGTTGGTTTTGGTGGTAGCTTAATGCGTACTGAGGCCACTGGCTACGGTGCGGTATATTTCCTAGAAAATATGCTAGTCACTCAAAAAGAAGATATCAAAGGTAAAAAAGTATTGATATCAGGTGCTGGTAACGTATCACTACATGCTGCCGAAAAATGTATCGCCCTTGGTGCCAACGTTATCACAGTATCAGATTCCCGCGGTACACTACATGATGCTAGTGGTTTTACTCAAGAAAAAATCGATTGGCTAAAAGCTCAGAAAGAACAGAGCAAGCCTTTAGCTGAATATGTTGATATTTTTGGTGGCGAATGGCTTGCTAAGCAAAAGCCATGGCCCATTAAGGCAGATATCATCATCCCATCAGCGACCCAGAATGAAGTGGATGAAGACGATGCTAAACAGTTGGTTGAGAATGGCGTAAAATATGTGGTAGAAGGGGCTAATATGCCGCTTACTGCCGAAGCTATTAATCATATTCGCCTGCATCAGGTGCACTACGCGCCAGGTAAAGCGGCCAACGCTGGCGGCGTGGCAGTATCAGCGCTTGAGATGTCACAAAACTCAGTACGCCAATACGATACTTTTGAGCAAGTGGATGAGCGCTTAAAATGCATTATGAAAGACATTCATGATAGCGCTGCTGAAGCATCAGAGCAGTATGGCCAAACTAAAAATGGTTATATTGACTATATGGCTGGCGCGAACATGGTTGGCTTTAAACGCGTTGCCGATGCGTTAGTTGCTTATGGGATCTTAAACTAAGCATTAGCCTACAATATCTACTGGCTATGTTTTGTAGCATCTACTGAATATACATAGTCAGCAGAGTCTACAATTTTCTTAAAAGACTGCTTCTATCTTAAAGGGTAGACGCAGTATTTTTTTGTCCAAAACAAATACTTTTAGCAATCTTTAAAAGATATTAATTGAGGTATTTCGTATCCTAAGTAACTAATTTAACGCTATTTTTTACATTTTTTACCCAGCGTTACATTAATACGATTTTAAAGACAGATCATAAATAACTATTATCAACCCTGTTGGCTAACATGGGATTCATTTATTAACTTGGGTCGATTTATGTCCCTGATGTATATGCCTAAGGATAAGTCATGACAACCAGTAGGGAAGTCCATACTGCAGCAGGTCCGCTTGCTACCAGTTCGCTTTCTATAAGCAAAGATACGCTAAAACAATATTTTCCTAGTAACAGTATTCCTAGCAACAACGAGGTCGATATTGCTTTATCAAGAGATAGTGTACTGAAGATTAGTATAAAAGATAAAAGTATCTTGAAAATTAATGATGCCTTAAGAGATAGCCGCAGTCAGAATGGCTATTCTAAAGAAAATTTTAAAGAAATTAATGACCATGTTGCTAACTTCAATAGTTCTAATACGTCCATACGTTTAAGCTTTCAGCTAATGACCCGCGCTGAGCCTGCTGAGATGGTGATAGCGACTATCCGCTCATTGCTGGCGATTAAAGCGGCTGACGATGAGATATTAATCATTGATAATAACCATATTGAGACCGCACTCTACGAGCCGTTGGCAGATTTTTGTGCTGAACTCGATACACGGCTAAATGTACACTTTTACCACATCGATGCGGTGGCAGGCTTTAAAGCAGGAGCCTTAAATCTAGCACTAGGGCTTATGAACCCCAATGCTACGCATGTGGTGGTAGTTGATAGTGATTATCAGGCATTGCCGCAGGCAAGAAGCTCTATCGCTACTGCTATTGATAATTACCCCAATCATGCATTATTACAGTTTCCGCAGTTTTACCGTGATGCTGGCCGAGTCGATGTCCATAATGAGCTGAATCATTATTTTAATTATCATTTATACCGGCCCTTTAATCGCCAGCGTGCGTTATCGACAGGGACTTATGCAATTATTCGCCGTAGCGCCTTGCTAGATTTAGGCGGTTGGTCGGGCGCTTCTCTCACAGAGGACGCGCAGATGGGGGTGTTGATGCATCAGCACGGTTTGCGCAGCCAGTTTATTCCTGAGGTAATCGCTACCGGCTTGTTGCCTACTACCGTCGGTGATTTGATGAGTCAGCGTCGGCGCTGGATTTATGGCAATATGCAAGTACTCAATAGCTATTTCTCCATAATCTCGCGCCTTTCTACAGATACGTGCCCGTCACCAAATAGGTCCATAACAAACGCTCTTGGTGAGCGCTTAGCCTATATACGGGCTCATTTATCGCAGCTTAGCGCTTGGGTGAATTTTACTGGTATTTTCATCCTGTTGCATATCTGTACCTTACTGATTATCGGTAGTGCGCTGCTTTTGAATGTAAGTATTGGTTTAACATCGCTAATAATGCCTTTGTATTTGGTCTATGCCAGCTACGGGGTATTTTTAGCTAGACGTCTATGGGCGTATAGTCGGGACCGCGAGCCGCTTAATCAGCAAGTAAGGAATGGTCATAGTCAGAGCATTAGTAATCCAAGCGTTAGCAATAAGCTACAGGCATGGGCTTTGCACCTTAATTTTTGGGAGCTTGGAGCGTTGTCATGGTTACCAGTGTTGTGGGGACGTGATAAGCCCTTTATTTGTACACCCAAACAAAAATATATGCGCACGCGACGTACGGCATGGATGTCTAATATAGTCGCGTTACCCAAGCTGCTATTGATACTCAACATGATAACGGCAGTCATTGTGTCGCCCTTATCGCCGCTCTATTCTCCAATACTGTTTTTCTGTGCTATCACTGTCTGCCTGCTAAAGTTATGGGCCGCAAAAGTCATGTTTGCCAATTATAGTTATGGAGAGGTAGCAACGAGCACTTCTTTACCATTAGCTAAATCAGTTTCAAATATTAGGTTGGTAGCCAACACTAAGGTAACTAAAATTAAATTAAGTAAAACTAAATCACCTGAGGTCCAAATCTTTAAACCAAAAAGTAAACCTGTAATCTCTCTATTTGAAGATGATAACGCTGTTAATCAGTGGCCTTTATAGCCCTAATTTTTATAACTTTACTTCCTTATTCCTATCTCATTCCTATTTTATTACTGGCTCACTTATCTTGGATATTTCATGACATCTACCCCTGTAGCTAATACATCAAATACGACCAATTGTCGTATTATCCATAATGAAAAAGGCGTCAAAACGACGAAACAATCAAAAACCCCTATATTACGTATTGCGATTATCGCGCACTCTCTATATCCGATCGCTGAGCCGTATGCTGGTGGGCTTGAAATGATCACTCAGCTGCTCTGTGATGAGTTAGTTGCCCAAGGACATAAGGTATTACTTTACGCACATTCGGACAGTCAAACACAGGCCACACTAATCCCGTTACTCACGCGCGCGCAGTTTGAAGCGATGGTCTATGACAATGAGCATGATTCAGTGGGCATGAGCCGTGAGGAGCTGTATCAGTATTTAGTTTATCAGCGTGCGATGCACGATATTATTACTCGTGATGAGCGCGGTGAGATTGACGTGGTACACAATCACAGCTTGCATCATATCCCGATGATGCTTGGTCAGGCGTTTGGTTCACGGTGTTTTACCACTTTTCATACGCCTATTTTTCCGCAGCTACGTTTGGCGCTGTTGACTCTACGGCAAGGTACGAAAACTCAGTTTACGGCGATTAGTGGCCATCAGCAGCAATTATTTGATGAATTTGTGCCGTCTTATGTGGTTTATAACGGGATTGATGTGCAGTCATTTACCGCTAATATTCAACCTATTAAAGATGAGGTTTACTTTTGGTACGGACGTATTTGTCCCGAAAAAGGCACGCATCTAGCGATGGAGTATTGCCAAGCGGCTGGTAAGCGTCTGGTTATTGCCGGCCCTAAAAGCAATGAGGATTACTTTAATCACTATGTTGCTCCGCTATTGGCAGAAGACGACAAAGTTAGTAAAGAGAGGGGCACGCCAGCGTTATTTGATTATGTCGGACATTTAAGCAAAGCCGAAATCAATGATTATCTAGGTAACGCAACCGCACTATTATTTACTAGTACTTGGGATGAGCCTTATGGGTTAACGCTGGCTGAGAGCTTGGCCTGTGGTACGCCCGTGATTGGTTTTGATGTGGGCGCTAGCGCTGAGATTGTCACGCCAGACAGCGGAATTATCGTACCTAAGATGGACAAAGAAGCGTTTGTCCAAGCCTTTGCTGATATTAATACTATTTCACGGCAAGCATGTCGCAACCACGCTGAGCAATTTTGTTCAGTGGCGGCGATGGTAGACGGATATGTGCAATTATATAAACAAGCCCTAAAAGACAAATCTGTTGACCAAAATCAAGAAGCTGATAATAAACAACCCGACCTTGTTAATAAACCGAATATACCAATCAACCTTGATCAAACGTTTTCTCGTACTTTACATGCGGTGAGCAAAGATAAGTCAGCTGCTATAAAAAATAGCGAAATAAAAGCATCTGTTTTTTAGGGGATTACTATCATGCGTATTGGCTATTATGCCCATCATCATGGCTCAGGTCACTGCCGACAAGCGGACAAAATAGCGGCACTATTACCGCTTAAGTTACGGCAACAGTTGACCGTATTTACCAGTCTAGCTGCTGATGCTTATCGATTTATTACTATAACTGAGGAGCAAATTGTTCGTCTTAGTGCGGAAGATGAGCGAGCAGACGATGTGCTGCCAGGTCGTGCTGGGCAGTATTGGCAGCCGAATAGTCTGCACTATTCTCCCGTTGGTAATAGTGATATTCAAACGCGCAGCTGGCAAATATTGGATGGCGTCAAACAGCGTCAGATTGATCTCATGATTGTTGATGTCAGTGTCGAGGTCGCAATGCTATGCCGCGTTGCTAGCGTGCCTTATTTATATGTCAGACTGGCCGGTATTCGTGATGATACGCCACACGTTAATGCCTTTACTGGTGCACTGGGGTTGCTCGCTCCTTATCCGCTAGTATTGGAAGCTTTGATGACCCCAGATTGGATGCGCCAAAAAACCTTATATCTTGATTTTTTAGCCGCTACCAATAGTGAACCATTGACCTATGAAGCCTTTATCCAAACGCTAACGAGCTTAACCACTGAAACTGCTAGAACCACTGATGCTGCTGTTGTTGATCGTTTACGTGCAACGGATAACATGGCCATGCAAATAAGTTTAGATAAACGGCAAGCAACGATAATTACCGTGATTAAAGGCTATGGCGGTCACGAGGCTATTGATACAAAACTGCCCGAACTACGCTGCGCATTGCCCGATGCCTTTATCATATCGCTTGGCCCTATTGATGATGACATGCGCAAATTTGTCGATATTGCTGCTCATGTTGATGATGTGACACCATTTATTGCTCATAGTAATTGGCTGCTAATGGCTTGCGGTCTTAACGGTATTGCGCAAGCGTATCGCTATGCGACGCCGCTAGTAGTACTGCCCGATAATCGCCCGCATCAAGAGCAAGAAGTTATGGCGGAGGCTTTGATCGCTCAAGGTCGCGCGCTGAGTTGGGAGCAATTTATGGGTCAGATAATAGAAGGAAAGATTCAGGATATGCCATTAGTGTATGAGAATAATGAGTACCTTAATGGAGAAAACAAATTTGACGATGGCTCTCATTCGCCAGCTCAAACCTTTATGGACAGCATCGCTACATTCCCAGCACCCAAATTATGGTTTGAGGAATGGCTACTACCGCAGCTGGGATTACACCTTGAGATTTAGCAAACTTCACGATAATAAATAAGCATTATAAAAGAGACAGTCAATGACCTTAGTGACAACAAATGAGCTGACAGTCAACAACCCGACAGCTACTTCTACAACCATCCCTGTTAGTGTAATTACTACCTGTGATGGCCGTAACCGTCATCTCTATAATCTGCTCAGTAGTCTAGCGCAAAGTAGCGTTAGACCTGATGAAGTCATTATTGTAAACGACGATGCTGACCCTGAGTGGCTGGCTCAATTTCCTTTAAATATTGTACAAATACCAACGACCGCTGGTGCATTATTGGAAAGTGACTTTAACACGCCAAAGATAGATACAGATATAGAGACAGTGCTTAAGACCGGATTTGATATCGGCCGTAATCGTAATAGTGGGGCTGCCCATGCCAAACATGACGCGCTAATATTTTTAGATGTCGATTGTATTGTTGCGCCAACCTTCATTGAGCAGTTAAATGCTAAATTACAAGCGCATCCTGATGCGTTGCTGATGGGTCAGCCACGTTATCTTACTCGACCTTTAACAGATGCCGAGGGAGCGCAGCTACAGCAAGGTAAATTACCCAAAGAAAATTTAGATAAACTGTCCGTCTATAATCCTTATCGCTATAACTTTGAGTTGGTCATTGACGATGGAGTAGCTGAAAACGATAAGCAAACGCCCATTGAGCAGACCCAAGATTATGGCGCATTTTGGAGTTTATGCTTTGCCATATCGCAATCGAAATTTGAGCAGATTGGCGGTTTTGATACGCATTATGTTGGCTATGGGGCTGAAGATACTGATTTTGCTTTTACGGCGCGCGCCTTAAATATCGACTTTTACTTAACGGCTGATGTGATTTATCACCAACAGCACAGCGTTTATCGACCGCCGCTCAACCATTTGGACAGCATTGTCGTTAATGCCAATCGATTCTACGATAAATGGCAACATTGGCCAATGGCGGGTTGGCTTACGGAGTTTGCATATATGGCGCTGATTCATTGGCAGGCGGAACAGACAGATCCGATTGGTATCATTCGTCAGCCAAGTGCGGTTGAAATTGAAGCAGCGCATTGCCCCGATGCGCCTTATGTTTAGATGATTTAACTTCTGAAATTTCTATCGGTTGGTTGAGAGCGTTTAGTTACGAGGTTAAGCCCCTTGATTCATCATCTAGTGTTGCACCGTAACCTAGATCTTTATATCGCAGCTTTTAATACTGGCGAATAACGTCCACACCATAAGGTACTTTTGCCATCTCTTGACGTTCAAACTTCCAGTTGTGTCCCTGCCAAAAATGCTCGGTTTTATCTTCATCATTAAAGCCAATCATCACTATCTGTAGCGGCACTGTAGAATTTTGCAGCTGCTGCACATGCATACGCGCTGCTAATAGCAGTCGATATAACAAAAAACCTGACGACGGCGCAGATGAATGAATGTCAGAAAAGTGAGGATAATCGGCGACTACTGGATGCCGCTCTGAGAGCACGCGACAATGCTCATCACTATTCAATAAATGTTTTAACGCCTCTGGAATAGTTAATATCCGGCTTGCAGTCACTGGATCGTCATGCGGACTTGGGTCTTCATCTGGCAATGGGAACTGATAGTGGACATTACTAGATAGCAGCCCAAGCGGGGCGTGCTTAGCCATCTCGTTAATAGCAGTCACCTTGTTACTTCTGGGTGGTAAGCCAAAATGTAGCTTGCTATCGCCCATCTGGCGAAAAAATAACAGTTTGGGCAGAGCACGCGCTAGTGGATGATTTACAAAAAAATCAGCATGAATGAAATCATTAAACAACACCAACATATCTGTCGGTTGCAGCAAGACCTCAAGGCTTGATCTATCTATAGAAGGATTGTTAGCGATACATACAATACGCTTTTGTTGCGCTAAGGCATCTTGGATGACAGACGGTAAACTATCAAAAGCAACCGCCGCTTCAGAATGGATAGCAAGGTCAAAACAAGAGCTGTTATCGTTATTTGTACTTTTATCGGACAGTAAGTCTGGCATATTTAGTGAGGTATTTAGCATAGGAGCATGAGTGGCCTAGTAAGAAGAAACGAGTAAAACGATAATAAATTAGGGAGCATATTATACCGTTTGCTGACTCAAATAAAACGAGTATGTATGGGTCAGCGGTTCATAACACATTGATGCTACATTACGATACTTTTTTGACTCAAAGTTGCCTCTAGGCAGACGTATAATGATACCAATATCAAAGATTAGTATCAAAAATTAATAATACAGTCAAGGAGATAACATCATGAAAATAATATTAAAAAGCTTTCAGCCAACAATATTAAGCGCTTGTCTCACAGTAGCGTTAACTGCCGGCCTGCTAAGTACCACAGTAAGCGCGGCTACTCAGACCACAAAATCAAGCGAAGTGCGTGCTGCTCAAACAAGTAAAATTAGCTTAAAACAAGCGATTAAAATCGCGAATAAGAAGGCCTTAGGAACGCTTATCAGTGCTGAGTTCGATAATAATGACGATAAGGCACAAGGCGGTGTCTATGAGATAGAATTTAGTACAGAAAGTCAAAATTATGAAATTAAAGTCGATGCTAACACTGGTAAAATCATTACTATTGAAACTGGTCGTCTAGATAGTGGCGACGTTGCTGACTATAAGACCCTCAAGCAAGCAAACTTCAATATTATGAAAGCTATGAGTATTGCTGAGAAAAAAACAGGGGGCCGTGTAATAGAAATCGAATTTAAAAATGACCGTGATTATAATGACCATACCTCATATTACGAAATTGAAATGCTTAAAGAAGACCATATCGTTGAGCTAAACGTTAATGCCAACACAGGTGAGATATTCAATAGTAAGGTTAAAAAATAAGATCAAAAAATAGATAAACAAGACGCTATTAAAAGTAGAGAAATTTAAAAAAATCAAAAAGACATCTGTTAGTAGTTGCTAGCAGGTGTCTTTTTTTATAGGAAAGTTAAACATGGTTAAAAGTGTTCTAGGTGGGAAAAAGAATAGAGAGACTCAGCTAAAATATCAACATTAGTAATATTCATCTTAAGTTAAGTAAATTGATTTTTATTCATCTAAACAATCAGCTATGATTACTTCATAAAATATATTCATCACATTACTTAAATACTGAGTATTTTATCTCAAATATAAGTATGGAGTAACACATGACTACCTCAATCCCACAATCTATCTCGAAAAATACCGTACCTGGCCATATCCTAGGCTACCCACGTATCGGCGATAAGCGTCAAACCAAATTTGCATTAGAGCATTACTGGAAAGGTAAAAAAGACAAGGCGACTACCCAAGCTGCGCTAGCAGAAGTCTTTACTACCAATATCCAAGACCAAATCGATGCGGGCCTTGATGTTATCACTACGGGCGATTTTGCCCATTATGACCTAGTGCTAAGCCAAGCTGTCGCCTTCGGTGTGCAGCCACCTCGTTTTGCTGGTGCCGAAACTTTAGATACCTTTGATCGTCAGTTCTACTTTGCTCGTGGTCGTGACCATACGGGTCAGTATGAAGACAATGCGGCTTGGCAAATGACTAAATGGTTTGATACCAACTATCATTACTTAGTACCTGAATTAGAAGCCGATGAAGACTTTAGTAATACGGATTTTACCCAAGTATTTAAGCAAGTTACAGATGCTAAAGCCATTATTGAAAACAGCGGTAAAACCGATAAAGCATTAAAAGTAGTATTGGTTGGTCCGGTAAGCTTTCTATATTTGGCTTTCTCAAAGCTTGATGACAAGCTGGAACATCTTGATAAATTGCTGCCAGTTTATCAAGCTGGAACATCTTGATAAATTGCTGCCAGTTTATGCTGATTTGTTAAATCAGTTGGGCGAGCAAGGTGTTGATTGGGTACAGATGGATGAACCTATCTTGTCATTGGATTTAGACGGTCAGTGGCAGCAAGCGTTTGAGCGTGCCTATAACGGCCTACAACAAACACCGCCACAAATTATCGTTGCCAACTACTTTGATACCTTGGGCAATAACTGTCATATTGCTTGTAACTTACCCGTTAGTGGCATCCATATCGATATCACCCGTTCAAGTCAGCCTAAGCAATATGTGACGCAAGTAATTGATCATCTGCCAAGTCATAAACTGCTGTCTATCGGCGTCGTCGACGGTCTAAGTGTCTGGACCACTGACCAAGCTCGAGTGCAAGATATCTTAACAGAGGCCAATGAGCGCTTAAATACCTATCATAATCAGCCTAAAACTGGTGATGGCAAAGACAATCAACGTTTATGGGTTGGTACTGGTTCTTCATTACTACATTTACCCGTTGATTTAACCTCAGAAGATGTTCCTGAAAATTTGAAGGGCAAACTGGCCTTTGCCAAGCAGAAACTAAGCGAAGTCGTTATTTGTGCCAAATTAGCAACAGGTGAGCTACAACCTGATGTCACCGCAACAGATATTAGTTTGTCGCCAACTCAGTCAGACGCGCAAGTTCGCGACGGTGTGTTTAGCGACCGTTATGCTAAGCAGGAAGCCAAGCTTAATTTGCCATTATTACCAACGACTACGATTGGTTCATTCCCGCAGACCGCTGAAATTCGTAAAGCCCGCCGCCAATGGAACAATGGTGAGTTGAGCGATAGCGATTATCAAGACGCCATGAAAGCTGAGATTCGTCAGTGTGTGACCGACCAAGAAGAGT
This sequence comes from Psychrobacter sp. 72-O-c, assembly GCF_904846605.1. Classification (GTDB taxonomy): domain Bacteria; phylum Pseudomonadota; class Gammaproteobacteria; order Pseudomonadales; family Moraxellaceae; genus Psychrobacter. The sequence goes on from NZ_CAJHBI010000010.1 coordinate 47,270, forward strand.
TAGGTTTGGATGTATTAGTTCACGGTGAAGCCGAACGTACGGACATGGTTGAATATTTTGCTCAGTACTTAGATGGTTTTTGGTTGGCTAAAAATGGTTGGGTACAAAGCTACGGTACGCGCTGTGTCCGTCCACCAATCGTGGTAGGTGACATTAGCCGTCCAAAAGCCATGACCGTCGACTGGATCAGCTACGCGCAAAGCCTAACCAACAAGCCAATGAAAGGCATGTTGACCGGGCCAGTAACCATGTTGAACTGGTCGTTTGCGCCAAGCGATGCAGCCACCCGTGATATCTTGCGCTTACAAATTGCCGAAGCGATTAATCAAGAAGTCAGTGATTTACAAGACGCAGGAATTGGTATTATTCAGATTGATGAGCCGGCATTCCGTGAAGGCTTACCGTTAAAGCAAGCTGAACATGCGAGCTACTGGAAGCAAGCGGTCGATAGCTTTAAGCATTCTGCCAGCTCTGCCCAGCCTGAAACTCAGATTCATACCCACATGTGTTATTCAAGCTTCCATGATTGCTTGCATCATATCTCTGCCATGGATGCTGACGTTATCACGATTGAAACAGCACGCTCAGGCTTGCAATTGCTAGACGCTTTTAAAGTTGACGGCAATATTGATGGGGCCGATGGTTCTACCAATACTGAACGCGGCTATCAAAATGCTATCGGCCCAGGCGTCTATGACATTCATAGCCCGCGCGCGCCTGATAGCGATGCTATGCAGATTGTAATCGATGAAGCCCAAAAGTACATTCCGATTGAGCGCTTATGGATCAACCCAGATTGTGGTCTAAAAACGCGTAACTGGGAAGAAGTACGTCAACAGCTGCGTAACATGGTCGAGATGACTCATATCGTCCGTAAAAAATACGTCGCCTAAGTTTTTAGCGTTATAAGTTTTTTATTCTTATAAACCAAAAAGCCTCAATCATTAATTGATTGGGGCTTTTCTTGGATAGTGAACCAAATATGAGACTTGTACATTTAGTATTAAACAAAATAGAGCTATGGGTTCATGTAGCTGGTAAAAATTTCCTTGCTTGCTGTGTGACTGCGTCACTCCAGAGGCTGCAGAAATTTCTCCCAACCACATTTTATTCGTTGCAGAGTGGGTTCAGATATTTCGACACTAGCCTTTACTCCACTGACCTTGACGCATAATATCCTCAATAGGGTTGAGCCCAATTTGATAGCACAAGTCCGCAGGGCGGGTTATATCCCAAAGCGCTAGATCAGCATCACAGCCTACTTCTATCCGGCCCTTTTTAGACAACCCTAGTGCTTGAGCAGCATTAATAGTAGCTCCTGCTAACACCTCTTCAGGGGTTAAATAAAACAGCGTACAGCCCATATTCATCGCGAGTAATAGCGATGTCAGCGGTGACGTGCCCGGATTACAGTCGGTTGAAATAGCGATAGCAACTTGATGCTTACGCAGCGCATCTATCGGTGGTAGCTTGGTATCACGCAAAGTATAAAAGGCACCGGGTAATAGCACCGCAACAGTATTACTGGCTGCCATTTTTTCAATATCTGCCTCTGATAAATGCTCTAAGTGATCGCTTGATAGGCCTTGGTATTCGGCAACTAAGGCACTACCGCCTATATCAGACAGCTGCTCAGAATGGAGTTTAACAGGGAGACCTAATGAGCGGGCAACTTCAAAAACGCGTCTGATTTGCTCTGAGCTAAAAGCAATATTTTCACAAAATCCATCAACCGCATCGACTAGACCTTCTTTATGTAGGATCGGCAGCCACTCGCAGACTTGCTCAATGTAGTCGTCCGCACGGTCTTTATACTCAGGTGGCAAAGCATGAGCGGCTAAGTAGGATGTGCTGACATGAATGTCGTATTTGTCACCAAGTTGACGTGCAACGGTGAGCATTTTGCGTTCAGTATCTAAGTCCAGACCATAGCCGGATTTGATTTCGATACTGGTCACGCCTTCTTTTATAAGCGCTAGAAGACGTTTTTCACTTTGGGCAAATATCTCCTCAATACTGGCTGCGCGAGTCGCACTGACGGTCGCGACAATACCGCCGCCTTGTGCTGCAATATCTTGGTAACTGGCGCCGTGTAGACGTGCCTCAAATTCATTGCTGCGATTACCGGCATAGACTAGGTGGGTATGACAGTCGATTAGCCCTGGTGTTATCCAGTTGCCCACAGCATCTTTGATTTGAGCGGCTTGATAATGAGAAAGATGCGGGGTCATCTGTTCGTTCGAGCCAATCCACGCAATCGTACCTTCCTTTATACCGATAGCGGCGTTTTCTAACTGACCGTAAGGTGCGTGGTCTGCCGATGTTGATTTACCGTTTTCTTTACTGTCGATATGCACATCAAAACCATAATGCGCTGAAAAAGTGGCAAGATTGGCATTAATAATAATTTGATCGAACGATGTCATGGTTGTGGTATCAGTGGTCGTCTGGTTTGTAGTGTTAGTCATAATATACTCCTGCTAGGGGTTAATTATTTGTCTCTAATAGTCGGTTCACTTTGAAACAAATACAGTGTGACTGATAGAAATTTTTGTAGCCTCTGTCACGCTGGCGAACAGCACGCCAGAAAATTTTTATCAGTCACGCGGATTCATATTCATATCTGTTTTACTTCGTATCGACTATTACTTCGTATCGACTATTACTTCGTATTGAATATATAGGTATCTGGTTTATTTCGAACTGACTACAGCCAATCTATATGCCAGTTATAAAGTTAATAGGTGTTGCTCAATGATGGTGGCTAAAAGTCGAGCAGCAACTTTACAGCTGCGTTGGTCACTATCATAGGTCGGGTTAATCTCAGCGATATCTGCTATTTTTACTTTTCCGGACGCCATAATAGTTTTGACAGCCCGCTCAACGAAGCTCAGCTCGATACCATAGGCAGCGGGTGCGCTGACTCCAGGTACCACGCTAGAAGGAAAGCAGTCCATATCAATGGTCAAATAAACCACATCAACCTGATTGATAAAGGCTTCAATCTGAGCGGCAAGTGTTTCCCACGCTTGATAATAGCAGTCCTCATCACTGATAACGCGCACACCCAAACTGTCGGCACGATCAAACAGCGCTGCGGTGTTGGAGAAGCGGCTTACCCCAATACAGCAATAGTGAAAAGGCTGCTGATATTCAGTAAGGTGTTCTGCGATTTGGCGAAAAGGGGTGCCGGAAGTGGCCACATCAGATTGACGAATATCAAGATGGGCATCAAAGTTAATGATGCCAATAACGGGGGTAGTCGGTATGTCGGCCGTATTGTTTTCACTGGTGTTACCATTAGCAGCCTGCTGAAGCGCCTGCCATAATCCTAAAAAGCTACCATAGGCCATCGCATGTCCGCCGCCAAGACCAATAGGCAGACTACTTCTTTGAATAACGTTACTGACAACACTGGCATATTGCTGCTGGGCTTGCTCAAGCAGTTGCTCGGCAAAACCATCGTCATCATCACAATGAATATCGCCGGCATCGCCTAACAAAGTCTGTAGTTCATCATTAAAACGTTGCTGTAGTTCAGCGATAACGGGCAGCTTAGCAAACGCGCTACGAATCAGTGGCGGTGCGGCTCTTGCGCCAACGCGTCCTTGATTGCGCCTAACACCTTGATCGCAGGCAAAGCCAACCAGCCCGATACGCTGCTGCTCATAAGGCTGTGCCAGCTGATACCAATAGCAGGCGCGCTCGCTTTCAAATGGCTCCGAGCGTCCTGTCCATCGTGTCATATCAGCAGCAGTTTGGCTAACGGCTGTTATAGTCATCGCTGATCTCCTTTAAAATGAATTTGAAGATATCTGTTTATTTAGAAAGAACCTTATTTAGAAAGGTACCAGTCATTGCGCATTTCCTGCCAATACTCCGTTAAAGAACGACTGAGTATCAACTGCTTGGCCGCTTCAATATCTGGAGCTAAGTAACGGTCTTTATCATAAAAAGTAACTTGCTTACGTAATAGATGATGAGCTGTCGTCAATGGCTCTGAGGTATCAAGCCCGCGATGAAAATCAATACCTTGACCCGCTGCTAATAACTCGATACCGATAATGGTCGCCGTATTTTGCGCCATTTCATATAAACGTCTTGCACAATAGGTTGCCATAGAGACATGGTCTTCTTGATTGGCAGAAGTTGGGATGCTATCGACACTGCCAGGATGGGCGATGGACTTATTCTCAGAGGCTAATGCCGCTGCGGTAACGTGAGCAATCATAAAGCCGGAGTTCAAGCCAGCATTATCGACTAAGAACGGTGGTAGACCTGATAAGGTTGCGTCAATTAATAAAGCTACGCGGCGCTCAGACATCGAACCAATCTCAGCAATCGCTAAGGCTAATATATCAGCAGCAAACGCGACTGGCTCAGCGTGAAAGTTACCACCTGAGATAGCAACTGGACCATCTTCGTTATTAAAGATAAGCGGATTATCCGTCACGGCATTGGCTTCAATTAATAAGGTTTGGCCCGCTTGATTGATAATATCAAGGCAGGCACCCATTACTTGTGGCTGACAACGTAAGCAGTAGGGGTCTTGTACTCTATCGTCTTGTTCCCCTTGGTGTGAAGCGCGAATGTCACTACCTTCAATCAAACTTCTAAGCGATTTGGCAATTTCGATTTGCCCATGATGACCACGAACCTCATGAATACGTGCATCGAATGGCGCATCTGAGCCTTTTGCCGCATCGATAGACATTGAGCCGACGATAGTTGCCGATTCTAATAAGTCACGTGCTAAGAAATAGCCCCGTAGCGCTAGAGCGGTTGAGACTTGGGTACCATTAATTAAGGCTAGGCCTTCTTTGGCGGCAAGGGTAATGGGCTCAAGACCATGCTGTGCTAGAGCGTCAGCGGCTGGCACGCATTTACCATCGACATAGACATCTCCTTCACCCATTAGCGCTAGGGTCATATGGGACAGAGGCGCTAAATCACCGGACGCACCGACTGAACCTTTAACAGGAATATGCGGGGTAATCTGATTGTTAATTAAAGCCAATAAACCATCGACTACTGCGCGGTGTACTCCAGAAACGCCTTGTGATAGACTGGCAACCTTCATGACCATAATCAGCCGAACCACGCCGTCTGGTAAGGGTTCACCAGTACCAACAGAGTGCGACACAATTAGGTTGCGCTGTAGTAGCTCAAGCTGATCATCGTTAATTCGCGTCTTTGCCAATAAGCCGAAACCGGTATTAATACCGTAGGCACTTTTATCACGAGCGATGATGGTTCGTACATCTTCGTGCGAGGCATCTATCGCGTCGTACGCGCTATCGGGTAGCGAGAAGGTAACGGGCTGGTCATAAATATCGCGTAACATTTCAAAGCTTAATTGGCGCGGGTTTAGAATTAGGTTTTTTACTGTGGTCATAACAGTGTTCCTGTTTATATTAGTTATATAATTCGTTTTATTTGTCTTATAAAAAATTGTTGAGTGAAGAGTAGCTAGGCAATCCAACTAAAATACATGGCTAATTGTCCAAAAGCTGCAGCCAATAAAATACTAAGCACCACCCGTTGAAACCAAATAACGACCATTTTGCCTACTGACAATGGAATTTCGGTTGCCAGCACACAAGGAATCATTGCTGAAAAGAACAGTATGCTGCTAATTGATATGACGCCTGCGACATAGCGGGTCAAAATCTCAGCATCACTTAGCAATAATGCAGGCAAGAACATCTCAGCAAGTCCAGCTGACATACCTTTGGCAGCCACTAAAGGGTCTGGCAATCCGCCTAACCACGTAAACGGATAAAGTAATAAACCTAGCACGTCAAATACAGGCGTATATTTGGCTAATAACAAACCTGTCAAGCCGACAGCAATGATAGAAGGCACAATGGCGGCAGCCATAATAATGCCGTCTCTAAAATTAGACCATAAGATATGTTTGAAATCAGTAGCGCGGCGTGAGGTAGCAAGCCCTAAATCTAACGCGGCTGCTAGACGAGTACCTTTTTTATAAGTTAAGTCTGGACGTTCTACTTCATTGTCAGCGCGACTGATGGGTGGAATACGAGCAGTGATAGCGGTGACAATAAAAGTAATCACGAGCGTCGACCAAAAGAACATATTCCAGAATTCCATTAACCCTAAGGTTTTGGCGACAATAACCATAAATGCCGCTGATACCGTGGAAAAACCGGTCGCAATAATAATGGCTTCACGAGCAGAGTATTGTTTTTGTAGATAAACGCGGTTAGTAATTAATAAGCCAATAGAATAACTGCCGACAAAAGAGGCAACAGCATCAATGGCTGATGTACCTGGAGTTTTCCAAATGGGCTTCATGATAGGCTGCATCAATACCCCAACCATTTCCAGTAGGCCAAAGCCGACTAAAAATGCTAAGATTAACGCACCAATAGGAACAATCATACCAACCGGGAGCGCCAGTTTTTCGAACAAAAACGGCAGCATGTCCTTTTTCATCATAAAGTCAGGCGCGGCACCGGTGACATACATAACCGCCAATACCAGACCGATGACTTTAAATACGGTCAATATCGTATTGGTGATATCTTTACGCCACGAGCCATCATAAAAAGGCTTACCCACCCCATAGACCATGAGTAAGAATAATAGTACTACTGCAAGGGTGTGCTGCTGAATGACCAGATAAGTTGCGCCGTGATCAAACAAAATAGTGCTTTTATCACCGATAGTAAATGGCACAAAAAACATAACTAAACCTATCGTACTAAATACGATCAGCTGTAATATTGCGATAGGTGTTGATAGTAGCTTTTCAGGTGGCGTCATATCGGGCGTAGTGTTAGCAGGTTGCCCAGATTTCCCATGCTTAATGGCATCTTGCTCAGCCATATTATCCTCCTTGATAAAATGTCGGTTATGTTTTTAACTTACTTAAGCAATGAATATTTAAGCACTAATCATCTACCTAAGCACTGCTCATTTAAGCGCCAGCTACTTAATCATGGGAAGATTTAAACCATAGTCTTTAGCGGTTTTAATCGCCAGCTCATAGCCGGCATCTGCATGACGCATCACGCCTGAACCGCAATCATTGACCAATACTCGAGCTAAGCGTTTGGCGGCGGCATCAGTACCGTCAGCGACGATAACCATACCCGAATGCTGTGAGTAGCCCATACCAACGCCGCCGCCATGATGCAGTGACACCCAAGTTGCGCCGCCTGCGACATTTAGTAGACCATTTAATAATGCCCAATCAGATACCGCATCTGAGCCATCTTTCATACTTTCCGTCTCGCGGTTAGGACTGGCAACTGAACCGGTATCTAGATGATCACGGCCGATGACGATAGGGCCCTTTAGCTCGCCACTTTTGACCATTTCATTAAAGGCAAGTCCTGCCTTATCACGCTCACCCAAACCTAGCCAGCAGATACGTGCAGGCAATCCTTGAAATTGGATGTGCTCTTTTGCCATATCAAGCCAGCGATGGATGTGAGTATTTTCAGGGAACAGCTCTTTGATTTTTTGGTCGGTCTTATAGATATCTTCTGGATCACCAGATAGAGCGACCCAGCGAAACGGGCCTTTACCTTGGCAAAATAGCGGACGAATATAAGCGGGCACAAAGCCTGGAAAGTTAAAGGCATCTTTAACCCCTTCATCAAACGCCACTTGGCGAATATTATTACCATAGTCGGTCGCTGGGATATTCATAGCTTGCAAGTCTAAAATTGCTTGTACGTGTACCGCGCAAGACTCAGCAGCAGCCTTAGTCAATGCAGCATGTTGATTATGATCTTCTTGCGCCGCTTTCCACTCTTCCACACTCCAACCACTAGGGAGATAGCCGTTGATTAAGTCATGAGCTGAGGTTTGGTCTGTTACTAAGTCTGGTTTCATATCACCTGCATCCGCACGCTTTACCATTTCTGATAATATGTCGGCGGCGTTACCAAGTAGGGCAATAGACACCGCTTCACCAGCATCGGTATGCTGTTTTATCAGCTCGTAAGCGTGATCTAAGTCATCTGCTTGCTTATCGACGTAGCCGGTACGCAGACGAAAATCGATACTGGATTGTTGGCATTCAATATTTAATGAAGTTGCCCCCGCAAAGGTCGCGGCTAATGGCTGCGCGCCGCCCATACCACCAAGACCAGCGGTCAAAATCCAGCGTCCTACCCAGCTGCCATCATAATGCTGACGACCTGCTTCGACAAAGGTCTCATAGGTTCCTTGGACGATACCTTGGGTGCCAATATATATCCAGCTACCAGCGGTCATCTGCCCATACATCATCAAGTCTTTGCGATCGAGCTCGTTGAAATGCTCCCATGTCGCCCAGCGCGGTACCAGATTGGAATTGGCAATCAATACACGCGGTGCATTTTCGTGAGTCTGAAAGACACCCACTGGTTTACCTGATTGGACTAGTAGCGTCTCGTCATCTTCTAAGACTTTTAAAGACTCTAGAATCTGATCATAGCTTTCCCAATTCCGCGCCGCGCGACCAATACCACCGTAAACCACCAAGCTTTTAGGATTTTCAGCCACATCAGGATGCAGATTGTTTTGTAGCATGCGATAAGGTGCTTCGGTCAGCCAGCTTTTGCAATGCAAGGTGCTACCAGTAGGGGCGGCAATATTACGAGTCTCATCGCGGCGGGTAAATTCATTATTGTTGGTCGCTTCATTATTAGTTCTATTATTAGTTCTATTACTAGTAATCATCGTCGTTCCTTGGGGTCGTCTATTCGTGCCCAAAAAGGCTATTAATATGAATTATTTAAAATAACCTGCTTAGGGGGTGTTGATGAAGCATGATTAATAACAGCATTAGTATATTAAGATTATTTATAAGTTGTATATACAAATTATCAGAGACTGTTTTATCTTGCAAGTTTTTTTTAGCCAAGAGTTTAATTATTTGCAATGTGGTTTTTATAGAACGATGAATAGCACCATGATTTTGACGATGCCATGATATTATGGCGGCATTAGTGTGATTGATATTGCTGGTTAAAGTTGAAGGCTAAATCTGATAGTTAGAATTGATAATCGATAGTGGGCACAACAAAAGTAAAAATGACAAAGGTGACGATGGGCATGACCAAACTGAGCACAAAAAAGACAGTTCCTGCGTATCAACGCATTAAAAATGCAATATTAGATAATATTCATCGCGGCAAGTGGCAAGCAGGCGAGGCCATCTCTACAGAAATGGCGTTAGCTGAGCAGTTTGGAGTCTCGAGAATGACCGTGAATCGAGCCTTAAAAGAGTTAAGCGAAGAACGAGTATTAGAGCGTCGACAAGGATCAGGAACTTTCGTAGCACAGCAACAGTTTAATCATACCTTCGTTGAAGTACGTAACATTGCGCAGGACTTAAAGTCAGCGAATCGTGATTATCAAGCGCGGGTGGTGAGTAAACGCAGTATCACCGCTAGCATGCTTGATGAGCGCCTACGCCGTAAGTTTGATATCGATGTGCCGAAAGTTTTACCTACAGGGCAAGCGCTTAACAATCAACTAGATAACGATGATGCGCCTGTTCTATATGAAGTAAAGATTATTCACTTTGCCGATGGTCAGCCGATTCAGTTTGAAGAGCGCTGGGTCGATGCGATAAAAGTCCCGAAGTTCATCGAGCAGGACTTTAGTATTGTTAATACTAGCGATTACTTAATTGCCAAAATTCCACTTGAGCGCGGCAGTTATACTATTCGAGCATTGGCTGCACCGGAAGAAATCGCCCATGCTTTACAGGTTGAGGCGCAGTCACCAACCTTAGTGCTCAGCCGGCAGACATATTCATCAGGTCAAGTATTGACTTTTGTCAAGATGTGGCATGCAGGCGATCGGTATCAATTCTCAGGGGAGCTATAATATTCTTACGCATGCTCACTGTTTTTGTACGTTCCTTCTATCTCAATCGCGATAGTATAGACACAGTCGATCACATTCGTTTTTAAAGTATTTAACCTTAAAACTTACCATCAGAACTTGCCACTCTAAAAATTGCCGTCTCAAAAACAGCTTTAATGTTAAAACTAGCATTGAAAAGTATAGATTTAATCCTCAAATCAAGCAGCCAAAAGCAAATATAATCAATTGAATAAAATATAATAAATTTAATAGAATAAGACCCGTAGCTCATATTTTGCTGCTAAATCTACTTGTTGTATCTACATCTTAGTAGTTATTTATCTCTGCTACTCGCACTATCTACTCATCCGTATACACTCGAATAAGGACCTCTTATGAAACGTCGCGCCCTGTTAACCCTAGCTGTTAGCGCTCTTTTGCTTACGGCTTGTAGTCAGTCTAATACTGACGATGCTAATACTAATGCTGATAATACCGCTGGTGGCTCAGATTTGCTTCAGCGTATCAATAATGGCGGTACTATTAACGTCGGTACCGAAGGCACTTATCCGCCGTTCACTTATCATGATGTGTCCGGTGAGCTTACCGGTTATGACGTCGAGGTGACGCGTGCCGTTGCTGATAAATTAGGCGTAACGGTTGATTTCAAAGAAACTCAGTGGGATGCGATGCTGGCGGGTCTGGATTCGAAGCGCTTTGATATGGTAGCCAACCAAGTCAGCTTGACCACGCCTGAGCGCTTGGCGAAGTACGATAAAGCGACCGCCTATAGCTGGTCAGGGGCGGTTGCGCTTGCACCAACCGATGACAACCGTTATAGCTCATGGGAGGCATTAAAAGGTCTGCGTTCAGCCCAGTCGCTTTCGAGCAATTATGGTGAGCTGGCAGAACGCTACGGCGCAGAAATCGTTCCTGTTGATGGGATGGCGCAGGCGATACAATTGGTCAAACAGGATCGCGCTGACTTCACCATGAACGATAATCTTGCGGTGTTGGATTATCTTAAAAAGTTCCCAGACAGTAGCCTTGAGATTAAACTGGTCGCGCCAGCAAGTGAAAAGCGTGGTTCTGGTCTGGTACTTCTTAAAGGCGATGATGCGGTAGTGGCAAAACTTGACGAAGCTATGGCTGCGCTGCAAGCTGATGGTACATTGACTAAGCTTAGTAATACCTTCTTTGGTGCTGATATAAGCAAACAAGACTGATGACAGTTTCTATAACGTCAATGTTAGCTGAATTCTTAGCACTATTGCCATTTATGAGCCCTGATCGGGCGCATATTGTCATCACCTCGTTTTGGCCGATGCTTAAAGGTGGTATTTATTACTCGATACCGCTAGCATTAATCTCCTTTGCAATAGGAATGTGTATTGCCTTGAGTGTGGCGCTGATTCGTATCGTGCCGCGTGTTAGCTGGTGGCATGAGATTATTTATCGCCTCGCGCGAATTTATGTCTCTGCCATACGCGGCACGCCGATGTTGGTGCAGCTGTTTATTATCTTCTATGGTCTGCCTAGCATAGGACTTAAGCTCGATCCATTTCCATCAGCAATTATTGCTTTTTCACTTAATATTGGTGCTTATGCGTCAGAGACTGTGCGCGCGTCTATTTTGTCCATTCCAAAAGGACAGTGGGAAGCTGGCTCGACAGTCGGGCTAACTTATCTACAAACCTTTCGACATGTGATTTTGCCACAAGCGCTCAGGGTATCGGTACCGCCGTTATCCAATACCTTTATTAGTCTGGTAAAAGACACGTCTTTAGCGTCCTTAGTGTTGGTCACTGAGCTGTTTAAGCAGGCGCAAATTATCACCGCGCGTAACTATGAGTTTATGCTGGTCTATACTGAAGCGGCGGTTATCTATTGGGGTATTTGTTTGTTCCTAACCTTTATCCAAGGCAGGCTTGAGACCAGACTTGATCGCTATGTTGCCAAATAAACCATTTACCATCCCCACTGTATTGCTAATAATGTATTCGCTATAATCAAGATACGCACAATAATCAAGATACGCGCAATAGGAATTTTTATGATTCAAGTCAACAATATTCACAAAGCCTTTGGTAGCAATCAAGTGCTTAAAGGCATTGATTTGACCATTCATAAAGGTAAGGTGGTGGTTATACTCGGGCCGTCGGGTTCAGGAAAAACAACATTTCTGCGCTGTCTAAATGCGCTCGAAATTCCTGATCAAGGCGTCATTGCCTTTGATGATGGCAGCTTAACAGTAGACTTCGTCACTAAGCCTAAGAAGAAAACCTTATTAGCGTTACAACGTAAGTCGGGTATGGTATTTCAGTCCTATAATTTATTTCCGCATAAGACCGCACTCGAGAACTTAACCTTAGGGCCCGTAGTGGTACAAGGTAAAAGTAAAGCAGAAGGTCGCAAACAAGCATTGGCACTACTTGCAAAAGTGGGCTTGTCGGACAAAGCTGATTTATATCCTTTTCAGTTATCTGGCGGTCAGCAGCAGCGGATTGGTATTGCTCGTGCACTCGCTATCGAGCCTTCGTTACTATTATTTGATGAGCCGACCTCAGCGCTGGATCCAGAGTTAGTGCAATACGTCTTAACCACCATGAAGCAGCTGGCGTCTGAGGGCTGGACAATGGTGGTGGTTACCCACGAGATTAACTTTGCTCGTGATGTGGCTGATCATGTGGTACTCATTGAGGATGGGCACATAGTTGAAGAAGGTAGCGCTGAGCAAATGTTTGAGCTATCAACGCATCCGCGCACGCAGGCGTTCTTACAGCGTATTGAACAATAACTGAAAAGTAGTAATTGAACCATTCACCGTCGTAGTAGTTGCCAAAAAAGCCTTTTATTCATATAAATAGAAGGCTTTTTTATTACAAGTAATAAATGACATATTCGAATTAACGATTATGCCTCTATATTGCTTATCGTGTTGGGCGAATAAACGGCATATGTCTATTCACGTCTTTATATAGTAAGTATCTAAATGGACCAGGTCCGCCGGCGTAACAAGATTGTGGGCAAAATGCGCGCAGCCACATAAAATCACCCGCCTCAACTTCTACCCATTCACCGTTTAAGTGATATACGGCTTTACCTTCTAGTACATACAAACCATGTTCCATAACATGAGTTTCATCAAATGGAATCACGCCACCTGGCTGGAAAGTGACTATATTCACATGCATGTCGTGACGCATATCAGACTGCTCTGTAAACCTAGTGGTTGCCCATACGCCCCCTGTGTTCGGCATCTCAATAGCTTCAACATCGTGATCGCTTGTTACAAAGGGTTCGGGCGCATCAATACCTTCTACAAATTGATAAGCTTTGCGGATCCAATGAAATTTAACGTGCTTGCTACTGTTGTTTTTTAACGTCCATTTACATCCCGGCGGTAAGAAAGCATAGCCACCCGCTTCAAGATGATGCGATTCACCTTCTATAGTCATATCCATTTCACCTTCAACGATGAATACAACACCTTCGGCCTTTGCATCTAGCTCAGGTTTTTCTGAGCCGCCATTAGGCTCAACTTCGACGATATACTGTGAGAAGGTTTCTGAAAAACCGGTTAAAGGACGTGCAAGCACCCACATCCGCATTCCTTCCCAAAAAGGTAAATAGCTAATAACAATGTCGGTTAGTACACGTTTGGGAATAATCGCATAACCCTCGGTGAAGATAGCGCGATCGGATAGTAACTGTGTTTGCGGAGGCAATCCGCCAGTTGGTGCGTAATAAGTACTTTTTGTAGACATTGTTAATGCTCCTTAGTGGTTTTGTGCTGCGATAAATTTGTGTCTGAACCTTTGATTTTGAATCGTGGAGCAAAGGTTCAGTAATTATCTTAAAGTGCTTGGCTGGGATTTCCCTTTAAACACTAAATCAAGTGCAGCTTGAAAGGCTAAGCTATTGTCAAAATCGTTAGACGTTAGACATAGCTCGGTAGTTTGGATCGTCTTTATTTTGTGTATCGACAACTGCTGCCAGCATACTTTTTAGAACACCACCAAAATTATTAATCATCTGACTATAGCGACTAAGCTTGCTTTGCTACTTGAGCATTAGGCTTAGGTTGTTCGCTTTCTAACTCAACGCAAACATTCCAATCGCCGATATCAAGCTCATAGCAGTTCTTGCCTTCGCCATTGATGCGATCAATCACTAAAAAATCACAGTCTTTGCCAAGGGCTAATAGCGGATGATGCCAGACATTAGGGTCATACTGCACGCCTTGATGCGACTTGGCATAGAATACCGTCAAGTCATCCGCAGACTTTGGCGGCTCACCAGCTTTGGCAACAATGACGACATAGTCCTGACCATTCATCGAAAAGAACGCTTGCGACCCAAACGGATGATATTCCATCACTGATAAAGCAATAGGGCATTCACGCATCTTGGCACGGAAGATACTCATCCCAACCGTACCACCGTCAAGTGATGCTTCAGCAATAGCGTGATGGCGACAGGCATAGCCATTATTAATATGAAAGCAGTTTTCAGGCGTTTCTTCATCCTTGCCATACGGTTCGATTACCGTACCATATGGTGTAAATTCAGCCTTGGTCAAAGGCTTGGCAATGATTGTGGTGGTCATGAGTTCACCTTTAGGTTAGTTAGCAATGTCATTTATTTAGTTGTTTTAGCAACTTATTAAGTTATAGATCATCAGTAGTCGATAACGGAGTTACGGTTCTTCGAGTTTTTATTCGTGAGCGTTTGTACTTGCGCTGCACGATTGTTACGGTTAGGCAGTTTAGCCACAGTTTCCTGCACATATTATTAAACGATCAGACCAAGTATCGCCAATACTGGCTTATTTGAACTAAGCCAATAGGGACACAAGATGTCGTTTTTGAGCAATTGGATCACTGAAGCAATAAACTGTCTAGGGTTACATCCAGTCTGCGGTGTTGTCTGCAGTCGCTGGATGATTTTCATACCAGTGCTTAGCGATTTCATCGCGGCGGCATACCCAAACATCGGGCTTACTGGTAATATATTTTAAAAATTGCTTGAGGGCTGGAATACGACCAGCACGACCGATCATCCGGCAGTGTAGACCGATGGTCAGCATTTTTGGCGTATGTGCGCCTTCTTCATATAAGGTATCAAAACTGTCTTTTAAATATTGATAAAAAGGTTCGGCGTGGGTAAATCCAGGACTTGAGGCAAAACGCATATCGTTGGTTTCAAGCGTGTAGGGGATAACTAGGTGCGGCTTGCGAGTGATACTGCTGCCGTCTTGTACTTTGACATTGAGCCAGTAGGGTAGCTCATCAGCGTAAGAGTCGGAGTCATAAATATAACCGCCTTGTTCGGCGACCAGCTCACGCGTGTTGGGGCTATCACGTCCAGTGTACCAGCCTAATGGCTGTCCGCCAAGCATCCGATCAAAGATTTTAGTGGCAGCGCGAACATGCTCACGTTCGGTCTCACGATACATATACTGATAGGTAATCCAGCGTAGACCATGACTGGCTACTTCATGACCATCTTCTAATACGCGCTCGATAATATGCGGTGTTTTTTCCGCAGCAGCGGCGCAAGTAAAGGTGGTGATGGGTAGGCCATATTCTTTAAATACGTCAAGGACGCGCCAAACACCAACACGGCTACCATATTCAAATGCAGACTCAATAGACTGGTGGCGGTTGGTAAACTCAGGTGTGCCTAGGACATCCGATAAAAAACGCTCAGATTGACCGTCACCGTGAATGACACTGTTTTCTGCGCCTTCTTCAATATTCAGTACAAACTGAACCGCAATTTTTGCACCGCCTGGCCAGTTTGCTTTCGGTGGATTATCGCCATAGCCTTTTAGGTCGCGAGGATAAGCGTCCTGATCAAAATCACTGGTGATTTTCTGGGTCATTGTAAAGGTTCCTTTATAACTTAAAGAGTAACTTAAAGAGTAACTTAAAGCGAAATAAAATAACTTATAGAAAAATAAGGTGAAGCGAGATAAGGTGGAGAAGTATCAAGAAAAGCCAGGAATAGCTTGTTAGCGTATCAATATAATATGAAGCACGCGGCAACCTAAATCGGTCTGGCCGCGTGCTTGACATCAGCTGTCAAGCTATAGCTTTGAAGAATAATAGCTATGACTAATTATAGTCCTGAAGTATACGATAACACCTGCTGACGTTCTTCATCAGTCATCTGAGTGATGTTACCAAGTGGCATATAGCCTGTTTGTACCGCAGTCAGGATTTTGGCCTTATGGGCTTTCATATCTTCTGGCGTCTGCAAAATAATGCCAGCGGGTGGAGCGGCAAAACCTTCCTGAGTAGGCTGAGCGGCATGACAAGTACTGCAGCGTGTCTGCACGATGCCCATAATGGCATCATCAGCTGAGGCGGCAACGGGCACGGCTCCAGCAGTTGCCATGTCTGTATTAGCGTCAGCCCCTGGTGGCGTATCCGTCGGAGCATCAGCTACCGGAACAACCGCGACTACTGGAGAAGCCGGTAGCGGCTCAATCGGTGCTGGACGCATCCAAATGATTAATAGTACCGTTGCTATCGCAGGAATTACTAAGAAACGTGGCTTGCTGTGACCCAAATGCTTTTGGTTAAAGTAGTGACGAACGGTTGCGGTAATGATACCGACAAA
This sequence comes from Psychrobacter sp. 72-O-c, assembly GCF_904846605.1. Lineage (GTDB taxonomy): Bacteria > Pseudomonadota > Gammaproteobacteria > Pseudomonadales > Moraxellaceae > Psychrobacter. The sequence goes on from NZ_CAJHBI010000010.1 coordinate 63,728, forward strand.
TACTAATACCAACCAACCATGGGCATGCGAATACATCATTGGATAATGGTTACTAATCATGGTAAAGATTAGCGGTAAGGTAAAGTAGTTATTCATGAGCGAGCGGTTTTTGGCCATCAGCGCCAAGTCTGCTACTTCTTTACCTGGTTTGACACCGCGGCGTACGCAATCTACGAGTGCACGCTGAGCAGGCATAATTCCAAAGAAGACGTTACCTGCCATTACGGTACCTAGGATGGCACCGATATGGATAAAGGCGGCACGATCACTAAACAGTTGGTAAGAACCCCAAGTGGCAATAATCAATAAAATAAAGATAAGCGAGCTAAAAATTAGCGCGTTTTTGCCCAAGCGGCTACGGACAATGACTTCATAAACAAAGTAACTGCCGAATAAGAAGAGTAAGCTGGTGGCAATAGCGCCAGTATTAGTAAATGCAACTTTGCTTGGATCAATCAGATATGCTGTTGCATTGGCATAATAGACGATAGACAACAAGACCGCACCAGTCAGCCAAGTGGTATAGGCTTCCCATTTAAACCAATGTAGCGTCTTTGGCATCTCTTCCGGTTCGAGCTTGTATTTGGCAATTTCGTAAAAACCACCACCATGTACCGCCCATAAGTCGCCTGAAATGCCTTTGTCGGTTTTCCACTGTGGCGGCTTGCGTAAGCTGAGATCTAGCCATACAAAATAAAATGAAGCACCAATCCATGCCACCCCAGCGATGACGTGGAACCAGCGAAAAAATAGACTTAGCCATTCGAGAAAATATGCGCCCATGCGGTAAGTGTCCTTTTTTATTACTATGTCTTGGTAACTCGTAACGACTTTTGCTCACCTTCATTGTTATACAAGACTGTCGTACAAAAAATGAAGATACAAGGTAGTGATACTAGCGTTATAGGTGTGATGTTAAACAGCTGACGTCATTGTCGACCGCTTACCGTTTAAAGCACTCGCAGCCTTATACATAAGGCTGCGAGTAATAAATCTTTTGATAACAAAGCTACGAGCCACGATAGGTGCTGTAGGCATGTGCGCTTAACAGTAGCGGCACGTGATAATGACTGGCATCGCTTACCACAAAATCAATCACAACTTGCGGATAAAAAGCCGTCAGTTGTTGGGCGTCAAAATAAGATTGGGTGTCAAAGGTCAAAGTATAACGACCAGTGCTTAAGTTACATTCAGCGCTATCGACAGCCGCATCGAACTGCCAGCTGTCTGGTGTGACGCGGCCATCGTTATTAGTGGTGCCATTGGCTAATAAAGTCGCTTCACCGTTAACTGTAACGCGATGTAGGGTAACGGCTATATCAGCGGCAGGCTTGCCAAGATGAGTGTCTAAAATATGTGAGGATAAGGTGGCGGACATAATGCTTCCTTTGTATTGTATTTTATAAAATGATTGAATAAAGTAACTAAAATAAGTGTCTGAAATAAGCAATTAAAGTGAATAGCTAAGATAAGTAACTAAAATAAACAGCTAGCGACGATTTAATTTAAGCTTGGCCAAAGAGTTTATTTAAACGTAAACGAGTGATTTTGTTTTGTTCAGTAGCGGCATTGGCAAGCTCAGCTTTACGGTCATTCGGTAAACGTGCCAGCAATAAATCAAGCATTTGCTGCGCGCTCTTGCCAGTTGCAAAGACAATAAAAATAAAACCAAACTTGTCGAGATAATCTTGATTGCCTTGTGCTAAACCTTCAAGTACTTGGTCTTCGGCATCGTTTGCACCTGACTGTTCATGGGCCGCGCTATCTTGAGTATTGCGATACTTCTCTTTTAGAGAGTCCACATTACCGATTTGTGGATGACCGTCAAAGGCTTCTAGTAAATCTGCCTCGCTCGTTTGTACCTTATCCCATACTTCATCACTACTGGTTAGTAGCGTATCCATATCAGTAAACGGACGGGCGCTAGCAAGCTTATGCGCCCAGCTGGTACTGGTGCAACAGGTTAGTAGTTGTGAGGTTACATCCGCTTGAGTAAGTTCGTTGAATTGCTGTAAAGTTAAGCTCACGATGACATCCTTTTCTTTTATGGTAAAAGCCCGATTTTGACCATTAGAGATTATCGGGCAATGACGTTGTGATAATATCCATTTTATTTAATATTTCTTTTGGCTATATTTTTTACTGGTACTTTGCATTGAGTCCAAACTTTAATAGCTGATGTTCTTTATTCCAATGCCCTTTATTTCAAGATTGTGGCCACTATTATAATGAAACAGCTATGATGGCTAAGCACTATTGATTGAATTTAACGCGTGCGATTAAAGAGAATACTAAAACTGTGACCTAACAAATCACATGCTAAAGTGATATTAATTAAATCGTATTTGGTTTATATTGTCTATTGTGCTAAAACTTGACTATTTGGTCAACTATATTATACAAAAACTTTCCATTTGTCGTGCTATGTTCCATAAAAAGCTGTATTTATTACAATTTTTATAGTCAAACTAGAATAATACCTTTATAAGGCAGTCAAGCGTAAGCCATATCACAGTGTGTTTTGCGAGGCTACAAACGTAATGGTTTTATAGTAGACAGGCTACAGTTGGAATATAGTGTAATTTTTATTAAATTTTCCTAACGGCTTAAATTATGACTGCTATAGTTCAAAATAAGAAAAAAGCTGACTTGTCCAGCTCTGAATTACCAACACATCGCACTCAACAAGATATTCGCGCTCATAATCAGGCGCTTATTTTGACCGCTGCTGAAGAAGAGTTCGTGCTGCAAAGCTATCGCGGTGCCACCATGCAGGGTATTGCTGATCGGGCAGGCTTACCAAAAGCCAATATCCATTATTACTTTAAAAATAAAAAAAACTTATATAAGATCGTACTGCGCTCTATTATTCAGGAGTGGAATGAAGGCTTAATTACCATGACCGTGGACAGTGATCCCAAAACGGTCATTGAAAAGTTTGTCCGGACTAAGCTACATCAAGCCTTTGCTCATCCCAACCGTCATAAGCTTTTTGCGGTTGAAGTTATTGGCGGCGCACCACATTTGCACGACTTTATGTCAACGACTATGAAAGAGTGGGCGCTTGATAAGGCGCAAGTGATGAAAATATGGCATGAGCAAGGCAAAATTGGAATTGCTGACCCTTTGCAACTACTGATTCTAATTTGGGCAACGACCCAGCGCTATGCTGAATTTGAAACTGAAATCGTAGGTCTCTTAGAAAGAGACGCTTACGATAAACAAGACGAAGCGCGTGCTGCTGACTTCTTAGTGCCTTTTATCTTACGCGGCTGTGGACTTGAATAATGTTGTCATAAGTCCACAACGACGCGCTTATCTACGACCAGTTCAAATCACGCTTAAGGCGTGATTAATTTATGATAATAAATAGTTGAAGATATTTATTATGGCGCACGATGGTCAGATAAAATAACTACCGCGCTCATAAAATCGCCTTAACGATACAGCCATACCCGTGTCTGTCCAGCCTAAGAGGCCTTTTCGAGGGGCTTTAAGCCATCATCAGCATGTTGCTCGGCCGTATCAAACTCAACACCATAGTTCTTCGGTAAAATCATATCAAGAGTGATAGCGACGATGCCTGACATAGTAACCGCTGAGCCAAAGATATTACGGAACAGCTGCGGTGTTTGTGCGAAGACATCAGGAACAAAAGCAATACCCATAGATAGACCTAGCGAGGTCGCAATAATTAAGATATTACGATGGGTAAAGTTCACTGTTGATAGAATACGAATACCAGCGGTCGCCACGGTTGCAAACATCAACAGCGTCACACCGCCAACAACGGGCTTTGGCAACTGAGTAAAGATGGCGCCGAGGATAGGGAATAAACCCATAGTGAATAAGATAGCCGCCACATAAAAGCCCACATAGCGGCTGGCGATACCAGTCATCTGAATCACGCCGTTATTCTGGCTAAAGGTCGTCACTGGAAAAGTGTTGAATACCGCGGCAATCAAAGAGTTGACACCATCCCCTAATACACCGCCTTTAATACGTTTTTCGTATAAAGGCCCTTTGATAGGTTCGCCTGAAATCATTGAGGTAGCGGTTAAGTCACCTGAGGTCTCAATACTAGTAATGATATACATAAAGGCAATAGGAATAAAAGCCTGCCAGTCAAAACCAAAACCAAATTTAAAGGGCACTGGTACGGTAAAGATAGCGGCTTCAGAAACTAATGATAAATCAATACGTCCCATAAACATCGCCGCTATCAAACCCAGCATCAGACCAATAAATATAGCACTAGAGCGAATGACTTTATTATTAACGATACTGATCAATACCACACTTATCAGTACACCACCACCCAGTAATAGATTCTCCATACTACCAAAGTCCTCAGCACCCACGCCGCCTGCCAAATCGGTTAGACCTACTTTGGTTAATGACAGACCAATTGTGACGATGACGCAACCGGTAACGATAGGGCTCATCAAGGATTTAAGTTTAGTGATAAATTGGCTTAAGAAAATCTCAACGAATGCTCCGAGAAACGAGACGCCGAAGATGACTGAGAGGATTTCTTCAGGACTACCTCCCCGATTTTTTACCACAAAACCGGCGGCAAGTACCGCTGCTAAGAAACCAAAGCTGGTTCCTTGTAGTGCCATAAGGCCTGAACCTACAGGCCCAACCTTGCGAGTCTGAATAAAGGTTGCAACCCCCGATACCATCAAAGACATGCTGATGAGGTAGGGAATGTGTTCCCCTAGACCCAATGCGCCGCCGATAATCAACGAAGGGGTAATAACACCGACAAAAGCGGCAAGGACGTGCTGTATTGCGCCTAAAAATGCTTTTATAGGGGTGGGACGGTCATGCAGTCCGTATAATAAATCAGGGTTTCCTTGAGTGTCTTCACTCATAACGGCTTTCTCCTAGAGTAACTTTTCAGTCCTATCTGTGCTGAAGGTCCCGGATAACATGACAAATTTATAGGTCGATATTAATTTACGTTTCAACATCTAGCCTACTGTATTGTCTGTTCATCTAACCTTATAACTATCCAATCTTATAGATTCAGCAAAGATACGCACTTTTCCTTGTGCTAATGAATAAAGATAACGAATGATTATCGGCTATTTGCATTGATCATCGTAGATTAAAACCTGACTAAATAGTCAGCTATTATGTAGGGTATAGTGAAAGCGACAGCCATTGCAATGTTTTTTTTAGTTTATAAGCGTTTAATTTTAAAAAAAGCATTTAATATCAACATCTAGTAAAAGCTAAGCTGTATATATAATATTATATAACTCCTATAAATATAATGAATAATATGAAAAATACTCAATGGATAAACGTATTAGCAGCGCCAAATAAATGATAAATACCATAGATATTGAGCACATTTAGACAATCAGTAGACTTTACATAGCTTAAAATTAATTAAGTAAATGTTGCTATAAGTACACTTGAGTCAGGTTTAGTAATTGAAAATGTCCGTATAATGACAATGAAGTGATAAACGATGTTCAGAAGCAAAGTAATAAAATTGAAGAAGAGCAATAAAAAAATAATTAGTATTGATAATCGTTATCGTTTGTATTAATATCAAGCCACTTTGAATTAGGTTAGCTATTAGGGTGTTATGGGCTCAACGAATTTTAACGCACCGCCTTTTAAATTGACACTGACTGCGATTGGCGCGGTCGTGGCGCTACACGTGCTTGCGGCAATGGCGCTGACAATGGTAAGTACGCCTGAACCGGTCGTCAAGCCGATCAAAACCACACTGCCTATCGAAATTCAGCTAGTAACACTGCCTGCTGAGATTGAAAAGACTGAAATAAAAGCAGAGGAAATGGCGCCTACAAAAGCGCTTAAACCTCAGACGAAACCTGCTGCTGTACCCGAATCCAAGCCTAGAGAAAAACCTCAAACAAGCAAAACAGCTCAGCCTGAAGTAAAGCCTAAGCCGCCTGTCACAGCTCCAGAAAAACCAGCACCAACAGAACCGGCCACAAAAACTATAAAGACCAAAAATAAGACGCAACCTGACACACCTAAAGCCAGTAACAACGAACCTTTTAGACATGAAATAAAACGGCAGCAGTCAATGTCGACTATTCAAGCAGATGACGTGATTGACACTAATGAACGTAAAATGTTGGCAGCACAAGCTGAAAAGGCTGCCCAACAAGCCCATATTAAAGCTATGCGAGACGCTCAAGCGGCAGAGGATGCTAAGGCAGCACGCGCGGCGCAAGCAGTAGAAAATGCCACCCAAAAGGTTAAAGCTGATACTGAGTCAAAGGCGGCGAAAGAAGCAGAAGCCGCTGCTCGTACTAAGGTTGCTGCCGCTGCAAATAACACACCAGTCAACTTTAATGCTAGTAATGCCAATTGGACAGCAAAGCCTAACTTTAGCTTTCCTGATCGCGCCAAACGCAGTGCTAGATCGGGCGATACTTTTAACGTGGTATTGCTATTAAGAGTCAATAAACAAGGCGGTATTGATAGCGTACGCTTAGCGCAGTCTTCTGGTAATGCGGCATTAGACAGAGAGGCTCAGCGGCAAGTACGTTCTGGTAGGTTTCAACCGTTTATGAAAAATGGTGTACCAGTCGTAGGTAACGTGACCTTGCCCATCGACTATGTAGTACCTTAAGAGCTGATTATTTGTAAAAATATCTGTCTATAATATTTTCGCGATAAGACGCAAATACTGTAATTGCAGCAGCATTGGTTAACAAAAGTCAGATAATAAAAGTTAGTTAATACAAATTAAGCAATAAAATAAAACATTAAGGAGTCTGACATGGACTTTGCAAACTACTGGCAATTAAGCGATTTGGTGACCAAAAGCCTATTTTTCTTGTTGCTGGCTTTATCCATCTTATCTTGGGTAACAGGCATTATTTGCGTATTTCAAAGTCGCAAACTAGCAATCAGTGTTGCCGATGATTTGAGTCAGCAGATTCAAGCGAAGCGTCCTGAACTGACTAATACCGACGCTGCGAGCCGTCGTTTAGTCACCGAGCAGGTATTGTTAAAACATATCGGACGTTATCGCTATGCCAGTGAGCGCGGATTGCCTATCTTAGGAACAACTGCAGCGATCGCTCCGTTTATCGGACTGTTCGGTACGGTATGGGGGATTTTCCATGCGCTACGTAATATCGGAATGAGTGGGCAAGCGGGATTGGGACAAGTGGCAGGTCCGGTTGGTGAGGCGCTGATTATGACGGGTTTGGGAATTGCGGTCGCTATTCCAGCCGTGGTGTTTTATAACCTAGCAGTGCGAATCAATCGACGTGTAATGTACCAAGCGAACGATAGAGCCCATGACTTATTGGCAGAATCTGCCGAGCTGTCGTCCGCTCAAACAGCCGCTCACACATCCATTAGCAGCGCCGTTGATGAGCCAGCCACCACCACCGAGCAGACCCGGTCAGGAACGGGTTATAACCCAGATCAACAAAAGACTAAGCCAGAAGAACATTATCAACGTTCCGCCACATCGCAACTGTAGACTGTGTTTGTTAATAAAGTCCTGAGTCAAATTAGAATAAAGCTAAAAACAAGCCACAGCTTGCTAACCGTATTGAGAATAACTACAAGTATTGAGGATAATAATGGCATTTCAATTAGGTGATGATGACGCGCAAAGTATGAATGAGATGAACCTCATTCCGCTTATCGATGTGATGCTGGTATTGATGATTATCTTTTTATTGACCGCGACCGTTCTCAATCCAACAGTACCTTTAGATTTGCCCAAAACCAGTGCGGTAGTCAATAAGACGCCGCCAGAAGTGATTCAAATCAGTATTGATAAAGATGCCGGTATCTTTTGGGATAGCGATCCTATTAGCATAGAGGAGCTAGAGGTGCGGCTGCAACAACAGAGTGCGAATGGCAAAGACCCTGCTATTCAGCTGCGTGCGGACAAAGAAAGCAAATACGATACGGTGGCACAAGTATTAGCCTCTGCCAGTCAGGCAGGACTGAGCAAAATTGCCTTCGTAAATGAATAACTCTTCATATAGACAAGCCAATTGAAATAAGTAAGTCAACTATAATAATAAGCTAGCCACATAAATTAGCCCTGCTATTAATAGAAAAATAACCAAGACAATAAGAAAAATAAATAAAATAATAAAACTTACCTCCAGCCTTGCATGGGTAACCTTGCGAGGTTTTCTTTATTCTATTTTAGGCTTTTACCACCCATAACCAAAGGGGCGATAACCGTAACCAAGGCGCCTATTTCCGTAGCCAAAAGGATGTGGCGAATAGTACGGTGAGCGTAAGCTATCGATATCGCGTTGGCGGATATAGTAGTAGCGCCCTTGTGAGTAGGCCTCTTCTAATTTGCTAATCCCTTCAAGTGGACAGACAGGCTGCCAATCATAACCTTCACGGCCGATCTTATAAGCATTAAGCTCGGTACAGTAGTTTTTGAGGCCTTGCTGGCGACCTTGTTCCCACTGGATACGATTGGGGGTAGCGCCGACCACGCTAGCGCAACTATTGGTATAGTGACCAAAGTAGGCGCCTGAGCGCCCCCGTATCCCATCAGCATAACCAACTTCTTGCCAGTTGCTGGCTTGACATTGCTCTGGTGTCAGGCTTTGAGTCGTTGCACAGCCCGATAACATAAATAACGCTGCTGCCATTACTGATAAAGCAGAAGTGGATTTAAGGGCTAAAGAGGGAGACATGGCGTTCAATTTTGGAAGATAAGACATAATAAACCTGCGCGCGTTTAAAATTATGGTTTATCATAGCACTTTTTTATGTCAGCTATTTTTTACAACTTGTTATTATTTTTATTTTACCCTACGCTAAGTTGTTGATATAAAATCATAAATACTAAGTATACTACTGACTAGTTTGCTCTCTTTCAAGCCGATCAGCTTGATTTATAATCATTCGTGCTCATTATGAGTATGCTTTATCATTTTTTAATTCAGCTACAAGGTCAAATTGTCATGGGTGTATGGATTGCCGTTGCCATTGTACTATTCGTATTAGGGAGTATGATGGCGCTCAAACCTAGCGGTATCGATCAGCGTTTGGATAAGCTGCGTATGACCGCGCGCCGTCTACAGTTGAATCCGAAGCTAGTTGCCTGCCCGGATTGGGTCAGAGGTAAAGACAACGAATATGGTCGCGGAATGCTGGGTCAATATGGACTCGTACTGGACAATGTACAGTTGCCGCATACTCGCTATCGAGTGATTGATGGACAATGGCGACCAGATAATGATGCTACAAGCGTTACGAGTGTTACCACTAAGGCTAATGCCAACACCACAATATTGCCTGCTAGTTTTAATCTGGATAAAGCACCATTGGCACTACCAGCATCGATTGAGCCATCCGTAAAAGCCTTATTAATTAAGGCCAATAGCATCGTGGTTTATTGGGAAGATATCGCTTATGTGCGTCCATTGACCAATCCATATTATAAGTCTGCTGAGATTGAACCGGACTTGTTGGCACTCAAAACGCAGATGGAGCAATGGGCGCTACAACTGCAGGCCAGTTCTCGTAGCACTGCTAAATTAAATACTGGTATTGAGTTAAATAAAATGTTGAATCAAGATCTCTAATATAAGCACTAAGCATAAAGGTATTTGCCATAAGGGTGCAAAGCGTCTTTTTAGCCTATTCTAATAGGTGAATTGCGCACGATGTTTAACTGATTTTGCACTATCGCTTGATTTTTACAGTTGACAGCTCAACTCTTAGCAGTGTAACGTCTTTACAAGTTTACATCTGTTTTGTACTTATTGTATGTTTTATGACCGATTTTTATTGATAAGTGCCTCTAAAACAACTCGCTTAGCGGCAATAAGACGCATAGTTAAAATAAATAGTACCAATAAATCGCTACGCTGCTAACTTCTTATTCGAATTTAATCCATTTATTATGGTGTCGTCACACATGGCAAAAACCACAAGTAAAAAAAGCTCAACTTCCGCTGACCCTGCTGTCAAAGGCTCCAAGGGTAAGTCTTTGGTGATTGTCGAATCACCTGCTAAGGCAAAAACAATTAACAAATACCTTGGTGATGATTTTATCGTGCGCTCCAGTATTGGACATGTACGAGACTTACCGGTGGGTGCGAGCAAAGGTGCTAAGAAGCCTGCCACCACTAAAAAAGATGAGAGCCTAACCAAAGAAGAAAAAACCCAGCAAGCACTGGTACGGCGTATGGGTGTTGATCCTGAGCATAACTGGGCGGCAGTCTATGAAGTACTACCGAACAAAACCAAAGTTATTAAAGAGCTAAAAGCCTTAGCCAAAGACGCGGATAAAATCTATCTGGCAACGGATATGGATAGAGAAGGGGAAGCCATCGCTTGGCATCTAAAAGAAGTTATCGGCGGCGCAGATAGTAAGTATGAGCGGGTGGTATTCAATGAGATTACCAAATCTGCTATTCAAAATGCTTTTAAGCAGCCATCAAAACTCGATATTGACCGAGTTAATGCGCAGCAAGCGCGGCGATTTTTGGATCGAGTGGTTGGTTTTATGGTGTCGCCACTACTGTGGCAAAAGGTTGCTCGTGGTCTGTCCGCAGGGCGCGTACAGTCGGTAGCTATGCGGCTAGTGGTTGAGCGTGAACATGAAATTCGCGCTTTTATTCCTGAAGAATATTGGCAGATTTTTGCAGATACTCATACAGCAGACAGTGCAAAAGATGCTGAGCAAATCGCTATTCGCTTAGAAGCTACTAAACAAGGTGGCAAAACCCTTAAGTTGGGTAATAAAGAACAAACTGATAAAGTACTAGACGTACTAAAATCAGCAAGCTATTTAGTCAAAGAGCGCGAAGAGAAACCAACGCAATCGCGTCCAAGCGCCCCATTTATTACCTCGACATTACAACAAGCGGCCAGCACACGTTTGGGATTTTCCGTGAAAAAGACCATGATTTTGGCGCAGCGTCTGTATGAAGCGGGTCATATCACCTATATGCGTACTGACTCGACCTTTTTATCGGGTGATGCTCTAGCGGCTGTTCGTGGTTATCTGGAAGACAGCTTTGGTGCTAAATATGTACCAGAAAAACCGAACTTTTATGGTAACAAACAAAACGCGCAAGAGGCGCATGAAGCCATTCGTCCTTCTAACGTCAATATGAAATCTACCCAGCTTAAAGGGGTGGAGCGTGATGCCATTCGTCTCTATGAGCTCATCTGGCGGCAGTTTGTCGCTTGTCAGATGCCGCCAGCAAAATATCTGTCGGTCAATTTATTTGTGGCAGCAGGTGATGTTGAGTTAAAAGCTCGCGGTCGTACTATGACCTTTGATGGCTATACTAAAGTACAAGCACCCGCAAAAACGGATGATACTTTATTACCGGATGTAAAAAAAGGCGATGAGCTCATTTTGGACGAGCTTGATCCGAGCCAGCACTTTACTAAGCCGGCACCGCGCTATACCGAAGCCAGTCTGGTCAAAGAGATGGAGAAGAAAGGCATTGGTCGTCCATCGACGTATGCCTCAATCATCTCAACCATTCAAGATCGCGGTTATGTGAAGTTAGAGAACAAGCGCTTATTTGCTGAAAAGATGGGTGATATCGTCACCGATAGATTAACGGCAAGCTTCCCAGACTTGATGGACTATACCTTTACCGCTGCGTTAGAGGACAAGCTGGATTATGTTGCATCTGGCGAGCAAGATTGGAAAGATGTTCTAGATAACTTCTACGGTGACTTTAAGATTAAGCTCAATCATGCCAAAGATAAAGACGGCATGCGACCTAATGATCCGACTGACGTTCCTGATGTGCATTGCGATTTGTGCGACCGTCCTATGCAATTACGGACGGGCTCAACGGGTGTATTCTTAGGTTGTACCGGCTACAACTTACCGCCTAAAGAGCGTTGTAAAGGCACTAAGAACTTAATGCCGGTCGAAGCTTTTGCCAATCTTGATGATCCAGAAGGCGATGACGAAGCGGCTGAAGTCAGAGATTTGATGGAGAAAAAGCGCTGCCCGAAATGTGGTACTGCAATGAATGGTTATATCGTTGACGGCGGCCTTAAGCTGCATGTTTGTGGTAATAGTCCTGATTGTGATGGTTATGTCTTAGAAGAAGGTAAGTTCGAAGTTCCTGGCTCTGATTCTCCAACGATCGATTGTAATAAGTGCGATGGACAGATGGAGCTGAAGACCGGACGCTTCGGTCCTTACTTTGCTTGCCAAAACTGTGACAATACTCGCAAGGTGCTCAAAACGGGTGAGGCTGCACCGCCACGTATGGATCCAATCCACATGCCAGATCTAAAATCAGTCAAGCATGAGGATTATTTTATCTTACGTGAAGGGGCGGCTGGCATGTTCTTAGCGGCGTCTAAGTTCCCTAAAGTACGCGAAACACGTGCGCCAAAACTGGCTGAGCTGCGGGCTATCAAAGATAAAATGGAAGATAAGTTTCAGTATCTGTTCGAGGGACCCGACGAAGATCCTGATGGTAACCCAACTATCCTACGCTGGTCACGTAAGAAAAAAGAGCAATATATCGGATCTGAGAAAAACGGCAAAGCTTCACGTTGGGGCGTGTACTGGCGTAAGGGCGAGTGGGTAGAAGAATAGTCTTAGTTTTTCAAAACGGAGTTTTTTAAGACTCAGTTTCTATCTTTAATATACTTCATCTAATATTTTTACCAAACAAAAAAACCTCTTAGCATCTAAGAGGTTTTTTTTATGTTTTTTAATAAGATTTAAGCTTAAAGGTTATTAGTTCTTCTCGATGATACCGCAAGCAATACGATCACCGGATGCGCCCGATGGTTGACTGGTGTAATCATCTGCACCAGCATGAACGATAAAGGCAAGACGATTGACGCTGTATTTACCGGCTTCAGCAGCAGAGATTTTCTTGTTCACGTAATTGATAGTAGCAATACCATCTTCATTCGCTGTTAAGTTCGGTAAGTCACCCGCATGACCATTCATATCGTCAGGGTTTGAGTGTGGGTTATTGTCTGGATTAAAATGACCACCTGCCGCCTTACCCATGTCGGCGCAGCTACCTGTTTCATGGATGTGCAATGCGACTGTGTTACCTGGCTGCATGTTCATAAGCTTGCCATAGACTTGGACACCGCCATCGACAGGGCGCAAATAAAGCTGACCTACTTCACGCTGATCTTTATCTGTGGTTTCAAGCGTTGATTTTAGCGCTGGCTGGCTTAATGGGTTACCAGTTTTCAGCTGACCAATTGTACTTTGGCAACCAGTTATTGCTAAAGCAGAACCACATACTAGGGCGCTCGCAAGCATAATCTTTTTCATTGTTATCTCCAATTATATTTAACGTTTGTATTTAACTTTCATATCTGTAGTTGTATTTAAACTTGCTATAACTTTTGTCAAACTCGCAATTAGTATAGCTAAGCATTGAGCTTATATATTTATTAGAAGCGCAACAAAGCGTTAATATATGTAAGTCATCGATAACATATAAACAGAGGGCTTTAACAATTCTTTAAGTTGAGATAATGAAATAAAGCAGTTGAATGAGTAACAGTGAGACGGTAACGCTTGATAAAACAGGCGAACATACCATTCGAGTCTTACAGCCACGTAATCAAGCGCGTGAGAGTAACGAGCCCAAGCCTTACTATTCAACCAGCCTAGTGAACAACTCAAATAATAAACAAAAAAAGACCGCAATATAATTGCAGTCTTCTTTATATAAGTTACCTGTCAGTATTAAGCTTATTTAAAACATTAGCTATGTAATGTTTTCTTAGTAGTAGTATCTACGGTAACTTTAGCAGGCTTAAGTGGCGTTGGCATACTTACCAATGCGACTTTTAATATCTCATCAATCGTTGCTACTGGCTGAATGGTCAGACCCGCTTTCACGTTATCAGGGATGTCTACTAGATCGCGCTCGTTACTGGCTGGAATCAATACGTGCTTGATACCGCCGCGATGGGCTGCCAATAGCTTCTCTTTAAGACCACCGATGCGTAGTATTTTACCGCGTAAGGTTATCTCACCGGTCATGGCGATATCTGGGCGAATGGCAATACCGGTCAAGGCCGAGACTAATGCTGTGGTTAATGCACCGCCAGCAGAAGGACCATCTTTTGGCGTTGCGCCTTCTGGCATATGCACATGGATATCAGTAGTTTTGACCGTTTCATAGTCAATACCTAAACTTTCACCGCGAGCACGAACCACACTCATGGCAGCGCGAATAGATTCTTTCATCACGTCGCCCAGCGAGCCGGTAAAGCTAAGCTCACCCTTACCTTTCATGGCCACGGCTTCAATGGTAAGCAGTTCGCCACCCACTTGAGTCCATGCTAGACCAGTAATTCTACCAATCTCTGGTTCCTCTTCCGCCAGACCATAGTCATACTGATGTACGCCGAGGTAATCGTCAATATTAGTATCATCAACCGTTACTAGCTTCCGCTCATCTTTTTTCGGTGCACGTGCGCCATGAGCTTCGACTGAGCCGCGAACGATCTTACGACAGATTTTATTGACTTCACGCTCAAGGTTACGCACACCCGCTTCACGCGTATAGCTACGCACGATGCTGTGTAATGCTGCCTCGACAATCTCAATCTCGCCTTCTTTAAGACCGTTTTGCTTGATGGCTTTTGGCACTAGATATTTATGGGCAATATTAACTTTTTCTTCTTCGGTATAACCCGGCAAGCGAATAACTTCCATCCGGTCAAGAAGCGCTGGTGGAATATCCATGCTGTTAGCAGTACAGATAAACATCACTTGTGATAAATCTAAGTCCATATCCAAATAATGATCATTAAACTTGTCGTTTTGTGAGGGATCTAATACTTCTAGCAAGGCTGATGCTGGATCACCGCGGAAGTCTTGCGCCATTTTATCGACTTCATCTAATAAGAATAGCGGGTTTTTGACTTCTGCTTTGGCGAGCGACTGAACAATTTTACCGGGCATTGCGCCGATATAAGTACGGCGATGACCACGGATTTCTGCTTCATCACGGACGCCGCCAAGCGCCATACGTACAAACTTACGACCAGTTGCGCGAGCGATTGACTCACCAAGCGAAGTTTTACCAACACCTGGAGGACCGACGAGACATAGAATCGGGCCACGAAGTTTTTTCACTCGTGATTGTACGGCTAAGTATTCTAAGATGCGGTCTTTGACATCTTGTAAGCCGTAATGATCTTCATCTAAGGTAGTTTTGGCTTTCTCTAAATTAATCGATACTTTAGTCGTCGCATTCCACGGCGTGTCTAAAATCCATTCAATATAGTTGCGTACTACAGAAGACTCAGAAGAAGCCGGTGGCATCATTTTGAGCTTTTTAAACTCTTGCTCTGCTTTTTTGCGCACATCGTCTGGCAAATCCGCTTCTTCAAGACGTTGCTCAAGCTCGCCAACATCGTCGTCACTATCAAACGCGCCGTCATTCATATCTGACAGCTCGTTTTTAATAGCTTTCAGCTTCTCATTTAAGAAGTACTCGCGCTGATTGTCTTCCATTTGCTGACGAACAGCATCTTGAATATCTTGTTCGATATTCTGTTCAGCACTTTGTTTAACCAGATATTCTGTCAGCGTATTGATGTGGTTTTTTAGATCATCATTTTCTAAAAATGATTGTTTGATATCAAGATCCATTGACACGCGGGTCGATATAAAATATACCAGCTCAAGCAAATCATCGATACGGTTAGCCACGCGAGTTAGCTCACGTGCATTACGCAAACGGGCTTCGGCATAACTTTCAAATAAGCTGGTTAGCGCTTTCATGGTGTTTTTTTGTTGGCTGTCGTCCATTTCAACGCTGATATCAGCACGCTCAAAGCTCGCCATCAGTAGCTCATCATGCTCTTCTAGGGTATCGACACGCGCACGATATTGACCTTCGATAAGGACTTTAATGCAGTTTTCATCGCTGTCATGTGGCATCGTGCTAACGATGCGACAAACGGTGCCATATTGATATAAGTTATTGTGATCAATATCTTCGGTCAATGAGTCTTTTTGGGCGACGACTAGTACTTTATTGCCATACTCAGCCTGTGCAAGCTCAACCGCTTTAACGGAAGGGGCACGTCCGACGAACAATGCGATTTGCATATGCGGATAGACAACCACGTCTCTTAGCGCGAGTAGGGGCAGATAGCTGTCTACCTCATCAGCCGACGTAGTGTCTGAATCGTCTTCCGGTTTTGCGTCTTTTATTAAATCAGCCGACATTTCAGAGCCAGCATTTTCTTGCTCAGTGGCTTCTGTTTCGACGCCTTCTTGCTGAACGTTCTCTTGTTCAACGCTTTCTTGTTCAAGGTCGTCTTTTTTTGGCGTATTTTCGTTATTACTCATAATTATCCTTTCCTCGTTAACCAGACTTGTAAAGTCAAGTTCGTGGCTCATGTTTAGATAAATGGTGTCCCCATAAAAAATTGCAAGGCTTGCTATTCAACAGGACAGAAAATAGTGTGCGTCCGTCATGCGGCTAGAAATTTTTCAATAAAAACATTGATGTGTGCAGTGATCGAGGTAAGTTTATTTGCTGGCTGTACGGTCATTCCAGAGGTTGTACAAATTTATCTCAGCCACCCAATCTTATACGCACATTTGAAATAGAGCAGTCATCGCTGTAATCAGTATTTAAAGCATGTTTGCTAGGTTCTGCGCATAGGCTTTAAAGCTAAAATCAGGTAAACTGGCGCGCGTCTTAATAGCAGTTGTAAATTATAGAGATTATAGGTTTTGAAACGCTAGAGCGAAGTCAACAGTTCGAAAATTAAGCAATACATTAAAAAGCTGGCTAGAAATTAAAGGAAAAGGGACGAGAACATGACAATCAATGCGGTGTTACTGGCGGTGGTCATCATGCTGGGGCTGTCACTGGCGCGGGTACACGTGGTGCTTAGCTTGCTTATTGGAGCGCTGGCAGGTGGACTGATAGCTGGCTTAGGTGTGACAGATACCTTAGCGGCGTTTCAGGAAGGTATCCGAAATGGCGCACAAATTGCGCTGTCTTATGCGTTGCTCGGTGCCTTTGCGGTGGCGATTGCTCATTCAGGGTTGCCACAATCGTTGGCAGGCGCGGTTATCAAGCGTATTGATGCCGGTGGCACGAGCGGTATGATTAAGTATACGTTGTTTGCTGGTCTGGTGATGATGAGCTGCTTTAGCCAAAACTTAATCCCCATTCATATTGCCTTTATTCCGTTATTAGTACCGCCGCTATTATTGGCGTTTAACCGAATGCAAATTGACAGACGTCTGATTGCCTGTCTGATTACCTTTGGTCTGGTAACCACTTATATGTTTATCCCATATGGGTTTGGTGATATCTATCTCAATCAAATTATGCTCAAAAACGTTGGCGAAGCAGGGATTGATGTCACTAATATTTCAGTCACCAAAGCGATGGCTATTCCGGCATTGGGAATGTTCGTGGGTCTGCTGACCGCAGTATTTATCAGTTATCGCAAGCCGCGTCAGTATAAACAGCTGGCAATCGATAAAGAAGCTCGTGATGAGGTGGTAGAAGGCGATTCGCTAAGTAAAACTGCGGCTACTGCGCAAGCACAAAGTAAGTTAAAAACACTGGTGGCAGTAGTGGCCATTGTCACGGCCTTTGTGGTGCAGCTCTATACTGATTCTTTATTACTCGGCTCCATGTTTGGTTTTGGGGTCTTTATGGCGACGGGTGTGGTCAAATGGAGTGAGGCGGATACAGTATTTAACGACGGTATCAAGCTGATGGCGATGATTGGCTTCATTATGATAACCGCGCAGGGCTTCGCTGAGGTGATGAAAGCGACCGAACAGATTCAGCCCTTGGTTGATGGTGCGACAACGTTATTTGGAGGCAATAAGGCGATGGCAGCATTCATTATGCTACTGCTTGGCCTAATCGTGACCATGGGCATTGGCTCATCGTTCTCTACCATTCCTATCTTGGCGGCGATTTACGTGCCGCTATGTCTTTCTTTGGGCTTTTCGCCATTAGCAACAGTCGCAATTATCGGCACGGCTGGCGCACTAGGGGATGCCGGTTCTCCAGCTTCAGATTCGACCCTTGGCCCAACTTCTGGCCTGAATGTTGATGGACAGCATGATCATATCAAGGACAGCGTGGTACCAACCTTTATCCATTACAATATTCCGTTATTGGCGTTTGGTTGGATTGCGGCTATGGTATTGTAATAAAAATGATTTTACCTTGTTCATAATGGTCATTTACTGTTGTCCTTCTTAAATAAAGCTATAAGAAAAAGTATCTTATTAAATAACTTAGATTAACACACCAAGTGCAACGCTAAATGATGCTTAAAAGAACTGGATTACGTTGCGTAGGGTGTGCTGTGCGCACCAAGAACAGAATTATGACTAACCATCGGTGCGCGGGGAGTACCCGACAACTGCTGCTATATTTATCATCGAGTTTTATAAGTAACTTAAATCGATTGGGCAGTTTATGCTAGCAGTTAGGACCATTCATTAGTTATGATTGTCCTCGTTGAAATCCTCTACCTCACTAGATAAGTGGCCTAAAAACTCATCGCTTTGATTAAGTAAGCTCTGCAATTTTTCTGTATTCACAAGACGAGAAAGCTCAGCCTCACTAAAACCTTGCTCCTCAATTTGCGAAGTTTCAAGCTTTTCATTATTACTATTTTCTAAACCTAATAAATGTTGCTCGACGCTATCAGCTATAGAATCTTCTTGAGTCTGTGTTTCAGAACTTTCTGCTAAAGAGTTTTCTACTTTAGGGTTTTCTTTAATAGGCTTAAAGCGTTTATCGTCTGTCATCAAAACCACCTTATTCCACTTGGGGTAATCAGCCCATCAAGCGGGACATCCCACGGCTGTCTTGCAAGCTGATCTACCACTTGAAAATCATAACACCAGCCTATCTTTAATGGTTTTTTATAGCCGGATTGATAGCTCTTGGCAAGGGTAGTGTCGTAAAAGCCGCCGCCCATGCCCATACGATTGCCATTGTTATCGACCGCCGTTAATGGACAAATAATCACGTCCAATTCGCGCGCCCATAATAGCCTACGATGGTGGTTTTGCTTCATGCCTAAATTATGAATTCGTGTCGGTATATTTAATAACTTTGCATGATAAATCGGTACAAAACGCAGTCGCTTATCATCATGACCTAGTGAGCCAACCACTGGCAGATAAGGCTGATAGCCTAAGCGTTTACACCAATCTAGCAGCTGCTGAGTAGGCAGCTCACCAAAGCCATCATAATATAAGCCAACCCGTGCATTTGCTGGCAAGCGCTGCTGTAGCTTAGTCAAATGCAGACTTGCATCACGTGCTCGCTGCTGACGTTCGTTATCGGTCAGCTCTCGACGCTGGCGGGTAAATTGCCGTCTGGGCGGATTACTGATTACGGTGCTGGCGGTAGTGTTCACTGTATCGTTTATCGAAGCTTCAATTATTGCATCTGTTATTGTACTTGGGTCGTCAGATAAGCCAGATAGTATCGGGTCAGATTGTTGTTGGCTGGTGTTCTTAGACATCAGTTACCCTCACGGACGTTGAGAAATTTGTGATAAGTCATGCTATCATAATGCATAATGATACCTTATATCCTATTTTACTTTATGTGCAACGGGTGTTGCACTTTTCACGGATCAGCTATTTAACAACAAACCATCAAAGAGGGTAGTTATGTCGACACAGAATCAGGCAACTCGTACCGAAAAAGACACTATGGGCAACGTGGAAGTCCCAGTTGATGCTTATTGGGGCGCACAAACTCAGCGCAGTCGCGAAAACTTTAAGATTGGTGGTGAGACCTTACCACGCCCAATGATTGAAGCGATGGCGATGGTCAAAAAAGCCGCTGCTATTACCAATGCTGGCCTAGAGCGTTTAGATGCTGACAAGCGTGATTTAATCGTGCAAGCCGCTGATGAAGTGATTAATGGCGGTTTGACCGATCAATTCCCACTCGTGGTGTGGCAGACTGGCTCTGGTACTCAGTCAAACATGAACATGAACGAAGTGTTGGCCAATCGTGCTAATGAGATTGCTGGTTCTGAACGTGGTAGCTATCAACCCATTCACCCGAATGATCATGTCAACCAAGCACAATCGACCAATGACAGCTTCCCAACCGCGATTCGTGTGGCTGCTGCTCGTCAAATCAATGGTTTACTTATTCCAGCAATCAATGCTTTACGCGATACTTTGGATAAAAAAGCCAAAGAATTTGATAGCATCGTCAAAATCGGTCGTACGCATTTGCAAGATGCCACACCTTTGACATTGGGCCAAGAGTTCAGCGGTTATGTGAGCCAACTTGACCACTCGCTAGTGCGTATTGATAACGCCCTACAAGGCTTATATGAATTGCCATTGGGTGGTACTGCGGTTGGTACTGGCCTCAACGCGCATCCTGATTATGCGGTAAAATCGGCTGAGCAATTAGCAACGTTGACCGATCTGCCATTTGTCACCTCACCAAATAAATTTGAAGCACTAGCGGCTCGTGATGCTGAAGTATTTGCCTCAGGTGCGCTTAAGACTCTAGCGGGTAGCCTCAATAAAATCGCCAATGACGTACGCTGGTTATCATCAGGTCCACGCTGCGGTATCGGCGAGATTACCATCCCAGAAAATGAGCCAGGTTCATCAATCATGCCGGGCAAAGTCAACCCAACCCAGTCAGAAGCCATGACGATGGTTGTCGCGCAAGTAATGGGTAATGACACCACTATTAATATGGCAGGCGCGTCGGGTAACTTTGAGCTGAACGTCTTCAAACCTGTGATCGCTTATAACTTATTGCAGTCTATTAAGCTGTTGGGTGATGCGTGCAATAGCTTCAATGAAAACTGTGCTGCCGGCATTGAGCCAGTTAAAGAAAAAATTGACTATTACTTGCATAACTCTTTGATGTTGGTCACCGCATTGAACCGTCACGTCGGTTATGAGAATGCGGCTAAAATTGCTAAGACGGCTTATAAGGAAGACAAAACCCTTAAGCAAGTTGCGGTTGAGTTGGAACTTCTGACTGAAGCACAGTTTGATGAATGGGTAACGCCAGCTGATATGGTGCATCCTTCTTAAGTAACAGAATCAGTTGTTCCAGTTAAATAAAAAGACCTTGTCACGATTATCGCAACAAGGTCTTTTTTTACATCAAATATCTAAAAAACCCTAGAACTTATACAACAACCCAAGCGTAGTCGCGGATTCAGTTCTTGAATCAACCATAGGGCTATCATACTGCTCATTTGATAAATAACTCAGGCTTTGATTGGCAAATCCTGCCCATTTATCACTAAAGTCATAGTTGGCACTAATATTGATATATGGATTCAAGCTTGAATTGGATGAGTAAGCTTCAACGCCCGTTTTCGCTGATTCTTTATCACTTACCCCATAATAGTATTCATTGTAGTCCGCGTCATGATACTCAAAGCCTATGCTTGGATAGACCGTTAGCTTGTTTTTAGTGATTCTAGCAATGTATGATAAACGGCCAGTATTGCCACCACTACGATCTAAGATATCGGTTGCGAATTGAGCTCGAAAACCACCGACAGGTGTGCGACGCTGATAAGTCAGACCCGCCGCTGCTGAGATTTTACGCTCATCAAGACCGGCAAGTGCGCCATTGGCATCGTCAGGGTCGAACGAATTACCAGCGAGTTGGACCGAGGCGGACAGCTCATTGGTGCCATCATTAAACAGATAGACACCAGCTTGAGCACCACGCGCATAGAATCTATTATTGTCATAAAACACACCAGGCAATACGCGTATTTCGTTGTCGTCCGTATCATAAGCGGTATTGGCGACTAAAACATTTAAGCCGACACTTAACTCAGCGTCTTGATCAGCGGGTAGGTTCTTAAAAAGTGCGGCGCTAGCGATGCCAGAAGTACTAAATAAAGCAGCACCGATCAAGCCCAACAGTAATGTACGGCTATTGATAATAGGTGTGGCTGATAAATTAGACATAGTCAAATCTCATAGTTAGATAGAGGGGAGGCTTGTGGTGTGGGTCAAAGTTATTTAGTGGCTGCCAGTACTTGTAATATTTGGTTGTGAATATCCAACCACCACCAAACAAAGGCGATAGTTATTAATAGCATCATTATCGGCGGTAATAATTGCCAAATGATGGCAGGCTTGATGGTAGTGGGCGTTGTGCCTTTAGCATCGTTTTTTACATCGATATAAGCAGCATTGACGTCTGTATTTATAGTAGAGTTTACAGGGATATCGCTATCGTTATCAGCATAAATATCGCTACTGCTAGGGTAATTGACGTAATGGGTTTGATAAGTTGGCACAGACGCTTTTAGTGCTATCATGCGCTGCCGATAAGCGATTCCGATAGATAGTGCAATCACCAAGCCAGTAAGTGCGCCGCCAATATGTCCAGCATTATCAATCCCCGGTACAGCAAAGCCATATACTAAGTTAATACCCATAATAAATATCAGGCTTCTAAGGTTTAGCATCATGCCATTGACAGACATTTTAAAGAAGGTCGCTATCAATAACGCTGCACCGATTCCCATAATACCACCGGACGCGCCGGCAGATATCCCCGGTTGTGCGGTCTCGTCTAGAATATCTTGCCAAGTGACGTAACTATTAAGCAAGTTACCGCCGATTGCGGCTAATAAAAATAGCACCAGAAATTTAGCCGAACCGAACATCGGCTCTGCAATCTGACCAAAGAAGTACATGGCAAAGCCATTGAATAGTAAATGCATCAAGCCAATATGCAAAAACGCACTGCTTATTAGCCGCCAAGGCTCATCTACCATGGTGTAGGGCAGCGCATTAGCGCCCCAGCCCAGTAGTGCTTCCGTTGACGGATTATTGGCATCAACGCCGGACAACACTTGTACGATATACAGTCCAATAAAGCTAATTAATAATAAAGTAGTGACAGGCGCGGTTTTAAATAGTTGCTGGATAGTCATAAATCCGGATATCAGTTAATAATAGTATGTTTAGAGTATAAAGGGTATGACCATCATAAATAAAGCGACTATAAGGAAAGCGACTACAAATAAAGCTACCAGCGCATTGGTGCCAAATAAGGTAGAGCCGACTTGAGCTGCTCATAAGTGCCATTAACTAAAATATCATCGGTTACTGATTGAATAGTAGTATGACCACAAAAGGCCATTGATAGGTCACACTCTTTATAGATGATCTCAAGCGCACGGCGCACGCCATCTTCCCCATAAGCACCAAGACCATAAAGAAAGGCGCGACCGATAAGGGTGCCTTTTGCCCCTAATGATATTGCTTTTAAGACATCTTGGCCGGAGCGGATACCACTGTCTAACCACACTTCGATATTGCTATTTTCCGCGTGAACCGCCTGAATGATATCAGTCAGCGCAGCAATGGAGGAGGGCGCACCATCTAATTGACGGCCACCGTGGTTGGAGACCACTAGCGCATCGGCGCCGCTACGAGCAGCCATTATCGCATCTTCGGGTTCCATAATCCCTTTGATAATGAGCTTACCGCCCCACATGTCTTTGATACGCGCCACATCGTCCCAGCTTAAGCGAGGGTCGAACTGCTCTTCCGTCCAAGCGGTTAATGAAGACAGATCATCGACACCTTTGGCGTGACCAACGATATTACCAAAGCTATGCCGTTTGGTACCCAGCATATTCATACACCATTGTGGCTTAGTCATTAGGTTGACGATATTGGCAAAAGTCGGTCTAGGAGGTGCTGATAGGCCATTTTTGATATCTTTATGGCGTTGACCCAATACCTGAAGATCGGCGGTCAATATTAATGCAGAGCAATTGGCCTCTTTGGCACGACGAATTAAATTGGCGACATACTCTTGATCACGCATCACATAGAGTTGAAACCAAAACGGCTTGCTGGTATGAGTGGCGACATCCTCGATAGAGCAAATGCTCATGGTGGATAACGAAAAAGGAACCCCGAACTTCTCTGCTGCTCGAGCGGCATGAATTTCGCCATCGGCCCACATCATACCGGTAAAGCCAGTCGGTGCAATCGCAACTGGCATTTTTACAGTCTCACCGATCATTTCCGTCTCAAGACTACGGTTGTCCATGTCTACCATGACCCGTTGACGTAGCTTAATGCGGTCAAAATCAGTTTCGTTATTACGGTAGGTGGTTTCGGTCCATGAGCCTGAGTCCACATAGTCATAAAACATGCGCGGTATCTTGCGCTGCGCCACTTGGCGGAGGTCTTCAATATTGGTGATTTTACTCAAATCTTTCATGGTTGTCTCATTATTAGGTCTTTCAATAAGGGGTCAGTAAGTGCTCATTTGTATGTCAGCTGCTGTAAATCCATTACCGAAAAGGGATAGTTCAAACGCTCAGAAGGTGTCAGTATTACCGGAATAGTCGTGGCAAATTCCATCATTAGCGGCTCATCAAATTCTGCGATATCGACATCTTGATAAGTGATCGGTTGAACCGCTTGAAAGCGTGCTAGAAGATTTTCGGCCTCAGTACATAAATGGCATCCGGACGTGCCTAACAACCACCACTCATCTCGATATTCAGGGGTATCAAGACTGGGTAGCGCTGTGGTAATTCGTGCCCGTAGCTGTTCTATATTGTCATGACTATTTGCGCTTATACTCATACCTGGACTCTTAATTCAATATTTTAATGATGCTTGAGCGTTTCTATATGATAAAGAAACCGTGCAAATAATGACAGTGCCAGTGACAGAGATAGTGAGATTGGGTAAGATAGCCTACGGTTTATCATTACTTAAACGATTACCCAATCGATTTTATTGTTTTTATTACTATTCTTAACCATTCGGATATCGCACGCATGACAAGTTTTGGCAAAATTATCAAACGACTGTTTTTGGCAGTAATGCTATTGGTTGTGGCTTTTCATGTGCTGGTCGCAGGGTTACTGGTTATTTGGAAGACTCAGCCGATTAATAACAGCATGTTTATGCTGACTCATCGGCTCACTGGGGGCAGCGTGACTCAAACATGGGCTGAGTATGATGCGATTGCCAAATCTGCCAAGCAAGCCGCTATTGTCAGTGAAGACTCGACGTTTAGCCAACATAACGGCTTTGATATAAAGGGCATCAAGGCGGCGCAAAAGAAGAACGAAGCCACTGGTAAAATGTCAGCAGGCGGCTCGACCATCACTCAGCAATTGGCCAAAAATTTATTTTTAACCTCGCACCGCTCTTATACACGTAAAGGTGAGGAGGCAATTATCACTATCATGATAGAAACCATATGGGACAAGCAGCGTATCTTAACTGCTTATTTGAATGTGGCAGAGTTTGGTAATGGTATCTATGGGATTGACGCCGCTGCCCACCATTATTTTGATAAATCTGCCGCCGATCTTAATCGTGACGAATCAGCGTTATTAATTGGTATGCTGACCAATCCAAAATACTATGAAGACAACCGCAGTGACAGAAGCCTGCGTAATAAACAACGCATTATTAAAAAGCGCATGAAAAACGCGGTATTGCCACAAAGTGCTTAGATTTTTAATTTTCAGAGTCAAAATGTAATATAAATAAAGTAGTATGAGTAAGGTACTGTCAGCAAAATAATAACATCAAAACCATTACTATACACATTTGTAGCATGGCCAAGTGGTGGTAATATGGAGAATATTCATCAATAATAGTAATGAATAACAAGAAGGGAGCAAGGGCATGGCAGGCGTGAATAATAAAAGTATTAGTTCCAGCAACAACAATAAAGAGAGCGCTGCTAAAAGCAATAACATTGAGGAATCTGATAATCTTACCCAGATTGGCTGGCAGCGCTCAGAAGATGGCAGTTATTCTCCAAATAGTTATATTAATCGCGACTTGTCCTTATTACAGTTTCATCTGCGCGTATTAGCGCAAGCGGCCAGTCCGCATCACCCTTTACTTGAGCGCTTATTCTTTTTGATGATTTTTTCATCAAATTTGGATGAGTTTTTTGAAATTCGGGTTGCGGGCATCATGCAAAAGCTAAACATCGGTAATATATCAACCAGTGCTCACGGTATGCGGCCCAGTGAAATTCTGAACGAAATATCAGCAGTAACTCATGATGCTATTGATGAGCAATATCGTATACTTAACGAAGACATCCTACCGGCCCTAGCTGAGCAGGACATTCGTTATCTAAAGCGCGATGAGCTTAATGCCGAACAGTCGGCATGGATGAAACGCTACTTTACCGAGCAAGTCTCGCCGGTATTAACCCCAATTAGCATTGATCCGGCACACCCGTTCCCGCGTCTGGTGAACAAGAGCCTAAACTTTATTGCTACTTTAGAAGGCAAAGATGCCTTTGGTCGTGATATCAATCTCGCTATTGTCCCTGCGCCGCGTAGTCTACCGCGTGTGATTCGTCTGCCTGATGAGCTGACTGGTGGTAAGGAGCATCATATTATGTTGTCAGCTGTTATTCATGAGCATATTGGGGAGCTGTTCCCTGGAGTGAATGTTACTGGCTGTCATCAATTTAGGCTCACGCGCAATGCTGATTTAGACTTGGCAGATGATGTTGAGGATATTGCCAAGGCGCTTGAAGGTGAGCTTGAAAACCGCCGATTTGGTGATAAGGTACGCCTTGAGGTTACCACCGAATGTCCTACTAATATCAGTAATTATTTACTCAACGAGTTTGAGCTACATGACAATCAGCTGTACCGAGTCAATGGGCCGGTGAACTTAACGCGGCTGCTGTTTGATTTTAATATTCCAGAGCTGCGCTATCAGGCCTTTACTCACATCGTGCCCAAGCCCTTTCGCCGTGACTTTGATAAGCTGGATAAAACCATTAGTATGTTTGCCGCTATACGTAAAGGCGATGTCTTGGTTCATCATCCTTTTCATGCTTTTTCACCGATTGTTAATCTGCTATGGCAAGCTGCCAACGATCCAAAAGTGTTGGCGATTAAGCAAACGCTATATCGCTCAGGGACCAATTCGGAGATTGTCCAAGCGCTGGCCGCTGCTGCTCGTAATGGCAAAGAAGTTACTGCCGTCATTGAACTGCGTGCGCGTTTTGATGAGGCTTCAAATATTGCAGTGGCTAATTATCTACAAGAAGCAGGCGCAGTGGTGGTTTATGGTATTGTCGGTTATAAAACTCACGCCAAGCTCATGCTCATCGTGCGCCGTGAGGACGACCGAATCCGTCGCTACGTGCACCTAGGTACTGGTAACTATCATGCGGCCAATGCCAAGGTTTATACTGACTACGGGCTATTCAGCGCCGATCCTGATATCTCTGAAGACGTTCATAAGATTTTTCACGAGCTTACGGGTATGGGCAAACCAGCCAACCTCAAAAAATTATTGCATGCGCCCTTTACCTTGCATGATAAATTAATGAGCTTTATTGATGATGAGATTGCTCACGCGAAAGCGGGCAAGGACGCGTATATCATTGTCAAAATCAATGCTCTGACAGAACGTCGTCTGATCGATAAGCTATACGATGCCTCGCAAGCAGGTGTTAAGATTGAGCTAATTTTACGCTCTATGTGCTGTCTGCGTCCGCAAGTGCAAGGTTTATCTGAGAACATTACCGTGCGCTCAGTTATCGGGCGGTTTTTAGAGCATACCCGCATTTATTATTTTTATAATAACGGCGATCAACGTCTGTACTGTGGTAGTGCCGACTGGATGGACCGTAACTTGTTTCACCGTGTTGAAGTCGCCTTTCCGATTGAAGATAAAAAGCTATTCGAGCAAATCTATCAAGACGGATTATTAAATTATCTACAAGATAATGTCCAGGCTTGGTTACTTAGTGGTGATGGCCGCTGGCAGCAAACAAAGCCGGCAGCAGGTGAACCATTACATATCGCACAAGACCACTTATTAAAAGTTATCAATCACGTCGGCGAGCCAGTTTAGTTAAGCTATTTACTACAGTTGCTCAATAGTGCTGCTTAAATTAGCTACTCAAATTAGCTAACGGCTCTTATTGTTTGTTAAACCAAGTGTGGGAATTTACCTGCATTTGGTTTTTTGCTTTTACGACTGAGCAAAAAAGTTACAAACTGTCTAGCAACCTCACATATATTCACATATTGATACGGCAGTACACTGGTGGAGTACCAGATACCTTGCTTATAATTAATGCCAGTCTTGTAGAGCGATAAAGAGTAGCAATGATGAAATCCAATTTTATTAACTACTAATTCAACTTACGTGACTATCAACTCAACAACTAATTATAACCGCTTAAATTTTAGTCTATAAATGCGAGGGACACGAGATGACCATCCAAGATACTACTCATAAAGGGCCGAACAACGAAGAAGTAGTGCCTGTTAAAGACAGAACAGCCTTAAAACCTGAAAATACAGAAGACAGCTATGAAGGGCGCAAGCACGATCCAGAAATAGACGGTCCGCAGCAAGACTCACAGGAAACAGATGAAATCTATTCTGACCCTCGTAAGGAAGAGGACTTACCAGCAGGCGGCAAAAACGTCGGCGACTTAAATGCTCTTGATTTAAGCCAAAAAAGCAATGAAATCTAAAAGCAGTCAGATCCAAAAGCAGCCATTAGAAAGGCTATCTGCAAGCTGGCTTTCAACGGTAAAGTAAAATCAAATATTTAGTTTTCGACGACAACTGTTCAAGACTTTTAAAGAATTTTTTCTAAAGATCCTACAACTTTCAAGAGCAACCTATTTCGAGGATAATATAATGGAAACTAAAGATCCTGCATTAACAAAAACGCCCGCTACGGCTAGTGATGAGACTGCTGGTAATATCACCACTGATCCAGTAGCGTCAAATGAGCAATCAGCAGCGAAGCATAATGACAGCTTTCACGATAGTGACGATGAGATAGAAGAAAATACTACAGTAAACAAAGGCACCGACACTTTTCAAGAGTCCATAGTAGGTTCAGAGCATGTCAACGAGGGAGATAACGAGGCTCGACAGCCAGATCGTCGGGACCAAAAAGGTAATCCGTTTGATGAAGGCATTAACGAAAATACGGTTAATAGTGAAGCACCAAAAAGCGAAGGTATTACTGACATGAATCGTTATGCGAGTGTCGATAACGCGCAAACCCGTATTTTAAACTCTGATGAAAAAGATTAAGTTTGGATTTGAATATTATTTAAAAGCCAAACATAAAAAATGAATCCAGATATATGACTAAAACGATCTAATAGACATCATGATAAGGGAATGTTATGAATACGCCAAAAGATGTTAATAGCATTGACGAAGACGACCAAGAGGGCAACGACAACAATTATAAGTTAAAAGACGCTGATGATAACGAAGGTATCGTGCCTGACGATGCGTTACAGAAAGTTAATCCAGCCGCGGCTGAACGAACAACTGCTGATCATGATCCGCATAATGTTGCAAAGGGCCATAAACAATATGATAGTAGCTTAACTGAAGGTAACAAATAACGTCAGGTAAGGTAATTATCAGATAATTGGTACAATAAAACAGATTAGCATTAGAAGACAGCAATGCCACAGGCACTGCTGTTTTTACGTATTCCACACAGTCACTTTATTAAACAGTCACTTTATTAAGTAGTTTAGCCAACAGGTACGCCGCTATGAAAGCGCAGATCGTGGTCTGGACTATCAATCAGTTCAGCTTCTACTTCTCTAAATAGTGCCACGCGCTCATCGATATTGTCATCTGATAATGACTGAGCCAATGCTAGATAATCTTCAAAATGGCGACTTTCTGACTTTAGAAGATAACGATAGTATTTAGCCAGTCGCTCATCGTCAATGACTTCTGCCAGCGCCGCAAAGCGTTCACAAGATCGCGCCTCAATAAACGCCCCAATAATTAATACATCTACCATCGCTGCAGGTTCATAAGTGCGCTTGTGCTTCAGCATGCCTTTAGCATATCGACCCGCGCTAAGGTATTCCCAGTCTTGCCCACGCTCATTCATAATGCCTAGCACTTGCTCATAATGTAGCATCTCTTCGCGTATCAGCTGGGCTAACTTACATTGCAGATCATAAGAAAACTCATAACGAAAGATTAGATTCATCGCTGTGCCTGCCGCCTTCTTTTCGCAGTTGGCATGATCTTGAATGATTAATGGAAGATTGCTAAGCGCCGCATCAACCCAAGCTTGTGTGGTTCGACCGCCCAAAAATTCATAAATAGGCGATAGATCGACTTTTAACGGCGTGCGCAGCTGCGCAATATCGACACTGTCTCTTTCGCTGCTCCCTACAGTAGTTATATCAGACTTTCTGTCAGTATCTATATTTTGGTTGGCTGCTGTGGGAGGAGTCCTACTAACGTAATTACTGGTAGTCATCATAGTTTAGTCTTTGTTGAAATAAGGGTAGTGGTGGGTCAGAGGTACGTACTGTCGTTATGATACCGATAACAATAACCATATTAGCAAGACTGCGATCGGTAGATACCGGTTTGTTATTAGATATTGTCACCATCGTAGTAAAAGCAATAGAAAAAATTGGCTACCATAGATAACAGTTAAGCATAAATCTGTTTCGTAATGATTACTTACAGTTTATAGTTACTCGTAGGTCATTTATTCATAGGTGTCCTATTATACCTTTAGAGGCAGATGGGCTGTAGGCTATCACGGGTATAAAAGTACGCTATTTATTTCATGAATGGCATTTTATTGTTTATTTCATTCTTTGATAGTAGGATGAGATTTGCTTTTGTAGCGTTTTATCTTACTATTGTTATCTTATCATTAGTAGTTGCTGACGAGGGTAGCGAATAGTAGATAAGGTCTGCTCCCAAAGATAATGAGTGGATAATAACTGAATGTCACAATGAGATTGAAGTGACTTTCACGAGCACCATTCTTCATACAAGGCATTTTTTATCACTACAATCATGTCTTGAGATAATGAAACCGCCAAATATGACAGCCATCAGTATTTTAAATGCAAGCGCTATCAAGCTAGTGTGTTACTGATATCAGCATGCTTTTAGTGGCGTTCATTATCAGTTGCTACTAGTAGCACATAATTAACTGATAGTAATTTATAAGCCTACCAGTTATAGCGTTTCCATCAAGTAGCAGCAGGGCAGTTGTCAAATTTGCTTAGCATCTCATTCAAATTTGGACTGAATGTCATGCATTAAGCCAGTATTAATGTAAGCTGTTAATGACATAAACCAAAACCAATAAATTTTACGAATATATAAGGACACCACTATGAGCCAGTCTTCTCACGTTAATCGTATCCAAAAAGGAATTCTTGCAATCGACGAGCAGCTTTATAACTTTATTGAAAATGAAGTGCTGTCTAAAGTTGGTGTTGATTCAGACAGTTATTGGTCGGGTTTTGAAAAAGTTATTAAAGCATTTACGCCGCGCAATAAGGCACTACTAACTACCCGTGATGAGATGCAAGCCAAGATTGATCAGTGGCATTTGGACCATCCTGCCAAAGACGGCACGATTGATTACCCTAAATACAAAACGTTCTTACAAGATATTGGCTATCTGTTACCAGAAGGCGATGACTTTACAGTAACCACAGACAATGTCGACGACGAGATTGCTCATATCGCAGGACCGCAATTGGTAGTTCCGGTACGTAACGCCCGCTATGCGCTAAATGCGACTAACGCGCGCTGGGGCAGCTTATACGATGCGTTGTATGGTACTGATGTTATCAGTGATGATAAGGGTCAAGAAGCCAAAGGCGGTTATAATCCTAAGCGCGGCGCCGCTGTTGTGGCCTATGCTAAAAAATTCTTGGATGAGCATTTTGCGTTGGCTTCAGGCTCATATAACGATGTGACTGGTTTCAATGTGGTAGACGGTAAGCTTGAGCTCGCACAAGGCACTAGCAGCACCCAGCTACAAGATTCCACTAAATTCGTAGGCTATGTTGGCGATGCTGATAGTCCTTCTGGTATTTTGCTTAAAAATAATAAGTTGCACGCTGAGATTCAGATCGATAGTAACAACCCGATTGGTAAAGACGATCCTGCCTCTATCAAAGATGTCCTGCTTGAGTCAGCGATTACTGCCATTCAAGATTGTGAAGACTCAATCGCTGCGGTTGATGCCGAAGAGAAGGTCGAAGTCTATCGCAATTGGCTAGGCCTTATGAATGGCGATTTACAAGAGACATTTGAGAAAGGTGGCAAAACCCGCACGCGTAAACAAAACCCAGACCGTGAATACACCACGCCAGATGGCGGTACGCTTACTCTACCCGGACGCGCGCTACTGTTAATCCGTAACGTGGGTCACTTGATGCAAAACCCTGCCATCTTAGTAGATATCGGTGACGGACAAGAAGAGATCTTTGAAGGGATTATGGACAGTTTAATTACCCCACTCTTGACCCTAAACGACATCAAAGGTAAGAACGAGCTATCGAACTCACGCAAAGGCTCAATGTATATCGTTAAGCCAAAAATGCATGGCCCTGATGAAGTTAAATTTGCTAATGATTTATTTGCGGCATCTGAAGATGTGCTTAGCCTGCCGCGTAACACGCTAAAAATTGGCATTATGGACGAGGAGCGCCGCATGACGGTCAACCTCAAAGAAGCCATTCGTCAAGCCAAAGAGCGGGTCATCTTTATCAATACCGGCTTTTTAGATCGTACGGGTGATGAGATGCATACCAGCATGAATGCCGGACCCTTTGTCCGTAAAGGTGAGATGAAGTCGCAAGCATGGCAGCCTGCTTATGAGCAATGGAATGTTGATATTGGTCTAGAGACTGGTCTGCAAGGTCGTGCTCAGATTGGTAAAGGCATGTGGGCAAAACCTGATGAAATGAAAGAGATGATGGACACTAAAGCCGCCCATCCAAAATCTGGTGCTAGTACAGCTTGGGTTCCCTCACCAACAGGGGCTACCTTACACAGTATGCACTACCATCAAGTGAGCGTGTCTGACGTTCAAGACCGCCTAAAATCGCGTGACCGTGCAAGCCTAGATGACATCCTCACTATTCCATTGGCAAAAGAGACCAATTGGACAGCTGAGGAAAAACAGCAAGAGCTTGAGAACAATGCTCAAGGTATCTTAGGTTACGTGGTACGCTGGGTGAATCAAGGCGTCGGCTGCTCAAAAGTGCCAGATATCAATGATGTCGGTCTTATGGAAGATCGTGCGACCTTACGTATTTCAAGCCAACATATCACCAACTGGTTACATCACGCTGTTGTCAGCGAGCAGCAAGTGACAGATACAATGCAGCGCATGGCCAAAGTCGTCGACGAGCAGAACGCTGATGATCCTGATTATCAGCCTATGGCTACTGACTTAGCGAACTCATACGCATTCAAAGCAGCTTGTGATCTGATCTTTAAGGGTCGTACTCAACCTAGCGGTTATACTGAGCCACTATTACATCAAGCACGCCTCGATTTAAAAGCCAGTGCTTAGATTGTTCTGATTATGACTCGATTATGCTACGGATACAGTACTGGTAATTAGACTCTATTCATAGACATAGTTACGAACGAGGGTCAGTTGATTACTAGTTGATCGTTGGATAATTTAGTAACATAAATTATCCAAAATAAGTAGTCTCCATAGTTCTACTAATCAGCTTTATAAGTAACACCACTGCCTGCTCTAGCGGATAGTGGTGTTTTTTTGTGCCCGTATATTCATAACTCTTTGATACTGACTGTAATTTATTCTGCATGATATTTTTAATGGGCGTGATTATGAAAGTTTGAAAAACATGTTGCAAATTATGTCAAAGTTGTTATGCTTGTAGCTGAAGTATGAGTTTGGTAACGGATGTTACACAATAGAGCGCTAAAGACCTGAGTTTACATAATAGTTACCTTATCGATCCCAATTATGTAAGCCATAGTTTTTCTCCTCTTACGGTAATAGAACTTCGCCACACTTGTTTCTGACTAATCTCGGTAGCCAGTTACACATTATATCTTTGAGGATTTGTGACGATACCATTATGGGCACCAGCTAATCATAGCTAGCTCATTACTAAAATTGTAAAGTGGAGATACCCCCATGAAAAAATTACTTTTAGCTACAGCAATCGCTGCTTTATCAGTATCTGCTGCCAACGCAGCACCAATGGTTTATGGTAAAGCATTCGTTACTACTGACTATGTCAACGCTGACCTAGATGTTCAAGCTATGGACGCCCCTTTTGAAAGAGTTGATAATGAGAGTGATTCGTTACAAGTTAACTCAAATATTTCACGTTTAGGCTTCAAAGGTTCTGAAGCGATGACAGCGAATACTGATGTGATTTATCAATTAGAGTATGGCATCCGTATCGATGGCACCGATGATAACGTTGGTTTTAAAAGCCGTGATACTTATCTTGGTCTAGACAACAAAGACTTAGGTCAGTTCCGCTTCGGTCGTAACTATTCAGTTTCTGATTATATTAACAACGTAACCGTTACTGAAGGGTTTTGGGACAATCTTGGCGCCAGCTCTCTTAACGGCGGCACCATTGCTGAAGCTTTGACTCTGACTGATGGTGGCCGTGTTAATAATTCTATCGTATGGCAAGCGCCTAAATATAATAACCTACCATTAGAGCTAGCCCTACAGTATGGTGCTGACGAGAGCTTCAGCGATGACCGTGATAATGGTTATGGTGCTTCGTTGATGTATAACCCAGGCAACGGCTTTACTGCTGGTATCGCTATGGACAAAGACATGAGTATCGCTGGTGATATCGTCCGTGGTAGCGCAACTGTTGATTTGAGCAAATATGTTGCTTATCCTGTAACATTAGGTGCGCTATATCAAGAAGCTGATTATGACGGAGCTGGCACGGAAGACGGTTTAGTCGTAAGTGCTAAGATGGGTTTGAGCAATTTTGCTAAGC
The DNA here is from genome assembly GCF_904846605.1 of Psychrobacter sp. 72-O-c. Lineage (GTDB taxonomy): Bacteria > Pseudomonadota > Gammaproteobacteria > Pseudomonadales > Moraxellaceae > Psychrobacter. Next base: position 98,512 of record NZ_CAJHBI010000010.1, read on the forward strand.
CAGCTGCTGTTTATCTTCAGTACAATGCAACTGACAGCTTAAGTGGCTTAAATGGTAATGATTCGGATCAAATCGTCTTAGGTGGCGAATATATGTTCAAGAAGAACCTCATGGCTCATGCTTATGCTGGTTACAACTCTGCTGACTTAGATAACAATACTTTCGTTGTTAGAGGTGAAGAGGTTGACGATAGCCTTGTATCAGTTCGCGCACGTGGCGATGCTAGCGTATTGGCTATCGGTGCTGGTATAGAATACTTGTTCTAGTATCAATCTAGTACCAGCTATTATATAGCTAGTATGCTAAAAGACTCATCCTTCGGGGTGAGTCTTTTTTGTTGCGTGGTAAAAAAACGAAAATCCAAACTGAAACGGTCGTTATGTTGATAGTTACGGTCATGTAAGTTTTGGATTTTTTCATCTTACGGTAATATAAATTTGCTATATTCATGTCTGACCGAGCCCAGTAACACGTTACACATTATATCTTTGAGGATTTGTAACGATACTATTATGAGCACCAGCTAATCTTGGCTAAATCATTACTGACATTGTGAAGTGGAGATATCCCATGAAAAAACTATTTTTAGCCTCAGCAATCGCGGCTTTATCAGTATCTACAGTTCAAGCAGCACCGACTGTCTATGGTAAAGCATTCGTTACCGCCAACTATGTCGACGCTGAACTCGATCGCCAGTCTATGGACTTACCCAATGACACTATCAATGTCAACGAAGATAACAGTTCAGTACAAGTCAGCTCACACTCTTCACGCTTAGGTTTTAAAGGGTCTGAAGCAATAACAGCCAATACTGATGTCATTTATCAATTAGAGTATGGCATTAAGATTGATGACAGTGGTAGCAGCAACATCGGTTTTAAAAGCCGTGATACCTATCTGGGTCTAAAGAATAAAGACTACGGCGAATTTCGTTTCGGTCGCAACTATTCAGTGACTGATTATATAAATAACGTAAGCGTCAATGCGGGTTATTGGGATAATATTGGCTCTAGTAGTCTTGATGGCGATAACAACGACACGCTCAGTGAGGCTTTAACCCTGACCGATGGTGGACGTGTTAACAATTCCATCGTATGGATTGCGCCTAAATACAACGATTTACCATTAGAGCTTGCGCTACAGTACAGTGCTGACGAAAGCTTTGTATCTGACAGCAATGATCGTGACAGTGGCTTTGGTGCATCTTTGATGTTTGATCAAGGTACTGGCTTCACTGCTGGTGTGGCTTATGACAAAGATATGAGTACTAGCGGTGAAATTCTCCGTGGTAGCGCTAGTGTCGATCTATCCAAGTATGTTGCTTATCCTGTCACTTTAGGTGCTCTGTATCAACAAGTAGACTTCGATTCTAGTGATGATGAAGAGAAAGGTTTAGTAGTAAGTGCTGAGATGGGTCTCACTAACTTTGCTAAGCCAGCTTCTATTTATCTGCAGTATGACAATACGAAGAACTTAGGTGGTCTTGATGGTAATGATTCAGATCAAGTGGTATTAGGTGGAAAATATATGTTTAAGAAGAACATTATTGCCCATGCCTATATTGGTAATAACTCAGCAGATTTAGAAAATGGTCTGTTAGTTGTGAGAGACAATGATGACGATACTACTGAATTAGTTCGCGCACGTGGTGATGCTAGTGTCTTGGCTATCGGTGGCGGTCTAGAATACAAATTCTAAATCAATACCCTGTATAGACAGTATGCTAAAAGACTCATCCTTCGGGGTGAGTCTTTTTTGTTATAAAATATTTAAAACAATTAATTTGTCATCATAAGAAAACACTAAAAACAAAGAGTTTCAGAGAGTTTGTGCTTTTGCCCTATATTTTGTGACGTATTTTTAGTAAAATCCTTCTTTACCAATTACCGACAGAGTACTATGACCAAGTTTATATTTGTGACCGGTGGGGTAGTGTCCTCACTAGGAAAAGGTATTACCGCAGCCTCTCTTGCTGCGATCCTTGAAGCGCGCGGTGTGAACGTGACCATGACCAAGATGGATCCGTATATTAACGTCGATCCAGGCACTATGAGTCCGTTTCAACATGGTGAAGTTTTCGTCACCGAAGATGGCGCGGAGACCGATCTGGATTTGGGCTATTACGAGCGCTTTTTGCGCCACTCAAAAATGAGTAAGAGTAATAACTTTACCAGTGGTCGCATTTATCAGAATGTCCTTAATAAAGAGCGCCGCGGTGAGTACCTTGGTGGTACGGTACAGGTTATTCCGCACATTACCGATGAGATTAAGAGCAAAATTATAGCCAGTGGTGAAGGTTATGATATCGCCATTATCGAGATTGGCGGTACGGTTGGTGATATCGAGTCGTTACCCTTTATGGAAGCGGTACGCCAAATGCAGGTAGAGCTAGGTCGTAACAATGCCATGCTCATGCATTTAACACTGGTTCCCTATATTGCCAGTGCTGGTGAAACCAAAACTAAGCCTACCCAGCATTCGGTTAAAGAGCTGCGTTCTATTGGTCTGCAACCTGATATCCTGATTTGCCGCTCTGAACATCATATCTCACTTGATAATCGCCGTAAAATTTCGCTATTCACCAACGTAGAAGAGCGTGCAGTCATCATGTGTGAAGATGCTCAAAGCATCTATCAAATACCGCGCACCCTTTATGAGCAAGACCTTGATGATCTGGTTTGTGAACGTTTTGGGCTGGATTTACCTGAGGCGGATTTGAGTGATTGGGATAAAGTGGTTGAAGCACAGCTCAATCCCGAGTCGACCGTAACGGTCGCAATGGTAGGTAAATACGTTGAGCTACCTGATGCTTATAAGTCTATCAATGAAGCGTTGCTACATGCAGGTATCACTCATAAAGCGGCGGTCAAGATTGATTATATTGATGCTGAGCTCTTAGAAAGTGATGATGCTTTATTTGCGCAACTGAATGATGCCGATGCTATCTTAGTACCAGGTGGCTTCGGTGAGCGCGGGACGATGGGCAAAATAAAAGCCATTACTTATGCCCGCGAAAACAAAGTTCCCTATTTAGGCATCTGCCTGGGTATGCAGCTGGCAGTGATTGAATACGCTCGTAATGTACTCAATATCGATGCCAACTCTTCTGAATTTGATCGTAAGACTGCTGAACCTATCATTGGCCTGATTACCGAATGGTTGGATGAGCGCGGCGAGCTACAAATTCGCAGCGATGACTCAGACCTTGGCGGTACCATGCGTTTAGGCGCGCAGCAAGCAGAGCTGGTCTCTGGGAGTAAACTTAGCCAAATATATGGTGCCAGCACCATCACTGAGCGCCATCGCCATCGTTATGAGATGAATAACCGCTATATCGAGCCTTTAGAGCAAGCAGGAATGGTTGTATCAGGCTATTCTGCCAAGCAGCATTTGGTGGAGTCGGTTGAGCTTGCAGATCATCCTTGGTTTATCGCGGTACAGTTCCATCCTGAGTTCACCAGCTCACCACGTGGCGGTCATCCGCTGTTTAATAGCTTCGTAAAAGCCGCGAAAACTTATAGTGAAAAGAAATAGATAGAAAATGAAAAGAAGTAGCTAGAATAAATAGCTGTTTGAGCTTCTACACTGTTTGACGTGAAAAAAAAGACTAATCTACGGATTGGTCTTTTTTTATATCTGGCTTTTGGATACAGATTTTATCTCTGGCTTTTGAATAGAGCTTCTGTAAATAAAGGATCTTGTTTCCGTGCAGATTGTTATTGAACGTAGCTAATTGCATTCGTGCACTTTTTTTAGTCACACTATCAGTTACAATATGGTTAACATAATTGATAACAATAAACAGGATGCCTATTCATCATGGACAACTTATTAACCGCACAATCGCATATTCAGCTCGATAGTAATAATGGCAACACTATAAACATCGGTAATGACCAGCCATTTGTATTGTTTGGTGGTATGAACGTTTTAGAATCCAAAGAGATGGCGTTCGAAATCGCTGAGCAATATATCGATATCTGTCAGCGTTTGGGTATTGGTTATGTCTTTAAGGCCAGCTTTGATAAAGCCAATCGCTCAAGCTTGCACTCATTTCGTGGGCCTGGTTTAGAAAAAGGTGTTGACTGGCTAGGGCAAATCAAAGAGAAGTATCAAGTACCGATTATCACTGACGTTCATGAGCCGTATCAAGCTGCGCCAGTGGCAGAAGTTGCTGATGTTATTCAGTTGCCGGCGTTCTTATCAAGACAGAGCGATTTGGTAGAAGCTATGGCCAAGACTGGCGCGATTATTAATATTAAAAAAGCCCAGTTCTTAGCGCCGCATGAAATGCGTCATATCGTTAATAAATGTCTTGAAGCCGGTAATGATAAGCTGATCTTATGCGAGCGTGGTAGCGCCTTTGGTTACAATAATTTGGTCGTTGATATGCTCGGCTTTGACACTATGAAGCAGATGAATGTGCCTGTATTCTTTGATGTGACCCATAGCTTGCAGCAACCAGGAGGGCGTAGTGATAGCGCTGGCGGACGCCGTGAACAGATTGCTACTCTAGCGCGCGCTGGTATGGCAACTGGCTTGGCAGGTCTGTTTTTAGAGGCGCATCCCAATCCTGAGATCGCAAAATGCGATGGCCCTTGTGCGCTACGCATGAGTCAATTAGAGCCGTTTTTGCAGCAGCTAAAACAGATTGATGATGTGGTCAAAGGTTTTGATGCTTTAGATACTCAATAGCCCTTTATTAATAAGTCAGTAAAGCCTATTGTATTTATCAAGCAGTCAACAATAATAATAGGATAGGACTATGGCGATTAAGTTTGCAAAAGTGATACCAAACCCATAATATATAGTATAATTCAGCTATGACTATACCAACATATACCCTAAAAGATCATGACTTTGGCAAACTCTCGAAGACCGAGAGTAACCCCAGAGCTCGCCAACGTCTCCTTATT